>NZ_AVHW01000001.1 GCF_000449425.2 Clostridioides difficile CD160
CACCTACATTATTAGTTACATTTAGACATTCTTTTATTATAGAATCATAAATATTTCCTATTGCTGTTATTTTAGTCGCACCTTTAAGTATACTTTTGTTACTTCCATGCTCAACCAATACAACTGGTTTGCTTTTAGCTAGAGTTGAACCAATTAATGGATAAACTAATTCACTACCACTAGCTATGTAAAACTCTTTAGTATTACCATAAAACTGTTGGATTATCTTCTTATTAGTCTCATATCTATCACTTCCACCTAGTCTAGTTGCCCCTAGTTTTTCTACAAGTTGATTACTCATAGTATTTGTCGAACCAAATGCAAATATTTTATTTCCTTTAATTTTGAATTCAGGCATATCTGAGCCATTAGTAAGTAATACAGGTATCGCATTTTTAAATGCAACTGAGGCTGCACTTATAGCATCAGCTTCTCCTTTAAACCCATTTGCTACTAACACATCACCTGAACTACCTTTTAATTCTAAAACCTTTTCACTCACCTTATAACTTGTACTAAGTCTATCTTTTCCTTCAATTCTTTCAATATCAATATTTTTTTCTTTTAGAACGCTTTCTACCTTACTGCCTATAGAATTATTTCCTCCTATTATATACACTTTTTTAACATTATTAAGTCTTTTTAATGTTGAGTCTAGTATCGTATTTTTCTTCGTCAATAATATTGGTGCATTTTCAACTCCAGCCAATCCACTTGCTGATAGACCATCTGCTAAGCTATTATCCACATTAATAAGGATTGCTTTAGTATAATTCTGTTTATCTGCAATAATGGCTGAAGTTTCATACTTGTCTCTACCCTTTATGTTATCAATCGAACTTAGTGCATTTGATGCTATTGGGAATGCAGAAATTGCTATCGACAGTGAAATTCCCATGGTTAATAATTTTTTGTGTATTCTCATAATATAAATCCCTCCTAGATATTATTTGTTCTACTGCAAGATGCATAAACACAGCCATGAAGTTGTGTATACATCTTATTATCCTTTTCTAGTCTATAAAAATATTATAATCTAATTTTCTATACTGTCTAAATCTATGATATAGAATTGTCAAGCAATCAACAGTGATTACTTGACAATTAAAATAATTTATTGATTAAATCCTAATAAGGATAATGCCTTAGCATCATAGGACTTATGCATTTGTTTTGTCGCATTTTCTAATCTGTAAGAATCAAATGCTAATGGAAGTTCAAATTTTGAAATCTGAGACCCATCAAATTCATACCATTTACCATCAATTTGTACATAATTCCAAGCATGTGGTAAACCACCTGCATTCATACCTGTCTGATATAGTGAATTCATTCCCATTAATCTTGTTAATATATGAAAGGTACTTGCAAAACTTTGACATAATCCTTTTTTTCCAATAAGATTATCATATACATCATTTGCTCCACCACCATATTTTGCCTCTGATACCAATTTTCCAGCTCTAGTAGCTTTTTCTAAGTCAGATGCATTTTTCCAATCAAAACTATTTAAAAAATTCCTTATTACTTCTAGTTCTTTTTGGGCTTCTTTGTAAGAAATTACTTCTCTACCTGCTATTATTGTTATAGGATCTAGGTCTCCAAAGCCCAGACTATTATATTTTTCACCTGCTAATGCAGCAGCATACGCACCCATTGCTGCATCTCCTTTATTTATATAATAATATTTTCCATCTGCTCGAAGTTCAATTCCATGAGCATTTCCTCCATAGTTTATATCCCATCCATTCTTATTAGTTGTGTTAAGACCAAGCTGTACTAACATTCCTTTGAGAGGATACTTCTCATCTGTATTGTTTTTGACTACACCTGTATTAGTGTCACCTACATTATTAGTTACATTTAGACATTCTTTTATTATAGAATCATAAATATTTCCTATTGCTGTTATTTTAGTCGCACCTTTAAGTATACTTTTGTTACTTCCATTTTCGACTAATACAATTGGTTTGTTTTTAGCTAGAGTTGAACCAATTAATGGATAAACTAAGTCACTACCACTAGCTACGTAAAATTCTTTGGCATTACCATAAAACTGTTGGATTATCTTCTTATTAGTCTCATATCTATCACTTCCACCTAGTCTAGTTGCCCCTAGTTTTTCTACAAGTTGATTACTCATAGTATTTGTCGAACCAAATGCAAATATTTTATTTCCTTTAATTTTGAATTCAGGCATATCTGAGCCATTAGTAAGTAATACAGGTATCGCATTTTTAAATGCAACTGAGGCTGCACTTATAGCATCAGCTTCTCCTTTAAACCCATTTGCTACTAACACATCACCTGAACTACCTTTTAATTCTAAAACCTTTTCACTCACCTTATAACTTGTACTAAGTCTATCTTTTCCTTCAATTCTTTCAATATCAATATTTTTTTCTTTTAGAACGCTTTCTACCTTACTGCCTATAGAATTATTTCCTCCTATTATATACACTTTTTTAACATTATTAAGTCTTTTTAATGTTGAGTCTAGTATCGTATTTTTCTTCGTCAATAATATTGGTGCATTTTCAACTCCAGCCAATCCACTTGC
>NZ_AVHW01000002.1 GCF_000449425.2 Clostridioides difficile CD160
ATAATAAAATTATAGATTTATTTGTTAAATATAAAAAACAAAAAAAAATTATAACAAAAACTTTGTTATAATTTTTTTTGTTTTTTTTGAATACTTAAAAGAGTTTATTTTTAAATAAAATAAAAAGGGGCAAAACATGAAAGATAAAACAAAAGTATATTTAGGTTTAATTGAAAAAAACAATAACTTAATCGGTATATTAGGTCTATTTGATAGTTCTGGAGAATTCTATAAAGGATATAAAAAATATTTTTCTAAAAAAGAGAATTCAGATGAGATTTCTTTATCAGTGTATAGGTGGGGAATATCACGATTGCGTCTATTGCATCAAAATTCAAAAATAAAAACATCTGCTTACAATATATTTATAAATAATAAGACAATCTTTAATTTTATCGAAAAGGAAGATTGTAAGAAAGAATTAATAAAGAATTTTATAACACTATCTTTGGAACTTTCTATTTTACCAGTACATACAGAGATTTTTTATAAGGATGATATGAATGATTACTTGAATTATATTTTTGAATTAATATCAGAAGAAACTAATTATCTAAATGTAAAAAGTATTTTATAAGAATACTAGAATATCTATTGATGGAGGTGTTTATATTGTGTTTTTTTAAAGAGCTAGTTTTATTAGAAGAAAATTATAGAGAGGAATACATAATTAATAAAGGAAAATCTTTTAATTTAAGAATTCATGCTAAAAGTAATGATTATATTAAATCAATAAATAATAGTGTAGAAGTAATACTTAAGGGATTAGAGATTGATTCTGCATTAGAAAAATTATTTTCTATATTAAAGATAACAATAATGAAAACTAATTCTAAATGGATTTTTAAGGAAAATGATAAAATGTATGAGTGTAAAGTTCTCACCTGTTCATTAAACAATGAAGAAGAAAAAAAAGATGTAACATACACCCTTCTACAAACAGATACATTAATAGAAATAGAAAATAATATGTATTAACTTAACTTCATCATAAAATCAATAAAAATAAACTCTTTTAACTAATAGTATAAGAATGGAGAATATATATTGTGGTTAAATACAAATATCTAATTAGTTACAGTTTTACAAATGGTTTCAATACTGGATTTGGATGTATTCAAGTATCCTTAAATCATAAGATAAACTCTTTTGATAGATGCGACAATATTATGAAGGTTATAAAAAATAATACGGATATAACAAATGTATCTAATATAATAGTTTTAAATATATCTTTAATAGACGAAAGACATTTAAGAAGAAGATTCATATAGCTTCTAAACAATATCATTAAAAACAGTTCAGGAAAGGAGTGCTGCTAATTTATATAAATAAGTTGAAATCTGAGTAGATAAAATTGATTATAAATTAAGTAGCAAATATATCATGAAGAATAAACTAACCAAAAGAAAAATTACTTTTTTTGTATCTTTATTATGTTTTGGATTTTTATGTTTTTTTCTGGGTATTGAAAAAGGAACTACACATATAAATCACTTGAGAGAGTATAAACCAAAAGAGGTTATTGCAACTATAAATGGACAAAGTATTTTAGGAGAAGATTTAGAAAAACATTTAGATATATATTCACTTAGTATCCCTATAAGCGATAGGGAAAATCTAACAAATGATAACATAGATGTTATAGAAAGCGAATCTTTGAATAGTATGATTTTAAGCAAATCATTATTAGATACAATAAATAAAGAGAAAGAAATTACTGTAACAGATGAAGAACTAAACTCTCATTATGATAAAATACTAAAAAATATGCTAGATTCAACAAATATGAATAAAAAAGAGTTTTTTAAATGCTATGATTTAAAGGAAACTTATTTAAAAAAATTATTCAAAGAAGACCTACTGGTTTCCAAATACTTATCAAATAAATCTAGTGTTTCCAATGAAGAATTAAATCAATACTTTAATAAAAATAAGTCTAATTACAAAGAAATAAGAGTCTCTAAAATCTTAATAAAAGATATAACTGATTCAGGAAATAAAAAAGCTACTGAAATTATTAGTAAATTAAAAAATGGTGATAAATTTGAAGATTTATATAATAAATATGATGATACTAAGTCAACAACTAATAGTACCAATGGCGACTTAGGATATCTTTCAAAAAATGATTTGCAAGATGAACTAAAAAAAGCATTATTCTCTGAAGATTTAAATGTAGGGGAAGTGTATCCAGCACCAATAAAAACTGCATCTGGTTATTTCATAATAAAAAAGACAGATGAAAAAAATCCTAGATTAGAAGAAATAAAAAAAGATATAGAATCAGATATTAAATATGAAAAACAAAAAAAAGAAATTTCCAATTCACTAAAAAAATCTACTATTGATATAAAATTAAAATTAAATATACCAATTAAAAATTTTTCTTAAATAAAATAAAAATAGACTATAAAAATATAGTCTATTTTTTTATAAAGATTTTTCTTGTAATTTTTTTATTTAATTAGTAAGTAATTTATTGAAAGGAGCTTGTATGATGTTAAAACTAAAAGGGCTAGATATATTTTTTCATGATTGGAAAATAAACAATGATTTTAAATGGGGAACTATCACATTTAAATTAAAAAAAGGGTTTTTTAAAGAAATCAATTCAAAAGTAGTTAAAATACAAAATTTAGAAGATTATACATACATAAGTATAGATACATTTATTTTAAATAATGTCTCTGATGAACAAATATATGGTGGAGCTTTAGAAAGTATTTTTGAATGTGTCCTTGAGTCTGTACCAGATGATAAATTAATATTTGTGAACAAATGTATCAACTCAAAATACTCTAATAATCAAGATATATACGATAATGAAGAAGAATTTGATGATGATGAGGAGTATGACTTTGATGATGATGAATTTGATGACGATGAGTATGATGATGATGATGAATTTGATTAAAAGAAAAATATTTAAATACTTTAGGGTTATACAAAAGGAGATTTAGATAATAATGACTAGATATGCGATGTTAGAAGCTGAAATAAATAAAAATATAGTAATAGATGAAAAAAATAATGTAATTATAGATAATTGGACACCAAATAATTTAAGAAGATTAATAATAGGAAATAGCCAGGCGTTAGTTCAATATTACATAACAGGAGGTAAATATAAAAATATTAGTGAACTCGTTAAATTTGGTAATAAAATAGATAATGATTTACTTCTTTTAGAGAATAATAATTACTCATCTATTTTAAGAGTTTTAACCTCAAAACGAATAATTTCCTCTATTGAAGAAATTATATTTTGTTCAAATAATTATAATGCAGCATTATTGAATGTAGATGTAAATAGTTGGCTACTTAAAGAAAAATCTAAATTAAAATCAAGATTTGTAAGACTTCATAATATATCTATAGTTGATTGTAGTGTATTAAATGTTGCAAGTTTAATTAGAGCTGTAGAAAGTCCTGACAAATTGCTTATTGAAGAATTAAAAAAGAAATATCCTGTAACAGTTGTGGAGAGAATTCATGAAAATGACTGGTATATGAACACAAGTATGAGAGAACGTTGGTATACAATGGATAAAGAAAACGGTAAATTGTATCAGTACTTTAGAGCTCTAAAATTAAATAAAGAAGAGGAGCTTAAAGAAAAAAAACTACAGGATATTGAATTAGATAATACAAAAAAGCTATTAAATGAACACAGAAATAAAATATTTTCATTAATTAATAATATAAATAAGAATCTAAATACGATGAATAAAATATCAAATACATTATCTATGATTGAAAAATCTGAATGGGGACTATACTTAACACCAAGTTTCATCAAAAAAATGTTACTCAATAAATATGATAATACACTAGAAGATATCAGGTCTATTGATATTGAGAAGATAATTAGTATCTTAAAAGTAATGAATGAAGATGAATTATCAAAAGAACTTATTTTCTTCAATGACATTTTGTATAATAAAGTCTTAAAAAAAGAAAACTATAAAGCTAATTATAAAAAATCAGATATTAAAAATAGCATAAAGAAGCTTATTAATCTTTTAAATTTTATACTCTATACTGTAATATTTAGCTCATGTAATCTAACTTTCATATCTTATGTTAGTAGAGAAGGTATAAAATATGTAGATTACCATGTAGATATATTGAATTTAAGAAATTCATTAATTAAAAAATATACAAAAAACGATATAGAAATCTACAATGCCTATGAAGATAAGAATAAAATTCATAAAGTTCATAACAAGTTATTCTTTGTTCTTGTTAAACAAGAAAATTATACCTTATTAGAAAAAAGGCAAACAATAAGTAACATGCTTGATACATTTAAAAATATATATTTAAGTTAATACTAGAAATGAGGTGTACAAATGGACATATCTAATTTAGATTATATATCAAATAAGGTATATAATTTACTGAATACCTCAAAGTGCAATATAGAGGATGCAAGACATACTATAATAAGTACTATGATAAAAGTATTGGATACAACAGAAAGTGATGTTTCAAATTTATTATTACATGCTAGAAAAAATGATATTAAATATATTAATTTGTTAAAAAATATGTATCCTAAATTGAATCTAAAAGATGAACAATTTGATTTATCCTATAGTGAAGACTATGAGCTTTTAACAAATTCATTTGCTAAAGGTGCAATCAAATTATATTGGGATGAACTCCTAAAAAAGCATATAAGTATAGATGATATAAAAAAATATGCTAAGAATTACACTACACTTATATATCCTATTGAAGATGAATTTTATTTTAAGATTAAAGAAATCTTAAATGGAGATAACACAATAGAAGGATTAGATAACATGTGTAAATTGTTTGAGTCTATAAAGGATGATATTACTAATAACAATAAAGAATATAGAAAAACAGACTATATTCTTGAGTTAAAAAAACAAGGTTACGATATAGTAACAAATGATACGTTAATAGCTGGAAATAAAAATTTACATACAGAAATAATTGAAATATTAGAATCTGTTTATGAACCATCTAAAGTAACTAAAAATGGTCAAACCTTTGATATTGCAAATATGTCAAATAAGTCTTTATTAGAGAATATAAATATGAATTATCAGACTGCCAATTTGTGGTCTGCAGATGTTTACACGAAAGATGAGGATTTAGCATTTAGAGTATTTGTAAAAGAAGATGATACTTCATTTAGAGTAAGAGTTAAAATTCCTTTACATCTTGGACAGTTCAGGTTTGTAGAAAAGAAAAACTTATATTTATCTCAATCCAAAAAAGAATTTAAATGTATGGATGCCGTAAATGAAATGAAACTAATTCCTGCATTATTTAGTAATTCTAATCCTGATTATGGAGATTTATATACCTCTTCTTTCTTTGAAATGCCTACTGTAACATCATTCAAAGGCTTTGGTATAGATTCTATTTATAATTGTGTTCAATTTGTCATAGTAAAAAGCTTAGTCAAATTTAAACAAGAGCTATGGCCACTTAGAGATTATATAAAACAAGCTAAAGGAATAGAAACAGACACTGTATTTAAAGATTTTAAAAATTTACCCCTTGGCAAAAAAATTGTTCCTGGAGTTATTCCAGGTGGATTATTTTCATTAGAATTTAGAAATGACAGAAATCAAAGCGCTTGTTTAATGTGTGGTGGTGCAGGTTCAGGCAAAACAGCTATGCTATATAGCCTTGCAATACAACATCTAGCTTTAGAAGATGTTGTACAAGGCTTAGGAGCTATAGTCTTGATAGATGCAAAAATGGAATTACCAAGACCTTGGATAAAAGCATTCAAAAATTTTGGAATTCAATTATATGGCTTTGATGCTGAGAAACTTCCTGAAAATGAGTTAAAAAAAGAAGTAGTAAACAGAAGAGGAGAAAAAGAAGTTGTTCCAATAGGTACTCCAATTCCTGGATATATAGCAGGTTTAGTATTTATTAAATGTGTTTTTTATGCTATTCAGGACCTACTAAATAAATTTAATTCTGATTCTGGAACTGATTTTATAGATTTTAATAAAAGTAACATATCTATAGAAGATGTACTTCATATTCCAAGAACTGCTGTTATCGTTGATGAACTAAATTTAATGAAAAGCTCTTTAGATAAGTTTGATAATGGGAGAGGACAAAAAATATTTTCAGATTCTATACCACAGGCTAAATCGACACGAACATCAGGACTTGGATGGATTTTATGTGGTCAGGACCTATCAAAATCTATTATTCCAGCAAATGAAAGGTCAAATTATCCATATTCTATAGTTGGAGAATTGAGTGAAGAAAGATATGCTTACTATGGAATAAACCCTAATGTGAATGTATTAAAATATGAAGACTTAAATTGTCCTGATGGAGATAAAGATAAAGCTATAATGGGGCAGGGTGTTTTTTATGCTGGAAGTAGTACTTCAAATTCTTTAGTAAAATGTATGTATTTACCTATCAATGAGTTAAATGAAGCTTTAAATGACTTAAATACAAGCTTCGATGGAATGAAACAATTTGAAAACATAGTAAAATATGCTATAAAAAATGGCTTTTTTGAAGATGCAAATAATCCATTTGGAGAAAAAACTAATATGGTTTATTGTGCATTAAAAAATATTGGTGCTATAAGTCAAGAAGAATTTGAGATGTATACAAATAAAATGTTTAATACCAAAACTTCTGCTGAATTACAGGAAAATGAAAATATATTAGATGAATTTACTAATATCGATTACAACAAATTGAATAGTACACAATTTAAAGAAAATTTAGCCTTAAACAACAATTTAAAAACTAATAATATTGTAGAAAATAACTTAAACAATCTTTTAGATGATATTGATAGTACTAAAATAAAAGATACATCTAACAATGAATATAATAAAGAATTAAATACTGATGATTCTAATTTAAAACAAAAAGATGCTATAGACGAAAATTATATAAGGTCAATGTATAGAAAACAAGCTTCTGATATACAAAATGATGCTGAAATGAAGCCAAATAAATTTATGAACTGTCTAGTTTATAATGATGAACTAAAAATAGAAACAAACCCATTTGAATTAGGGCTTTCAAACACAATTTTAGGAAGTTTATATCCGTTTGGTCAAATGTTCAAAATTATTACAAAAGAAATAAAAAGAGTCTATGGTTCTCTTGATAGAATAGAAATTTTAGTTTTAAGTAGTGGAAATGGAGTATTTATAAATAAAACAGCTTTTAGACCTTCTCTACCTGAAAATGTAATAGATAGTCTTCCTTTTGATATTAGAGATAAAGTTAGAAGTGGTAATATTATAGATTTCTTTGATTTAAGATTGATACCTCATCTTAAAGAATTATCAAAATTAATTGTTGAGGATGGATACTTTGCATATACTCGTCTAAAAAAAGAAATTGGGATGGGTAAAAAAGAACATTGGAGTAATTTATATGACTACTGTGAATCACTTATTTATTTAGAAATAGATGGAGAAGAAATAGGAATACCTTTAGATCAAGATGAAACTGAAGATGAAGAATGCTATAAACATAAATTTCAAGAAAAAATTAAACGAGCTATGGGAATGGAAGATTTCAACCAACAAAGCGATATATCTCCATTGGGAAGAATCTGGTCCTCTAAACCAATGAAAACTGTTGGCAGTGCAGTTGGATATACAGTAGGAATTAAATCGGCATTTGTATTAGCTACTATATTCGGGGGATGGGGATTAGTATTCAGTGCATTTGCTGGATATAATGTCTATAAAAATTATATTAAAAAAGATAAAAAATAAAATAAATATACTTATTGATGAAAGAGAGGTGAGACCTGTTATTTTAAATAACAGGATATTAATGCATAAGAAAAAATTATTTACTACATTGTTTTTAATTATGGTCACAAGTTCTTCATATGTTCATGCAGATAATATAAAAAAATCTAATTTTACAATAGCTACAGTTAAAGATGGATTATGTTTAAATATTAGAAATTCTAAAAATGAGATTATAGCTAAAGCTAATGCTGGTGAAGAATTAAAAGTTAAAAGTTATAATAATGATAAGCTGGAGATAGAAACAAAAGATAATAATAAAGGTTACATTGAATCAAAATATGTTGATATAACTGAAAGTAAGTTATATGTAAATGCAGATTATATGAATATGCGTTCTGAAAAAAATACAAGCTCTAAGATTCAAGCTGAATTGAAAAAAGGCGATTGTGTAATAGTATTAAGTAGCGATGGAGAATGGTACAAAGTACTTAGTGGAAGTAAAGAAGGGTACATAAAATCAAAATATCTTGAAGATAAAGAAAGCTTTGAAAGTAAAACTTCAGATGATGTAAAAGTTATAGACATGGGTAATTCAAATGCTAAATCACTAGATTATATAAAAGACATAGAAAGAAATAATAAAAATGTAAGAGAATATATAAAAAGATTGAATAACAAAGGTAGCAATTATGTAGTTGATTCTATCTTGGTTAAAGATAATGACAATCTACAACAAGTCCCTCATGCTGATAAGTATGCAGCCCAAAAATTATTAAATTTAGCTTATGAAAAACAAGGTTGTCCATATGTTTGGGGTGCAGAAGGTGATAACTCTTTTGATTGCTCAGGATTCACAATGTGGACATATAAAAACGCATTAGGTATAAACATACCTAGAGTTTCAAGAGACCAAGCTAAAATAGGTAAAGAGATTGATAGAAATTCTTTAGAAGCTGGCGATTTAGTATTCTTTGCAACTGGAGAATCTACAACTAGAATAAGTCACGTAGGCATTTATGTTGGCAATGGGAAAATGATACATGCTCCTCATACAAATAGCTATGTAAAAGTTCAAGATATAACTACAGCATTTTATAGCGAAAGATTTGTTAAAGCTGTCAGATTACTTTAAAATATATCTTTATGTACATATATAAAATGTATATTACTAAAAAATATATTTTACATGTGTTATAATAGAACAAATTTATACGATATTTAGTTTCAAAATGAATAGGAGGAATAAGATGAATGATACAATAGAAAAAAAAGAAATCATAAAGCAAGTAAAAAATTTAGGTTGGAACAAGATATTTCTAGATTATAAAAATGGTTTTAGAGGAGCCATTCTAAGAGTAAAAAAAGAAGATGGTAAAAGTATAAATATGGTTATATCTGAAGAAAATGCTTATACAATTACGGACTTACAAGGAATGTTTTCAGCTTCAGATTTACTTAAATATGTACTAAAAGATGAAAAAATTGATATAAATTTTCCAAATAGGATACAAGGTGCTGAGATAATAGCTACTGTTAAAAATGAAGATGAAGTTGAATTTAATGAGAGTTCTGTTTATAAATATAAGCTAACTAATGATTCTAAAGAAAGCATAAAAGTACATTTACTGGCTATATATAATATTATTGAAGAAGAAACAATATTAGACCTAGAAGATTTTTATAAAGAATCTTTAAGTTAAAGTTCTTAAGTCACTCATTTTGAGCTATACTCACTGTTTTATACAGTTAAAACAGTGAGTATAGTTCACATTTATGAGTGACTTTTATATTTTTTATAAAGAATTCTCCTATTTAATTTGATATTTTCAAAATAAAATATCCAATATATTTATTGTATAATATATTTATAAAATAAATATTTACTATATTTTATTCTTATTTTAAATTTTTATATAATTTATTAATTT
>NZ_AVHW01000003.1 GCF_000449425.2 Clostridioides difficile CD160
GTATTTATGTAAGTTATTTTGATATAGATTATTTTTTGACATATTAAATACAAATATTCTTTGAAAACAATTGATTTTTTAAACTTGTACTATTTTTATAATATTGGAATTAGCATTAGTTCTATTTATATCATTTAAATATAATAAAATTTTTTATTTGTCTGTTGTCATATATTTTTCATTTTTATATGATGATAAATAAAAGTTTTTAATAAGTTAATACATTTTTTAATATAAAAGAAATAATTTTTAAATTATTTCTTTTATATTAATATACTTAAAAACAAATATTTATTTTTCTGAAAGATTTTTAATTCCTTCCAATTTTGCATGAACTACTAACCTTTTATTTGTTCCAGAACTTCCATAACAAGTAGAAAATGTTAGAATTTTATCTCCAAAAGATAGATTGTTTTTATTAAAAATTTTTTTCATATTTTTATCCTTTATATTTTTAATAAAAGAAGCTTTCCTATCATCCTTTTCAAATGATATTTCTGTATAACTCCAATTATTTTCTTTTACTATATATATAGAACTTATTTTAAAAATCATTTCTTTATCTTCTGTTGTAAATTGTATTAAATCGAAATCTTTTTTGTTGTTTATGTTATTATCTAATAATCTTTTTAATAATCCAAATTGTTTATTTATTAAATTGTGTCCATAAAGAACAGTGTTCATATCTAAGTAATCCAAGTTGTTACGTGAATCAATAAATGCCCATCCAGCACTATTTTTGTTTTTATCTATGTCATGATTGAGATAAAATTCATTATTGTCCCCTTGTACAATAGGCATATCTAAGGATATACTAGGAATTCTTAACCAAGCAATAATATCTTTGTTTTTGGCATTAAGCTTTTTTATATCAACCTTAAGATATGGTAATTTTTCTTTGTTATTTATAATAATTTTTACATTCTCATTGTAATCATTTATGTTCTCATTTATTTTGTTCCTATCATTTATGCTTTTTATTACTATAGCTGACATTATAGCGAAAAAGACTATAGAAAATGTAGCTAATGCAATTTTCTTTTTACTTAAGTTATAAATTTTCATATGACATCACCTAAACTATCCTTAAATTTTAAAATATTTTTTATACTGAAATCTTCTATACCATTGTCAAATATTTAATATCATTAAACAACCTATTATCGTAAATATGTATATCACTATAGTAGTAATAGTATAAATTTTATATGATTTAAAAGAAATATCTTTAAAAGGTGTTATTAATAACCCTAATAATAATAAATAAAGTAAAGGTATAATATTTCTATATGATATTATGAGTACTAGAGCTATAAATAAGCTTATTTGACTGTTTATGTTTAATGCAGGTAGCTTGTCTATTATAATATACATATACAATATAGATATAGAAGATATAGTATAAAAAATAAATAATAATTTTGAATTTGTTAAACTGATTACATGTTTCTTCAGGTCCATATTTTCTTCTTGAGAATTGTCAGATATTTTTTTCATAAATATTCTCCTTATAATATTAGTATTTTTAATTTTAAATTTCATTTTAGGAAAAAGATTAATTTATAAGTCTTATATAGTTTAAACTCTCATAGAAATCTTCTTTATATAACAATAGGCTTCTATATATTTTTGTTATTCTTGATTCAATAAAATTATTATCTAGCAGCTTGTATAATAAATTATGCTTATTCTTTTCTAAATCATTATAAAACTCATCAAATGAATTATAATTACTGAATAAAGCTTCTTCTAGACCTTCTAAACTCCTTATATGACCTAAACTTACTAAATTGATTAAATTAAGCTCTCTATTTATTGAGATAGCTTTTATAACAGATTCATCTAATAGAGAACTGGAGTTAGGATGCAACTTAAAATTATGATTACAACAAAAAATATAATATATGTTTGTAATCTTATGGTGTTTAATAAATTCTATGCAATCTTCAATATCAATTTTTACTTTTATATCCTCTAATAAATCCTTAAGTCTGTAACCTAAGTTATAGATACAAAAATCGTTTATACAACTTATATTTGATAATGTTTTTGTAATTATTAACTCTTCCCCACAATCACATTTACTTAAGGGAAGACAATCATAAAACTTTTTATCAAATATATTTGTTTGCTTAAAGTCTTCTAAACTTATTGAAGCTCGAAAAATTTTTTCTTTCATGTTTTAACAACTCCTTTATTAAAATTCTTAATATGAAAATTTACCTTTATATAATTCTTAAAGTATAAAAATAAGAACATTTATTATTTTGTAAGAGTTTTTGAACTTAAGATATTTATTTTAAGAAACAAATATCTTAATAACTTTACAAGGTAAGTTAACTATGCTACTATGAAATAGAATAATAAAGAATATGAATAGATTTTCTTTATTAATCTTTTCTATACAGTTTTAAGTTTAAAGTAGAAAGGTACAGTTAATTATTAACTGTACCTTTCTTGTTTTATTTAAACATTACTTATAAATTATAAAAATATTTTTGATTTTAAATTGATAATAATTTTGGCTAAAATAATATTTTTAGTTGCGATACTTTATTTTATAAAACAAAATAAAAATAAAAATGAGTAAATAATTATTTCAAAATTAAAAAATAAAATAAAAATTACAGAAATTATATTTTAAAATTGAAAAATATAATAAAAAAAGCAAATAAATATTATTAAATAACTTTTTAATAATATTTATTTGCTTTTAACATGATAAGAACATTTAAAATCATATGTAAAAAATAAGAAATCATTTACAAGAGGGATTCTTTATTAGGACTTAGTTTTCACCGTTTTATTACTTCTAACTAAAACTAATGACTTACAGAACTTGTTTAAAAGATTAATTATATTTTCTTCAAATTGGGAAAGTACTGAAAAAATAGTTAACATAGACCTATCCTCTTCTATATCTATAGGTATCATTAAATCAATTGATTTATTTGTCATCCTTTTATCTTTTATACTATATTCTACTACTGCTAAATAGACAAAACTATCATATTTATAAAAGATAGGAATACCTGACCTTAATAAATCAGAAACAGTTTGGTTATTGTCTGAAGCATATTTTTCTATAGGAATCATTATTTTATTCGTTTTTATATATGGAGATACTAACTTTAAATCTTTATCTAAGGCAAATATTGATTGTATGAATGTTGCTTTAGTAGTTTTTCTTTTTTTTATAGTACTTTTAATATATGGAATATTATTAATATCACTTGTATATTGCACACTTGAGCACTTTATATTATTTAACATTTTCTCAACTCCCTTTAAATTGAACCTTCTACTATATCTTTATAATTTATTCTTTGAACTTTTTTAAGAAGAATATTACTAACTGGGAAAACATCTTCTACATCAAAATCATTTTTAATAGCTATTCCAATTCTATAATCACTTATATGATAAAATTTAAAATTATTAGCATTTCCATTATATTTAGCATCATCTTTAAAACATTCACACATTTTCCCGATGAAGTTTATCATAAAAGGTTTTATATAATAAGTATAAAAATCTGCAGAAGATGGATTTTGTCTAACATCTGGTATTATGGAGTTATTTCTTAATTTAAAAGAATTTGAATAAGTTCCATCCAAGATTTCATAGTCAAATTTATTTGATAATATATAATTTAAATAAGTTTCTTCTATATTTAAATCTAAGTCTTTAAAAAACATTCCTTTTTTCATTTTTTTTGTGATAAATTCACTTTCATTCATATTATATTTTTTTATTACTGATAAATAGGCTATATGAGCTAAGTTTTTTTTCTCATAATAATAGCCTGTGTAATTTGGTGGAATTGTCAAATCTAGCATATATTTATTAAAAATATCAGGGCATCTTTTCCAGAAGTAACCTTGAAAATTTAATGAATATATTGGATAAAGAGTACTCCATGAAGAAGCTTTTACAAGCTGGTCCAAATTTTTATTTAAAGTGTTAGAATAAATATAATAAATTAATCCTAGAATATCTGATATATCTTCTTCTTTATTTTTCATTACATTTTGTAATATCATCAATCTTTCAATAGAGTAATCCAACTCAAGAGTAAGACTATTATTTAAAAAAGCTAAATATTTTTCTCCTATTAAGTCTATAAGAAGTCTTTTTGCTGTCATAATATCTGTTTCAGCTGAAATATTATATTTTTCAAGAAGTTCATTATGATATTCTTCTATCTTGAATCTTTTAATTTTATGTTTATTTAAGAAAAGACCATCCTTTTTTAGAGTATTGGCTATATCAAAAAAATTCACTACATATTTATTTTCCATAATTATCTTTTAAGCGAGTAAATCATTTATAACCATCTCGCATTATATATCACCTAAAATGACTTCTATTATTTTAGGGAATTCTCCTTTCCTACATTTTTAGTTTTAAGTTTATATATTTTTTATATAAGAATATCTTATACTGTACTTTGTAAGCTTTCTATAAGATATTTGAGTTTTTATTCATTACAACTATCTAACTTTAACATTTGCAGAGTTACATATCTTACTAAAACCTAAAGGTACAGAATCCTTTTTTTCTTTGTTAGATGAGGCATCGTTTTTATTTATAACATCCTCATTATTTGCTTCATCATCATCGATTACAATATCCTCATCATTTGCTTCATCATCATCGATTATAATATCCTCATCATTTGCTTCATCATCATCGATTATAATATCCTCACTATTCGCTTCATCATCATCAATTATAATATCCTCACTATTTGCTTCATCATCATCGATTATAATATCTTCACCATTTTTAACTATAATATCATCTTCAGATATTTCAATGTTCTCTACAGTAGCTATATTAACTTCTATGTTATCATTAGAATGATTTTCAGAATATGATTTAGGATTATTTATGTATTTCAAAGAATCATTATCAATTTTACTTAGCTTTTGTTGTAATTCTTCTACTTGATTTTCTAATTCATGGACTTTCTTTCCCAGAACTCGTTCTGTTTTTTCTTTGATTTCTGGAGGAAGTATATTTTTCATGTGGTCAAGTATACCAACGCTATCAAAAGGATTTTCTTTATTAAAAGTAATAGAATCATAATTATCTACTTGTTCTGAAGTTAGAATACTCTGCAAAACTTTAGCTGTTACAGTGGATTTCTCTAACTCTGAAGATAACTCATTAATTCTTCTTTTTGTTTTCTCAGGAATAGTATTATACTTTATAACACTATCAATATGTTTTCTTAATTCTTCATCATTATAATAAGCTTCTAAAATATTTTGTGTTAAATTAGATAATTGTCTATTGGATTTTAGTGGAACAATAAAATCATTATAAAAGGAAGAATCTTTTTCTAGCTTAAGACCTACAGAAGTACTTATTTCTTGTGATTGATTTTTATTTTTCATAACTTATTTTTATTAAACAATATATTGCTTAATAACCTCCTATCTTTTAACTTTTAGTATATAATGTGTAACCTTTAGGTCATATTATATAGATACCTAATGATACTGATTAATTTAGATTATAGAAATAATTAATTATATACAAAAACATAATATTTAAAAATAAAAATAAAATTTTTGAATATCCTATTCTATTTTTAAAAAA
>NZ_AVHW01000004.1 GCF_000449425.2 Clostridioides difficile CD160
TAAAGGTCAAACATCTGAAAAAAATTGTAAGGTTATAGTTCAAGATTACAAGAGCTCACTTCCTAATAAACCTAATAAGAATAATGGAAAGCCAGAAGCTACATTGTGGGATGAAGAATATATAACGGTTGGAGATATTTATGGTGATGATAGAATAAGAAAAGGTGTAAAAGTAATAGACCCTGAAGATGGAGATTTGACTGATAAAATAACTTATGAAACAGATTTAGATAACAATACAGTAGGTTCTTATCTTATAACATATTCAGTAAGCGATTCTGATGATAATAGAATTAGATTCTCTAGAATTGTACATGTTTTAGAAAAAGGAGAAGATATACCTGAAAATAGTGAAGATATTGAAGACTGGGAGAATACTCGTTGGCCACAACTGCAAGTAAGAGATGTATATCTTTCAGTTGGAGATGACTTTAACTCAAAAAGTGGATTATTATATGCATATGACGAGGTTGATGGATATTTAACAGATAAAGTCAAAATGAGTGGAACTGTAAATACTATAAAGCCAGGCGTTTATGGTATCACATACAAAGTAACAAATAGTGATAATCGTACTTCTATACGTTCAGCTGCTGTTCTTGTAAAAGAAGGTGGATGGAATAATGGGGATGGAGAACTACCTGACCCTGGACCTGATTGGGGCGGAAATGACAATGACAATGAACATAATAATAACATTCCTGATAGACCTGACCAACCTGAGCAGCCTGATGACAATAATAATGATGATAAACTACCAGATATTGATGATGATGCAAATCAAGGTGGTCAGAATGATTATTATATAGATAAAGATGGAAATAAGATTTTTCCTGATGGCGTCATTGTAACACCTGATGATGTTGAGATTAAACCAAACCCCGATGGAGAGAAGCCCAGCATCGATGAGGAAGGAAATATAATTGTTCCTCCAGATTCAGAGATAACATTTCCTGATGGAAGTGTAATAGTTCCTCCAAACGGAGGAATTATATTCCCTGATGGAACTTTTAAAGAAAATGAACATGAAACTGATAAAGAAAATAGTAATAAAAATCCTAATTATCCAACTGAAGATAATAATAATAATTCATTTATAAAGGATAATACATCTATAGATAATAATTCTACTGAAAGTAATTTAAATTCTAGTGATTCTAATAAAATTAATTCTCCAAAGACAGGTGATACAGGTGTACTAGGGTTTTCTATAATTGCTATGTTTTCTGCTATACTTTTGTTTTTTAATAGAAAAAGAAAATAATTACATTTAATTTTAATATATAAAGAGCTGCTTAATAAAGTAGCTCTTTTTTTAATTTTTTTGCATAAATTCATTTGATAAGCATAGAATATTTTTATAAATACATCCTGTTAGATAGTTTTATACCTATTAGATTGTTAAAAGTATTCATTTAAAAATATATACTATTTAATAAGAATTATATAAAAAATAGGAGAATATAAATTTTGAATATAGATTATTTAGGTGAAAGAATTAGAGAGCGTAGAAAAGAGTTAGGAATTACAATAGAAGAATTAGCCGAGAAAGTTGGTATAGGATACAATCATTTAAGCAACATTGAAAGAGGTCGAAAAATACCTAGCCTTGAGACATTTATTAAAATCGTAAATGAATTAGACACAACTTCTGATATAATTCTTAGAAATTATGTTAAATATGCAGAACCTCATTACAAAAATACTATAAAAAGTGAGATAACAGATGGTCTAGAAAATTTAGATTTAGATGGATTAAAAACTGTTTCAGAAGTTGTATCTGTCTTAAAAAAGAACTTAAGTAAAGCTAATAAATAAAAAGAGTTATTTAAACATATAACTCTTTTTAAGATGATTTTACATATTAATCTTCATCTTCCCAGCTTTTAACCCAGTTTTCCAATTCATGAAGTTTCTCTTCAGTTAAGTGTTTATCTTTATGCATTGTAGAAACTGAATGTATAAATTTATCATCATAGTCTTTAACTATTTGTTTTATTGCGATTAACACTTTTTTATATTTTTCTTCTATCTTTCTGAGTCCCATCTATCTATGCTCCTTAACATATTATATTAAATAATAGAGCTATTTTTTCAAAACATCTACAGGTAATTTTTTCCATTTTGTTGAATATTAGTTTTAAAATATATAAAATTATAAAATAAGATAACAGAAATCGTTTTTTAGGGGGATAAGGTAATTTTTATGAGCTATTTATTTGATTGTCTATTAAAAACAACAATTATAAGCAGCATTTCTATATGCATATTGTTATTATTAAAAACAAGCTTATTTAAAATATTTAGTAAGAAGTTCAATTATTATATTTGGTTAATTGTTATACTTAGAATGATATTTTTCTTCTTCAGCTACTCTATAGATTTTACTAAAGAAGCATCTAGAAATTATGTTTTAATTGATAATATTACCAAACTAAATAATAAAATTAATCCAGATATAGATATTTCTTTTTTCATATTATTATTTTGGATAATCGGAGCTATAGCTTCTTGGTCTTATCTATTAATTAAGTATATTAAATTTAAGAATTTAATTATTGATACATCTTATGAAGTAGAAGATGAATACATAAACAATATATACCAAAACTTATTAATTGAACTAAATATAAAAAAGAACATAAAATTAAAATATACAGATGAATTAGAAAGTCCAGCAGGTATAGGTTTATTTAAATCATATGTATTATTACTAGATTTACCATATGATAGAGATAAAATTTATTGGATTTTGAAACATGAATTAATACATTTTAAAAATAAAGATATATTAATAAAGTTTTTAGTAGAATTTGTAAAAAGTTTATATTGGTTTAATCCACTTGTTTATATTATGCGTAAAAAAATTTCTGCTGACTGTGAGCTTTGTTGTGATGAAAGTGTTATGAATAACTGTTCTATCAAAGAGAGAAAATTATATGGGCTGACTTTACTACATTCGATAGAACTTGCTAATTTTAATGATGCAGGACTATTAACAACAGAATTTAATAAATTAGATTTAGAAATAAGACTCGAAAATATTCTAAAAAGCAAGGGTAAAAATGGTATTGTATTGGGAATACTAATCTTCATAATTTTAAGTACTTCTTTTTTAGAGATTAATGCTTTAGAACCCATCAAAAATAAAATAAATTCTGAAAAAGCTAATACCGAGAATGATGGTTTTAAATTTTTCGAAACTACAGATTATACATATGCAACTGCACCAGAAAAATATAGAAAAAGGTACGAGGAAACTTGTAAAAAACTAGGTACAACTCCTAATGATTCAGATATAATAGAAGTTTCTACTGTAAATGAAGATAATCTTATCCCTACTGACTAAAAATTTAAAAAATAAAAGCATCTTTGAGCTATAAAGATGCTTTTATTTTGCGTATAAAAATAGTCACAATATTTATACTTGCCTTGCTTCGATTTTATTGAAGGATTTAACACAAAATTTTGTCAAATTCCTTGACATATATTTTATTTTGATTCATATAAAATTTTATTTGACTCTTTTACTCTAGTTTTGTAGTATTAAAGTAAAAGGGGGGATATACTATGTTGAAAAAAATACCAGAAGCAGAATTAAAGATTATGAAGTTTATATGGGAAAAAAATGATACTGTAATATCCAAAGAGGTTATTTTTGCGATGGAACAGGAATATGGTTGGAAACAAACAACAACACTTACACTTTTATCAAGACTTGTTAAAAAAAGATTTTTGGAAGCTAATAAAATAGGCAGATATACTCACTATACAATTATTGTTAAAGATGGAGAATATAAAGATTTTGAAACAAATTTATTTAATACAAGTATCCATGGCAATTCTATTAAAAGTTGGGTTACTTCACTAATTAATACTCATGCTATTCCAGAAGATAAGGTAGAATCTTTTAAAGAGCTCTTTAAAGATAACGAAGATGAATAATTATTTACTTTACAATATCTTAAAGACAACTATTATAAGTAGCCTTTACATTTGTATATTAATGTTCTTAAAGGTCTTTATATTTAAAAGCTTTAGTAAAAAGTTTAATTACTATATTTGGTTGATTATTATATTTAGAATGTTATTTTTTATGTTTAATTATTCAGTAGATTTTTTTGTAGATACACCTCAAAAATATTTTCTAATTAACAATATTTCTAATCTTAACAATAATTTTAAAGAAAAAATAAATGTTTCTTTTTTTATATTATTAATCTTGTCAATTGTATCCATAATATCTTTATACAATGCATTATCTAAATATTTTAAATTTAAAGATTTAGTTATTGATACTTCTTTTGAAGTAAAAAACGAAAGTATCAATAACATTTATTATAATTTATTATCTGAATTAAATATTAAAAAAACTATTACATTAAGATATACAGAAGAATTAGAAAGTCCCATAGGTATTGGATTATTTAAGTCATACATCCTCTTACCTTCTTTACCATACGATATTAATGACATATATTGGATTTTAAAACATGAGTTAATACACTTTAAACACAAAGATATACTAATAAAGTTTTTAGTGATATTTACAAAGAGTTTGTATTGGTTTAATCCTTTTATTTATGTTATGAATAAAAGAATTTCTACAGACTGTGAGCTTTATTGTGATGAGAGTGTTATAAACAATTGTTCTGTCAAAGATAAAAAAGCATATGGTATGACCCTACTTAAATCAATAGAGATTCTTAACAACACTAATGTAACACTGTTAACAACAGAATTTAATAAATTAGATTTAGAAATAAGACTCGAAAATATTCTAAAAAATAAGGGTAGAAATGGTATTGTATTAGGTGTATTAATCTTTATAATTACAAGCACATCTTTTCTAGAAATTAATATTTTAGAAACCATGCAAACTAAAATACACGAAAACAAATCTAATACTGAACCTACTGGTTTTAAATTTGCAGAGACTATAGATTATACATATGAAACTGCACCAGAAAAATATCGAAAAATGTATGAAGAAACTTGTGAAATTTTAGGTGAAATTCCGAAAAAATCTGATAAAATAGAAGTATCTACTAAAAGTGATGACTTTATTAAGTAGAAATACAATTATTTTTTAGGGGGATTTTATGTTAAAAAAAGTTCTAGCTCTTTTCTGTTGTTTAATGCTTACATTGACAAGTGTAGCATTTGCAGAGCAAAAAGACGATAATACAAAGCAAAATGAGTCGTCTGTAATATATTTCAAAAGTACAGGATATACTTTTAAATATGAAACTGCACCAGAGCAAGTTAAAGAATATTATGAGCAAAAATGTAAGGAGTTAAATATAGAGCCTGACATAAATGCTGAGATATTTATTCCAGATGATAAAAGTATTCTTAGTTCAGAAGACGAAAGCATGGGAACATATTCACAGAATTATGGAAAATATGACCCAGATAAAGCGACTATTACTATAACAGGTGATAGTAACTATACAATAAGCACTCGTACGCTCGTTGGATATGGTCATCTTACAAAAGGAAAAAATGTTCACTGCGTACAACTGCTGTTACGTCAGTTAAATTATGACCTTGCATTAGATAGCAAATTTGGCACTTCTACATATAATGCAGTAACACATTTCCAAAGAGGTCATGGCCTAACTTCAGATGGAGTTGTAGGATACAATACGTTTGATGTCATGGCAAACCGTTTACACATGTAATTACATAATCAAAAAAGACACTTCTTTAAAATTTGAAGTGTCTTTTTATGTATAAAATGTAAATATCAAACTACCTAAACAGAAATCAAAAACTAAGATAAAATAACATATATTCTTATTTTCTAAGATTATACTTTTAAGTTAATAATCATACATATAATTATTATATTTATCTATATAGTATTTAAATACAGCAATATTTCTTATAAATGTAATTTTTATACTACTTGAATGCACTGTATAATTATTATTTTGTAACCATATTACCTTCATATAATTCTCCCAATGTCTAGGAAATAAAATTTTTTGTATTTTTATTATTTTTCTTGCATCTTCAAAGTAAATTATCACAGGAGAAATCTTTACATTTGTATTATTAATTTCTTTTAATATATTTTTTTTATAGACTATAAATAAATCAGGACAAAAAGCAGAAATATACACTTTAGAATTCATATAGGATAGTGTATGAATTTTTTCTATAATAAATTCTAATCTATCTCCTGATTTATTTATAATACGTAGCCATTCTATATTATTATCAATGTATAACTGCTTTAATCTAAGAGCATTTACACTTTCTTCTATACGTTTTCCATTTTTACTTATATTAAAATCTATGTACTCAACTTTTATTTCTTTTTTAATAATTTTTTTACCTTTTTTAGTTTCTATCTTTATCATAAAATTAAGCTCCTTATTGAAGTCTATAGACATTATTTTTTAAAAAAATGCAATATATACTATATATATTATCATAAATAAAGCAGAAAAGATGTCTAAATTAATCTTAAGACACCTTTTCTGCTTTATTTATTCTTTAAATTTTCGATATTCAATTATTTCTTTTATTAATTTAATCATAGCTTTTTGCTCTTTTACGGTTAAACTATCAATTAACTCATAACATTCAGATGACATTGTATCAGCATGTTTTTCATTTTGTATTATATTTTCAAATAAAATTTCTAAAGGCATCTCTAATGCATTTGCAATTTTCAAAAGACTACGAAGTGATGCTTTACTTTCACCTCTTTCAATTTGTCCTAGGTAAGTTGGAAATAGTTCAGCTTTATTTGCTAACATTTCTTGACTGTATCCTGATTTTCTTCTATAATTTCTTATTCTTTTACCAATGATATTATATATTTCATCTAATTCTAACATCTTCACCCTTCCCATCAATTGTATTAAATTAAATAAAGTTTATATACTCTGTTTATTTAAATAATATGTTATACAAGTCATAAATATGCATGGATATAGCTTGTATATAGAAATAATTGCATATATATGCTTATAAAGATAAATTTCTACTATACTCTTATATTTTTGTCTAAACATCCTAAACAATACTAACAAGACATGTCATTAAACTATGAGCTATTTTTCTGTTTTTCTGAATATATATTACTATTTTAGACATATAATGTCTGTTTTATTGTCTTAATTTTATTTTTAAGACATATTATGTCTATTTTATGTTATAATTGAGTATATAGAAAAGAGGAGATAAAAATATGAATAGATTAAAAGAATTAAGAATCGAAAAAAAACTTTCTACAAGCAGATTAGCAGAAATTTTAAATGTATCAAATGAAACTATTTTAGAATATGAAAAAGGAGCTCAGTATATAGAGCATAATGATCTAAGAAATATATCAGATTTTTACAATGTCAGCTATAGTTATATCTTAGGATTATCACAAGAAAAAGAAACAAGTGATATGAAAGTATTATTACAATATAAAATTGACAGTTTTTATAAAACAAATCCAAATTATGAGATGAAATTATTAATTTTTTTATTTAATAAGTTCATTGAAACAAAATCTCATAATATAAATCTATCTATTGATGATTTTAAAGAAATTTTTAATTCACCTTATGAGTATTTATCTTCTGCAATAGAAGCTTCACTCAGTATTCTAAGTAATAAAAAAGTAAAATTTTTTACGAAAACAAAAGATACTTACCTATGGTGTAATACAAATATAATTACAAGCTACTATTGTATTAACAATACTTTTAATATAGAAATAAGTAGAGTTCTTTATAATTATCTAGAAAAAGAAAAATCAGTTACTTTTTTACTAGATTATAATACTTTATTTGAAAGCTCAATCAATGCTATTTCTCATTTAGCAGAAATTAAAGAATCTATAAAATTTGAAAAACTTAAATCTTTATTTAATTATCAAGAAGACCAGTCACTTAACACTTCACAAAAAGAAATTGATGAAAGTGATTTTGATTTATTATATCGTTATTTTAGTTTATTATCTAAAATGGTTGTTGTTAAAAAAATAGATACTGGAATTTTATTAAGTCCATTTTTAGATGATTTTACCTTTGATTATGAAAAAAAATCATTTATGATAGGCAGGTTTGAAATAGATATAAATAGTAAATTCTTAATTTTAGATGAAAAGGATTTTAAAATTTAATTAAAAAATTAAAAGAGGAGGTAAGAATATGAATAGATTAAAAAAATTAAGAAATGATATGAATTTATCTAGAGAAAAACTAGGTGATATACTTGATATTTCACCTGAATCTATTTTGGACTATGAAAATGAAGAAGTAGAAATTAGTTCAAGTATATTAAAAAGACTATCAAATTTCTATAATGTTACTGTAGATTATATATTAGGTCTTACAAATATTAAAACTTATTTTATTGAGAATGAAGAAATTGGTTTGCCTAATAAAGATAATTGCTTTGATGAGTTTAAATTATTATCATTAATTCTTAACAAATTAAAAGAGAACCATTTTAGGATACATAAAATTCAACTTGATATTAATGAATTAAAAAAATCACTTAATGTTAATGATAAAGATAAACTATCTGCTAGTATCCTTAAGTTTTTAAAAAAACTTAGTGAAAGCTATAAGGCTACAGTATATACAGATAAAACATCTTATGCTAGATTTAACATACTCACAGGCTATGTATTTAATGAATACGAAAATACATTTGAACTAGAAATGGGCAATTTATTTTGTGAATATTTCGAGAAATTTTATTCTTCAATGGACATTACTGTTTCTGTAGATAATTCATTTAACGCTGAAATATCAGATATATATTTTCATTTTAAATTAGAAGAATAGAGGAGATACTTATGAATAGATTAAGACAATTAAGAAAAGAAAAAGGACTATCATCAAAGTTAGTTGGAGAAGTAATTGGATTAACTGAAAGAAGTATTTTAAGATATGAAAATGAAATGCAAAATATGAATGCAGATATTATAAGAGCTTTCTCAAATTTTTACAATGTTAGTGCTGACTATATATTATGTTTATCAGATTTTAGAAATTCTAGCAATGTAAATATATCAATAGATGATAAAATGGACATTTTTTACCAAAATACCCCTTTGTATGATATAAGGATGTTATTTTTTATTTTACATTTTTATAAAATGTTACCAGTTACAAAAGACCAATTTTCTCATAAAATAAATATGCATATAAGCTTTTTTGAAGAAGTTTTTAATTCTTCAATATCAGGGAATTTGGCATATGATGTACAAGACTCTCTTAACTCCTTATCAAAGAAAAGAATAAAGCTTCTTGTAAAAGATAAAAATGTATTCTCTGAGTTTTTTGGTTCAAGTTTAATCTCAAATTATCATATAGACCTTGATAGTCAAAACGTTGAAATAGAAATAAGTAATAACATCTACAACTATATAAATACAATTAGTGAGACTACTTTTATATTAGATTCAAGTGATTTATTTTCAGAATCAAATTCTTTCATTTTTTCTTTAATAGAAAAAAACAAAGTAAATTTATCTTATAAAGAATTTAAATCTCTTTGTAGTTATTCTTTAATGGATAAATGTAAAAAATCAAATAAAAATTTTCATATATCTTCTGAGGATGATAATGTTTTAAATAATTTTGATTTACAAGTTTTTCTAAGTTTGTTATGTGAAATGCCTGCTATTAAATATGTGTATGATAGCATAAGAGGCCATGTAAAAATCAAACCAATTTTAAATGATTTTTCTTTTAATGAAGAAAAAAATACTTTTAGCCTTAGTAGTTTCAATATAAACACAACAGATATTTTTATTATTCTAGAAGAGGATGAATTTAAGTATTTTTAAATGACTCATCTGTCGAGATTAAACCCAAAAAAAGAAATATAAATTCGATGGAAAGAAAATAATTACACAGTTAAGTTTTGATATTTTAAAATAAAGGGAAAGTGGTAAAACATTAAATTTGCCACTTTCCTTTTATTTTAAAAAATATCTATTTTATTGTGAAGTATTTGTATCTTCACTTATTACATCATTATATCCCTCTGCATGTGTAGCTCCTATAGTTATGCCATCTAATATTTCTTGTACTGTTGCTAAATCATCATTAGCCTTACTTATTTCATCATTTATAACAGTAATACCTGCTGAATCATCTTCACCACCAGAATTTCCTTTTAATTCATTATATTGCTCAGTTAATCTTGCTCTCTCTTCTTTTAATCGATTTACTTCTGATATTAATTTTGTTTCTCCCTCTGACAGTAATTTTGCATCATTATCTAGACCCTGCAATGTATTTATAAGATTATCAGCTGTATCACCACCTGTGTAAGTTATTGCTATTACAGAAACAGATACTGTTGCTATGCCTAAAGCAGCTAGTTTTTTAAGATTCTTCATAATAATTCTCCTCCTTAATCTGTCAATGTGGGGAAATTATCATCGTCTAAATCAAATATTCCCATGTATCCAACATAACTATCATCATTCGTTCCCGTATTTCCAGTAAAAGCTATTTTGTTCCCAGTTAGTAAAGACATATTTGTTATTTTTAAATCATCCTGAGTTTTTATTGTTTTCTTTAAAGTACCATCCGAAGCTAT
>NZ_AVHW01000005.1 GCF_000449425.2 Clostridioides difficile CD160
ACAAAGAGAAAATGAGTAGACTGGAAAGAAGGCAAAAAAATAGAGAGAAAAGACTCAGCAAAGTTAAAATCATTCTCTCTATTCTGAGTATTTTAGTAAGCTTGATAGATAGACTTATCAAACTACTAAAAGACTTGTAAGTTTTAAGCTAAGAAGGAATTGCACTTCCTTCTTAGTGACTTCTTTCTTAAATTATAACACATTTTCTTGAAATGTATGAGTAAAAAAGTGTATAAAATATGTGTTGCTTTAATTGTCTTTACTATACTTTTAGACGTAATTCTTTTAGTAAAAAATTTTAGTGTAAGTAACATTATTGGTTTACTTATAAGTTTTTTGTTATTAGCATTTTTCAGATGGCAACGCAAAAAAGGGGAATGGTAATGTGGAAGAAACAAGAGTTTTGAATGTGATTTTTAATCTAGGTGGTAGTGGCTCTATGAGTACTAAGTTAAGTATTCCAATCACATTCTTTAGAGAGTTAGGAGTTACCGAAAACGACAGAAGTGTTGAAGTGACTTTGAAGGATGAGGAAATAATAATTAAAAAGGCTAAGAATAAATAACTTTTTCTAAAAAAGAGGGTTAGTATTTCTTAGCCTTCTTTTTTAAAAATTTACGATATTGTAAATATAATATTTATATATTTTAAATACAATATATAATACATGATTAAAATATTGTACTTATATTGTAAAAATATTATTTATAAAATATTTTTACATTGCTATATATAGTATTAAAATATTGTTGCAATATTGTAAAAATAATACTACAATAATATTATAATAATATAAAAACGAGGTGTCTAAAATGGCTGATACGAAATTAATTACATATTTTAACATCAAAGGTGGAATATACAAGACAACTATGTCTATTATGACAGCATATGAACTTGCAAAAGATAAAGATAAAAAAATACTTTTATGGGACTTAGATGTGCAGGCAAATCTTACTCAGTATGTTTATGAAATAAATCATAACGATAAGACAACTTTAGATATTTTAAAAGGGTCTAGCGCTGATGATGTAATAGTCAAATCTCCTAACAAAGAATATGCTAATGTAGATTTAATTGCTTCTGACATTCAGATGGCTAGATTTGAGCAGGAGTTATCACCTCTTTCAATGAGAGAGAAATTTTTAGCACGCTGGTATATGGAGAATTTTGATGTTTTAGGCGAGTATGATTATATTATCTGTGATTTGTCTCCAAGATACGATTTGACTGCCAAAAACGTACTTTACTTAGCTGATAGCATAATTATTCCAATCCAGGATAAAAATATTTCATCTTTAAGAGGAGCAGATTTATTTAAACAACTTTGGGATGTCGATAGAACTTACTTTGATAAAGAGGATAATATAAAAAATACTATATTGGTAGGCTTTGAGAAAAAGAAAACTCAAATTAGCGATACTTTTGATTCTTACTTAAAAGGTTTTAATGATATAAGAGATATTATGTTAGATACATATATCAGAAAAAATGAGTTTGTAGAAAAGGCATTATTGAAGAAACTATCTCTAACTGATTATACAAAAACTACTAAGGAACATTTTAGTAGAAAAGAATTTATTGCTATGCTAGATGAATTAAAAGTGAAAGGAGTGTTATAGATGCCAAAATTTGATGAAGGGCTTCTAACTAATAAAGAAAAGCCAATTTTAAAAAGTGGTACAGTTGGGCAGGAAAATATTGTAACTACAGATAATAACAAAGAGCTAAGTATATATAATCTAGTTAATAAGAAAAGTAAAAAGGTAACTATGAGTGCAACACTAGACAAAGAGCTTGTAGACAAGTTGAAGTCTCTTGCAATAGACTTAGATAGTGATGTAAGTAAAATATTAAGCGATATGTTAACAAAGCTTTTATTTGATGTAGATGTAAAAGAAGAAAATTTAATTGCTTACAATGAAAGAAGAAAGACAAAGAATAATAAGTAATACATTGTATATATATTGCTTGAATATTGTATTAATAATATTCAAGCAATATTTTTATATTATTGTATATACTATTTAAATATTGTAATTATATTGTATTTATAATATTTTGCCTCTATTGCAAAATGGGCATTGTTCTATATAATACCCTCCTGCACTTCCTGGTCTACTTTTTATATCAATCCCCGCTAATCGTAATTGGTGTGCATATTCTTTTACTTGTCGCTCTGATATGTTTAATTTATTAGATATTTCGCTTGTTTTTAATATTTTATTTTCTTTTAAAAGCATTATAATCTTAAAAGCGTTATCTATTTTTCCCATACAAAAACCCCCTTCTTCAATTAAATTATTTTGAAATATATTTATATTTTCATTATAGCATCTATTAGTGAACTATCTTTGTTACAAGTCATATTAATTTCAATGAAATGTATTGACAACGTAAACGTTGAGTGATATTATATAAATATAACAACAACGTAAACGTTGATGAAGGGGTGGGGTATATATGTTTAAAGAACTAAATTTAGAGGATGCAAAATATTTATTAGATAATTTTTCAAGTTATTTCGGAGTTTTAGATTATCTTGACGAAGATGATGATTTGAAAAAATACTCTATAAAGGGTTTGAATAAGGCATATGTAGAATACATTAAGAAATGTGTTTTAAGCGGAAATGGTGACATTAATATATTTGTTAATACTTACAATGATTATTTAAAACTTAGAAAAGAAAACAAAGAGGAATTTTTAGTAATTTTAAGAAAGGCTAAAGATTTGTCTGACGCTTGCAAGATTTCAGATTATTTTGCTTCAAGAAGTAATTACAGTAAGCTGGAGGGCGAATGGTTATCTATTAAAGAAATACAAGATTATTTAGATAGAGATTACTATGTATATATAGTAAGAAATAAGTATTTCAGAATTGAAAGAGAAATAGACAGAATAGATGAGTTAATGCAATATAAAGTTTTCACTTTCAAAGAAGCAACTTCTATCTGGGGACTAGGGGAAAGCACATTAAGAAGTGTTGTAAGACAAGATAATCTTATCGAAGGCGTTCATTATAGAAAAAGCGGAAGCAACTGGCTTATAACAGAAGAAGCAATGATAAAATTGTATGGTAATCCAAATTTCATTGAAGAAGATGAAAATAAATAAAAAAGGGGTAGCAACTAGTAAATTAGTTGCTACTCTCTTAAAATTATTTCTTTATAAATTCTAATGCTTTTTTAGTAGTTTCAAACCTATCATTTCCCTTTATCATAGTATATCTTTCTTTAGTTATAGAACCTATCTTATTGCATGCTCCTCCACCTACAACATATAAATTCTCTGTCTGACCTGGTACATAGTCTTTTATATCACATATTAATATCTTTCCATCATTATACCTCCAACCAACTACAGTTGCAGGGATTTTGTCAACCTCTCCATCATAAACGATTGTATGTTTATACATGATTTCCCCCTCGCTATTCTCTTTATTATCTATAGTCTTATTTAAAATGCCTTCCGCTATCGATTTAGCAACTATATCTTTATGTCTAATATAATAGTCTGTATCCGCTTTACTATCTACGAAGCATACTTCTATTAATATTGCTGGTGCTTTTGTATGACTAAGCCAATACAAGCCCCTTGCATCTGTTTTAGCTCCTCTATTTTTAAATACTGTTGCTAATTTATCATTGACTCTGTTAGCATATACTTTTCCATTGTTAGTTTTATATATAGTCTCCGTACCCATCGGATTTAGAGTTGTATTATTTGCATTAAAGTGTATCTGTACAGCGACGTCTACATCTTGTTTATTAGCTATCTTGCATTGCTCTGCTAAGTAGTTGTTAGATTTATCTACCTTGCCAGCATAGACAGTCGCCCCGCCCTTTTTAAGCCATTTAGTAACTAAATCCATAAGTATCCTATTTTCTTTTCCTTCATCTATATAGCCGACTGCTCCTATCCCTTTTCCTGCTAGTGTATGCCCTGGTGTTATTGCTATTTTCATCATCTGTCCCCCTCTTTTTTTAGCATAACTTTTATGTCTGTTACATCTTCTTTGATTTCTTCCACATCAGTTTTCATTGCTCCCATTTCAACGAGTATATTTTTATTGATTTCCTGTTGCTGTGTCGATAGTTCAATAAAGTTTTCTACTGTCTTTTTATACATGTCTCTATCTTCTTTTTTCTCTTGCATAGTGTTTTTAAATAGCAAAGCACATAATATCCCTACAGCTCCTAGACCACTTAGTTGCGTTATTAGTTCTTCCATTTTTCCCTCCTGGCTTATCGTATTTTAAGACCGTTTTGACGTAATAAAAAAAGACTATGCTTTGTAGTCCTCTCCAGTAATTTCTTTATATTCTTTTTCTGTTATTTTTTCTTTAGATACTGCATTTTTAACCATTTCCTTAGACCACATTTTTTCACTATAGTAGTATTTTATTTTATCAAAAGTTAGCATTATATTAATCCTCCCATCATCAAGCTATAATTTATATTTGCATTATCTTGCTCTAAATTTTTTAAAGATTTTAGTATTTGTTCTTCTGTTGTAAGTGGTATTTCGACATATTCGTAAGTAATTTCTTTTGTTTTTTTATTTACATACATGACGCTTAAAAACCCTTCCCTTTGCTCTGCTTCTATTATTTCATCAACTAAAACTCCACCTAGCTCTAATTCTTCCACCGTTTTTCCTAGCCCATTTTTTTCATCAAAAGGCATATAGTGTATTAGACTAACTTTGTATATATCCCCTTCTTTATGTTCTAATCCTGTTAAATATTTTTGCATTTTAATTCCTCCTTATTTTTTTAAATATAATATGCTTTTTTTTCAACTACATGAGTATTTTTTAGCTTTCTAATACCGTGTTCACCAGCGCTTATACCAGTTCCAATTAGTACATTTTCCTCAGTATCAATAATGATGCTTGCAGGTCTGGTTTTTTCTTTGTATGTCCAAATCGTATCCCATGAATAAGACATTTTTGTAACTATGCTATCATTGTCTCCATAATATACATTGTTAGTTGAATCCAAGCATATTATTTTTACAGACGAGTTATGCGTTTTGCTTAATATCAATTCTCCTTCCCTATCTGTTTTAAATATTGTTGCATAATTTGCAAAATAAATATCGCCTTCTTGCGCGAGAACTAATCCAAGAGACATGTCATTTACAATTATTTTACTCCATACATTTGTTCCATCTTCTTTCATTTTTCTTAATCCAAATTTTTCTCCTGTCCCATACCAACAATTATATATAGCTATAATATTATTTTCTTTATCACATTTAAGCTCCATTACATTATATCCATGTGTAATTGTCCAAATCAATTCTCCATCATTTGTAAATTTTCTCATGGTATTATCATAGCCTGCAAAAATTACATTGTCTTTATTATCCGTTGCTAAACCAGGAGTACATTGTTTGAATATTTGTTTGTTCCAAATTTCTTCTCCATCATTTGCTAGTTTTATTATGCGTCCATCAGAATCGCCAATAAAAATATTTTCCTTTGAGTCTCTAGCTAGCGAGCTGAGACCTCTCCCTTGAACTGGTTTTCTCCAAATTTGCGCCCCTGTATTTGTTAATTTGATAATCGCCAAAGGCAAAATTGACATTATATTTTCTTCTGAATCTTTTTCCATTTTCATAACGCCATCTGATGAATCAAAAGGAAAAAACCATATTTGAGCAGGCTCGTTTGTCTCTTCTTTTGTAACTATTTCAACTTTAGTTACTTTGTGAATTATACTAGGGCTATCTTTTCTTATAACAATCCCTTCTGAATCTTCGGGTATAGTTGGCATTTCCTTAATTTTTCTTATATTTCCAGCCATGACCTCAAATGTGTCGCTACTTTCTGTAACTATATTTTTACCAGTAATAGCCGTAGCGACCAATTCTTTCCCATTACTGGCATATTGCTTTACTAAGTCAATCTCTGTTTTAACTTCATTTATAGCTGGTATTAATGTCTTGCTAGTTGTTTCAAGTGAAGAAAATTCCATCGTTTCATCAAAAGTTCCATCTTTACCAGGAGTACCAGGGTCACCTTTATCTCCCTTTGCTCCAGGTTGCCCAGGAGTGCCAGGGTCACCTTTATCTCCCTTTGCTCCAGGTTGCCCAGGAGTGCCAGGGTCACCTTTATCTCCTTTATCACCAGGTTCGCCCTTTGCCCCAGGGTCGCCTTTATCTCCTTTAGTGTTTCCAACATTAATCCATTCATCACCCTTGATATACAAAAAGTTTTCTATTATATAAGCATCACCTAAATTCGCATCTACTGGTAGTTCATCAATAGAATTTAGCACACCTTTTATTTTAATTCCTTGCCCTATATCGCCAGTATCGCCTTTTTCTCCAGTATCACCTTTATCACCAGGTTCTCCTTTGTCTCCTTTTACATTTCCAGCATCAATCCAATTTGTACCATTGTAAACATATAAGTTACCTTGAATCATGTAAGCATCACCCAAGCTTGCATTTGCTGGTAGTTCATCAACAGAGCTAAAAGACCCTTTTATATTAATCCCTTTTCCTATATCGCCTTTATCTCCCTTGTCTCCTTTTTCACCTATTAATTCATCTTTTGTAGGGATATTCTTAATAGCATGGTCTAACTCTTTCAATTTTTCACTTATAATGTCTTTTATTCCAACTATATCCTTGATAATCTCCCAGTCGGGTATATTTTTTATAGCCTCATCCCTGTCTATTCCAGGTATTATATTTAAGGTAATTGGATAAGTTGCTACTGCTATATCTTTTTTGTATAAAACAAACTCAGACGTTGTAGTTCCTGCACAAGATAATATGTTATTATCTAGCTTTGTGCTTATTATAGACCCTTCAATAGCGCAATTTCTTTGAAAAACTCTTTTTTTAGAATCCATAAAAAACGCTTTAGCTGAATAACCTGTTAAATCAGAGTCTACGCCATTTTCTGTAAGTCTTATTCTATAATTTATATCATTATCAAATTGTTTAAAAGTTGCTACTTGATATAAATTATTATTAATATCCACTATATAAATTGTATCTCTCAATCTATCACCTTCTTTTTTATTCAAAATAAGCTATATTTTCAACTGTATGTGTGTTTTTCATTTTCTTTATTACTCCTTTATTATCTCCAACTATTATATTTTCTTTTGAATCTAAAGATATAGAGAGCGCCCATTGTCCCCAGTTAATTTTCCAAGTTAGAGTCCCTCCAGGAGTTAACTTACTTAATAATTCATCCTGTCCACCAGTATAAATGTTATTTTCATAGTCAACACTTAAAACACTTGTACCGCGCCAAGCATCTTCATATTGCCATATCTCAATTCCATCGGCTGTGATTTTGCCAGTAGTATTAGAATTACCATTTATAATATTTCCTTGATGGTCTATTTTTACAAAAAAAATTATTCCTGTGCTTCCGCTATATTTCCAAACCTCTTGCCCGTCAGCTGATATTTTTCTAATTGTTTTATCTGAACTTCCACTTATTATGTTATTTTCATTATCTGTGTCAAGACTACTTATCGTATCAGTATGACCTGTGAAAGTCCAAATTAATTTTTCATCAGAAGTGATTTTTTTTATCGTTTTTTCAGCCGTCGTAAATATAATGTTATTTTCAGAATCTGTTTTAAGTGTAATTACTTGCCTTGTATTTCCCGATATTTGCTTTAACATCGTGCCTTTACTGTTAAACTCTCCTATATATCCATTTGCGCTTGCGACTAAGATTTTCCCATCTGTATTTATACTTATTGCGCTTAAATTACTTGACCCAAGTTCGCTCGTTTCCCAAGCTAGCACATTTTCTGTTGTTATTTTTTTTACCTTCGTTCCAGTTGTGTAAATTATATTATCTTCATTATCTACACTAATATAAAAAATCCAGTTCGGATTATCTGTGTTTGCCCACAACTCGCCTGGAGTTGCTTCTCCTTCTGTAATTTTTGTTTCTAGTTTGATTATTTTATTTATTACATCAGAACTGTTTTTCCTTATAACTACTCCTTCCGAATCCTCGGGAATGTCGGGAGTCTCTTTTATTTTTCCTACATTTTCAGCTATAACCTCAAAAGAATCTGTACTCAAAGTTGGGACTTTTTTATCAGTTAAGGCATTAGCCAGCATCTCCTTACCATTTTCTAGAAATTGATTTGCTTCTCCTGTATTTCTTTTTATTTCATTAGTTGCATTTATAATTGTTTTATTAGCTGTTATGAGTGCGCTGAATCTCTTAGACTCGTCAAAAGTTCCATCTATGCCAGGTTCTCCAGGGTCACCTTTATCGCCCTTTGCTCCAGGTTGCCCAGGAGCGCCAGGGTCACCTTTATCTCCCTTTATGCCATCTTCGCCAGGTTCTCCAGGGTCACCTTTATAGCCCTTGTCACCTTTTTCCCCAAGTTCTCCAGGGTCACCTTTTTCACCTTTTACACTTCCAGCTTCAAGCCACTTTTCATTGAATATATATATCATTCTATCTATTACATACACATCACCTAAATTAGCATTTGTTGGTAATTCATTGACTGAATTTAAGATACCTTTTATTTTTATATCTTGACCCTTATTACCTTTTTCTCCTTTGTCGCCCTTTTCCCCCTTATTGCCTTTGTCGCCCTGCTCTCCTTTTATATCTCCAGTATCGACCCAGGCATTATTACTCCAAACATATAAATTTCCATCTATTATATACCCGTCGCCTAAATTAGCATTTTGGGGAAGTTCATCTATAGAGTCAAAAGACCCTTTTATATTTAAATCCTCGCCAGGGTCGCCTTTTTCCCCTTTATCCCCCTTTTCACCTTTTAGATTATCAGTTGGAGGGATTTCAAGTATTGCATCATCAACTTTTTTTATTTCTTCTTCTAAATTTTCAACTACATTAATAATATCATTTAATATATCCTTATTGCCTAGAGGCTCTTTTTCTTCAATGTATTTTTCCAATTTAGCCCCTCCTATTTTCATTCGCTAGATTAGTTTCTAGTATTTCTATTTTATTTGTAAGCTCTTTTATAGTGTTGTTAGTTTCATTTTTATAGTTTTCAAAATCGTTCAAAGTCTTTTGTAACGATAATTGAAGTACTGCCAGGTGCGAAGTTATATCTTGCGAGTAAACTCCTTCTCCAGCTTCCTCAGATACATCTTTGAATACATATTGACTTATAGGGTTTTCTAAATTTGACTCTATGTCTAGTTGTAATCTATGTTCTATATTATTTTCATTCACAGTTTTTAGATTGTATGGTGTAAAGACATTTGATTGAACTGTGCTATTTTTTACAAAGTCAATACAATTTTCTACTATGTTACTGCCATCTCTAGTATTTGCCATCCTATATGGTGTATTTATACTTACAGACCTTGTTAATTGATTTAAATTATTACACACTAAATAGTCCCATGGCATTTTATTAGAACCGCAATTATACGTCGAGGCTTCTTGTGGGTTTATATGTTGTGTATTTAGCCCTGTATGAATATAACTTTTGCCATTTCTCTCTCCAAATTCAAATATTTCAACTCCGTTTAGATACCCCCTAATGGCATCATTTGAAACATATAAATAAGCATTATCGTTATATTTGAGTCTGATTGCTTTCCCTATTCCTTCCCCAAATTGCGCTGTAGCATCTATCGCACACTTTGCTCCGTTTCCTTCAAATAGTAATATAAAGGGGTTAGAAGAACTTGAGGTTATTCTGTCGCACGCTATTGTCCCCGACTGGATGTATGAGGCATTTATATATATCCTTCCATTTTCCAAGTAAATCCCTTGTGTTTGACCATTGTTAGTCAACTTATTAAATATATCTCTTTGCGTTTGAGCCTCTACGGCGCTTTCCGCCTCTCTCTCTGCTATTGGAGTTGATATATCAGTCGCAATATCTTCAATAGTCTTGCCTTGCAAGCTAAAGGAAACAGCTCTTATAGTTACATTTCCATTACTATCTACCGCAAAAGTAATATTTCCACTATTATCTCTAACGGTTAGATTTTTAGCATTTATATAAGTTCCTTCAATAGTTCCCGATTTGATGTAGCTGGCATTTATAAAAAGTTCATTTCCAACTAAATATATCCCTTTTGCTTGCCCATTATTTGTAAGTTTGTTAAATATTTCAAGTTGGGTAATTGCATCTATTTCAGTACCTATAATATCGTCTAGTGTCTTACCTTTTAAAGTAAAATTAGTAGCTTTTATAGTAACATTTCCAAAGCTATCAACTCCGAATGTAATATCCCCATTTCCATCTGTAACCGTTAGCTCTTTTGCATCTATATAAGTCCCTTTAAGCCTTCCAGCTACAACCTTATCTACGTCTAAATCCCTTATTAATGCGTGTCCGATAGCCACTTCCTCAAAATATTCCGCTCCATCTGCGATTTTTCTTGTAGATGCTCCAACCTGGTCTGAAAACTCTGTAAATCTCCCATGAGTATTTCCTGCTCTAACTCTGTAATACCAGGTTTGAACCGGCTTTACTTCATGTAAAAAGGCGCTTGCTTGACCGGAATATATTCTATTATTAAAATTAACAGTATCCGGCACAAAGTCTTTTAGCTGAGAGGCATACAATTCATAAGTATAGTAATTTTTATTTTCATAGCTCCATTCTAACTGAACTGTTGCAAATAAACCATTTGCCTTTAATGTCGATGTTTGAGGAAGTGTGTCCGGAAATTTGCCATTATCAACTTCAAAGTCGTCTAAGTCGTCATGTACTTTCCCTAACGAGTTTTCTATGCTATTTAATCTATCTTTAAAGCCTGCAAAATGATTTACCAGATTTCCAATTTCTATAGAATTATATCTCTGCATAATAGGGTCATAATTAGTTTTTACAACCCTGGCGGTTGCATTTATTTGCATCCTTAAATCTCTAACAATCACTTCATCATCCATATTGACCGTTTCTAGTATCTCATAATCTTTGTAGTTTTCTGTTTGAGATAAATCTATAAAATCGACTTTGTAATTAGCACTAGGTAAGTCTTTTTTATTATAAAACCACTTTTGAGCCTTGCTCCTTAGTTGATTTACATTTGTTACATCCTCGCCAGTAAAATCAATGTACGCAATTTTTCGCGTTGGATATTTTCTTATATTTTCACTTTCAATATACTTTTCGGGTAAGGTAATTTTTACACTTTCAGTAGTATCGTCTGATTGTTGGTCAACTTGAGCATAAGGGTATATCATAGTAACTACATCCTGGATGTCATATTCAGCCTCTAATCCGACTAAATTTTTTCTATATGCTATTAATACATTGTTACTTTCTCCGATTGAGTCATTTACATATATATCAAAATTATCCCTTTTAATCTTTGCACCATTTCCAAAAGTATCTAAGATACTTCCGCGTGCGCCTTGTATAGCTTCATATGTGTTTACGCACTCTATATTGAAACTATATTCTCCTGTTAAATTAGAATGACCCACAAAGTTATTTTGTTCTGCACTATTTCTAAATAGGGCGTTTAAAGCCTGTTCACATGTACATTTTTCAAACTCTACTTTTTCAATAAAATTTTCTCTTAAATCATACGATATATGTTGCGCTTTGACCTTAATAGTCCCCATCAACTCTTTAGATATATAATAAATTCTAAATAGTTGCCCTTTAAGACCTGGAGAAGCATCAGCCTTAACTATCATTCCATAATTTATACTTTCAAATAAAAAAGAGTCTACATAGTAAGTAAACTCTAATTCAAATATTCCATTTATTTCTTCAATTACTTGCACATCTGTAGCGTCTTTTAATATGCCCAGCCCATTATGTGTAAAATCTGTTTCACTTCCACTATAAAGCTTTATATTGCCTAGTTTATTCAATTTATCACCTCATTAGCTCCAATCATTTAAAGACTTCCTTTATAATACTATCCAATTAGGATTTATTTCTATAGCATTTACTTCGCCCTCCCAAGTTATTTTATTTTCACCATGTTCTAGCGTTGGGAACTCGCTAAACATTTTGCTATTTTCATTTACTAATTTTTTTGTTACAGCATCAATTTTATAAGCGTTCATCATATCGCTATCAATTATAATATTATCTTTCACACCTTTTAAAATGAGCTTTTGAGTATTTATTTTAATGTTTATATCTCCATTTCCAAATATTTTGATGGCTGGATATGATACATCGTAACTATTAAATACTGAAGTATTTTCTATACCTTCAGTATTTATTAATATATTATTGTAATTAACTATACGCTTGAATGGCTTGCAATCGAACTCGATAACAAATTCTCCAAAATTTTTATACATTCTTTCTATTTCAAGAGCATTAGGGCAATAAGCTTCATAATAGTAATTTCTATTTTCTATATACAACTTTCCATAAGAAAAGTCTTTTTGTAGCCAGTCGGTTAGCTCCATCGCCACATTTTCTATATCAATATTCTTTGAATCTAAATCACACTCTATAGATAATATAAAGTTTTCATAATTTCCACCATCAATTACAAGGTCACCATTTCTGCCTGGTACACTCTTTTTTTCTGTAGACCTTTTAGGGGTACTTAAATCATTAATTTTTTTGATTTTTATTCCAAAATCTTTGCTATTTCTATTTTTATATATAAAGTACAGCCTAAGCACCTCCTACACCAAAACACCATGACGTTTTAAATATAAGGACGCTTTTCTCATTAAATCGTCCATGTCTTGCTCCCTGTTATTATTGAAGTTTTCTATGTTTAGATTTAATGCACCCAATATGCCACCTGTTTCTTTATTCTCGTTTTCATTTTTCTTTTGTATCTGTTGTTCAGCTGTATAATTTGTTGCTACTGCTATGCTTTGAGTTGCTTTTGTTGACTCTAAATCTACTGTTGCTTTTAATCTATTTGCCAAGCTAGACAGGTTGCTATCAACGTCTTTCTCTAAGTTAGGTGTCTCTACATCTATCCCAACGCCAACACCCTTAACTATATTAGCCCCTATAATATCTCTAAAAATTCGAGATGGAGAATGTATCCCCAACACTGATTTAGCTTTCTTTAAAATGCTATTTGCAAATCCTCCTACTTTACCCAATAGCCATTTCATATTGCCCGATATACCATTCCAAAGCCCAGTCACTATGTTTTTACCAATATTTATAACTTTTCCAGGAAGGGTTTTAACTGTATTAATAAAAGCATTTACCAAAGAAGTAGCTGACTTTTTTGCTGAACTTGCTAAACTACTTCCCCAATTTGCCATTTTTGTAACTACTTGAGTTAAGAATCCCCAAATCTTGCCAGGAAGCTGAGAAAAGAATTTTACTACATTATTTAAGAAGCCACTTCCAATTTCAATAGCTTTATTTTTAATGTTAGTACCCCATTCACTAATTTTAGTTACAACTATTACAAGCCCAGCCCAAATTTTCCCAGGCATTTCAGTGAAAAATTTTACTATAGTACTAACAAAGTTAGTTCCAATTTCAACTGCCTTATTTTTTAGATTAGTACCCCATTCCCCAACTTTAGTTATCACAGCCACAAGTCCCGTCCAAATCTTGCCAGGGAGTTCAGTGAACCACCCAACAATAGTGCTTATAGTCGCTGGGATTGTTTCTGTAAAAAAAGCTGTAATAGCATTCCAGCCATTTACAAAGCCATCTTTCAGTCCATTCATTACATTTCCAGCTACATCCTTTAGACCCGAAAAGGCATCACCTAAGAATCCAGTAAAGGAAGCAAAGGCGTTCGGAATAATTTCAGTGAAGAATCTGCAAATACCATTGAATACAGTTTCTGCAACTTCTTTAATATTATTCCATGCTGTTATAACCGCATTTCTAAAGCCCTCATTAGTATTCCAAAGATGTACAAGTCCAGCAACTAATAGTCCAATCGCAACTAAAGCTATAGTAAAAGGGTTCATTGCCATAACCAGTGCTAGACCCTTTTGTGCTATGCTTACAGCTTGAGTTATCGCCTTAAATTGCTTAAAAGCTTCAACCATTTTTTGCACCTTGTCAACAGCTTTAAACACAGCAAAAGCCCCGCCAAGTAAGCCAAGAGCGGGTAAAATTATATTAATATTTCTTACAAATCCAGTCAATAGAACTGATAGAACTTTAAATACAACTTTAAAAGTAGTGGCTATAGCTGGAATTTTATCTTTTATAGAGGCTGAAAATTTTTCAATTTGCGGGACTCCCTCTTTTGCGAACCAGTTTGCAAATTCATTCAAAAGTGGTAAAACAGCCTCCCCAAGTGGTAGTAAAACACCAACTTCTAGCTGTCTTTTTATACCTTCGACAGCCTCTCCAAAACTGCTATATTTTATCTCATTTATTTTATCTAATGCGTCAACGCTCCCCGATATTTTCCCATCCATATCAGTAAGAGACTTAACTGCATCCTCACCTAAATCTTCCCATTTCGTACCAAATAGCTGAACGCCAAGCTGATTTCTCTTAACATCATCCTCGACATTCCCAAGTGCTGTTGTAACTTCCATAAATGCGTCTTTTGCATCTTTGCCACCTTTTGCAAATTTAGCTGTCAACTCATCTGCATTAAGCCCCAGGTCTGTGAAAGCTTGTTTCGTACCAGCTGAACCGTCCTTAGTCCTTATTCCAAATTCCTTAACTGCATCGTTTAAATAATCTAGCTGATATACTCCATTTTCCGCGCCATTTGACATCATGTTGAACATTTCTTCCGCTGATATTCCTAAATCACTATAGTACACCGAATATTCCGCTAACTGGTCAGCCAAGTCCCCATTTTGATTGAGTCCATTTTGAGCGCCTTGTGCCATTAAGTTATAACTTTCCTCTGCGGTCATTCCGAACTGCTTCATCATGCTGTTTGCCCCAAGTATGCCTTCGTTTATATCTATATCAAAAGTATCTCGCATGGCTATAGCGCTCTCAGTTGCTTTTTCTATGTTAGATGCGTCAATACCATCCAAATTTTGCTTGATGCTAGACATAGCATTTCCTATGTCCTCGAAATTTTCACCAAAATTATGCTTATATACATTTTGCATGGCTTCGCCAAATCCATTTACTTTAGCATTTGCTTCTCCTGTAGATGCTTCAAAACCATTCATAGCCTTCGCATATTCATCTGTAAATTTAACCGCTTTGACTGTTGTTGCCCCTAGTGCTGTTCCTATCCCTGCAACTCCTGCGATTGCTAGTTTAGCCCCTTTTTTTGCTACACCATTAAGCCCTCCAAGACCTTTTTCTATGCCTGCTGTATCTAATAAGGTCTTTAGTATAATAGACCCATCTGCCAATCTCTCACCCCCTTACGAGTGCAATAAAAAAAGCAACTACCAAAAAGGTAATTGCTTTTTTATCTATATATTAAATTGTTTTTATATAAAAAATCATTTAGGTTTGCGTTTTTTAGTACTTGTTTTTGTATAAGATATACCTGTGCCAGGTATTCCAACCGTTGCCGACTTTCTTCCTTTACTATTTACTGATACTCTAGCGCCCTTTGTCCCTGCACTTATGCCTACACTTTTTTTACCAATGTTCAGCTTTAATCCGCAACCTAAATTTATACTTTTTTTGAAATTAAACCCCATGAAAAATCCCCCCCGCAAGTATAATATATATACTTATTTTATATATATTATACTTGTAGAGTTTTGTTTTTACAATATGTCGCTTAAATCTCCATCACTTAAAAGTGCTTTTTCTATCTCGTTTACTTTTTCTTTTTCCGTCTGACTTTTTGGTATTTCATATATATTTTTCATTTTTTTATAAAAGTCTTTTTGTTCTTTCGACATATCTTTTGTTATATCTATAGACCTATAACCCATAATTTTAACTATCTGATTATCTTCCTTTAAAGACTTAAATAATGCTCTAAATTTCCACCAATGCAAGTATTTAATGTCTTGCAAATCAATTCCGTACTGGTCTAAAAAAGCACTATAAATATATTCAGAGTCTAATTCATAATCATAAATTCTGTTATTTTTCCTGTTTGAGTGTCTAGTTTTAGAATCATCATTAGATTTTTTTTGTTCTATTTTCCCACATCCATAAAACCAAATTATTGCCTCTACAGCTAAGTCTCTATCGTGAGGTATTTGAGGGTAATATAAGCTTAATGCAAGATTAGTTTTTTCCTCATTGCTTAATATATCGTCTTTAATCATCATTTCAAATATCATTGATGTTCTAAAATCTGAATTAATCTTATATACTTTATCATTAATTTTAATATGCTTTGGCAATACATCAATTAATATGTTAGAGTTCATTTACTTTCTTCTTTGCGCTCTATTAGGTGTATATTTCTCGAATCTTTTTTCTTTATACTTAGAGTACTGCGTTACTAAAAAGTCATAAACTTCCTCATGAAGTGCCATACTATTGTTATCTTTAAATATTCTTTCGCATGCCGTATTATCATTTAAAATTATATTTATTCCCCTTCTAGCTTCTTCTTTTAGCTTTTCTAATATATCTGTTGTTGCTCTTTTTATAGTTCCTTCTTCTATATCAAGCCCTTTTTCTATATTAGTCATATTGTCTGAAACTTCTGCTAATACTATGGATATTTCATCCCTTGAAAAATCCACTTCAAATTTTTCGTCTAATATTTCTATATCCCTTATGCTATTTTTTCTTTCAAATTTTATTGACATTTTAAATTTCTCCTTTGCTTTTAATTGTTGCAATTCCTGCCTTTAAAGCTCTATTTTTTGAATTGGCTTCTATAATTAATATCTTATCATCCGTTGTAGCTGTTATATCGCTAGTACCGTCCCAAACAACGTACTCAGCCCCACACACTTCCTCGAAACCTGGCAACACTAAATTTTGACCTACCTTATACTTATAGCTATTACCTTCTGTAAGCGATGGTGTTACTGTTATTTTTGTATCCCCTATATTTTCACCTTCTGTACTTGTAATGCTTAACTCTTGAATTTTAGGAGGATACTCAAAATTTCCCTCCACAAATTCTTTAGTTTTTGTATTAAATTTACCAGGTGTTGGGTCACCTATTCCTAGTAAATTCCCACTCGCTGTCATTTCTCCATCTTCGTCTGAAAAGTCCGCGACCTCTATTGCAATATTAAATTTTCTTGCTCTATAGTCTCCTTCTGAAACACTCAAAGCCTCGTCTAAATCTACAATGATATATTCCGTTTCAGCCTCTGAACCTGTCAGCTGGTACTTTCCAACATTGCATATATGTTCAATAGCTTTTTCACTTGCAATTACATCAGTTGTAAATGCTGTTTGCCAATCATAGCCCGAAATTCCTTTGGTAGCCGACTTGTCATTTACATATCTTTTACTAGTTGTTTGTGCGCTCGGAGACTCATTTAATTCCGTAAATCCAGCACCCATCAAGTAAAATGCTTCTTCAATTTTCAAGTAATTCGCTATACTTCTTCTCTGTTTAACTCCTGCCATTAATCATTTTCTCCTTTTTCAAAATATTTTAATCTTAGTTGTATTTGATACTGTGCTTTGTCTATATCAGTCTGAAATAAATACCCTGGCGTAGTTACTTCTATTTTTAAACTTTCTTTTAATCCATCAAGTTTTGGTAACTCACCAAGATTATTTTGCATTTCTATCCATTTAGCAAATTTTTCGTAAAAGTCACTATTTTCAATGTTTTGAAGTATGTCATTCCCATAACTTTCTATGCTCGCAAAGATAAAGACAAATTGTTTTAAGCAATCTCCATTTACATATCGTTTTAAAATAGTGTCTGTCGGGACTGTTTCTATTGAATATGATGTTACGCTACTATTCAAAAATTCTATATTTATACCTTTTGCAAATTCATCTAGGTGCGGGCATTTTCTTATAAAGTTTCTAACGCTTTCTATTATTGTCACTTAGCCTCGCCCCCTACGAATCTAGCAATAGTTTTGATAATGTTCTTACCATTATCAGCCCAGGAGCGAGGTATCCACTGCTTTCCTCTTAGACCACCCCTGGATACCCCTTGTTTCCCAAATCCTTTGCTTTTATAGTACTGTACTTTGGCATATGGAGATTTATATACTATCTCATCCACCTTCACAATCACATTATTTTTTAGCATCCCCGTATTAAAAGGGACATATGGGTCTGTTGTCCTTCTTATCTCATTTGTAAATAATTTCTGCGCCTCACCATTTTTATTTAGATGCCTCTTTAGAAGAATTTTATCGGGGTTATCAATGTTTATTTTAATTTCAGAACTATTGTTATTACTCATTAAATACCCCCTATTTCCCAGCTTCTCATATTCATACTACCAAAGTCATGCGTAATTATAGAGTTTATATTTACAACATCACTATATAGATTTTCAAGCATTTTTATTGTTTTTCCATTTCTGCTATCTATATCAAAATCAACAAGACCTTTTGCAATCTTATCATTATTATTAAATGTAAAATATTTTCCTTTTTCAGCAATATTGAGCTTTTCAAATTCTTTAGGTTCGATATATTTCTTACCTTCTGAGCTAACCCCAAAAGGGATAATTATTTTAATACTATCAGCACTTATTATCCCTTTATCTGTTACATTTATATTCTGTTGTCCTTGCCAGTCAACTCCCACTAAATAAGTTTTAAAATATTCATTTACTCCAAATTCTTTATTATAACAAGCATTATATAAAGTTATATTATCTTTAAAAAACACGCTAAACACCTCGATACAGCAAATCTGAATCTAAATACATTTTTAAAATATCATACGATTTTTGTTCTAAAGTCTTATTATTAGCTGTATAAGTTACTGAATGACTTCCAATACTTTCAGACTGAATTTCTTTGTCGCCTTCTAAGCTACTTTTATATATAAGGTCTGTAATTTCACATGTAGCTATTTTTATATCTTCTGTAACCTCTTTTATTCTATTAAAAGTATTATAATCTATATATTTAGTAGCTCTCATTGCATATCTATTAAAAGAGTCTTGAGGGACTTTTCCCCCAAGACTGCTATAAAATTCGTAATCAGCATAAATATTCATAAGTCTACCCTCTCGAAATAATTCTAGCGATAGGTATAGCTTTATGGTCTATATAAGTTTTAGACCCATTCGAACTATCATTTACAAGCTCCCAGTTAGCCCCATTTCTCAATTCTGCATCAGTTGGAGACGCTGTCGCAACTGATTTTTTAGTAAAACTAATACCATATGGAGCAAATATTTTTCTTTGTCTACTGTATAGATAATCTTCTCCACCATTTTTACCTGGCGCTCTATCCATTTCATATGGCACTTTTGCTCCAACATCCTCAAAATCAATAGAATTTTCTCCAAGTACATATGTTATATACTCTGTATATTCATCATTTGCACCTTCTGAACTTTCAACAATCTCTCTAGTTGGCATACCATCATCAATTAACACTAATTTGCCACCCCAAGTTCCCAACTTCATTTCTCTTTGAATACCTTGAGGGTCTGTATATTTTAACCTAGCCACAAGATTTAAATTTTCTAAGTTAGTTGATATAATACTGTGCATTATAACAAGTGCAAACTTTTCTTTATTATCTCCACACGCTTTTTGAGTTGCACTATTAAGAGTTTCAGCTTTCACTTTTTGATTTTCTGCGTCTACTTCTTTTGTTATATCAAAAGTATGATTGTTAACAAATTCTAAATTTTTTGCCCCTGTCATTGCGAAAATACCTTCTAAAACAGCTAATAAAGTTTTTTGGTCGATATTGTCCCAATACTTAGCAACTTGATTTCCTACACTCTCCATAAACGGAACTCCACCAGTTATATCGCTACTAAAGTCTTTTTCTACCCACGATTTCGCTCTCCCAACAACAATTACAGATTGTGAGAATGTCTTTGTTGTAGTTGCAACTATATCCGTTTGCCCATCATAGTTGACCGGGTCACCATCAATTAAGCCAAGCATTGGTATAGTTGCATAATTTGCACCCGACTGAGCTGAAAACATAGCCTTCAAATCATCCCTTTTTCTTATTGCTCCCGATTTTATTAATTCGTCTCTATTTAGATTAGGTACAGTTTCAACGTACTTTCCAAAAACTTCTCCATTAAAAATTTTTGCATCAAATAAACTCATTTCCTACCTCCTATATATTTAACATTTCTCTGTTTTTTGCTATCATCTGTTCCATCAAGCTTACTTTAGCCTCTCCAGCCTCTCCGCCACTTGCACCAACAACTTTCGGAATATTATTTCCACTCACAAAAGCCCCTGGGTCATTCACTTGTAATTCTTTTATATAATCATCAGCCCCCTCGAAAGCACCGTCTTTATATTCAAGTCCTTTTTCTTTCATTTTTATTTTTACAGCTTCTTTTGAAAGATTGCTAGAAAACTTATAATTATTTAAATAATTGTCTAAGTTTAAATTATAAGTCTGCTCTGACATTTGACTTTCAATTAGCTCTTTATCTTTCTGAGCCTGCTCGGCTTTACTTTTCCAGTCATTAGCCTCCTTTTTCATACTTTCAATATCAATCTTTTCTAATTCAGAAACTTTTTTATTGACTGTTTCAAGTTCAGTTTCTTTACTTTCCAATTCTTCTTTTTTCTTCTCAACTTCTTTTTTATACTTCTCTATATCCCTCCCATTTTCGGACATGATTTTTTCTATAATATCGTCCTCTAAATCTAAACTTTTTAAAAACTCTCTTTTCATAAAAGCCCTCCTATTTCTATTTACAATTACGCTTTTTTACGTGGTAGCCTCACTCATTGCCTAACTTTTTACGTCGCTTAGTAGACATCTATTTAAATAAATTAAGTATTTTAAGCATAAAAATAAGCCTTATTAACATAAGACTTCCTCATAAGTCATTTCAAATATATCTGCTTTACATGGATATATTTCTCCTTTTACACCTTGTATAATATAGTCCCCTTTATTGGCTCTCATAGTACCTTCTAATGTCTTTAAATCACAACTTATATTGCCATTAATACGTCTTTCTTGTACAAAATTACAAACCCTATCATTCCCAATAAACCATTTTGGCTCTGCATCATAACCTAGCCTAAAAGCTGTTATTTCAACTGGCTTCTTTCTATATTTTCCCATTCAAAATACTCCTTTTTATAAAGCATCTAATTCCATAAATGCTTTCATCATTTTAGGAAATTGTATCGCAAAATAATCAACCATTTCCTCATTTCTAGCCCAATCACTATTACTTTTCAAGCCACTTTCAGATAAAAAAGCGTGTATAACTTCATGTCTAATTACTTGTTTTTCATAAAAATTTAAATCCTCTAAACTTTCCATTGAGCGCTCTATTTTAGCAATCATAATTTTATTTACAGTATCATCCATAAAACCATCATACTTACTCATTAAAGGCTCTTTTTCTTCTGTACAATTTTTCACTATAGTATATTTAGTCCCTAGTATATCAACATCCATCTTACTTCTCCTTTTTACTAGCGTGAACAGCCTTCTGACTAACACTTTTATTATATCCTAACACTTGATGCCTATCGTTTTGCAATCTCAACTTAGCAACTTTACTAAACTCTCTATACTCTTGTTTCTGCCTTTGCAACTTAATGCTTGCACTTGTAAAATCATCTTTAAGCCCTGCCGACTCATACGCTATTAATTGTCTCTTAGTCTGCCTCATAGCCGTCTCAATTTTACGCTGATACTGTAAAGCCTGGTAATGCGTATAAGTTCGCCCCTTGTATCCAACGTCGGGAGGGTCTATATTTTTTAATTGCTCTTTTGAATAAGCTGGAACAGATATGCCAGGAACAACTGCATAAAATTGGTGAGAACAATTCCAGCCCCCTAGACCATCACCCTGTCCCCAGCCCGTAACAATCCTTAAAGAGGGGTACTTCGTGCTTTTACCACTTAGACTATACCATTTACCTTGCCATTTCTTATGATTTTTAATGCCCGCACCCTCGCACCTTGCACCCGAGTGAGCTGTAACTTCAACTATATCAGTATCAAGGTCATTTATAACTTTATTATTAATATTCTGCGACATTTGATTAACTCCAGTTAGTACAGCCCTCCTAGTCGCAACATCTATCCTATTAGCCCAACCAGTTTCGTAATCTATAAACCTAAGTCCACTATTTGCAAGTTTCTTAACAGCTCCTTTAATAGCTGTTTTATAATCTAAAACTCCTGTGCTGACTTGAAACTGCGCAAGGTCTAAAGACTCTATATATATGTCTGTAAGTTTCTTACTAATGACTTTGCCTTTTTTAATAGTACAAAATCCTAATGTACCAGTCATATTCTTTAGTTTACCTTTTGTCTGCTCCTTAGCTGAGTCAACATAATTTTTAAGTTCTTCGGAACTGCTTAGATGAATAGGTGTTAACTTAGCGTGTTCATATAAAACACTATCACTTTCAATAGATTTTATAGCGCTTTCTTCAAATAACTTTTCAACTGCATCAAAAGAGATACCTAATATTTCAGATATTTTCTTTTTAATAGTTTTATCAGCCATCCCTATCTCTTCCGCTCTTATTAATTGCCATTCTGCCATTTCTGTAATGTTTCCAGCCTTCGCTATACGTCTTGCAATATCGCCTATTATAAAGTCCTCTAAAGACTGAAATAAACTTATAAAGTATTTAGGAATTTCTTGCAACTCATTAGGTGTTAGCATCTATATACCGCCTTTATCAAAAGAATTATCTTGTACTAAGTCTTTAGTATCGGGCATCATTTTCAAAGCCTCATCCTCGGTAACTCCATATTTCTTCATTATGTATAACTCGGGTCTAATCAACCCTGACGCTACATCCTGTTGCATTGCTAAAAGTTCTGAATCTTTATCTATAACAACACTATCATCCCAATTAAACGTTGTTTCATACTTCAAACTAGGTGTAAATCCTGCTAAAATAGACCATTTATCTATGGAGTAAATCAAGCCTTCTAAAGCATCCTCTAAAGACTTTTGCATATCTGTTACAGTAGAATATAGACGTTGTTTACTAGCCTTTATTTCTGTTGCTGTTTTCTCAGACTCTTGCGCATCTGATATAATTCCATACGACAGCCCACAACTAAACTCTATTTTCCTCAATAGCTGATTAAGTCCAGCAAAAAGACTTGAATCTCTTATAGCTGGGGAAAATACATTCCACTTGCTATCTCCTGTTTCCATTTCCAACATTCTGTATAGTCGTTTCCTACCTTGTGGAACGTCATATTCTCCACTTGAATTTTTCCTAAACATACTAGAATCTGCATCAATCGCAATCTCTGTAGCCTCATACTCCCACAAAATCCTTGAATACTGCTTATCTGCTTCTTTTATTAAGTCAACAGCTCTTGAAAAAATAGAAGCTCCTAGTGGTGATGTACTTTCAACATTATTTGCCTGGGGGACTTTAAAGTATGAAAACAAAGGTCTTTCAATTCCTTCTAATATCAATCTCTCCAAAAGGTCTGCCCATTCGGGGACATCTTTTAAACTAATTTGCTTGCCTAAATCGTCCGAATAACCAATCAACCTGGCGGTATTGCTTTTATATGCGTAATTAGAAATAGTATAAGAAGTAGGTGTCCAATTATGATACTCCAGTCTAGTATATTTAATATCCCCTTTTACCTTTATTTCTGAAAAAATAGCGGATGTAATATCACCTGTAGAACTATACTCAACAGGAAAAAAACTACTTGCCTGGACATAATCAACTTCTATTTTATTCCCACTTACATAAGGTTTAAATACTAATCCACCAGTACTACAAGCATACTCGCAATACTTTCTTATATCTTTCAATACATCTTGATATTGTTCATTTAAAAAGTCATTTCCAACTACCTCACTTTCAAGTTCTAGTGTAACAAGCCTTGCAACTTCGCTTGATATTGCACTTGATAAATTCAAACTCTTAGTTGTTCCATCTAGCCAAGGAGATTTGTTTTTGTACATAGCCATCCACAAGTCAATGGCTCTTGACATTTTGTCGCTGACAGCTATATCAATTTTCAATTCATTTTGTATGGAACTCTTATTAAACAATTTGTTAATCACCCCCCTTATAGCATTTTTTAATCCACTAAACATTTAGTCACCCCTTATAAACCTTTTTAAGTATCTTTCTATTGTATATTCAAAAGCATCTAAACTATCTATATCACTAGAACCATCATCGAGTCTCACATCCTCGTTAATTTCTTTACTATCCCACATGGCACTACACAAAGCATTAACAAGAGTTTCGCTATATTTTGTATACTCAAATCTACTTTGACTAATTAATAAGTCTGTAAGTCTTATTCTATCGTTAATAGGACTTTTTAAAGCATTTCTAACACTAGCATTTAATCCTGCCTTCTCTACTGCATTTTTAATGCCTCGTATTAGCACCTGTTCGGCACTATCACAATAAATACAGTCAACCTTGCCATACAAATTTATTACTTTTCTTATAAAGTTTATAAGTAAATTATTCAACTCATCGGGGCTGGTATCTGCGCTAGGTCTTTCACTTGCAAGCGCTATTACCTTTTTATAATTATAAGTAATCCCGATTGCGACAAAAGCATGGTAAGATTTATTACCCCCAAAATCTACCCCAATGATAACATCCATGAGCGGGTCAACTGTTTCAGTCTTAAACTGCTCTTTATTATTAGCAAAGTATTCATATATAAGCCCCTCAGCAACACATCTTTGACCAAGTATATCCCTCTTATACCAAATACTCCCCTCGTCATATTGAGATATAATTGCCCGCTTTCTCATGTCTGAGACTGTTATATTATCATGTATGGTAAAGTGTTGATAGTTATATCCACCCAGTAAAGTCCCTTTTCTATCTTTTTCCATATAGCTATCAATATACTCTTTATAAATTGGAGCGCTAGGGTTGCTGGGGTTCAAATCCCAAAATATTTTACGATTGGTTGATGCTATAATTCTATTAAAAGCCTCTTTGATGGTATTATCGTGATGCAGATTTATCTCTGTTGCTATCCACATACCATAAGAGTTACCTCTTATCTTTTCAAAAGAGTTGGCTTTAGCACCCCCAGCAAATATAATTACCTTTTGCTTTCCTTTAGTAGAGACGCCTTTAATATAAAGGCACTCATTACCCATAAATTCACCCCAGCGACATTGACCTCGGAAAATACATTCAAGTCCAAAGCCATTGGCGAAACCAAGATTTAATTTAGCATTTGCAATAGTAGACCCTGTAGCCAGGTGTATTTTATCTTTAGATACCTTAACCTCATGAGCAAAAGCAAATATATTGTCTATAGTCTTACCAGCTCTTACAGCACCTTCGGCTATATTGTATGTGTTATTAGCACAACGCCTAATATACTCTTTGTGTTTATCTCCAAATAAAAACGGTATAGTTTTCTTTTTAGTTACTGCCATATATTTCTTCCTCTATTTCTTCTATATCCTCTACTTCTAAGTCATTCCCAGTTAGTTTATTTGTCTTTGCTTTAATGCTCTCTATTCTACTTTTTTGTTCCTCTGTAGCTAAATCCCAATTCTTATGAAGTAATTCCTCATAATCTTTTATCATTCTAGTTAACACATTGAAAGCCCCTGTAATAGCCTTAACAGATGCGAGTTCCTTATCCCACGAATGTTGTATCTGATACTCCTTATATTTCTTACCATCATCTTTTACAATATCAATCGTATGGTCTTTTTTATTCTTCACATGAGTTATATTTATTGCGTATATAATTTTAGAATATTGTAATGTAATACTAGCCCACAAGTAATCAAGAGTACTCAAATTATTGTTGTATACGCTATTCCAAACCTTTAAAAGCCCCTTTGGAATAGTTTTATTAAAAGAAGAACATAAATAAGTATCACTTTTATTCTTATTCCCTTCGGGCGCACTTCCGCCAATATTGCCTACAGAATTTTTATTACCAAGCTGACCACCTTTTTTCTTTTCCCAATTATCAAGTGACTTCCAATTTCTAATATTACCAACTTTTTCATTTAGAATTTTAGCAATTTCAGTTAATTCTATTTTTCCCTCATGCTCGATATAAATTTCCCTTGCCTTTTCTCTGTTCGGATTTCTCGGTCTTGCTATATTTTTCACCACCTTTAAATAAAAAAAGAACCAGGTTAACTAGTTCTCTAATAGTTTTATATACTTATATATTGTTGTACGACTCATGTTGCACAACCTAGAAAATTCACTTATGTTTATTTCTTTATTCTTATATTTTGAATAGTGCTTTAAAAATATGCTCGGGATATTATCAATACCAGTTCTAGGGCGACCAATAACTTTACCTTTGGCTTTAGCATTAGCCATACCGCTTTTAACCCTGTCACTTGTCATAGCTCTTTCCATCTCTGCAAATACACCCATCATCTTGAGCATACCCTCAGTCATTGCATCAAGGTTACCTTTTGTACAATCAACAACAAACCATCCTAAAATCAGTTTACTCTTTCTTTCTTTGACTAATTCGAGTATATTTATTAGTTGCTTAGTACTACGACTTATACGAGATACCTCTGTCGATATAACTACATCGCCTTCTCCTAAATTGTCTAACATACGATTTAATTCTATTCTATCTACCTTAGCCCCGCTTTCATATTCGGTAAAAATATTCCTACTTAGCAACTCGTATCCATGAGCTTTTGCTAATTGCTTTATATCTCTTATTTGTCTATTAATATCCTGCTTTTCTTCATTTGTTGAGCATCTGCAATATCCTAGAACGTTCATAACTTACACTCCTTTACGAATATTATAATTAAATTATAACATGTTCACGAAAAGGTATCAATAATATATTGAACAATAATTAAATATTTTTCATTGAAATGCCTAGTTTTTTATTTTTTATTTCTTACAATATTTAATGTTCACAAAAACAGGTGTTTAATTGAACACTTTAAACTTTGCTTTCATTACGTGACAGAGTTTCATTACGCGATACAAGTCTAGCTATTGCAATTACTTAAATTCGGCAAGGTATTCGTGTTTGATTATTTCAATTACGTGCATAACTTGCAATAAATCACTTTCTTATTTCATATCATTTCAAGAGTCGTTGTAAGCAATGAAGCATCAAATAAGCTTCTAAGCTAGTATTTATAATGGCTAACGCCTATTTTAATGAATATGGGGTTTTCTTAGAGAATCAGACATTCACTTTTTACTTTTCCTACTTTATATATAGCGAAAAAAATGTATTGAATATATAGGGCTTTATTTTTCCCATATTCAAAAAGACAAAATAAAAAAATCACCCTATTAGGTCATTTAAAAACATGCTGTATTCTTGATATTGTTCTTCATTAAGACCTAAATATGCTTTAGTTTCTTCTATACTAGAATGTCCAAGCATTTCCTTGACTCTTATAATGTCGAATCCACTTTCTTCGTATATGGTATGAGCGTATGTTTTACGCATACTATGTGCGGTTATATGCTTAAGTCCAAAGTATCTACCGGCTTCTTTCAGTATCTCTGTTACTCTCTCAACACCTATATGCGGGGTAACAGATTTTTGCCTGGATGGGAACATATATTCATAATCTTTTTTGTTCTTTATATAGTTTTTGAGTACTCTTTCTAAGTTAGGAACTATTGGAGCTTTTCTAGGTTTTTTATTTTTCTTTCTTATATTCTTAGTCTTTTCTTTTTTACTCTCCATTATTAAGAAATAACCTTCGTCTATCGCTTTTCTAACATCCCTTACCTGGAGTTTAACTAAATCCCCAGCCCTATAACCAGTACCTATTCCCAGTACAAATAGGACATAATTTCTAATACTCTTTTCTTTTAAATATTCCTGTATATTTAAAGCCATGTTTTTATCTTTTATAGGGTTTGCTGGTCTTTTTGTACCCATTTATCGCCACCCTCTTTTTTCCTTACCTTATGCCTATTTTTTGCTTTTATATTCTCATGTTTTGAACTTCTTTCGCCTTCAAGGTATTTTTCTGTTTGCTGTTCATATTTATCTATTGCCTCGCTGGCATCCATCCATTTTTTACTCATTATTTCCTCCTTTTCAAATAAAAAAGCCCTGTATCTAAAATACAAGGCTTCCCAAAGGGGGACTAACTTTTTATATTCAATTTTCAATGTTCAATTTTTTCCATAATACAATTATAGACCTAAATAAAAATAAATTAGTGAACAACATGTGATTTTTGTGTTAACTTATTGTTAGTTTTATATTAACAACATGTTAGATAACTTTTCAAGCGCTTTATCGCGCTTACTATAAACATATTCCCTGCAACATTTAACCTCCATTGCTATTTTAGTCATTGACATTTTTTCATACCTATTGTAAAAATATATCAATTCTATAATTCTTCTCTCATCACTTGGCAATTCTTCTAAATAAGCGTAAACAATTTTTACTCTCTTCTCTACATACTCTATTTCGGTTTCTTTTATAAAAATTTGTTGTTCAGCATTAGCAATCATATCATCTATTCCTTTTGGACTTGTCTTTACCTTAAACCCTATTTCGCTAAAATTAACTTCACTATATTTTTCATTTTCTTTTAAAATAGCAATCTCTTTCTTTAAAATATTAATTCTTCGCTTCCTGCTCCCTAAGTCCTCTAAATATCGACCAGTCTTTTCTATCCTTTCCTTATTCATAACCCCTCCTTATTCACTTTCAAAATTCATATATTTTAAAATATTCCTAATGCCTAACTCATCCATGCAATATTTATGCAATATTGGATGACTTTCTTTTAGCATCTGAAAACGGTTAGGGGTTGGGTCATATGAAAGCCCAAACATACAATAAATGCAACCAGTACGCTGACACAAAGTAGTCTTATATTTTACAAAGCCAAGTTTATCCTCTTTTACAACTTCGCCATAAACAGATGCAATAGGCAACTTATTAATGTAAATATACTCCAATATATCTTGTTCAGTCCAAAAGCTAAGAGGAGCAGAGAGTGGTCTTTTTTCATAAAAAGTATTGCAACCATTTTTCAGATATTTTCTTTTTCTCATAGAACTTTCTTCGGCTAAAGTTCCAACAATGCCTTTTAGTCCTGTTTCTTTTTCAAACTTTTCAAAAGGTTGCTTTTTCATAATATCGCAACATTTATCAGAAATTTTAAATGGTGCATTTACTAAATAACGCCATTTTTTAGAAATAACAAATTGACTATTAGTACCATCTTTATTAATTCCATTTAGATGTTTGTTTATTAAAGCTTCGCTTTTAGAGTTTCTAACTTTAGATATGTAATGACTTTGTTCTTTACTAATAATTGGATAACCATACTTTTCTATAACATCTTTAAAGGACATTTTAGGTCTTATAATTATTACATTTTCTTTTGTTTTTACAAACTCTTTCAATTCGGGATATTCTAGTCCTGGGTCGCAAAAAACTGCTGGAATTTCTTTGTATACTTGCCTAGCAATATGCAAGAGAACAGTACTATCCTTACCACCACTAAAACTAATATAAACATTGCCTTGATGGTAGTCATACCATTCCCTAATTCTTTTTTTAGTTAGTATTATTTTTGCTTCAAGAGGCAATGATTGCTTTTGTTTCAAATACCCTTCTTTTAATTTTTTCAACTCTTCTTTAGAATAATTAATCTCCACGTCTCTCTGCTCCTTGTTTTTCTTTTTTATATTTAGTTTGGCACTTTCTACAACAAAAATTTTTCTCTGATTTTAAATCTGTATAAAATAACTTACCACACCAAAAACAAATTTTTCTCTTTTTAGACACGCAATCACCTTCTCACATCAATACTTCAATAATACATCTAGCAATAATATCAATATTTTTATATCCTTTAGTATTTTTCTTTTCTATTCTAAATTTCAAAGCATCATCTAAATCGTCAAATTTTTCTCTCAAATCTTCATATTTCCCACAACTATAGTCTTCTTGACATATATAGCCTCCTTGACATATAACAACAAACTCAGTCTTTACCATTTTTTTAGTCCTCCTCATATCGTTCTATTAACCACCCACTTCTAGTTGGCGTGTTTCTTCTAATGATTTGATAAATAGACTCTTTTTTTATCCTTAAAAAATCTGATGCTTCATCCTCTGTCATAATTTTAACTTCTCCAGTTTTAACATTTACAAGTTTTACAGTCTTGCATATTTTTTTAGGATATTCCCTAACCTTCAACGCACTACAAGCTTTAGTAGAACTAGCTAAGACTTTTTTATTTCCATTTATTTTGACAGGCTTTATACAACAATATAATGCCAAATAATTTTTATATGTTAAATCATCTTCCATGAAATTCGGATTAACTGAACCACTAAGGCTTTTTTCTACCTTAAGCATTAAAAAACACCTCTCTATATAACACAATCAAGGTCATTGTAAAAATTATCATATACTTTTATTAATTCAAACCTTGAATCGAATTTATCATATTTACTTTTATTGTTAATAATTATTTGATTTTCTCCCATTATTTTTTTAGCTGGTATTATCAATATTTTTAAAGCGCTTCCGGTTTCATCGAGTGCAATAAGTATATAAATATCGCAACTATGGTATTCTTTTTCTAATTCAAAATGATGATACTCAGCCTCATAACACTTATAAAGACTAGACACTTCCACTTTTACTCTAATACCATCATTTACAAGAAAATCATATGGATATACGCAAGACATCTTTTTGATGCAATAGCCTCTTGACTCTAAAATTTTCTCTATATATTGCTTCCACTTTTCATTCACTCAACCACTTCCTTCTAAAAAGGTATATCGTTATCTTCTATCGCCTGGTAACCTTGTGGGTCTAAACCTTGCGGTTCGAAAGTATATTCTTTCTCCTCACTAGTCGCTTTATTTTTAGCTGTTAGTTGTCTAACTGTCTTAGTATTCACCTTTGTAAATGTCTTTTTCTCGCCTTCCTGCGTCTCGTACTTATCTACCCTTATAGACCCTACTACAGACACTAAATTACCTTTAGATATATAGTTAGCGCAATACTCCGCAGATTTTCCCATCACTTCTATAGGTATAAAATCAGTTTCTTTAGTCCCATCTTTTTTGGTATAATCTCTGTCTATAGCGATTATAAAAGTTGCTACTGCTGTACCCGACCCTGGAATATATTTAAGTTCGGGGTCTTTTGTTAATCTACCAACTAGTGCGACATTATTCATTTTTTAAAACCCTCCACACAATTCTCACATTCTCTTAACTTAACTCTATATTCATATATCCGACCAACGAAAAATGCAAATATAATCATAAGTATTAAACCTAAATAATCCATCATATTTTATCCTTTCTCGGTTAATCTGCATCAAAGTGCATTTTAAACGTTTTACCGCATCCCTCATCAAATTCACCACATGTTATGGTATAAGTTTTGCCACATTCATTCATGTCTCGCTCCCACCACTCACGATTGCAGCATGGGCATTTTATAGAGGTTTCTAGTTCAGCGACTTCTGTATCTGCGTATGTTCTGTGAATATGTTCCATTTGTCCCACTCCTTTATTTAAATACTTTTTTAAATCTACCAGGCAATTATTTGTTTTATTTAGCCTTTTAGGTATAGAATTAAGACTTTTATGCTTAATCCTAATACTTTTAGTATTATTGTAAATTGCGATTGCTTTTCTTGTTTCTTTATTTAAGATACAATCTATAAATAAGCCATACACATCTAATGAACTTCTATACTCTGTCAATTGTTCTTCTAAAGCCTCAATCAATTCATGATTTTTACTTTCGATATATTCAAGCAACTTTATCCTATCATCCCTCTTCTTAACTTCCTCTTCTACAATTTGTTTCTTTACTAATGTATAACCACCTATATTCAATTTTCCTCACCTTCTTGCGACTCTCTTATTTCTTTTAATGCTAATTCAATTAAATCCGCTTTGCTGAGTTTTGGGTATGTTTTTTTCAACTCCAGGGCTACATCTCCAACATATGACCCTAGTTCAATTGGTCTCATTTTTGATATATCTTTATACAAAATAAACACTCCTTTTCTAAAAAGAGGCTGGTTACTTAGTCCAGCCTCTTTAGTTTTTTTATGCTATTATATCTATATTTTCAATGCCTTCTAATTTCTTTTCTAAGTACTCCTTTATATTCTTGATTGCATCAAGTCTCCATGCTCCACCATCTGCCTCAATTAATTTAAATGTTATACCCTCTTTTACCCTAAAAATAAATTCACTTTCGGGCTGTTCTACTTCTGCAAAAGTTCTGAAAGGTTTTAATTTAACTTTGTTAGGTAAAATCACATCCTCTACACTTGCTACGCCCGTACTCATTGCAACCACTTGCGACACTCCATCATCCTGTACAGTTTTCACGCTTGTTTCTTTTACATTACCACTCACTTTTAAAAGCAAACTCTTATCTTCTGTATCTACAAAAGAGGATTGTAACATAATACTAAATTCTTCTGTATCAAGAGAGCAACCAAATTCGATATGAGGCAATAAAGCCCTGCTTTCAACGTAAATATCTCTCTTGCCACTTTCAAGTAGCTCGGAATACAATATAATGTTTTTAGGACTTTCAACTTGAACTATAAGTTTTCCACTTTTAAGTTCACTATCAGCGCTTGATTTTACATATTCTATCAAACCATCTAGAGTATTTAGTCTAATTGTTTCAGCTGGTCTAGGATGAACCGCAATCAAAGCGTCGGTTGTATATGTAATCCCATTTATTTCTCTTGTTTCAATCTTTCTTGCTCCAGTTTCCATTACTTTGTTAAATAATTCTACTAACATTTGTAACACTCCCTTTTATTTTTTTTATTTTTATAAGTCTTTTAAACTTTTAAATTTACAAACATTATTTTCTGTTACTTCATCATTCTTAATTACTTCTTTATCATCTGTTTCACTTGTTTCTTTACTCTCCAAGTCACCTAATTTCACTTGCCCTGGTAGTTGGTTTCCGTATTCATTCGCATTAACTTCCCCAGTTTTAAAGTCTTTTTCAACTATGATGTCCGTTTCGCTAGGTAAGACACTTGCGAGTTTTGGAATAACTTGTATTTGCGTACTAACATGCGAACGATTTTTACCTGGCTTAAATGTTACCTTCACAGTCAAAGACCTTGTCGCTGTAGCTGGAGTATTAGGGTCTTGCATGTTTTTAAATATCTCTATGAACCCATTCTCTATTTTTTCCTTTGTTTCTCCGTTACAAAGCGTTTCTAAACTAATCATCTTTAAACACCCTCTCTCTTATTTTTTTGTGCATTGACAGCTAACACTATTAATTTATCTATATTTAAAATGGTGAATTACATATGCGAGTTACTTCTTGTAAACAAACTGGGCATATATCAATACTTCCTAGTTGGTCTGAAACATCTTGTGTATTATTGTAATCACTTAGAATTGGCATTGAGGTCAGTTGTTCAGAACTATCTACACTTGCACCGCATCTTTCACAACATTGTTTAGTTTTTGAACTTTCTTTAACGCCTTGCTCTAGTCCTTTTTGAATTAAATCAAAAGCCCAGCTCAACTTTTCAGTTTCTGATACAATTTTAAATTTACTATTTTGAAGTATACTTAGTGCCTTCTCAGCCTCTTTCTCAGTGCATTTATCGCCTATAATTATATCTATTAAATAGCAATCTTTTGTACCTTGGACTCTTTCATATTCAATATACTCGTCTACAGTATTGCATAAAATAATTTTTATCATTTTTAAGCCTCCTTATTTTTTTCTTTTACTTTTTTTTAATTGGTTTAGTGTAGCCGTCAAGTACACTTTTTAACAAATCATTTTTTTCATTTCTTCTAATGCTTCATTCAATTTATCTATGTCTAAAATACGTTCATTAGCGATATTTCCAATCTTATTAGCCTTTACTATGCAGTCAATATCTTTCTGTTTCTTTTCGCTTAAACTTAAATATATTTTTGCACTTTTGTAAATCATTTCTTCTCTGTTCATTACTCCACCCCCAGACTTCATATAACGTTTATACTTACATTATAAGACGTTATATGAAGACTGTCAATACTATATCGAGAATTATTAAGTCTTCATTTTACGTTTTAAACGTATAATTACGTTGACTTAAACAACATTTTAAGGTAAAATCAATCTATGAAAGGAGTTTTGATAATGAACGAAATAATAGACGATATAAATATACGAATCAGAAAATTAAGAATATCAGAAGGATTGAAGCAAGTAGAACTCGGTGAAAAACTAGGAAAAACAAAAAATGAAATTTACAATTTAGAAAGCGGAAGAACAAAAATAAGAGAAAGTGATTTAAAACTAATAATTTCACTATTTAAAGTAAATGAGGATTGGCTAAGAACTGGCACAGGGGAGATGTATAACACCGAGGATAGAAACTCCGTGAAAGCGGAAGCTTTTTGCGCAATAGACGAAAACGAAAAGCTAGCAAAAGCTGTTTTAGAATTTAGCAAATTAACAGACGAGCAACTTGAATCAATTTTAAAAATTTTAGAAGTATTTTCTAAAGAATAAAAAGCTATCATCTCAATTTTGATAGCTTTTTTATATGTACACATTTATTTTTTAGTTTTTTTTCTTAAGTATAAATAAATAATTTCCAATAATTCCCTATCCCCAATCAAATCTATCATTTTTTTTATTTCTTCTTTCAAACCAATCATCCCCCTATACTTTTAGTAGAATAATACATTCTTAAAATCTTAAAAAAATAACTTACGAATTTAATTATACCCCTTTTTGTTCGATATTACAAGAACACATGTACGATTTTTTGTCGTAATTAAACATTTATACTACAATAATAGTACCTTTTAGCAAATTTTGCTACTGGAAAATAATTCCAATTCAAAATATATTGAATTTTCTTATATTAAAAAATCGTAGGGTCAAATATTTAAACCCTACGGCTCTCAGACCCGTTGACTTTTTGTTTTTTCTTTTTCAATTTTGAAATTATACATCAAAAAGCCGGGGTCTGAAATTTATATATATATATATATATTAAAGTCAGACCCCGGCTTTTTGTTTTTAGATACAAATTTCTAATTGCTCCATTGGTTCTATTTCTGTTTTTGTTTTAAATCCTATATCAAATTCATTATTTAGAAATGCTTTTTCAATTTCATCTAATTTGCTTAATAATTTTTGTTTTCTAATATTTATTGCATTTCTTAAAGTTAAGTCATTTTTTTCTAGTTTTAAATCCTTTTCTATATCTTCTATTGTTATATATCTTTCAATTTTATTTATTCTCATGCTGTCTTTATTTTGGAACTCAGTATTAGGTGTATTATTTTTGTAAAATGAATATTGTTCCAGCGTATCATCTTTTTTAAGTCGCTTAGTTTTTACTACAAATATATTTTTTAAAGTAGTTCCTAACTTGCTAGTTGTTAATCTCCAGTTGTCTCCTAGAAGTATTCCTAAGTCGTTACTTAACTCTTGTAAGTTATCTTTTGTGTAAGCCGTTCCAGTTCCAAATAATTTATCTATGTAGTTATATGCAACAACTTCTATTAAGTTATCATTCAATAAATTAGGGTGTTCTTCTTTTAATTCTCTGTATATAAGATTATTTATTTTATTAAATATATTACTTCTTTTATTTTTTTCCATATTGGCAAGTTTCCAGGACAACTCTAAACTATAGTTATGCTCTAGCACATATTTTGAATATAGTTCAATTTCGTTGTAACAATCTGCTTTATCTATTAAATAATCTATATTGTGCTTAATGTGTGCCTGCTTACAGTCGTCCTCTGTTATCTTGTTATAGTTTAGATATGTCATGAAATTGAAGTCCTTAGAACCCTTTTTAATTTGCTCATATCCAACTAGATATTTTTTATTTTCTTCTAAAGTTTTTAACGTAGCCTTCTTAATTTCTTTTAAAATTTCTTTGTATTCTTTTATTTGCTGTGTTGTTTCTTGACTTTGTTCTTCTATATTTTCTATTTTTACATCTTTGAAATATTCTTCTAAAAGCACTTTCAAACTTGCGATACTTCTGCTATTGTAATATCTTGCGTATGTATTACTTATAATGAATAACTTATCTATTTCATAGCATTTATTTTTAATAGAGTAATATACATTAGAATCTAAACTGAATGGAACGAGGTCTATTCCAACAGTTTCAAAGCCTGTCACTCTTTTATTATTTAATTCATTGTATAGCTCTTTTAGTCTGTTAGCTCTTTTGAAGTTAGTTTTTACTATGTCATTGATTTTATAAACTTTATTGCTACCTTCTGTATTTTCAAATTCATTGAAAATATGTACTCTTACTTTTTTTAAGTCTCTAAATCTAGCAACATACTGCTTTATTGTTGCTGAGTCTTTAATTCCAGCTATGATTATATCTGTTATGTCTTTATTTTTTATATTAACACCTGCTAGGATTGTTGTTGTATTTAATAAAAGTTCATATCCTTTCATGTCTGAATATTGCATTATTCTTTTATATAATTCACTCTTATGTTTAATTTTTGAATGAACTATATCGCTTTTTTTTGTTGATATTTCACTTATGTATTTAAGTTCTTTTTTATTGTTATAAAGTACAGCACTATTTTTCGATTTATTGATTATTTCAATCATTTTTTCTCGATTTATATTATCGTATAATCTTACATCATATTTAGTATTTTTTTCTTTTATATACTCAATTACATAATCATATATTCCAAATTCTAACTTGGTTGGAGTTGCTGTTATATCTATTCTTCCTCTACATTTACTTACGATATTGTTAAGATTTTTTATCGCTTTGCTTCTGTAGCTATCTGTGTATGTTTGATGTATTTCATCGACAATTATTATATATTCTTCTAAATTTACATTTAATAATTGTTCTGTTTTATCCCATGTCATAACCGCTAAGTTTCCAGCTTTTAATGCTTTAGTTGCAGGTATTAAGTCATATGCGCCTGGCACATCGTATTCTTTCATAGCTTGCTCGACATTAGCTGAGTTGGGCAATATAAATAATGCTTTCATATTCATTTTTTTAAGTGCATTTATAAAGCTATAGCTTTTGCCTGTTCCAGTTTCTGCGAGTAATAAAACAGTTTCTCCTGCTGATGCTCTAACTATTGCATTGTATATTCCACTTTTTTTCTCATCTATATATTTTTTTATTTTATGTGTCTCTTGTCTTTCAAATTTTGCGTAATTTTCTATTTCTCCTTCTGCTCTTTCTAAGTCACAATCATTTCTGAATATCTTATCTATATTATTTTTATTAGTATTTTTCACTTTTATCCCTCCATTTTCCCCCTGGAGGCTAAAACTCTTTCCGATTTTTTGTAATAATTTTACTATTAAAATTACCTTAAAAACCTTGTGTTTTCCTGTACTTTATCTTATAATATAAATATAAGTATAGAAAAACAAGGATATATTATCCTTAAGAGAGGTCTAGCCTCGTGTGCGAGGAATACAGTTGTTTGACGGCAGTTTGTATTCCTCATTTTATTTTTTTGTAGATTTTTTTAAACCAATTAAAAAGTTTTTTCTGTTCATTATGATTATAATTATAGCACATTTAAATTATAAAAAAATATACTGTTTTTAAAAATAAATTATATTTTAAAAATATATTTTCTAAAAAACTGTATTTTAAAAGACTTAGCATATTTACTAAGTCTTTTTTATATGTAAATATATGTTATAATAATCTTGCAAGGAAAAAATGATTGAAAAGTGTAAGAGTAGTTATTTCCATGTTAAACGCCAAATTCCATAACGGAAGGAGGTGGAGTGATATGGTAATAGATTTTTTATTAAGTGTACTAGCTGGTGTTGTATCAGCTTTTATGTATGAGAAAATAAAAAACTACTCAAACGCCAATAAGAGTAGTTTAAAAAAGTAATTAATTTTTAATCTGAATTGGAAATAACTGCTCTTGTATAAAGTAAATCATTATTTCCTTGTTTTTATTATATCATATTTTAGATAAAATGATTCAATTTTATATCATTTCATATTTGTTTATTTTTCATTATTAAAGTGTTGGAAATTAAAAAACGCTCTTTTGCACGAAAGAGCGTTTAGGAATTTGATTTAAAAATCAAATTCAAAAGTCCAGATAATTTTTTACTTTAGACGAAAACTTCATTCTTAGGCATAGAATATAGTTCTCTTGCTTTTATTATATCACAATTTCTTAAAAAGATACGAATTTATATCATTTCAATATACCAAGTTTTTCTAAAAAATAAGAGAAAAACTATTGACTTTGACGTAACGTCATGATATAATAGTATTATAGAAAGGAGGTGACAAAGAGAAAATGAGTAGACTGGAAAGAAGGCAAAAAAATAGAGAGAAAAGACTCAGCAAAGTTAAAATCATTCTCTCTATTCTGAGTATTTTAGTAA
>NZ_AVHW01000006.1 GCF_000449425.2 Clostridioides difficile CD160
ATATAATATTTATTATATTTATGATATTTATAATAAATATGGTATTTATTATAAATATTATGTATAATTAATATAGAAATATTTTACAGACAAGGAGAAAAAATATGGATAATAAGAAAGAGATTTTAGAAGTAAATACACCTATTGAAGAAAATATATGTACAATAAAATTAAAAGTTGGAAATGATACAGGAAATAGTGAACATAAGGTAATGATTAATGGAGACTTAATAAGACAACCAAATGTCATTTCAAGAGTAAGAAATATACCAATATTAGATGATGTAAATGAGAAAAATATGATAGAGCATATAGAGGATAATTTAATTGTAAAGATAATGTCTGATAATGAAAATGTAGAAACAGGAACTTATCTAATTGGAAAGTATGCACTCAATAGTGGAAATAAAGTGCGAAGTATAGAGATTGGACAAGATAATGATAAAGCGGAGAGTAACATAGTATTTATAAGTACACTGGCTCAGATAGCAGGATACTCAGTTAAAGAAGCATATAAAAATAATAAATTAGAGGATAAAATAATAGCTAATATTGATATGTGTGGAGCTCTTCCAATAACTCAGCATAATAAAGTAGTAGTAAATGAACTATGTAAAAAATTCATGGAAGATTCTGCTATAGTAAAAGTTGTTTTACCAAGTAAAACAATAACTGTTGAATTAAATTTTGATTTTGTTAATGTTCTTCCAGAAGGTGTAACTACTGTATTTGCATTAACAGAAGCAGAGGATGAGTTATTTGAATCTTATAATGAAATTAATGAAGATAAGTTAAATAAAGAATATTTTAAAGATAAAAGAGTTTTACATGTTTCAATTGGAGAGGGAACTACTGAATACCCTCTTACTGAAGGAATAGCTTATAGACCTGAACATATAAGGGGAAGTGATAATGGATTAGGAATAGCAATTAATAAATGTCTACCAGAATTCATGAAAAGTAAAGGGGTTCCAAACTATACTAGACAAAAATTTAGTGAGGTAATTAGAGATAAAGAACATAAATATCATGTATCAGCTTTAGACATACTTGATTTTTATATTGATGACCAATCAGAAGAAATACTTATCTGTTCTAAAGAAGAATTACAAAAAGCTAATAATGAAGTTGATATAATTCTTGTGTATGGTGGTGGAAGTATTTTAATGAGAAAATATTTAGAGCCTAAATTAAAGAAAATATGTGATAGAGCAGAAATTAAATTACTTTACATAGATGAAAAATATGCAGTTGTTTTGGAATGTATTGGGTTATCTAATTTTGTTAATTCTAAAATGTGGGAAGCTATAAAGAAACGATCTCTATCTTCTTTAAGTAAATAATTTTTGAAGGAGTATATCAACATGGATGAAAAAAAATCAAAACTTAAGATTTTGTATGTAGATGAAGAGTTACATGCCTTATTGAAGTCGGAATCATCTCGCAATAGAATGAGTATGCAAGAATTTGTAAAATACGTATTTGAACAGTATTTTAATGAGTCTGTTCAAAGTAAATATTCACTTGATAGAGAATATAATCAAAGGGAAGTAATTACAAATATTGATAACAAGGATTCAGATATTGAGAAATCTAATTTAAAGATTGAGGAAACAAAAAATTTAAATGATGTTAATTATAATAAAGATATTGAAATAAAAAAGCTTAATGACGATACTGTAGAAGAAGTAAAAGAAGAAGTAAAAGAAGAAGTAAAAGAAGAAGTAGTAGAAGATGATGTGGTAGCGTTGTATGCACCTTTTTAATAAAGATTAAATAAGTTTATAATAATATAAAGACCTATGTTACATAAAGTAATATAGGTCTTTATATTTGCTGGAAAAATACAGTGATAAATCTAATAATAAAATAATATTTTATATTTATAAAAATATTATTTGAAAAACTTTTACTAATGTTATAGAATATGCTCATAAGATGCATTAAAAATTGCATTTTTTGGAAATTAAAAAGTAGCCATTTCACAATAAATGGCTACTTTGCGATAAAAATATAGCTCACATCAAAAAAAATTTGAACTTTTTCCTTAAAAAACAAACAAAAAATATAATATAAAATCAATAATAGTTTGAAATATAATAATTTTAATTACAATTAAAATATAAATCAATAATTTAGTTATAAAAGTACTGTTTAAATAAATTTTTATCTTTAATTACGATAAAATCAAGTCACCCAAAATTGTGAAATGGCTACTTGAAAAGAAGATATTTATGTACATAATTGAGGTTATTATCAAATGAATTAATTGAAATTGGGGGGAGAGAGTATCATGATGAAAACAGCTGACATTCAAAAAAGCACTACAGAAAAGGGCAACTCTAGAAAGAATTCAAATGAGAGGGAAAAGAAAAGATTAGATAATATAAATTTGAAGTCAAACCAAAGGAAATATGAAGATGAAGAAGATTGTAAAGATAAAAATGATGGTATAGCTGAAATGATAAAAGAGACATTTACTATTTGTTCATTTCAAAATGATATATCATATTTTGTTAAAATAAGAGTTGATCGTATAGGATATTATAAAAATATCAGTAAATCAATAGGCATTGAACATACTAATTTATTAAATCCAGAAAATAATATAATAGAAGAACAAAAAAAAATAGTATCTGTATTCAATATTCAAGAAAGATACATAAAATTAAAATTATCATTATCACCAAGATTAAAAGAATTACTTACATACATGGAAGAAATAAAAGAAGAACCACCAGCAAAATATATTTGTTATGAAATGGATATAAGTAGACATAGATTAAAGTCATTACTAACAGAAATCTTTGAACAGATTGATGAAATTTATAAAATTTATTTGGAAATTTCATAAAAAAAAGATAGTTTACTCTATTTATTGCTAGTAAAAGATATATTTTTCACTTTTATAAAATTTTGATTGTTTTTTTTAGTTTTAATATGTGATATTTTATACATAAGGGAAAAGCTATGTCAAAAAATTGGGGAGTATATTTTTGAGAAAAGTAGAAAAAACGGAAAAAACAGAAGTAATTGCATATTATTTGTCAGAATCTAAAAAAAGAAAAGTAAAAATTAGTGAAATGGCAAATAAGTTTAATATAAGTGAAAAAACTATAAACAATTATATTAGAAACTATAAAGTAAGTAAAGAAGAAATAATTAATTATTATATAGAAGAGTCACATCATAGAAGGGTAAAAATTAGTGAAATGGCGAATAAGTTCAATATGAGTGAAAAAACTATAAATAATTACCTTAAAGATATTAAAGTTAAAAAGTCGGAAATAATTAATTACTACATCAAAAAATCTGAATATGGTAAAGTAAGAATTAGTGAGATGGCAAAAAAGTTTAATGTAAGTGAGAAAACAATAAGTAATTATATTAAGGACTATGAACCTAAAATAAAAAGCAAATTATATGATAAAGTTAATATGTTCTTTTTTGAATACAAAATGAGCATATCAGATATCCAAGGTATGTTAAATCTAGATTTTGATACAATAAAAAAGATATTATACAAAAATGAAGAAAAATATAATTCTGAAATACAAAGAAGAAGAGAAGAAAGTCAAAATAGAAAAAAAGAGAGAAATAAAATTTATAAGAAATCAGCTAAATCTTATAATGAAAAAAGAAGTGAAGAAATAGCTATAATGGCTAAATTAGAAAGAGATCAAAAAATTAATGCTATTAATATGTCAGTAAAACAAAGGACTACAAATAGTTCTATCGTGATGATGAACATAAATCATTATGAAGTAAAGGCAAATAAAAATAAAGATATATTTTTAGTTCTTAATAAAGAAACAAAAGAAATGGCTACAAAAGATTTGCCAATTCGGATAAAATTGACTACAGACATGATGGAATATAAAACTTATGAAAAAAATTTTGCAGATTAATTACCTAGTATAATATTAACTGAATGATAGAAATAAAAATAGACACCTTAATAAGTGTCTATTTTTTTGTGAGAATGGAGGTGAAAGATGTGATGAAAAAAAAAGCATGTTATAAAGATATAGACAGCAAAAAATCTAAAAATAAGTTTATCTCCAAGAACAAAAAATTAAATATAGATTTTATTTATGATAGATAAAAATAGAGAACTTATTATGGGATATAAAGCTGGAGATAAAAGCTGTCTTGAAAAACTAATAAGTAATAATCAAAAATATATTTATAAAATGATATCTAAATATACAATTAAGGACTCTTATGTGGAGGACATATTTAATTCAGCAATAATAGGGTTCATAACTGCTATAAATAGATATGATATTAAAAAAGAAGCAAATATCTTAACATATGCGAGAAAGTATATTGAAAGTGAGATATTTGAACAATTTAGGGTTTTAACAGTAGATTGTTATATCCCTAAAAAAAAATATAAAAAAATTGTTAGAAAAAATTCACAAGGAGTTCTAGAAAAAGATAATTGTTTAAAAAAGTCATATAGTTTAATGAACAAATCAATTTGTTCAAATTTAATAAATACTAATGAATTTGATATGAGAATAACTCATTTGGAACTTAAATGGGCCATATCAGAGTTAGATGAGCTTGAAAAAGAAGTAATATTTTATCTTTATATTGAAAAAAAGAATTATAAAGAAATAGAGCAGAAACTAAAAATAAATTTAAATAAAATAAGTTATGTAAGAAAGAAAGCATTGGCCAAGTTAAAAGAGAAGTTAAAACAAAAGGAGGTGGTTTAATGCACAATATAATCCTTTTTCTAACAACTGGACTTAGCAATATTCCTGATGTATCTACAGAGGAAATGACAAATAAAATAAATGGTGCTGTGGGGGAAGTTGATGCACTTGTATCAGGCAGTTTTTACAATATAGCTGTAATTGCTTTTCTTATAGTTCTTGTTATATTTATTTTATGTGCAACAGTGCTTAAATCAAAGTTTGCTGTTAAGGCGGCAGCAAGTATGGGATGTATATTTTTAGCGATAGTTTTATTTTCTATGAGATTCCAAATAATAGGATGGTTCTCTCATATTGGGAAAGGTGGATTATAACTGAAAAAACTAGAAAAAGAGGTATATTTACATAGATGTTAATGGTCAAAGAAGCTAAAAAACTAGTTAAAGATGAAAATGGTGATGTTAAAATAAAAACTATTTTCATTATTGCTAAAAATATAAAATTCTTAGGTTATACTGTAGCACAATTAGTTAATGCAAAACCAAATGAGGTTGTTTTTCTTGATACTAAGCCAAATGAAATGTTTACTAAAGAAAAAGTTATATCAATTTATAAATGTTCTGTAGATGATTTGATTGAAAACATGTAGGGTGGTGATTTAATTGTTAGAAGTAAGAGCTGATGCTTTAAAATTTACAAATTTATTTTTATCAGTTGCTAAAAGCCCAGTTACTGTTATTGCTTTAGTCTTAGCTGTAACTGGTTTATGTTATGCAGGAATTAAATTAATGACTTTGAATAGATCAGATGAAAGAGTAGAAGTATTACAAAATATTAAGTTCACAATAATAGGTGTTATTTTAACAGGTGTATATTTTCCAATGATTGGATACTTGGCGACGCTAATTTTGAAGGGTTAGAAAGGAAGTAATAAAATGACAATAAATAGAATAAAAGAATTATTTTTAAAACAAGATGTCTTACTAGATTCAACAGAGTTAACTGAAAATAAAAATATATTATTTAAACATAAATTTATTCAGTTTGGTGGAGTTATCACAATGTTAACTGGGTTATATTTAGTTAGTAGCAATAGAATTGTAAATCTATTCTTAGTTCCAGGTCTATCTGGGATTCCATCATCTTCAGCAGAATCAATAGGAGATCAAATTATTCCTACAATTCAAAAAATAGCACAAGTAGGTGGTGCTGTTACTGCACTTGTAAGTTTATGTATAGCAGGAATTTCATTAATGGTATCTAAGCGTCAAGAACAAAGACAAGAATCTATGTCTAAGATAATGAATATAGCTGGTGGTATAGCTGTAATAGGATTTGCAGCATCAGCTGTAGGATTCTTAACTGGTTCATTTATGAAGTAAATTAGTAAAAGGTTTAAAGCTCATGCTTTAAGCCTTTTATTTTTTGTAAAGGAGGTTTATATGACTAATTTTCAAATACCTTTCGATTTAAGCTTTGAAGATAAAATAATTGGTGGAAAGTTATCTTTACGTCAAGCCATCTGGTTCGCTGTTCCAGTTGGTTTTTTTATGATAATAATACAAAGACCACAACTATTCGTTAATTACTTAGAAAATGGAGTAACAACAATAAATTTTCTAAATATTTTAATGGTATTTTTATTTGAAGCTTTTATGTTGGCGATATCTGGTACATTCAGCTTTGTAAGAATAAATGGATTGTATTTAGATTCATATGTACTACTTAGAGTTAAGTATTTATTTAGAAAAAAAGTAATAAAACATTATGAATAATCTAATGAATAGGAGGTTTCTATGGATTTTAAACAAAAGACAACAACATATGATTTGATAGATCAAAAGACTGTTAAGAAAATGAAACAAGATAAAAAGATAAAGCTCATGGATGAAATTATAGGAATTCAGGAAGTTTTGAACAATACAATAATAAAAAGTAAATATGGTTATTCTGTGATATTAAAAATTTCAACGACTGATGTAGCATTATTGTCTGAAGATGATATAAAACAATTTGAAAATGTACTAATATCATATAGCTTTGGTCTGAATTTTCCTATTAAATATGCTCGTAGTAATAAAAAGCAAGATTTCAAACATTACAAAGAATTTATAGACAAAAAAATGGATAATAATGAATCAAGTGATTTCCTTAAAAAATACAAAGAGGAATTGTACAATGAATTTTCTGCTTTGGAAAATGGAATTTATAGTGATACAAAATATAATTATATATATATTGTAACTCCAAATCATCCCATTCAAGAAAGAGCTTTAAAGGAATTACAAGGAAAAGTAAATTATGTGGTGAGAGCTTTAAATGATACTAACTTCAGAGTATCTACAGTTAAAGGTATTGATATTATAGAATTTTTTCACAACCAATTTAATAAAGGTAAAGATTTTATTGTAGAAGATCTGATAGAGAAAGGTATATTTTCAGAATATGTAGAAGGATTAGGAATTTTAAGAAAAGAACATGAAGATTATAATGATGCTGATATTAGTATCTTATCAGAAGAAGATTTAATAAAAGTAGAGTCAACTGAAAATTTAACACCAGAAGAAGAAAAAAAGCTCGTGAAAAATAGGAAAAAAGACAAAAAAAAGAAACAGAATAAAAAAGATGAGCAATTTCTAGAGATAGGCAGATTGACTATATATGATATTATAAAACCTAATATTTTTGAAGAAAAGGAAGACTACATAAAGCTTGATAGAAACAATTATATAAGAATGTTGTCTATTCAAGCATTTCCTAAGAATATGAATATAAGTACATTGAATAATTTGTGTTGTATAGAAAATATGGAGTTATTATCAATAGTTAAAAAGCTTGATGAAACTACTCTTAGTAAATCCTTGAAAAATCAATATTCAAAAATAATGTCAAATATAAAACTGGAGTATAAAAGTACTGGAACAGTTGATTATGATAAGAGAGAAGCTGCTAAAAACATAGATAATTTAAGAATGTTAATAGAAACCAATTCAGATAAATTATATCATACTCAAAATCTAATGAAGTTGTGGTCAAATGATCTAGCTGATTTAGAGAATAAGACAAGCATGATAATAGAGGCATGTGAAAAAACTGGAATAATTGTAAAGGTCTTATTTTATGATCAAAGAGATGCATTTTTAACAACTCTTCCATTTAATTCTTTTAACTATATGCAAGATAAAAGGAATATGACTACTGGTGGAACGGCTTGTCTAGTCCCAAGTGGATGCACACATTTAAATCATACAGAAGGGAAATACATTGGAAGAAATGAGCAAACAAATTCTACTTTAATTCTAGATAATTTCTTATGTCAAAAAAAGCACATAAAAGAAAGTGAACTATACTCAAATCCGAATCTATATATTTGTGGTAAGCCTGGCTCAGGTAAATCAACATTTATGAAGGTCTTTATGGGTAGAGGGGCGTTACTAGGTGAATGGAACGCAGTGTTTGATATGGAGAATGAATATGAGAAGATAAATAAAAAGTTTGGTGGCAATTATCTTCATATAAAAGCAGGTAGAAAAATCGGAATAAATCCTTTAGAACTATCTGTCGAAGAAGATGAAAATGGAAGAAGAACAGTACCAATCTATGAGAAAATGGTTGAGATAACTAATCTTATAAATAACTTTATAAAACAGTATAGAAATGGAAAAGGATTAGTTGGTACAGAAATAACAGGAGTACAAGATGCTATTAAAAAAGTGTACTCTGATAGAGGAATAGGTATAGAGCCAGATTCATTGATGGAAAACAATAAAAAGAAAAGATTACCAATACTTAGTGATTTAAAAGCTACTATGGAAAAAAATAAAAATCTTGATGAAGTATCTGATATTATGCAACTAATAACTGGTGATGGTGTAATGGCTATGTTCGATTGTGAGACAAGTGAAGAAATATCCAGATTCAAACGAAAGAAACTTATTGTTTTTTGTTTGAAACAGCTTGATGAGTTTAGTAAGTTTTTTGCTATGACTACAATTTTAAGCTGGTTATGGGGCTTATTTTCAGACTGGAAATATAAAGGTATACAAAAAAATGTATGGATAGACGAAGGCTGGAAATTCGCTCAACATGAAGCCAGTTTGGCTCTACTTGAAGATTTCTCAAGAAGAGGAAGAAAGTACTGGATAAGCTTAATTATAAGTACACAGGCAATTGGAGAGTTCTTAACTAAAGAGGCTGGTAAGGCAATAATAAATCTTTGTTCTACAAAAATAATATTCAAACAAGATGCGTCATTAGCAAAAGAAATAACCAAGTTTTTTGGACTTCCAGAACAAGCTCGGAAAAGAATACCTTCATTTTCAAAAGGGCAATGTATACTTGTTACAGAAGTTGGAAACATCTTAGCTCAGATTGATTTATTCAACTTTGAAAAAGAGTTTGCAGAGACTTAAAATATGAAAATGGAGGGTTATTAAAATGAGTGAACAAATTCAAGCTTTAGTTGATATACTGCAATATGCAGGAGTGATACTTATTACAATTAGTTTAGCGATACTCATATATAAGCTAATAATATATAAAAATGACTATGATAAAAGAACAATCTTAATGCAGGGAACAACAAAATTGGTATTAGGGGCTTTAATGCTAGGTCTTATGCTAAGTTTAGCAGGTTTCTTACAAGATATAATTGTAAATATGGGTACAACAGGAGGCTCTGAATTCAAATCATCAGAGCTTAATTTTGTTAAAGATTTAGAAGATGAAGATAGTTTCCTTGCAAATGGAATAGCTTTCTTATTAGATTCTATAACTAAATTTATTTTTTCTGGTGATGGATTTGTACAAGAAAAATTACTAGGGACAAAGACATTAGAAGAATTAATATTTGCAAAAGATTTAAATATATTTACAAAAGAACAATGGTCACATCTAGTTTTTGGATACGGAATAGTTCAAAAAGTAGCTTATGTCTTACTTATATTAATGGTATTCTTTACAGCTGTAAGAGTTATAAAAGGTTCAGTTGATGAAAGACAAGAGATAGACACAAAGGAAAGTTTACAAAGATGGGTTTTTGTTTGCCTAATAATAGCAGGAGGTCCAGTTTTAGTTAATGGGATAATAGTCTTTTCAAATTTTTTAACATCAATTTTAAATGAGTCTTTTAGCCATGTAACAATGTCTAATTCTATATTAGATGAACTTAAAACTGGAAATGTTTTAACTACAGCGATAATAAAAGTTTATTTCGCTTATTTAACATTGAGAGTAAATATTGTTTTTATGGTTAGAACATGGGTTTTAGGTATTATGTTTGTTTTTACACCTGTTGCTTCTGCCTTATGGGGAATTAACAAGAACATAAATGCATTTGAAATCTGGTTTGGAGAGATATTAAGTAATGCAATAACAGGACTATGTTACTCTATAGTATTTGTAGTATTTTCATTGTTTTTCTCAGCAACTTCATCACTACTATTTATTTTAATAGGTCTTACTTTAACTATAAAATTATCTGATGTCTTAAGAAATTCTGTACAGGGATATTTTGCTAAGTTATCTGGAATAGATGAATATGGAGAAGCTAGGCGATTTACAAAAGGGACTCTAGGAGCAATATCAGGTATGGTAACAGCATTCAAAGCTTCTACAGCAGGAACAGCAGGAACATTGGAAGCTTTAGAAGGTCTTATGGGACATGGTGATAAAGAAGGTAATTTTAATAAAATGGCAAAGATGGCTGATAGAGCAGTAGATGGTGGAATAGGAAATAAATTTAATAGAGGAAATGATCCTGCGGAAGAGCAAAATAGATATGATGCAGATATGGAATCAAGCTATGGTGATATAGGCTTAGATGATAATATAAACTCTCTTGATGATAATAATATAAAACCTTTAGATAATATGGAAAATGAAATACCAAAAGATGATGATTCATTAGAAAAAAATAGTGGTACTAGTGATGATGAGTATAACTTTGGAATGGATAAACTAGATAGCTCAAAAAATGGAGATGAATTGAAGAAGAATATAGAAACTATTCCAGAAAAAGAACCAGATATTGCGTTCAAAAACCCTAGTAACGCTGAAAGAGCTATTCAAGGTATGTTCTTCAATAACTTATCTAAGAAAGACAGTTATGGTAATAAAGATGATGGATTTATATTCTCTGCAATAAATGATAAAAGAAATATGGGGCAAGTAGAGTCAGCTAGAATTGATACAATAAATTCAATAGCTGGAAATATAATGGAGAAACCAGGTAATAATTTAGATATAACACAAGCAACTGGAAAAGCTGAACAAATTTTTGATACAGCTATGTTTAACAGCAGTGTAACTGAACCTGACAAAGAACATTTTTATGAAAATATTTCAAAAGGTGACATAGATAGTGCATCTAAATTTTTAGCAAGTAGCAAGAAAGACAATAGCCTAGATTCTTTACTTAAGGATAGCTTATAGAGTTAACATAGTTAACTTTTTTATTTAAAGGGAGGATGAAAGCATTGTTTGAAAAGGGATTAGAGTTAGTAAAAGGTATTGCTAAAAATAAATTTAAAAAGCTAATGTTTAAAATAATGGTTCCTTATGGTGCTTTTGTTGTATTAATATTAATATTATTATCTGCAACTTTTGAACTATTTACAGGCGATAAAATAACTCCTAATTTATCTTCTGAAGAGACTAAAGAAGTTCAAGCTTACATAGATGAGAAAGTAGCACAATATACATCTAAAGATTATTATTTTTTAGACAATCAACATTTATTAAGAGCTGAACATGTAGAAAAGTATTTGAGATTTTTAGTAAGCAATAGCCAAGTATCTGCAAAAAGTAGTGTTAAGCAATTGAAGAAAAAAGTTGATGAAATAGTTGATAAGACCTTAAAACCTGATTTGAAATATTCAGAATCTCAGATAATAACAAGGCGATTTTATAAGGAAAAAGTAGGAGAAGGTGATGATGCTAGATATGTAGAAAAGGTTGATGAAACGGTTGATACAATATATCTATTAGATTATGCAAATTCAATTTATAATACTAATAAATATATATATGAAATAAAAACAGAAACTACAACAATAGATTCTGATGAAAGAATTGAGATAACAAAACCAGTTTTATCTACTCAAGAAAATGAAGGAGAACCATATGACCACTTTAGAGAAATATTAATTAAAGAAAATCATGTTGGTGAAAATGATGTTGATATGGTTATTGGAATGATTATAAATTCTGGTTCAGATAAAAAATGGAATTGGCTATTTGGAAATACTCTTGCACCATATTATCCAGGTGGTGGCCAATGGGGAGAACTTGTAGGGGTTCCAGGAGAATTAGCATCATTCTTTGATGAAGCATCTCAGTTAACAGGTCTTCCAAATTGGGTATTAGCTGGATTTGCAAAACAAGAGAGTAATTTTAACCCTAATTGTCAGTATGGAGGAGCATATGGAATAATGCAATTTCAAAAGTATGATACTGATGGAAGTGATATATGGGCTGAACATATGAGAAAAGGCATGGGTGATTTATTTAAACAAGCAGGATATTCTTTTTCTAGTTCAGAGCAAATGTGGGGTATTTTTTTAAAAGATGCAAGAGCTCAGATAATTGCAGGTGCATTTGAGGCAAGATTCTATTTTAACTATGCTTTATTTAGATTAGAAAGTATGACAGGAATAGCTTGTCCAAATAAAAAGAATTATAATACCAACGAATATGTCAATCAAATAAAGTGGGATAGTGATGAAAATGATCCTAAATTTAAAGACCTTTTGAGAAGAGCATTTGTATTATATAATGTTGGACAAGGAAGGGGTATGTCTGTAAATTTAGATAAAGCTCCTCATGACTATCCAAATAAAGTTTATCATTATGCTATAGAATTTAGAAATACAAGTATATCAGGTGGTTCTAGTTCAGAAAAGGTTAATAGGATTATTTCAATTATGAGAAAGCAACTTGGTAAACCATATTTGTGGGCAGCAGAAGGACCTAATTCTTTTGACTGTAGTGGTCTTATGCTATATTGTTTCAATCAAGCAGGAGTTAAAGGATTGCCTAGAACTTCTAAAGCACAATGTGCAGCATCAACACCTATATCATTTGAACAACTACAACCAGGTGACTTTGTATTTGTACATGAAAAAGGCCAATCTTTAACAAATCCTTGGAATGTGCATCATGTTCAAATGTATATTGGAGGAGGAAAAGTTATAGAAGCTCCAGAATCAGGAAAAGATGTTAGAATAACAGACATGAGAAAAGGGCCTGTGAGTTATGGTAGATTTCCTGGTTTAAAATAAATTATTGTTTAAAAGGTATTCCAATTATGGGATACCTTTTTTTTATTATAAAAAACTGAGGTGATTAATTTATGTTTGTTGCTTTAACAATAGCTATAGCTTTTTTAGGAGTGCTTATTTATGCTTCTGTTTTAAGTACTGAAGTATCTTTGATTCTTGATGAATTGGAAGAAGGAGATATATAAGTAAAGTGAGTAAAATTAATTATAATTTTGGGGGGATTTTAATGAATTTAGCATATAAAATGAATAGTGAAATAAAAAATGAAAACAAAATATCTGGAAAAGATATTATTTATGAACAAATAAAATTAGGCAAAAAAATAATACTAGTAAATACAGAATCTGCGAAATTTAATGATATAAAAGATGTTAGAGTAGTACAAGTTGATAAGAATAAAGAAATAATAAATCCATTGCAAATTTATTCAACAATAAAAGATTTTGATATATTTTCATTTGGCACTCATTTAAAAAAGATACAAAGAATGTATTGTATTTTAGTAAGTGAATACACAGAAGAAGAATTAACTAGTTTAGATATATTACTAACTAACTTTTATGAATATTTTGGAATAGATATAAAAAAGTGTACAAAATATAAAGAAAATGAATACCCTATTTTATCTGATTTTCTAAATTATTTAAAATATATAGAAGGAACACATAGAATGATAAACTGTATGCAATCTCCAAATAAAGAAAAGGTATTTGAAGTATTTAAAGAGTTAAATAGTATTAAAGACATATTAAACATAAGAATAAATGTTATAGACACAATTATTTCGAAACTTAATAAAATAATAGATAATTATGGGTATTTACTAAATATACATTCTAATATAAATCATGTACACAATAATAAATTTATTGCTTTTAATAAATTAAATTTAGTTGATGATGAAAAAATATTAGGTGTTCTATTACTAAATATTCTTACTTTTATTAATGAAAATTATTTGTTTGGAGAAAAAAATGCTGAATACTTAATTGTCTTTGATAATTCAAATGAAATATTTTCTTTTATAAAAACAAGTATAGGAGATATAATAACATCTTATGTTGGAGAAATATTAAATACAGCTGATCCAAATTTCATAAGTTTTTTATTTATAAAGACTAAGATGTCAGCTTTTTTTAACTTTAAAAATAAATTTTCTCTTATTAGGACACAAAATATAGAAGATTTTTTAGAGCAAAGCTAAACAAGTATTATAAGTAAGCACTTGAAAGGGGATGTTATTTTGCTTGAACCAGAATATGGGAAATATACTTTGCTCAGTTTTATTATGGGCTGTGCTCTAATTTTTGTTACAAAATTTACATTTACTCCAGAAAAATTTAAAATAGTATATTCAATAATAGGAGCTTTACTGTTTTTTTATTCTTTAGCTTCAATTTTATTAGGATTATTACTGGTCAAAATAGATGAAAAAAAGATAAAAGCTATAGAACAAATAAAATGGAAAGTAAATATTGTATTGCACAAAAAAGGCTTAAAAATGACAGATGATATCTATATGTATAATATAAAATATGTGGGCTCAAACTATATATTTTTAAAATTAAATTACTTGCAGAAAGTTAAATTACTTTCAAATATAGATATAGAAAAAGAAGTAAATTATATATTAGAAAAAGTTGAATATCATTTTAAACACAATGTTGTAGAATTAGACTATAGAAGATTATGTGAATACTCACTTGAAGAAATTTACGAAAATAGTATTGAATTTTTTTGTGATGAAGAGGGAGCTTATGAGGCATTAATAAATATATATAATGAGACAATTTTATCATTGAAGGATTCTAAAAGCTTTGGAAACAGCACTATCTTAAATGAAAATGACTTACTTGATAAAGAGGATTTGATTACTTTTTTGATAGATAATAAAAATATAAAAATTATTATTTCTAAATTGTATTGTGCAGAAACTATGAATGCATTGTATTTTAAGATAATAGAAAAAATATTATCAGAAGAGTTTTCTAAAGTACGAAATATTTATTTATAAGGAGTCTAATATGAAAGATTGTATTATAGCAGTTGCTTCAATTATATTTGGTATTACCTTATATTTGATAGATTCAAAAACATTTCATGAAGCAGGAGATTTATTAGTTGTGGCTATATCTGAAATAGATATAAAAAGAATAGTAATGCCTTTTATGATCATTATTCTTTTACATATTCAAATAAAAAATTTAAATTAAAAATAAAGTAATAAAAACATAGATAAGGTATTTTTCAATACTGAAACCCAATAATAGAGATAGTGTTTAGCAAAGGCAACATCAATTACACTTGATTTGTTTTAGATTTATGTTTTTTCAATCTAAAATAAGTTTAATTATCAAGCATCCATTTGGGGTGTTTTTTAATTTTGATACATTTACATTTATATTGAAGGGAGAATAATTATGAACCTTAAAAAAAGAATTCTATAAATTTTGTATCTAAAGAAATGGATAGTATTATATATAAATCAAAGGGATATATTTCAGAGAATATTAAAGACATAAAGAAAGGTAGCTCCTATAAGTGGTTTAAGAAAGTTTTTATTTTTATATCAAACAGATAGCTGACTTATAGTTATATTATCATTTTATTAAAAAATAAAATGATAAATTATTGGAGGAATATAAATCATGAATGATGATGAAAAAACAGTTAAAGAAAATACATCTAAGAAGCATAGTATAATTGATTATATAAAAGTTGCTATTCTATTAATCTTTCTTATGATTTTACCAGTACTAACAGATCCTAAATCATTTGCTAACATTGTTGGGGTGCAAATTTTTGTGATATTAGTTTTAATAATAAATATAGTGATGAAGAATGATAGATAAAATATAAGTTATAAAAACACATATGCAAATATACATGAATATGAAAGTGAGACTATATATGACATCTAGTAATAGATGTCATATACAGGTTCATTTTTTGGTTTTTCATAACAAATTGAGGTGGCTTAAAGCCATCTCACCCCTATATTTTACACATTGAAAAAGTATCTATATTAAGAGCTTTTTTATTTGAATAAAAAAACTTAGCTAAATATTAATGAAGGAAGATAGAATACCTATCTTCCTTTTTACTTTATAGATAAGAATTTGTATATACAAGATATTAGTATGTAGGGGGGATCATGGTGGAAATAAAAAAAGACGAGTCTGATTATAAAACTATTAAAGAAAAAGTTGTTTGTGAACAAAAGAGTATATTTCAAATACTGAGTAGTATAGGTACAAGGATCAAGGAACGTATAGAATATTTTTGGATAGATTTTTTGGATTTTATTAAACCTGTTTTTTTTTCAGCATTGGCTGTGTTTCTATGTTTAGTACTTCTTTGCATAAATAAAATTATGGATAAACGAGCGACTTTTCTTAGGGATGATAGAGACATCATAAACAATATGGTAGTAAACTTAGCACATACTGCTTGTTCGTTTTTTGAGGGAATATTAGGGTTTTTATTATGTTTGGCAGCTGTACTTACATTTATAACATTAATTTTGTGTATAGTTAAGAAAATTTTAGATTGAAAAAGGTGAGATTTATATGAAAGAAAAAAAGAAAAATATTGATTTAAGTAAGGACAAAAAGAAGAGGTGTTTGTCAGAACGTCAGAGAGCAATTATTGGATGTATAATAATTTTATTTTTAATTTTACTAGGGCCTTTACTGGGTAGAAAAGCAATAGAATACATATCTCCCCTTATGCAAGAAAAAATAATAGAAATGATTGAAAAATCTTAAAGGTACTTAGCTAATTCATGATTTATATGAAATAAATTTCTTTACAACAAGTATATGTGTTAATAAAAGCATTTTCTAGAGATGCTTTTTTATATATATTTTAAAACTTAAGGAGGATATACATGGAGAATTTATTATTTCAAAAAGAAAAAAGAAAACAAAGAAATACTTTTTTAGAATCCTATATAGGACAAAAAATAATGTGTATAGAAAGACATCTAAGAGAAGTATTAAATAATGAATCTGGTATGGATGAAAATGTATCTAAGGCTATTTGGGTAGTTATTGCAGTATTTTTAGGTGGACTGATGTTAGCTTGGGCAACTGGAGCATTACAAGATGTTATTTTACCAAAAGCACAATCTACAATTGTAAATATGTTTGGATAGGATTTTATATTATGTCTTTCAATAATATTAGTTCTAATAGCATATTCAGTTATTTCTATGATTTAAAATTTCTGCCAACAGGTGAAAAAATTGTATTAAGCAAAGAACAAAAAATGATATTGCTTTTAATAGAATATTTATTAATCATAAGCCTATTTAAACATATTAATAATATAGCATTAATAATAAAAGGTTTTTTATATGCTCAAATATTAATCTATGCTAGTTATGTAGATTATAGAACAAAATTAATACCTAATAAAATACAGGTATTGATATTATTTGTATCCTTTATAAAAATGAATTTATATTTATCTATAATAAATTTATTTTTATTTGCGTTACCTCTTTATTTATCAGCAATATTGAAAAATGGAAGTATTGGAGGAGGGGATATAAAGCTTATGGGAAGTAGTGGATTTTTAATTGGGTTTAAAGGTATAGAAGTTTTAATTTTTATTCTAATTAGCTTAATCTTGGCATTTGCAATCAATCGTGATACATATAAAAATGGTATTGCTTTAGCACCTTACATTTCTGTAGGGTGTTTTTTATCATATTTATTATAGGAGGAAAAATATGAAATTAGCGACAAAAAGAATAATAATTGGTTGTTCTGCATTACTAATAGGTGTATACATTTGTTTTGTTTCTCCATATTTACAGAAAATGAAATCACAAACAACCTTTGTTAGAGCAACACAAGAAATAAAAAAAGGAGAAAAAATAAGCTCCACAAAAGTTAGGGAAATTAAAACAACAGATTCTGAGAGTTTACCTCAGACAAGTATTAAAACAAAAGATAGTGTTGTTGGGAAGTATGCAATAACAGATATTAACAAAGATGATAATGTGTTGACTACAAAGATTTCAAAAAATCGTGTGGCTGAAAATGAATATTTATATGGATTAGATGGTAAGAATCAAGCCATATCTTTTACAATAAAAAATTTTGCGGCTGGACTATCAGGAAAGCTAGAAACAGGAGATATTATATCAATTTTAGCTGCTGATTATGGAGAAGATAAAGAAACTCTAAAACCTGCTGAGTTGCAATATGTAAGAGTATTAGCTGTTACTAATGCAAAAGGTTCTGATAAGAATGATGAAAAAGTACAAAAAGGAAATGAAGAAGAAAATGAGCTTCCGACAACTATTACAGTGCAAGTAAATGATATCCAAGCTAAGTTACTAGCTACGCTAGAAGAAAATAGCAAAATGCATGTAACACTAGTGTATCGTGGTACAACTAATAATGCTGAAAAATTTATAAAAAAACAAGAAGAAACAATAAATTTATTGGCATCAAGAAACATGACTACACCAATAAAAGAATAGGGGAATAGAAATGAAAGGTAAAACAATTGCTATTTGGGGAAGCCCAAGTTCAGGTAAAACTACTTTTAGTATAAAGTTAGCAAAAAAACTAGCAGAGGAAAAGAAAGATGTAATTTTAGTTTTTTCTGATTTAATCTGTCCTTCAATAAATACTATTTTACCGAATGAAAAAATTAAAGACAAGTCATTAGGAAATGTGTTGTCAGCTCCAATTTTATCAGAAGAAGTAATTTTAACAAATTTAATAAATGGGAAAAACAAATATATAAATATACTGGGATACAAACAGAGAGAAAATGTATCAACCTATGCACAATATAATATAGAAAGGGTATTAGAACTATTTAGAACATTGGAAAACATGGCTTATTATATTATTGTGGATTGTACAAGTTATTTTTTTACAGACTTATTGACATCTACAGTTCTAGAATACTCTGATACTATTTTTAGGCTTGTAGAACCTAGTTTAAAAGCTATATCTTATTTTGATTCTAATTTACAATTGTTGATGTTACAGAAATTTAAAATAAATAAACATATAAATGTGTTATCAAATTTCAGGGAAGATGAATCAGTAAGGGAAGTAAAAGAAATATATAGAATAAAATACGAATTACCTTATCTTGAAGAAATAAGAGAGCAAACTCTATCTGGAGATTTATTTCAGGAACTTAGTAAGAAAAAGAGTCAATACAACAAAACTGTTGATGAATTAGCCAGTACCTTAAAAAATGAGGATGATATAAAAAAATGTAAATTATGGAGAAATAAATAATGGCTTTTGGTGATAGACAAATTCTTAAAAATTTCTTGAATGAAGATAAGGAAGAAAAAGAATTTTCAGATGTATTAAAGGAAACTCAAAGTTATATTTTAGATAAATGCTTTTCAATTATGGCAGGAAAAAATATATTGGAGCAAAGAGAATCAGTAAGACCATTTGTTGAAAAATTTGTTACTGATTATTCTTATAAGGTAAAAGGATTATCTGAGAAAGAATTAATTGATAAACTACTATCTGGAATGTTAGGATTCGATTTTTTAGATAACTATCTTTATAGAAATGATGTTGAAGAAATAAATATAAATGAATGGGATTCAACTAGAATTACGTTCAAAGATGGGCATAAGGAATTTACAAAAGAATCATTTAATAATCCAAAACATGCAATAGATGTTATTAAAAGAATGTTACAAATGTCTCATATGGTATTTGACAATGCTCAACCTGGTGTAAGAGGACATTTATCAGAGAGAATAAGGATAACAGCTCTAGGGTACGGTTTAATTGATGAGAGTAAGGGTCTTGCTGTATCTATTCGTATTATAAACCCTCAGAAGCTAAAAATAGATGATTTTATAAAGTTTGGTACAGGAACAGCAGAAATATTTTATATCATGCAGAGACTCTTTAAATATGGAGCAAGTATGTGTATAGTAGGACCAACTAATTCTGGAAAAACAACTCTTCTAGATTCATTAGTCAAAGAATCTGTAGATAATGATGATAGAGTAATAACAATAGAAGAAGATGTTAGAGAGTTTGATATGGTCAAGAGAGATGAAAATGGTAAGGTAATAAATGAAGTAATACACCTAAGGACAAGACATAGTGATGACCCTAAGCAGGATATAGACCAAGAAAAATTATTAGAGTTTTCTCTTACAATGAACCCAGATTACTTGGTGATTTCTGAGATGAAAGGTAGAGAAGCATTTGAAGTACAAAAAGCCGCTAATACAGGTAATCCTTTTATTACATCTATACATGCAAACTCTTGTATTGATGTTTATTCAAGAATGTTAGATTTGTGTAAGACGAAGTCAAATATGGATGATGATACTCTAATGAAAAATGTAACTAAAGCTTTTCCTATTGCATGTTTTGTAAAACAATTGAAAGATAAATCAAGAAAAATAATGGAAATAACAGAGTGCATTGTTCATGAAGATGGAAAACGTGAGTTTAAAACATTATTTCATTTTGTTAGAACTGGTATAAAACTTGAAGGAAATAAGAAAGTAATCACAGGATATTTTGAAAAGGTAAATAATATTTCTGAGAATATTCAAAAACGTTTACTTGAAAATGGGATTACAGAAAAAGAATTAAATAAAATGTTAAATTATTATGAAGTATCTGATTTATGTAATTGAAAGGAGGTTTTTTAATGAGATTCTCAAATATATTTTTATTTTTAGTGATTATGGGAGGAATATTTACATTATTGAATATATCTCCTATTGAATTTTTAAGAGAAATAGTATCCATATTTGAAAGAAAGCAAAAATCACCTTCTATTAGTGATAAAGTAGAAATTCTAACAGGCAAAAAGAAAGAGAAGGGAATAAAGCGCTTAATAAAAGATACTAGTAATATCTTAGAACGGACTCAAAGTAAGGGAAAATTCTCAAATATATGTATCATTGCTATTGTATTAATGATAGTAGGGATATTTCTAGCACTTAGCATAGGCAATATATTTTTAATACCAATATTAGCATTTGGATTTGGGATGTTGCCATTTTTATATATAAAGATAACCGCTAATTCATATGAGAGGCAATTAAATGATGAGTTAGAAAGTGGTTTATCTATGATTACAAATTCTTATTTAAGAAATGAGGATATAATACTAGCTATAGAGGAGAATATTGACTGTTTTAATCCTCTTTTAGAAAATATATTTAGAAAATGTTTATATAAAATTAAACTATCTCCTGATATAAAAGAAGCATTAGAAGAATTAAGAGATAGTATTGATAATGACATATTTGTAGAATGGGTAAATAGAGTTATACAATGTCAAACTAATAGAACACTAAAGTCTCCACTTAGAGCAACTGTAAGTAAGTTTTCAAATGTAAAGATACTAAATGAAAAAGTAAATAGTAAATTAATGGGGCCAGCAAAAAGTTTTTTAACTATGACATTTATATTATATGGCTCAATTTTTATGTTGAAATTTTTAAATATAAATTGGTTTAAAAATTTAATGTACACATTACCAGGACAAATTTCTATTTGTATTACTGTTTCATTAACGTTTTTCTCCATTATACAAATTAGTAAACTGATAAAACCAATTGATTATAAATCAATAAATGAATAAGGGGGGTGATTAATTGATACTATTAATTTGTTTCTCTTTATTTGTATTTAGTATTTATATGATTTTAGCTGGAATACTAAATATGCCAGGAGCAAGATATTCAAAAACTGTATCATCAGTTATAAATTCAAACAAAAAAAAGAAAACATTAGATGATTTAACTACGAAAGTAGCAATGAGAGTATCAAAATTTGTAAAGATTAATGAGTATAAAAGAAAAAAACTATTATTGACCTTGAAATCAGCTAATATAAACTTAACTCCAGAAACTTATATTGCAAATGCTTTTGTAAGTTCTTGTGTTGTTCTTTCTCTTACAATTCCAACTTATATAATTTATCCAAAAGGATGTATTATTTGGATAGCTCTTTCTATTTATTCTATTTTTCAAGAGCTGAAAAGAGCAGATAGAATTGTTGCAGATAAAATAAAAAGAATTGATTATGAACTTGCAGAATTCGCATCAACATTAGCAATAGAATTAAGTGGAACTAGAGATCTTTTATATATAATTTCTGAGTATATAAAAACAGCAAATGAAACATTAGCTGAAGAACTTAAATTTACGTTAGCTGATATGAAATCTAGCTCTCAGAAAGAAGCTTTAATTAGATTTGAAAGTAGAGTTAATAGTTCAAATTTATCAGAAATAATAGTAGGGCTAGTGGGTGTGTTAAATGGTAATGATGAGATTATGTATTTTCAAAAATTGGCTGCTAAGTTAAATGATTTAAAATTACAAAGAGTGGAAGCTATTGCGAGTAAAAGACCAGGTAAAATTGGAAAGTACACAATGCTTATGCTTGGTTGTCTAATAATGAATATGTTTGTTGCTTTAGGCATTGAAGTTTATAAATCCTTAAACAATTTCTTTTAAGGAGGATTGGGATGAAAAAAATATTAAAAAGCAAAAAAGATTTATATCAGCCTATAAGAAATGAAAAAGGAGCTATAGACGAATCTATTTGGATTATAATAATAATATTTATTGTAGCACTTTTAGTTGGACTTGTAATTAATGTGTTACCAGTTATCATTGCAAAGAGTCAATTAAACCACTATGCAAATGAGATTGTTAGAATTGCAGAAATAAGTGGGGAGGTTGGTCAGGATGTTGATAATGAAATAGAAAAATTAAATAAGAGTATAGTTGAGCCAGATAGAATTGAATGGTCAACAAAGTATATAAATGGAACAAACAAAGTCCAGCTCAATGAAGAAATAAAGGTGACTGTAAAAAAAACAATGGATTTAAGTTTCTTTGATTTCGCTTCTTTCCCAGTACCCTTGGTTTCAAATGCGACTGGAAGGAGTGAGGCATATTGGAAATAAAGAACATCTTAAAAAAAGAAGATGGTAATGCGACTTCTATAGTAATATGTATAATTGTTGTGATTATTATGATATTCTTTTGTATTTGTGCTGAATATTTAAGATTAGCACTAATAACTAAAGGTGTTAGAGATGCTTTTGAAAAGTCTCTTATTGCTGTAGCTACAGAAAATTATGATGAAACATATCCATGTCTAAGAGAAGGATATGGTGCTGCATATCAATTAAATAAAACTGATGAATGGAAAGAGAATGTTGATAGAGGAGAGGTTGAGAATAAACTGAAAGAAGCATTAAAATTAACTGAAGAAGAAGGACATTACATAAAATATAATGATTCAAATGTTGAGTATACACTTTTAGACTTAAAAGTAGAAGTAACAAATAGACAACTAGCTCCAAATAATAGCAGTAAAGTTAAAAAGTATGAAGTAAGAGGTTCAGTTATTTTAAAAATACCTCCTTCATTTGGATTTACAAGAGCAGAGACTACAAAGATAAATTTAGATTCTGTGTCAGGATATACTCCTTTATTTTAAGGTTAAATTATTTAAAAATATAAAATAATTTAGTAATTAGATATTTATGGTAAAGAGTGGTATAATATTTTTAGCAAGAAGAAAAATATATAATCTATTAGAGTGGAGTTCATACAAACAAAAGAAATAACCTCCGAAAGAAAGGAGGTGTAGGTATGAACGAATTTTTACTTAATATTTTCGCTGGTGTTATTGCCAGTTTAATATTTTGCTTGATTGGCAAAATATTTACAAAAGTAAAAGGCCACTCTGTGCGAAAGAGTGACCTGAGAGTTGAGTTTAAATTTATGTTTAAACTCAAAAAATAATCATTTTTAAAGAACTCCACTCTAAAGCAAAATAGATTGTAATTCTTCTTGCTTTTATTATATCACAAAAAGTTAAATTTGATACGATTTTATATCATATCTTTTTTATTTAATTCTAAAAACGAAAAAGTAGATAGTAATTATATTTCTAGTTAAATATATTTTTTTTATTAGATTTTATATAACTTTCAATAGTGTCATTGAAGCCATTATTTAATAAAAGACATACGAAAAAATGCACCTTTCTATTTAAGAAAGATGCTAAAACCATTATAATATGTATATTTGAATATAGTTTCTTAATTATTATTATAACATTAATCGACATCTTTTACATGTTCAATTATGTCTTCTATATTGCAATCAAATACATCACAAAGTTTATCTAACATATCAATATCAATTCTTTTAATCGTTTCATTGTAGAGAGCAGTAATTGTGCTAGGTCTAATACCAGTTTTTTCACTTAGTTCTATTCTAGACATTTTACATTTACCAAGCAATTCTGATATTTTTATTCTGATCATTTAAAATCCCCCCCAATAATTAATAATAAATTAATTATACTTATTATAAAAGAAAATATCAATAGGAGTGAAATATTAACGCTAGGAGTTAAAAAATAACGCTAGGAGTGAAATATTAACGTTAGGAGTGAATTTTTATATTAGGAATTATTGACTTATGGTAAAAAATGGATTATCATCTAGATATAATAAGTAATCACTCCTATGAACTAAATCAAAGGGAGTGAAATATATGAAATTTTTAAAGATAATAAAAACAAACAAACTATCTATTTTAGTTGTAGCTTGTATCATAATTGGATGTGCTGGAATTTTTAGTATAAGTACACTAGGTAAGAAGGTATCTAAGGTTTCACAATTAAGTTTTAACAAGATAGAAAATAATGAGAGTTCTAATAATGATAACTTAGAAAATAGAAGTGTAAATGTTCCAACTATTGATCTAAGGGATAATGTAAGTACTATACAAGAAGAAAAAGATAGAAAGGATTCTGAGAAAAAGAATAAAGTTCAGAATATAGATAATATAACTAACAATAATACAATTAAAAACAATAGACCTACCAAAGAAGAAGTTCAGAAAAAAAGTGAACCAAAACCAAAAGTTTCAAATAATAATAAGTTAGTTAATCCAGAAGTTGTTAAAGATTCTGAGGATAATAAACCTAATAAACCTGAAGATAATTCAAATAACCATGATAAACCATCTGATAATAATAAATCGGATTTAGTTGATGTACCAGGTTTTGGGCCTAGCAAACCAACTAAAACTGATGGTAAGGATGTAGATTCTGGTGGAGATTTTGATAAGGTTGTGGGGGATATGTAATTCATATTAAGGGGGATAATTTTATGAAGATTAATAAAAAACTATTGGCATTAGGAATGTCAGTAATGATATTCACAGTTAGTTCATCTAATGCATTTGCTTTATCATCTATAGATAAAATTCAGGGACAAGATGAATATGAAACAGCTGCTCTTATAGCAGATAAACAAAATTACAGTACAGCAATAATTATAAACACAGATAGAACATTAGCTGATGGATTAAGTGCAAGTGGTTTAGCAGGTGTAGAAAATGCACCAATATTACTAGTTAAAAAAGATAATATACCTTCATATACATTAAAAAGGTTAGATAAAGTTAAAAAAGTATATATAGTTGGAGGGAAGAATTCAGTTAATGAGTCAGTTGAAAAAATATTAGTTGATAAAAACATAGAGATACATAGAATAAGTGGTAATGATAGAATAGATACTAGTTATAATGTAGCTAGAGTAGTAAACAGTAAGACTAAAATAGAAAAAGTCATGCTAACAAATGCTTTTAAAGGTGAAGCAGATGCTATGAGTATTTCACAAGTAGCTGTTAGGGAGAAATCTCCTATAATACTTACAGATGGAAAAACTATTCCTTTTGATATTAAAGGTATAAAAAGCTTTGTTATTGGTGGGTACACAAGTATGAGTAATAAATTAGTAGAGAAAACTAACTCAACTAGATTAGGTGGAATAGATAGATATGAAACTAATACAAAGGTAATAAAATATTTTTATAAAGATCCTAAAGAATTTTATATAGCAAGTGGAGCTCATTTAATATATTCACTTGTTGGATCAACAATAGCTAAGAGTAATCCAATTGTTTTAGTTGGTAAAGGTAGTGATAAAGCAATATTAAAGGGAGCGGCTAAGGTAACTGCATTAGGGAAAGTATATGATAAGGATATAGAAGAAGCTATAAATGCTGTGAATGGTAAAGCAAATAAACCTGATTCAAATAAAGAAGTGGTTGATGTCCCAGGTTTTGGACCACAAAATCCTACTGATAGCAAGGGCGAAGAAGGTAATTCTAATGGAGATGCAGATAAGGTTATTGGAGATATGTAAAGCACAAAATTCAATATAACTATGAAAAATTATGAGATATTATATCTCATAATTTTTTTATTTAAAAATAAAATCTAAGGAGAACTATGATGAAAAAAAAAATAATTTCAATGATTATTTGTATTCTTATGATATTTATTTCAGTAATAAGTTCATTTGGTGATGGTGATGGAAATATAGATGGAGGAAGTGGCGGAGGAAGTGGAAGTGGTGGAAATAAAAATAATAAGTGGACAGCAGGTGATGAAGGTGTAAGAGTTAGTATAGTTGATGCAAAGACTCAAGATAGAGTTGGAAAATCTATTGATTTAACCAATAGAAAGCCAAATATAAAGTTTCATTTTGGGAAAAAAAATAAAATAGAATATCGTAATGGAACTCAATTAAGTCTTTCATCACAAAGTTATGAATACACAAATCCTGCTCGAAAATTACCTGTTATTATTTCAAGTAATACATATGGAAAAAGTGATATAAATAAAATAAAAAAATATTTTTGTAATGATTGGACTCAACAACTAATAGCGAAACAGATTGGAATTGACTATGAGGAAATGACTGGTGGGGAATATAAAGTTCTTTTAGAGCCTATAGCCTATTTCACATTTGCTGGAAATAAGATGGCTATGACAGCAACTGAGGCTGCATTGTATAATAAAAAACTCGGTGGTAATAAACTAAGAAATAAATTAGCAAGTATATCACATAAAAACTTACCTCTCTCTATGTTTTTAGAAAAAGATGATTTAGGTTTCAAAGCTTGGAAAGGTATTTCGGATACAGATAGAGCAAAAGCAAAAGATGATGATACAATAATTAAAATGCTAGGTTTAGGTATAGTATACTTTAATAATGAACCAAAAGAAGATGATGAAGTTGTAATTCCTCCAGTAAAACCACCTAATCCAGAAGAACCATCTAAACCAGATGAAGGTGGTCAAAGTGATTATGAGTATAGGACAGATACAGATGTTATAACTTCAATAAAGATAAAAGGATCTAATCGAACACCTAAAAATCCAGTTAAAGTGGTTTTTAATATTAAGGGGAAAGATTATTCTATGAATAACATATATCTCCCAAAAGGAGGCGGTGAACAATATGCTTGGGTTAAATGGCATACTCCAAAAACTCCTGAGAAAATAACTATTAAAGTAAGTTCAAATGCTACTACAGATAAAGCAACCATAATTGCAAATGTAGTTGATTTAAAAGAAAAAGTTCCACCAGATCCTAAAGCAAAAGACAGGAATGATAATTTTAAAACTCCAAATTTGCCTAACCCATATGTGAAAACTAATGCTACCTATGGGGAATGGGATTGTTATTGGGTTCCACATTGGGTATATTATTCAGATGGTGATGGTGGAGGAGAATGGGTTGATGAGGGTTGGTATGAATGGAAATGGTTAAGTTACAATGTTTCTTTGACAGCTAATATGCAAGTTAAAGCTGATTTAAAAGTACCTACATCTAAATCTGATAGAAAAGAAATGAAATCAGGATATGGGTTTAATGTAAATGTAGATTCAAAAATGAATTATGATGCTCCTGAAACAAGTTTTACTGGTGCTCAGAACGTAAATACTTTATATCCTGAATTTAAATATGAAACATATAACAGAGTTTTACAAAGGATTCAAACTGGCTTAAGCTCTAAATTTGAGCTAAAAAATAATAAGTACTCTACATATAATCAAAAAGCTCATTTTACACCTATTTGGTATAAAGATGGAGCATACAATGTTTATGGTCAAGTGATGGATGTGTGGACACCTGTTGGTGAGTTAAGAGCAAATGTTAATAATGCCATGACAATAAAAGGAAATCTATTTCAAGATTGGCATATAGGACCACTTAAAGATTAATTTTTAAAAAATAGAATTAAATATATTTAAAAAACAAAAAAGAGAACTTTATGTATTAGAGTTCTCTACTTTTGTTTATATATTATTTATATAATTAAAGCTATCTTTTTAAAATATTTATGTTTTATGCTAGTCCACAGTTACATAACAAAAGCATTACTCTGTGCAAGCAAAACTCTACCACTTGTTCACCATATTTTTTTATGAAACTTTCCATCTGAGTATCAATAAATAGATAGTATTCTTTTATACTTGCTATATATGCAGTCATTATATGAATACATTCATCTGCTTTATTTCCAAACACAGTATATCCCCCCAATAAATAAAAGTAATAATAATACCAGCCATTAAATTTAATTATTTAAATATGCTTATATGTTCCTATATAATATGAATTCACAATATTATGATACTTTGGATTAATAATTTTTACAAGTGGATATGTAAAACTGGATATTACAAATGTAAAACTGGTTATATAGTAAGCCGGAGGAAATTTCAATCAAATAAAAACAGATGCACAAAAATCTCATGGAAAAGTATTTGAGGTTGTAGATGGAGAAGTTGTTGTATGGGACTATATAAAAGAAATCCTTATGGAGTATAAGAGTTATTTTATCCAATCCAATTTATGATAATATAATATTAAGCAGATATTATATTTTAGTAAGAGAGGGATGAATTAATTGAAACTTCAGTTTGAAAGATGGTGTGAAGCAAATAATGTTAAAGGGGAGACTTTGAAGTTATTTAATGAAGGAGTTATATGTTATAAGATTGGAGCATATAGAGCTTCATTTATAATGACCTATCTAGGTTTTCAACATGAGTTAAGAAATAGAATTGTTACATCTCATAATAAGCCAGATAATATAAAAGATAGTTATTGGAAGCAAATAATAGAAAAAGTTCAAGATGATAATAGTTGGGATACAGAAGTATTTAATATAGTTAATAGAACAAAACCTGATAACATATTTTTAATAGATGATGATATTAGAAAAAAATATGATTACTGGAGAAGTATAAGAAATGATTGTGCTCATGCAAAGGGAGAAATTATAAGCAATCCTCATATAGAGTCATTTTGGCTATTTATAGAATCAAATTATAATAAGTTTGTTATTAATGGAGGAAAAGCAGGACTATTAGATAAAATAAGAAATCATTATGATATAAGGTATACTGAACTAGATAAGGATTTAAATTATATAGTTGATAATATACTATCTTCGGTTAAAGTGGAAGAACTTCAGATACTATTAGAAGACATATATAACATGTTTAAAGAAAATGATAAAAGTAGGGTGTTTAGTCGTGAAAACCCTAAGCATGGTTTTTGGCATTGCATCATTCATTCAGAAAGTAAAATCCTGAGAGATGCTATGATGAATTTTGTAAAAAAAGACAAAGATTTATTTATTGAATTTATAAGCTATCACCCTGAACAAATATCAACTTATTTATCAGATAAAGCTCTTGCTAGAAAGATTTGGACAGAATGGATAACGGACATGTTTAGATTTTTTATGTGGGTAGATATGGACGGATTTTTAGAAGAAGGAGATAAAAGTAGTGTCTGGATATGTGTTAAGAAGTTGCTTGAAGAAAATATAATACCTCAAAACGAAATTAATAATTTTTTAAGTTTAATATGGTCAAGAAAAGGATATCCTGGTTCTGTGCCTTATAATATGGTTGAGCTTATGTATAATTATCAATATTTTAATGTAATGAGAATGGTAATATTTGATCCTATACATAATACAACTCCCCTGAATGATTTAGATAAATATTGGTATGCTTTAAAAGGTATTATAGTAAAATTAGGTATAAAGGACAATGAAATAATATTATTAGAAAAATTGTATAGAGAAGTTCCACATGGAGAAGTTTATCGTGGTCTAGATAATTTACTAGATACTAATAAAGAATTTAGAACACAATATATAGAGGTATTAAAAAAACATAATATAGAAGTACATAGTAAAATTAAGCAAAAAAATAAGTAGGTTTATTCTACTTATTTTTTTGCTTAATTTTATTTATATAGTACTAAAGTAAAAAATTAAATTGTACGAATTAAGATTTATATTTTATGGAGGGTAATATGGAAACCAAAAATACAGGAATGATGATTTCAGTTGAAGGTAATATTTGTTGTGGAAACAAGAAGCTTATTTTATCTATAATAAAGAATCTTCCAACTGATAAGCAAGTTTTATTTTTAACTAAAGATAATATGGAAGTATCAGGAGACAATATAGCTATTAATTATAAGTTTGATGGCGAATATAATGAGTTTCAACTTAAGATTAATGATGATACATTATCTTTTTATTCATTAGAGAATTTATTGAAAGCAATAATTAATGATAAAGAAGATGAAATTATATGTATAGATGCTACAGAATTTCAAGATAGTATTGATTATAAAAAATTAAAAATTTTAGCAGAAGAATATTCCATTTTAATGTTTGTAATTACTAGAAGAAGTAAACAAGAGTTATTAAAGTTAATACAACAAAAAGAAAAGGCAAGAGACATATACCTAAGTTTAATTTTATATATTGATGAGTATAGTTATTCCTCAAAGAAATTTCTATATACAAGGACTAGAAACACCTTTAAATGTGAACAAATTGAATTTAATAGTGATGAATGGATGTATGAAATAACAACTATTATAAAAGAAATAATAGGTTGGTAGAATACAAAGAAGTAAAAAGATATGTATGTTAAATGTAAATATCTTATATCAAAAGAGGATTAGACAACATCTAAGGAGGGAAAGTTTATGATAGGTTCTAAAGGAAAATTAGTTGCATTAGGTATAAGTGCGACAATTGCCACTAGTGCTTTATTAGTGACATGGAATGGTAGTGGAATAATAGAACAAGCTAAAACAAAGCTAACAGAAATGAAAGAAGGAGTATCTTTATTAAAAGAAGGAGAGAAAAATTTAGTAGCAAAAGCAAAAGAAATAAAAGGTCAGATAAGTACTTTAGAATCAGAAATAGCTAAATTAGAAAATAATGGTAGGACAAGTTCTATGGCATATAGAAAGGCTACAAGTGAATTAGCGAAGGCAAAGGAAGAACTAAATAAAGCTAATAGTGATGCAAATAGGATACAAGAAGCTTTATCTAAATATACTCCAATTAAAGGGCATATTGCAGGTTATGCTGAAGCTATGAATGATGATTATGTTTTACCAGAGTTTGGAAGCGAAAATTATGCAAGAAAATTAAAAGGAATAGATGATATAAATGCAGTAAAAGGAAGCTGTTTACTGAAAGATAATAACATGTTATTAGTATTAAATAAATTTAATAATAGTACAAAGGCTGGAAAGACTATATTTCAAAAGGTGAATCTTAATGGAACAGAGGTTTGGCATAAGGAATTAAATAATACTAGTGTAAGTAATATAAATCTATGCAAAGCAACAAAAGATGGTGGAGCTTTAATACTTGTTACTTCTCAAGATAAAAGCTTAACAAGTTCGCTAGGAAAATTAACAACAAATACAATACACATAATAAAATTAGATTCCCAAGGTGAAATAGAGTTAACAACACAATTTGATAGTGGAGATACAATGGCTGAGACAATTGAAAATGTTATAGAACTTAAAAATGGGAACTATCTATGTGTTGGTAGTATGTCAGCTGGTGCTTATTCAAGGGTTCTATGTATTGATAATACAGGGAATAAACAATGGGAATCTAAAATAAATGGTAATGGTGGGAATGTTAATATTGGAAATGCAATAGAAATGTCAAACGGAGATATAATTGTGGTAGGTTATGTAAATAAAACCTACGATAGTATAACTTCTAGTACAGCTTTCCCTTTTGCTACAAAGTATACAAAAGATGGGACAAAGTCATGGACAATTAAAATAAGTGATGATTACACTTATTATAAT
>NZ_AVHW01000007.1 GCF_000449425.2 Clostridioides difficile CD160
TCTTCAATATCTTCACTATTTTCAGGTATATCTTCTCCTTTTTCTAAAACATGTACAATTCTAGAGAATCTAATTCTATTATCATCAGAATCGCTTACTGAATATGTTATAAGATAAGAACCTACTGTATTGTTATCTAAATCTGTTTCATAAGTTATTTTATCAGTCAAATCTCCATCTTCAGGGTCTATTACTTTTACACCTTTTCTTATTCTATCATCACCATAAATATCTCCAACCGTTATATATTCTTCATCCCACAATGTAGCTTCTGGCTTTCCATTATTCTTATTAGGTTTATTAGGAAGTGAGCTCTTGTAATCTTGAACTATAACCTTACAATTTTTTTCAGATGTTTGACCTTTAAAATCTGTAACACTATATTTTAAATTATATTCACCTGTTTCAAATCGGTTAACATATCCTTCGATTCTTATATATTTTGTTAAATCTTCTCCTCTAAAATCTTTTGCTGTAATACCATTTAATACATTGAAATTATCTCCAACATTTATATTCTTGTCCCAATATCATTTATGACAGGCACACCATTTAAACTTATAACAGGAGGTGTTAAGTTTTCTTCTTCAAAATCTATTCTACCTATCTGATAATGAATTACATCACCTTCATTTCCAAATGAGTCGACTGGCATAAAATGTATATATTTATTTCCTTTGTGTTCGAAAAAATTTGATTAGGGGATAATGAGGTAGTTAACATGCCTGTAGTTAGTGTATCTTCTCTTTTATTGCTTAGTTTATATTTATATGCCTTTACATCACCAATTATATGCCCTACAGTACCCCACTCATGCCCTTCTTCTGTTGTCATGTCTCTTATTATTAAGTTGTTATCTTTGAGTCTAGTCCTAACTTGATATTTTTCAGAGTCGCCTACTTCTGCTGGATTAATATCTAATGTTATTTCATCTTCTAGCTCTTCTGTATCCATGTCACTTCCATGAACAGTTTTTACTTTTGGACCATACACATCTTTTGCATTTTCATCAGTAAAGCTTAAATCTTCAGTGTAAGCAATTGTTTTATAAACGTTTAATTTTTTATCAAGTTTTCTTACTTCATAGAATACTTTATCTCCAAGTTTATTTTCGTCCCAACTTACAACTAAGTTATTTTCATCTAAATTTGCTTCTACTTTTATTTCCATATCACCATAAACAACTACTTTTCTTTTTACATCTCTTACATTACCTTGAGAATCTTCAACATGATAATTTAACTCATATTCTCCATTTGTATTTGTATCTACACTACCTTGAACCTCAACTTTACTTGTCAAATCACCATCTTCAGTATCGTAAGCCGAAATCCCCTGCATTTCATCAAAGGTACTTCCTTCCTTTACTCTAGCTGTATAAACATTTCGTACAATAGGTATGTGGTTAGTATCATATTTTCCTCCAATTAATGGTGATATGTTTTGCTTACATTTCCATTTTTGTCGATAGCTTTAACATGTAAGAACTTAAATTTACTATTAGAAATATCTATATTTCTACATTTTTAGCATTTACAAAATTAGCTGCTTCAGTATCTTCTTTACTGTTAATAATATAATTAAATCCAGCTAATCCAGATTCTACAGAACCATTTCTAATTTTAGATGAGTTAATAACATTTCCATTTTTGTCAATAGCTTCTATAAAATATCTATAAGTAGAAGATAAATCTCTTGCAACTAACTTTAACTTTGTAGCAGTATTAGTTGTTTTTTCAGGAATAGAAGCAAGTCTAGAGTTTTTAGCTTCTTCTGCTTCAAAGACTTCGTTTAAGTATGTTACAACTGGAGAGCTAACATCTTTTGCTTCAGTATCAGTAAATTGTGTGGTGCTAAAAATACCTTTTTCTTTAAAATCAAATCCGTTTGCATCTGTTTTATATACTATATATTTATCAGCCTCTTTTACTTCATCCCAATTTAGACTTAATTTATCTTGAGATTCTTCTATGTCAAGTTTTATATTACCTGGAACATGTACTCTTACTATTTCTTCAGCCTTTAATCCTTTCGAATCTTGTACACTATACTTTAATTCATAAACTCCCTGCACCTGGTTATTAATATCCCCTTGTACTGTTATCTTTGATGTCAAATCGCCATCTTCCATGTCATAAGCTGTTACATTTTTTAATTTATCAAATATTTCTCCTATTTCTAGGACCTGATTTAATCCAGGAACTTTTAAAATAGGTGCATTATTATGAGAAGCATCTGAAAGCTTGATGTGTTTTGTTTTTGTGCGATTACCGGCATTATCAATAGCAACTATATGTAGATAATCATCCTCACTTACACCTTTAAACTCAAAGTTACCATCAGTATTATTTATGTCACTTAAAACTTCTGTATCTGTATTTTTATCAAGAATATAGCTATAACCTTTTAATCCTGTTTTTATTGAAGTTTTTACTGTATTAGAATACGCTATTTCATAATCATCTGAGTCATATGCCTTGACAGAGTATTCATATTCGCTTTCTAAGTCATCGCAGTCGAACTTTAATTTAGCAGACATCTCTTTGCTTAATGTAAAAGAGAAAAACATATTTGGAGCATCTAAGTCTTGTCCATTTACGTCTTTTAAAGTGTTACTTGAAACTTTTATATATTTAGATTTACTATCACCTATTTTTTTTCTCTCTATAACATAATAAGAAGCTTCCTTATATTTATCCCATGATAAATCTATAAAATTTTCCTTATCATTTGCATTTGCACTTATTGTAATATCTTTATTAGAGACAATTTTTTCTATATAAACACTATCTTCGTATTTATATGTTCCAC
>NZ_AVHW01000008.1 GCF_000449425.2 Clostridioides difficile CD160
ATCATATGCCTCTGTAATTACCACTTTTTCATCACTATTTATCTTATTTCCATTAACTTCATATTCAGTTCCTATAGGTGTCGAATATTCAAGTTTTAGACTCAATTTATTAAATCCATTTACAATTGCACTTGGAAAAGTAACAAAGGAGTCATTAATAGATGGCTCACCTAGGCTTAAACTTGGAGAATCAGTATAGCTAAAATACTGTGCTTCAGTTTCATCAAATGAAATCTCACAAAGTCTACTTATATTGTCATCAGATAAATTAGGGGTTACTTTTATTCCATTATAGATACCTTTATTGACTTTAACAGTTTGAGTCTCTCTAGAATAGAGGTCTATAGCATAGTCACTAGCTTCACCTATTTTTATCCAAGTTCCATCCTTAAGCCCTTCTATTATTGCACCATTTTTTCTTCCAAAAGTTAAATTTATGGTATCTAACTCTGTCTCCTTATCGAATATTAATTGCCACCATCCTTTGCCATCAGAACGAAAATGACTTCCTAAGTCTCCATCTACAGCCTCTTCTTGTCCAATACCATTTGAACTTATAGTTCCACTTGGTACATTAGCTAATTTCACATAGAAATTTACATTGCCATTAGTTTTAATTTTTAATGTCTTTAGCACTTCATCCAGTTCTTCTTGATTTTCTATTTTGATATTTATGACTCTGCTTTTAAGCGATGGTTCATATGTTATTCCTTCTATATTTTTTTCGTTTTTTGTATAACTGATTTTAACATCACTTTCACCATCAAAATTGAAAAATAAATTTGTTTTTTCCTTTATAATTCCTTGAGCATCAGGAAAACTTAGAACTCCATCATCATTTTTGTATTCTCCCATATCGAGTGAACTATTTTTATTTTTAGTCTCAGTAGTTGTATTATTTCTTTTAACTTGTGTGATTTTTTTGATAAATTCATCTTTATACTCTTTTATAAATTCGTCTGCAAGAGCATTTACAGGAGTATTTGAATTTATTATTGAGGCAGCTATTAATATAGATATTATTTTTTTATTTATCATAAAAAATCTTCCTCCTTTCTGGATTATATAATCTTTATAAGTAAATAGAAAAAATACAGTTTTTTTATTTGTAATTTTTTTTGAAAGTATTGTTTTCCATATTTTTTTTGTGAATTTAGGATAATTAATAAAGAAAAAATTTAAAATATTATTTAATTATCATCTTAAACAGAAAAAATTAGATAAAAAAATATCAATTATTCGAGATAATTATTAAGTTTTTAAGTAGGGGGAAATATAGTTTAGTTAGAAATTAAATTAATTATAGGTCGTAAATATTTTAATTGAGAATTCAAGTCTAATATAAAAGATTGTTTGTAGATAAATTTATCGAATAATAGATTAAATATAGTGTTAAGTTGTATTTATTTTTAAAAAATATAATAATTATATTATAATAAATTAGAAATTGAGATAATAAATTATTCCAAAACAAGAATCTTATTTTGAAATATAAAACAATGATAAATTTAAAACAAATAAATAATAACGAAAAATAAAATTTATATATAGCGAAAAATTATATTTATGTAAATTTCGTTATATGTAAAATATGTTAAAAAAAATAAGAACTTAAATAAATTTCGGGAAAGTATAAAAAATGATATTAATAAATTTCAAAAATAAAAAAGTGTAATAATTTCAATATAAATTTTATTGAAAATAAAATCAAAAATAAGAAAGTTTTAAATAGATTTTAAGGTGGTTTGAAAATATATAATGTGGGTTTTAATTAAGTGTAAAAATAAGAAGCTTAAAATGGATTTTTATACAAAGATAAAGAGGGAGTAATAAAATTTTTTAAAAAAATAGATGAAGTGAAAAATCAGAAAAAAATGAAGCTTTAAAATGGTTTTTAAGGGGTTTATAAATTGTTGGGTATATATTTAATCGAATACAAAAAAATAAAGCCTTAAAATGGTTTTTTTAGATGGAAATAAGGATAGAATAGTTGTTTTTGAAAAAACAGAAAAAATGAAGCTTCAAAATGGATTCTAAAGGGGTCTAGGATTGTTATGTATATATTTAATCGGATATAAAAAAACAAGGGCTTAAAATGGATTTTTATAAAAATAGTAAAAAAATATATATGACATGGAACTAAGTATTCTATGCCATTTTTGTATTAAAACTACTGTTTGCAAGTGTTTCAATGTGACATATGTATTAAAAATAGTAATTTAAGTCAAAAGATGGTCAGTGAAAAAATGAATATACTGATTTTTTTCTTCACTTTAAAGCAGTTAAAAATAAAAAGTATATGTAGTGACAAATTGAATTTATATATAAAAAAATGTGAGATTTAAAATAACTTTAAATCTCACATTTTTTATATACTTATTTTTCTATCATGACAATAAATATATTATATAAATCAATTTTTCCGCCTATGTAAATAAATCTTCCAATAATGGATATTTCATCTCCTAGATGGAGATTTTTTAAATATAAGGCATTTTCATTATAAGCGATTATATTAATATAATCATTAGTATTATTATATCTATGAACTTTAAGCACATTATGTCCTATAATAGTACCAGACTTTGTTGTTTTGATAAATGTTTCTTTTGAAATACTTCCATCTAGTTTTACTGTATTAGCTCTTTTAATAATTACTTTATCTTTGTTTTTGATTTTCTCTGCGAAAATATATATATTAGGTTTTAATTTTTTTGTTGAAAATTTTGTTTTAGAATAAACAAAACCACATATTTTAATGTTTTTATTAATATCAATATCGCATAATAAATCCTCACAAATTATAACTGGTAGAATGTTACTTTGAAAATCATTTCTTTTAACCTCTATAAATGTTTTATAGTATTTTTTGTTATCTTCTTCATATAAGAATTCTAAATTAGAAATCTTTCCTGTAACGCTAATATAATTTCTTATATGCTTGTTATTATTATTCATAAACAATTACCTTCCTGTATTTTTTCTATAGATAAAGCTGAAACCTCATATGCCATCTTAATACTTTTAAAATTATCTTTTATTGTTTTATACTCTCTATTTCTAATTTCTCCTATTATCCTAATTTTTGTGCCTTCTTCCAATTTGGACAATCTCGTTGCATTTATTCCCCATGCTACAATAGGTATGTAATCTGTTTTTCTATAATAGCGATTAATTTTAAGAATAGAAGAATAAACAGCTCCATTACAATTTGTTATTTTATACATAGCGTTAGATGTGATATAACCTTCTAATTCTACTATATTGTTGTCTTTTTCATTATCCGATATATGAATATCTAATACATATATGTAAAATAACATTTTTTTATGATTATTATCATCTATATATCTACTTCTTACTTGCCCATAGATATTTACCTTATCACCCCTTGATAAATTTGCCAGAAGTTTCTTATTAATCAAAATATCTATAATATTTTCTTTGTTATTTGTAATTATTTTTATTTGATTCTCAAAGAATAATTCTTCAGAATAAATTTGTTTTGTATTATAGAATTTATTTACAATAAATTTATTACTATATTTAAACTCATCTAATAATGTACCTATCACATGTATCTTATTTATACCTGTCGCTCTCATTAGTTATATAATTATTAATTTTAAATTAATAATATTCTCCTTTCATTTATGATAACTTGAATGTATCGCATCCTAACTCATTGTAAATATTGTTCACATATATTTTCATTAAAGAATTTTCAGAATTGAGGATTTTTGAGTTATTAAACTCAAGTGAATACGTTAAATTATTTAAATAATTATTTATAATTTCTTTTTCTTTTAAGTTAAATTTTTTAGCAGTTAATATTTTTAAATAATGTGCTAAATCATCTTTAGTCTGCCAATTTATAGAATCAAAATTCTCATATTCTTTACTAATTAAAATTGGTTTTTTCTTTCCAATAATATAAATTCCATCACTCTTTTCTATTACAACTACTCCCTTTTTTAAATCTGTTACAAATCCACCTGTAACAAAAAATAAATCAAGTTTAACAAGTCCAATAATACCTATTTTGTCAGCTGCAATAATTCTTTTATTTCCATTAATTACAGTAATAATTTTTTCTTCAGAGTTTATATTTAATTTACCTGAATATTCATTTTCATCATGATTATTTATTATTATTTTTTTAGCTATACCTGTTCTTTTTATTTCTTTTTTATTTTCAAAAGTTTTATTTAAAATCATATGTTTTCCTCACCTTCTCATTATTGTATATATATATACTTTTAGAACAATTTTTTTATTTTTTATTTTATTAATAAAAAATAAGACATTATCAAATGTCTTATTTTTTCATTACATATATTATTTTCCCAACTATTTTATTTGATTTTAAAAAAGTGTCTTTCCAGTACCTTGAATCTTCCGAATTTACTCTATTATCTCCAAGAAGATAGTAATTTCCTTTTGGAATTTTGACTTTAGGAATATTTAAAGAATCATTATATAAAATATAATCTTCTTTTATACTTTTATCATTTATATATACTACTCCATTTATTATTTCTACTGTGTCTCCTTCAACACCAATTACTCTCTTTATATATAATTTTTCTTCTCTACCGAATAATAATATCTTAAAAAGATTATCAGATGTTTTTTTATCTGTAAAAGCTATAATATCACCATATTTATAGCCATTTTGGGGATTCAATCTTGAAAGAACTACTGTGCTATCCTTGCTTATCGTTGGAGACATAGAGTTTGTAGGAACTATACCTGCACTAACTACAAACTTAGAGATAATAACTGATAAACTTATGCCTATAAATACTACTATAAACAATTGACTTACTTTTGATAAAGATTTTTTTTTAATCATGAATTTTTACTCCAAACTTATTTTATAATCAGCATATGAACCTGAAGAAATTAGTAAATCAATTAATTCTTGTTGAACTCCTGATTTATCGTCTTCATATACAAATAAAATTAAAACTCCGTATTCACCTTTTTGAATTACACCTACATTAACTGCATATTGTTTCTTATCAACTGTAATAGGGGCATTTGCTATTAATCCAGCATTTCTACTATCTATAAAAGCTTCTCTATAGGTTATATTTGTCGCAGGGAATGAATTGAAAAAGGATTTTAACATTTCTTTTAGGACATCTTTTTGTATTTCCTCTTTCATGCCAATAGCTTTTAAATTTCCCCACACTCTCGAAGGATGGCTACAATCTAAAGTATTACCTTGTAATTTAACAAGCCAGTTATTGCTAGGGACAAATCTATATTTATTTCCTAAGAGTATATATGAATTATTCACAGCTTCAGTTGAGTTTGGCATTTCCAATCTAGTTGGAAATTCAATCTTCCCATCTATTGTTACAAATTCTGGTACAGATGAACCTTCTACACTTCTCAATGAAGTAGTGGGAGATTCTTCTGTTATTTTTAATCCTCTTATATCTTTTTGTAGCTGCCCTATTATTCTGTCTTTGCTTTCTATATTTTGATTTAATTTCTTATTTTCACTTTTCAATTGTGATACCCTTTTATCACATCCAGTAAATAACACACATGATGATAATAATGTTGTAATTAAAATTATAGATTTCTTCTTTTTTTCCATTTTCAATTCTCCTTTTATTATAGTTGATTTAAGTCAATTTTTTTATGCTTGTATGATGATTTATTATATTTTCTTAGAGCTTTATTAAAATGTTCTATAGATATTATGCCTTCAAAATTTTCTTGTTCTGATTTTATTCTAGCTAGACATAATATATGAGTTAATTCAGTTAATCTAATATCTTTTGAAGCACAATATAATAAGTTTATAGGGAAATCATTTATAAGTTTGAAATCATATTTTATTAAAAGTTTTTCAATATAATTATCTTTTCTATTAATCTTAATTAATTTATCAAAATAATTATTTTTGCTTAGTACTTTCTCTAATCCTTTTTTGCCACTCACAGTTCCTATAAATATTATTTTACCTTTTAAACTATTTAACTCTTTTGCTAAAATATTTTGGCAAAATGTATTTAATTCATCTATATCATCAATTTGTAAGAAACAAGGTGATAGAGACTTTGCTAGACTAAATTTATCATGTAATTTGTTTTGTCCAAGAAAATCAAAGTAGTTATTGAAATCTGATGCTTTATATAATAAAAAATTTATATTTTTATAACCCTTTCTTGCATCTAACAATATATCTTTGCTAAAATAGCTATTTTCTTCTAAAAGAATCGAAGAAGCAAAATTATTTTTTTTAAATTCTATGTTAGAATTTTGGAAATAGGATATTGCATCTTTTATTATCTTTTTATATTCTAATAAATTGCATGTTAGCAATTCTCTTTTTATATCTTGATTTATTTCTGTCATACATACCTCCATAAGCTTTGATTCCTCCTATTCTTTTACTTTAAACACTTTTACTGTTTGTTTTCCAAACTTATCACATTCATCATGTGTTGAATAATATATATCTAATCTATTACCTTTGATTGCACCACCACAATCTGTAGCAATGAGAACACCTATTCCTTCTACATAAATTTTTGTGCCATATGGAATTATATTAGGGTCTACTGCAACGGTATTTCCCTGATATGCACCAACACCAATAGAAGTGATTTTATTTTCTGGACTTGAAGCCCACTGTTCACAACACTTTTCACATGGACAGTATGCAGTAGCAATAAAATTTCCCAAATCTTCTAGTTTCAAATCTTCTAGATTTTTCGTATCTGGGATTTCTATATTTTTTGTTGATACAAAAGTCTTAGGATTTACTAAAACATCTTTGTTAATTACATGCTTTATAACAAGTGTATCTGTCTCACTTGTACTTTCTACAGCATTTAAAACATCTGGTTTTTGTAAAATAAATCCTACAATGAAGCTAAATAGACATAATGTAATTAAACTGTGTATTTTCATGTTATCCCTCCTAATTAAAAAACTTTATAAACTTTTAAATTTTTTGTACCTAAACGAATTACATCATCATGGTTTTTAACATAAACTTTTATTTCTTTTCCAGTAACTTTCTGAGAGCTAGGTTGAGCTTGTCTTATGCCTAATCCATCAATGTAAATTTTTGTGCCATAATCAATAAAGTTAACATCTACAGCTGCATTAACACCATCATAATTTCTATATTTCACATTAGAATTTGTATTATTTTTACATTTCTTACAATTACAAAATGCACTTACTTTAAACTCGCCTATTTCTTTAGTTTGTATCCCATCCATATTTTTAGGCATCTCAGATATATTTGTTATGTAATGATTATCAAAGATATAATTTGCTTTTTCAATAATTTCAACTTTTATAACTGGGAGTTTTACTGTACTCAATGTAGAGTTTTCTTTAATATCATCTCTGATTTTTCTATCACCAGAAGTATAATCTTTTAGAAATGGGTCATTTTTATCACTTTTTTTTAATAATATTTGTTTTTGCTTTTGCGAGGGAGTATCATTTTCTCCAAAGACTAAAGGAGACTGTATAAATGTACCCATTAATGTTACTACTATTAAAATTCCAGTATTTATAAAATATTTCTTGTATTTTTTTAATTTTCTATCAAACATAAAATCACCTTCGCTATCTCTTTATAATAATGTAAAATTAATGTTATAATTTCACTTGGTCCTGTAAACATAATTCTTATTTCAAAAACTTTATATTTTAAATTAATTTTTTAGGTTTTGATTGTCCAATGTGAAATATTTCTGTTATCTCATCAAATTCTTTGTCACTAATTTTTAGAATTTTAACATTTACCATTTTACCAATATATTTTTTATAAAATATATAATTATTTCTCCCATCTAGTACAAATTCTAGTTTTTTATATTTTAATATAGTCTCATATCTATAACGATGGGTTGTAGTATTATAGTATTTATCTGAACTTACAACAACTGCTTTTACATTTTCTTTATCACAATAAAAATCGATAGGGTTCATTTCTTTAAAAAAATAATTTACTATAGTATTTTGGATTAATATAACTAGTAAGATATTAAGTGCGAGAGTCAAAACTTTATTCATAATAATCTCCTTTATTTAAGTAGTGTTATATATATTCAAAAAATAACAAAAAAATAAATTCCTTTAAAAAAGGAATTTATTTTTTTATTTATAAGTTTAACATTTTTTTAAATTTATCCCAAAAACCATCAGAATTATTTTGATTATTTAATTGGGAATTATCATTTGTAGAATCTATTTTAGTATTTTCACCTAAAGCAGTATCATTTGTATTATTTAATATTCCTAAATTTTCATTATCATTTTCTTTTTCACCTGAGAATAGTCCTACAAAGAAAGATTTTATACTATCCCATAATCCTGATTTTTCAAATTCAGTTCCAACTTTATTTAATATTTTATTTACATTGTCTGTAACCTTATTTAAAGAATTTTCTATTTTTGAATAATCATAATCTTGTTCTCCAACTTTTAACATCATATTTGATAAAGCATTTTTTTGTTCAGTACTTAAAGAAACACCATATTGGCCAGAAACATCATCTATTATTTTATTTATAGTTTCTGTCTCTTTAACTTTTTCTTTTATAACATCTTTTTTCACATCATTTACAACACCAGTTGCTTTCTCTTGTCCAATATCTTCACCTAAATCTCCTGTTATAACTAGCTCTTCAGTAGCTATTTCTTTCTTTTCTTCATCCAATTGTTTTCCAGTAGCTGCTTCAAATGCTTTGAAACATCCTGTTAAAGCTCCTGTTCCACTTACCTCGAATGGAGCCACTGCAATCACATTGGCATTTTCAACTCCTGCAGTTATTAAAGTTGAGGATATCATACTTGCAGTAACCCAATTTAAATTTGCTATTTTAGTATTAACACCTCCAGAGTTGGTAGGTTCTATGTATGCACAAGATAATGTTTTATGTCCAATTTGCTCCTCTGTAGCTACTCCTTCTAAGTATTTTCTTTCATCTTGATTATTTACAGTTATAACATCAACATCATTCTCAGATACTCCAAAGTATTGAAAAATCTTTGTTTTCTGTGTTGAATTTAAGTTTTCTCCTATAGTAACAACTTTTGATGAATCTGCGAAACAACTTAAAGTACTTATAAAGAGTAAAGAGATTACTATACATGAAACTTTTATTGATTTTATATATTTTTTTATTTTCATATCTGACACTCCTAATAAATTTTAATTTTTATGTTTTTTAAACGTACCTATAGATATACCTCTAGACTTAGCTATAATAAATACTGGAACTAACACACCGAATATACATCCTGAAATTCCAATAGGATTTAGTTCGATATTAAGTCTAACTATAGACACTATAGAAAATATTAAAAGAAGAATGAACAATAGGAACATTACTATTCCCCAGAAAGCCATCTTAATAATTTCTTTTTTTTCCATTTTACTCCCATCATTTTTTAACATATATATACCTCCTGTAATTAAATTTTTTATTTGATTAATATAGATAAAGATTATGAACTTATTTCCATATCTAAATTTATATATTTAATACAAATATCATCTAAAAAACACTCATTTAGCAAGAATTTTTTTTGTTTTTCACTAATAGATATTATTTCTAATACAATTAAATCAATATTAAATTTATTAGAGTATTTGTACCTTTTGATATGTTGTTTTATAAGAGCTTTTAACATAACTGGTGATATTTTTACTTCAGATTTTTGTAAATCAAAATCATCTAAAGATTTATTATCTTTTAAAATGTTTTTTTCTAAATTACTTTTCTTTATGTATTCTAGAAAAATATTATTCAAATTGATTGAAGAAATGTAGAAGTTATTATTTCTACTCCCTTTATAACATATTTCAATTATCATATTTTCTAATTCTAAATCTGTTAGTAATGAAATTTCACTTTTTTTATTGTTATACCATAAGTTATAACAATATTTAACCAAGTCCTCAAATAAATCTTTTGTTATACCAACATATGCCATTTGTTTATCCACCTTTCAAAATTAATGTGTTTTTTTATTGAATTATATATATTCTTAAAGTATATAAAAAAGTTTTTTGTTTTTTATTTTGATTTTTTTATGAAAAATAGATAATAAATTTAAAATTATTTTTTGCAAAAAAAAACTAGCAATTACTTGACAGTGTAATTACTAGCAAAAATATTTATTGATTTTGATAAACAAAAATACATACATATATGTATATCATTAACAATATCATAAATTTGTCGAAAATTACATGGTAAAAATTACCATAATATACACAGTTAAGTTTTTAAATTAAAAGGGATATGCTTATTTCTACTATAATAATAAAAAAGATTTATTTCTAAATAATAGAAATAAATCTTTTTAAATTTAAAATTATTTGTTTAATATTTCATTTGTAGAGTCTGTATCTAACATATTTATAAATTCACTTTCAGATAAAATTACTACACCTAATTTTAATGCAGTATCTAATTTAGAGCCAGCTTCTTCGCCAGCGATAACAAAATTTGTAGACTTACTAACAGATGATGTTATCTTACCGCCTCTACCCTCTATGAGTTCTTTAGCTTCAGTTCTTTTTAATGAACTGAGAGTACCAGTTAAAACAATCTTCATATCTTTAAATATCTGAGGATGTTCATTAGCAACTTTTATTTTATTTGTGTTTACTCCTTTTTCGATAAGTTTTTTTATAATAGTTTGATTTCCAGAGTCATTAAAGAAGTTAATTATATGTTTTGCAGTAATACTACCTATATCTTTTATACATTCTAATGTACCCATATCAGCATTCATTAAGTTCTCAAGATTCTCAAAGTTATCTGCTAATATTTTTGAACCCTTACTTCCAACTTCATTAATTCCTAGTCCAGATATTAGACGCCATAAATCATTACTTTTAGATTTTTCTATAGAAGTGATTAGTTTAGAAGCTGACTTTTCTTTTATCCCTTCAAGTTTTGTTAAATCATCTATTTTCAAGTCATATAAATCACTAATATTATAAATTAATTTATTTTCAAGTAATGTGTTGATAGTGTTTTTTCCCAAGCCATCTATGTTCATAACATCTTTTCCAACATAATGAATTATACCTCTTTTTATTTGAGCATTACATTTTGTGTTTATACATTTTGTGGCAGCTTCTCCCTCTAATCTAGTTACTTTTTCTCCGCAACATGGACAATGAGAAGGCATATCAAAGTTTATTTCTAGACCTGTTCTTTTAGATTTAACAACTTCGACTACCTGTGGTATGACATCTCCAGCCTTTTCAATTATTACAACATCATTTATTTTTATGTCTTTTTCTCTTATATAATCCTCATTGTGTAAAGTAGCACTACTTATAGTACTTCCAGCTAGTTTAACAGGTTTAAATATTCCCCTAGGTGTTAAATTTCCGGTTCTTCCAACTTCCACCTCAATATCTAAAAGAACAGTTTCTTTTCTTTCAGCTTTGAATTTATAAGCTATAGCCCATCTAGGACTCTTCTCTGTATCACCTAATTCTTCTCTTTGTGCTATACTATCAACTTTTATTACCATACCATCTATATCAAATTTAAGTTCTTGCCTATGTTCTTCCCAGTATTCTATAACTTTTATGACTTCCTCTATGCTATTGCATACTTTATAATCTTCACTTACTTTAAAACCTAAGTTTTTAAGATAATTTAATGATTGACTATGAGTTGCTATTTCAGGAAAATCATCATAGTTTTCAAGATTAAAAATAAATATATCTAATGGTCTTTTTGCTGTAACCTTAGAATCAAGTTGTCTCAGGGAACCAGCTGATAAATTTCTAGAATTTGCATATAAGGGAAGACCTAAATCTTCTTGAGTGCTATTTATATTTAAAAAGTCGGTTTTAGATATATGAACTTCACCTCTTACAGTTAGATTTCTTGACTCATCTATTTTAAGAGGAATATTTCTTACTGTCTTTAAGTTCTCAGTCACGTTCTCTCCTAATACTCCATCACCTCTTGTGGCACCTAATGCAAAGAAATTATTAATATAATTTAATCCAACAGTTAAACCATCAATTTTGAATTCAACAACATAATTTACATTATCTTTTATTGTATTTTTAACCCTTTTGTCAAAAGCTCTTAAGTCATCTGCAGAGAATGCGTTTGATAAGCTTAACATTTTTCTTATATGATTAACAGATTCAAATTTATCTAAAGCTTTTCCACCTACCCTTAATGTAGGTGAGTCTTTTCTCCTATATTCTGGATATTTGTTTTCTAGTTCAGTTAAATTATTCATTATGTTATCATATTCATAATCTGTTATTTCAGATACATCCTCATTATAATATTTATTATTATGATATTCTATTTTACTTATAAGCTCATTTATTTCATTTTCTATCATCATATTATATTCTCCTTAGTTTTATTAAAGTCATTATATATTAAGCTAACACAATAAACAACACTTGATTATTTAGTGATTTATAGATATAAATATAATTCATATATTTTGTATATAAAGCAAAAGATTGCTAGTTTCTTTTAATTTGTAACAATTTTAGTTTCATTGAAAATAGCTGTTACAAGTGCTTATATACTAATAATTATTTGTTTTTTAATATGTTTTCAATATCTTGTGATTGCATTTTAATTCTATTTGTTTCTAAACTTTGTAACACAAGTTCTCTTTCAACTAAATTTGATAACAACTTATATTTAATTTCTTCATTTTCGAATACAGGGAATCCTATTATTAAATCCTTTAGATTTAGATTCCATGAACTTAATTGTTTAGAAACTTCAAGTATTGTATTTTCAGAAAATTGATTTTTATACAATATTAAATCTAATATAGTATTTTTATTAATGCTACTTTCAAAATAGTTTTTTATAAATAAGTCTAGATGTTTATATATCAGACTATATATAGTTCCAAAATCATTTAATATCAATTGAATTTTTTTATTGTCAATATTTAATAATAGATGAACAGATAATTTAATTAAAAAACCATCTTTTGTTATTCCAACTATATGATTTAGATTTATATCTTGATAGTCTTCATATGACTTACTGCCATCCCATTTTATATATAAGCCATCTATAGGAAGCTTAATTATGTGTTCATAAAAAATATTTGTATAGTATATACCTTCATTTATTGTCTTAATAATTTTCTGTTCATCTGTATAATAAAATCCAATTTCATTTTGGTTAATTCTAATCGGTTTAAATCCATTCTTTTTATCAATATAGTTTCTTATTGCTTCTATGTCTTCATACTGAGCATTTGAGCTTGAAGTATCATCATTAAAATAAATCAAATTTCTTGCTGTTATAATAGTAAATTGAGCTAAGTTAATAGCATATGAACCAGGTCCTAGAATTGAACGCTGAATGCCTTTCATTCCACCATTTTTAAGAAATGTTCTAGTATCCTGAAAATTATCACAATCAATTACTTTGCTAGAAGACTGCTTAGGATATAAATCCTCTCCCGATTTAGCAAATACATAAGCCACTTCACCAGGATTTATTTCTATTAAAGGAAATTTGTATACTCGATATAAAAATCTAGATTTAAAATAAAATCCAGCTCTTAATATGTCAGCTTCAAATCCAGCTTCTCCATTTAAAGATATTAAATTATTTGATTTTTGCTTTGAAAAACGTCTTTCTAAGATTATAAATTCATTGCCTTTTACTACTGTTATCCCTACTGAATTAATTGCAATCAAAATAAAAACACAAAAAATTAAAATTTTGATAAGTAATATTGCTATACCATTCATAATATTTATACCTCCATAAAGTTTATATCGATATTCTTTTTTTACTGAAAATAATGTTTTTATTTTTTATCAAAAATAAAAAGGCTAATAAAATTTTATTAGCCTTTTTTTCTAAATTTTTTATATGTTTTCATTTAGCAAATCATATAGTGGTTTTTTAGTATTATTATCATAGTATATTTTTAGAAATTTTTCTTTATTATATTTTACACCTCTATCTTCAAATACAGCATATATAGCATCTATAGTTGGAAACCAGGTATTAACAAAATTATCATCTCTTTTAATCCATTGAAATGCTCCGTCAGATTCTACTAATCTTAAAAACATAGTCTCCTCATCATATGTTAAATCGTCTATACCAAAGCTCACATAACTAAATGCCTCTTGAGTTACTGGATATAAATTAAAATCTTTATCACTTAGTCCCTCATCCCATGAATTATTGTTTTTGACAACCTTTAGATTTATATATCTAGTCAATTTTGTTTCAACAAGAGGATAATAATCTATTGTAAAATTTTCTTTTGTAATATTTCTTATAACAGCTGGGTAACATTTCTCTAAATTTGGTATTTTATCATCACTTATATATTTAGAATATTTTTGTTTTTTACAATTTCTTTTATAGTATAAAAGAACATCACCTACTTCATAATTATTAATAATATAATTGTATTTTTCTTGTATGGTATAAGGTCTATTCATATGCCCTAGTTGTCTTCTATATATTACATAGCTATTATTTTCTTCATTTGTATTTGTTTCCTTACATACACCTTTCCACTCTATATCTTTTATAAATTTGTTTCCATATCTATGAAGGATTATTATATGACTATATTCTTTAAACATAAAATGATAGCTATCATTACCTAGAATGATTTTAGGAAATGATTTTTTACTTAAAAAAGATTTGACATATATATATGCAACTATAGAAATATATGCATGGTCTTTATTAGCACCATGATAAATTCTATTTATTTCAGGTTTACTATCAAAATCATATATTACTCTTTCATCTGTATATTCAGAGAAAAATATTTTATCTTCTGTTATTGTATCTAAAAATAAAAATGGCCTTATTTTACTATAACTTTTCATCTCATATTCATAATTAAATGCTAATCCTTTATTCATTGCAAAGATAAAAAAATTACCTTTTCTAAGCTCTGGCAATATAGTCACATCCTCTAAATCAAGCCTCTCTTTTGCTATTGATTGCAAGTATTTATCAAGTTCACAAATTAGTAATAGTTCTGAAGTGCTTTGTATTACAATTTGTTTACTTTCTAATCCAAATAAATCTTTTAAATGTACAGACATTAATGATGTACCTCCTCTATAAGTTTCATTAGTTCTTGTAAATCTATTTTATCTTTTAGATAGCTATGTAATAAATCTGATTTTTCATTAGAATTTTCTTTTTCTAAAAACCACATTATATGTGAAAGATGCTGCATAGATAATGTACTAAAGTTATTATGAAAGCTTCTTAAAGTGAAATATGATAAAAAGGAAAGCTCTCTTTTACAATCTAATAAGGTTATGTCTTCTGAATATTTGCTTCAGGAAGCTTGCTTCTTAGCTCTAATAAGAATTGTTCTCTTGATAAATTTAACTTCTCAGATAAATCTCTGTCACTAAAAGAAATGTCATTTCCAAAAGCTTCTCTCAATATTCTTTCACCAATTGCATCTTTAAATATCTTGCCAGCACGAGAAATAATACTTTTTGCAGAAGGTATTGTTGTTGAAAATTTTTTAGCTAATAATTCATATGAATAATTATTATTTATAAAATAATCAACTTTGGAAATCAATTTTGCATTTGTTAACCAAGTGTATTTTTTCATTTCGCAATCAATAATATCTAGAAGTTTTTTTCTTCTTATTAGAATTGCATACTCCTTATCATTATTTTTTTGTTCTAATAAACTTTTTTTTATTTTTAATTGTTCTTTTTCAATTTCTTTAAATATATTAGCCATATTTATAAATTGCATAAAACTAATTTATGTTTTATGACAAATCCTCCTTTATTATATTTTTGAAAACAACTTTTTTAGGTATAAAGTTAAAGAATAGTAAAAATAATATGGATTATATAAAAAAACGATTAAAATCTTTAACTATATTTTAACTTCTGTATGTATAATAAACATAAACATATAGGTGTATTTTAACTGCACTTTAACTTTGAAAGCTTTCTATAAAGAGTATTTAAGTATGAAAAGCTTGTATTGAAAATAAATTTATTATAATCCCTATATTTACTAATTCGCCCAAATATAAGATAAAATTTATATGTATTATAACTATATATTTATAAATAATATAACACAATTCTCTGGAAATAAAAATAAAATATTAATATGAAAAATAAAATATCAATATAAAAAATAAAACTGCGATATTATAGAGTGTATTATTGATATAAAA
>NZ_AVHW01000009.1 GCF_000449425.2 Clostridioides difficile CD160
TCATATAATTTCAAAATATAAAATAAAAATTAGAGATGTAAAATAAAAAATATGTATATATCAATAAAAAAATAAAAATAACAATAAAACTTTTAGATATTGTATTTTTTATTTAAAAAGTCATTCCTATATTATAAATATTAAATATAAAATTTAAGGATAAAAAATAAACATTCCTAATTCTAGGAATGTTTATTAAAGATTTAGTAATCTATTTTTTCTATCTCTACAATGTATCGTAATCTAATTTGATTAGTATTATAAACAATGAACTCTGTATTCTTTAAATAAGTACCTCTTACAGCTTTAACACTATTATATCCTATAGGAGGTTTTATAAATTGTGTTGGTTTATCTACTTCATACACATTACCTAATGCAACTTCAGCTATAAATAAAAAAGCACTTTTATGTTTATTTGGTCTATTTTGCCATGTGCCAAAACTATATAAAGCTGATTTAGTACATTTACTAGCTGTATAAATTCCATTTCCAAACATTTGCCCACTTCTAACAACACCACTATCTACATGTTGTGGCAATTTAAGATAACTTGATAATATACCAACTAAGTTAGCATTTCTTGAACCATGAAAAAGATTAACTACATTTCCTACAGAAGAATTAAATTGAGGAGCATTTTTTTGTTTTATACGAAATGCACTTATAATTTTCAATTTAAAACTATGATTTGCTGCATGACTATTTTTAATCTTGGATTTAATATAGGACATTTCGTCAGAATTTTCTTTTACAGCTCTTATTAAACAATCCAACTTTTTATATTTCATATCTATATCGGAAATGCTCATTACTGGTAATAATCTTAAGGCATCTTCATATAAATCTAATATATCCATTTCTTTTTTAATTCTATTTCTAGAGTTCAAAATCCAAGTATTTTCATCTCTTACATTAGATGATATTTTTCTTGGTATATACTTAAAATAGTATATACTTAATTCTCTCACCATTTTAATATTATTGTTTTCTAGTGCATCCATTGTTTTCCTTAATATGTCTCTTCCTTTATTTATTCCTTGTACTCCTAAGTTACCTAATGGTTTTTTTATATCTGATTTTAAACTACCTGAAATTGACAAGCTTACTGCTTGATTTGCTTCTTCATATATTTTACTTACAAAGTCTATTACTGCTGGAGATAAATCTGACTGTTTTGTATTAGTTGAATAGTTTATATTCCCTAAAGAGTTTTTGTTGACTTTTGTTTTTGCAACTGTACTACCTACTGTAGTATTGGCCATATCTAATTGCACATATCCTTTTTGAATTTTTGAAGATATTTTCTCTTCAAAAACATTTTTTGAATCTTGTAGATTCCTACAAGTTGTAGCTCTCTGTATACCTTTGCTGCCTATTCTACCATAATTAATAAAACATCTGTACTCATCTGTATTATTCCTATGTATTTCAGCAATATAATATTTGTGCTTGTTTTCATTAGGCTCAAAAAAGTTTAATGTTACTTGTTCTAACACATCATAGTTTTTTTTGTAAAAAGAATCTCCATTTATTGGATTAAAGTTTACTTGCATTTTAAAACACTCCCTCGATGTCAAAAATTTTAATTTTTTAGCTTAAATATTTCACCCTAATTTAATACAAAATTTTTAATAGAAATATTTTTTAAAAAAATTTAGTTTTTGTTAATCAAATTTTGTTTTATAATGCAGAATAAATTTAATTTAATGTAAATTATGTTTTTTTTATGATGTTTGTAAAGTCAAAGCAACATATAATGTGAATATAGCCAAGAAATAACTTTATAAGCTTTTCAAACAGGTCATAATGGTTTTTATAAGGGGATTATTTTCTAATGGCCTTAAAATGCCATTTATAGCATCAATATAAATAGTATAATTCAATTTAATATAATTTTATCAATAAGTCTTGCATTTTTTGTTATAACTTCTTTTTCCTTCCTTATATTTGTATAAGCTATGATATCTTTAATTTTAATTTTATACTTTGCAATTATTCCCCCATTTTTATCCCAACGAGTTGCAAAGAATTTTGCTTGGTCATATGATAATGTATAACTAAAACCATTTATATTTTTAGCTTTGCTTCCACGATAAGCTGTTATCTCATAATTTTCATCTATTTCATCTTGCAGTTTATAATAAATTTCTTTAGTAAATTCATCTTTTCTCTGGAGAAATAAATCTTCTAAAATATTAACTAACTGATAATAACAATTTGAATCTTCAATACTACAATAGACGTATAAGCCACACTCAAATAAAGATTTTATAGAAAAACAATTTTCGGATTCTAAAAAATTATCTATCATTAATTTATATTGTTGAAATAAATCTCTTTTGTTATTTAGAAATAATGCATGTGTAGCATCATCTTCTAACAATGATTCTTTGAAAGATTCTTTTTTAGATAAATAAAGTTCTATTACTAAATTACATATCTCATTTTTCTTAGTATATATGATATTATCTATAGATGTAACTTCTTTATGTCCAAGCTTAAACATTATATAGCTAAAATCAATACTAAAGTAAATTTGTGTATCATAAACAGATATGTATGATAAAAATAAAAAAGTTTTATCAATAATTATATCTGCTGAAAAATCATCATTTATATAAAATTTATAAATTATAGTATCTTCTTTCTCTAAGAAAAATTCATTCACTATATAACCTCCCAAATTTAAATATATCATTATTAAAGCACATGCTATTACTTTAAAAAAGCCTTTACTTTACAAAAAAAAGATGATTTAATTTGATATATTTTCAGTTTAAATCATCTTTTAATATTAATAAGTTGTACAAAATAATAATTGGCCATCCTTTGTTATAGGAATTATAATACTATTATCTATATATAAAAAACTAATAAAATCTTCTTTGTGTATATCGAGCATAAGAATATTGATAGGAGAATACAAGTTTATATACCTTACTAAGTCTTCATCAATTATCAAAGGTTGTATTTCTGCTATAGGAACAATTCCTTTTTTACTATAGCACCAAAACACATCCTTTATAATAGCAACATAGGATTTTACTTTCCAATAATCCATTTTAAGTAAGAAATTTAGAGCTGCACTTCCTTTTATATCATTAGATTTAATGAAAACACCATCGCTCTGATAATTATAGTAAGAAGCTTTCTTTTCAAATATGCTTAGTACATCTTTAAGACTCTCAATAAAAGTATCTCTGTTTGTTTTCAGAGCTATAAAACATGGTATTTCAAAGCCATTACAAGTACAAAAAGCCTCTGTTTCATAAAAGGTATTAATCTCTGCTATATTGTCTACAACAAAGTTTAGGTAGTTGAGTATATTATTTCTTAATACATAAATGATTGCATCTGCAGGATTATCTATATTTTTATTTTTGTCTTTAATTTTTTTGAGTTTAGCATTAGAGATAGTTACATAACCATTTATAGTAAGTATATTTTGTGTATTTTTTATATTGTTTGGAATAATATCGCTCAAATAAGCCATCAAAGCGTGATATATATTTTTAAACTTTGTATTACAATCTACAAATAATCCTTTTTTATATATTAAACTAATATAAAATCCTTTCACCTTTAAACTATATATTATTTCAATATCATATATAGGTAATAATCTTGAAACATTATTTATACATTTATCTGCTAGACTAGTTACAAAACTTAACTGTGTACTATTATTTCTTTTAGCATAAAAACTTGAATTTAATATATTAAAGTAAGTTTTATACATATCATAATAATCATCATTTATTAGCTTAATATTTTCTTCATAGTAGCTATGTATATATTTTTTTAGTTTCGACTCTAATGAGTCTAATAATAATTTATCTGTCAAATCAATAAAATTTAAATTAAAATAATCAATTAAATGCATTAATTAAAATATTTAAGTCAAAATCTATAAATATCTATAAATATAGTTTTGATTAAAGGATTAGAAAAGTAATCTATTTTAAGATACCTATATTTTGGCTATTCTCCTTTCAGTATTATTTAGTTATATAATTTTATTTATAACTGTTAATATAATATATAATAGTATTACAATAGAAACATTTTATGTAAGATATACTATATCCATCTAAAGTTAAATATTCAGGATTAAATATGCCTATACCTGAGTTGTTGCAACAATGCCTCCAATGTTTAGGTTTATCAGATAATCTTTCTATATTTTTTACATTAAGTACTTTTTTAAAATGATTTTCAATATTAACATATCTAGTATTTCTATCTAAAAAGTTTTTAGCAATTCTAATTGCACGATTAATTGGCTGCATAGACTCTATCATTTGTGTATGACCAGGTATAATAATTTTATATAAATTTTTTTCTTTATTAAGAAGTAAATCTACATATTCTCCATTACTTTTATTTAAAAATCTTATATTTCCACTTGCATTAATATACTTTTCTGTCACTTCTATCACCCCCCTTTGTATTTAATAAATGGTTATTGTAACAAAAGCACCAGTTTTAGAGGAAGCTATTTGCAATGCTTGATAGATTTCTTTAGTTTTATTTTGATTTAATGTTTCAGTATTAAGATTAATTATATTCTCTTTATTATTTTCAATTATTTTTATACCAAGTGTCTTTTTGTAAATTTTATTTTTTTTAATGAATCTAGTTAATATGTATTTCAAATCTAGCTTATATGCTGGATATTCTGACTCATTTAGCCTTATTATATTTTTATCATTTGTACAAAAAGCTCCTAATATCAAAATATAATAATTATTTCTTCTTTTTAAATACTTAGATTTAAGTGTCAGCACAGAGTCTAAAAACTTATCAAATTTTATTTTTTCTTCTTCTTGAATAAGGTTGATTTTATCTATAAACTGTTTATCTATAGTTTCAGGAATAAGATAATTTACAGCATTTTTAAAATAATTTCTATTACATAATACAATTATTCCATTGCTAACATTGTATAATGTAATATCATTTGTTCCAGGACCAATAGCATTAACAACATCATTATATTTCTCCTCATCTTTAATCAAATATCCCCAATTACCACCTATGCAAAAAGATTTTGCACAAATACCTATCGCTAATTGTTCTTTTTCAGGTAAATTTAATAGTTTTTCTTCAGAAAACTGATTATTATAACTTTCTTTATCTTTGTATGTTAAATTGTTCATTAATATACACCTCTCATTTGTTTATAAGTTTTGCTTTGTAAAATCGTTTACTATCATCTAAATTCAAATAAAATCTCCATTTTTATTCATATTATCTCCTTTCATTAAAATAAGCTTATAAAATATATATTTTTATTTTGATAAATTGATTTTTTATATTATTCTAGATTATAAGTTGTATTTTATTTAGAATTAAAAATATCTGGGACTAAAATTTTTTGAGTTTTCATTTTATAATTTTTATTTACATTGAAGAAAAATAAAAAATTTACATTTAAATCTTTTTGAAATTGTTTATATAATAGATGTAAACAATTTAGTACATTTTCAGAAATACCATCACAATTTATTAAAAAAATACCTAAATGTTTTCCATGAATTATTAAAATATCTAGGAGCTTTAGCAACATATAGACATCATCTTCTTCAATATCATTTATAGATTTTATAGGAGTATTTGTAATGGAGTTTATTATTTGTAAATGTCCATTTTGGAAACTATATATATAATTAAATTCTGACTTTAGTAAAGCAGCTATAGCATTTGCAAGATTTTCTTTAAAAAGCTTCTTATTATTTAAAGATTTATTTTTTATTATGTTTATACTGCCATTATCAAGTAAGACTCCTTTAGCATAGAAGTTTTCTTCTCTTAATTCTTTTTTACTTAATATATAGATAGATGTTTTTAATTTAGAATAAGATAAATTCCACTTAACATTACATCTGTTTTTTTCAATACTTCCAAAAGTTCCACAATCAATATTGATTCCACTTATATTGCCATATAAACAGTTTGACAAGCCTTTGAAGGTTGCTTCTAGTGCATTCATGTATAGATGCGTATTTTCTTGTGTATTACTTTTAAAAACAATTTCTATAGGCTTTTTATCTTTTGAATCAATATTAAATGATTTATTTTTTATATCATTTGCATATTCAAATGTAAGTATCATTTTATCACCATCTTTCAAGTTAATATTTTTTGTATAGTAATATACTAAAAATATAATTTAAAATTTAATAAAAAAAAATGATAACTATTTTATCTAGTTATCATTTTTTTATTTTTTATATTTATTAATGATATAAAATTATCTTTTAATTTCTATTTTGTAATAAAAAACATGTAAAAGTATAGAAATAATAAATCTATTTTTATAATCTATGCTCTAGAAACACATCATAAGAACGATTAAAATCACATTTAGAAGCCATAAATATTGTGAGTTTATATTTATCTATTAAATAATTGTTTTTCGATTTTTAAAAGTGATTAGAAAATAAAATGTATCATAAGTAATCTTATTGTATTTTGTGAAAATTTCGATAGTAATGATTACATAGTCTCAAATAATATTTTTATCTATTTAAATTAATATGGGGCTTATTTTCTAAACTTATAAACTATAGAATATGCATTCATAACTTAAATATTAGACTGAAATACATACCCCTTTTGCACTCTTTTAAATATATCAATTATGAATATATACAAACTATCTTTTATTTCTTCTATGTAATCTATATTAGAATTGTTTTTTATAGACTCAAATATGGCAGATATTTCATTTAAAAAAGATATTTTAGGGTTTGATTCTTGATTATTATTTGTTATCTTCAACCAATATGATAAGGATTCAGCAAATAATTTTAGATGTTCTTCTCTATCTTCACCTATTTTCTGATATTCGGGGTCTTTACTATGTATCTTTTTATTTGCAAAAACTGAATAGCTACGAATTATTTCTTTAATTAAATTCTTTAAATCTTGCTCCATTTCTAGATTAAGTTCCAACTTTCCCATAATTAAATCTCCTCCTTGATTTTTTAGTACAATTCTTAAATATATTTAATTGTTACTTGCAAAAATATTATTACATCTAAATCTAAAAAATTTTTATAGCGCTAAATAATATAAAATTCAAATAATATCTAAATTTAAATTTTATATTATTTAGCACTATCTATGTTATGTTATATTTTATCATTTTTTATATTTTATCATCTTTTACATTATTTATACAATAATTTAATTAACAACTTAGTTAGAAAATAGTACTATAATAATAGTTTTTTTAGTAGTTATTTACATAAAAAATATCAGGCATATAGCTATACCTGATATTTTTATCTATTTTTTATCTATACAGAGAGCATTTTTCTTTGAAAAGTCAGCTTTTTCAGTTTTTACATTTAAAGTCCTAGTATAATCAACTACTTTCCATTCAGAATCACTTAATGCTACATCTACAGTAGCTTCTGTATCATAATTTCCTTCTTTAGTTTCAAAAATTTCACGTAATGTAATAGATGCGAAACCATTAGTTTTTGTATTCCATGAAACTATGTAAGAAGTTTTCTTATCTGCATGAAGAGCAGTAACTGTATGTGCTATTTTTTGTAAAGTACTCTGTGATATTCCCATATCTACAATACTTGTAAATTCCTTACTGCTAACATCTCCTTTTAACACAGCTTTACTAAATTTTTTCAAAGTATTTTTTATGGCAAGTTCATTTTCTTTTGTAAAAGAAGAACTAGAGTAGTTTATTATATCAGATACTCCTGTGACATTCTCTATAACTGAAAGTGGTTCTCCTACCATTTTTATATTAATTGGGTATATACTTTTTATTTTTAAAGTATCATCATTTGCTAAAGCTAAGTTAAATATAAGAGTCTCTTGATACGTTGGGAAAGACATATTAGTACCTTTTGGTCTTGTCTTACTAACTCTGTCTACCTTTACAACAAGAGTATCTCCTCTTTTTTCTAAAATATCATATGTATATCCATTATAAGATGTATAAGTATAGTTAGATAAGTCATCATAATACTTATCCATTCCACCATAATCCTCAAAAAGTTTGAATAATCCAACATGATTTGTTTCTTCTACAGCTTTATTATGACTTAAAATAAGTTTGTCTACAAAGGGCTTTAATACTTCTATCCCAGTATTATTTTTAGACGAATATTGAGATAATAAAGCTTCATAGCTGCTTAATTCATAATCTTTTAGATATAGAGCTTTTACTGTCATATCTGTTTCCTCACCAAGATTGTGATTATAATTAAACACATATCTTATTGTTAGTGCTCCTCCAACATTTAAGTTTGTATCTGCTAGTAATCCACTGTAAGTTAAACGGCCTATTCCTTTTGTATCACTTTCTAATTTTCTAGTTCTTTCTAATAATGATATTCCTTGTTGTTCAGCTCGAATTTTTTCTGGTTCTCCCCACTTAACAATAAAGTCCTGTAATTTCTGATTAGCAGTATCACTACCTGCACTTTGTAGCTCAAGTACATTTTGATAGTCTTCTACTCTTTGCTTTTTCTTAGCTTCTTCACTTGCACTTCCATTTGCTATAGCGCTTGGAGGAACAACACTTTTTAGCGATTCCGTTGTTCTATATTTTACATCAACAAAATATAATCTTGTTGCAGGGTCATAACCAACTTCACTTATTTTAAATTGTTCCCATTCAAAAGGTGTTTTTGCAAATTCTGTTAATAAGTAGTTACCATAGCTAAAGTTCAGGACATCATTATCTTCTCCTTTTAAATATTTATCAACTTTTTCCAAACAAATTCTTATTGCAGTCATATCTTTTTCATTAATTTTTAATAAATTAGATTTATCAACAGTTATTCTATCACTAATAAGGTTATAAATAATATTGTCTTTTTCATCTGCAGTTGTCTGTGCCAATCTTCTTCCTGCAACTTCTTCTAATGTTAAAGAATTCGTTTTTTCAACGTTAGATTTACAACCTGTGACTGTTGACCCTAATAATGTTATTAAAAATAAACTTAGAAATTTTTTATTCAAACTTATGCACCATCCTTTACATCAAATAATTAATTTGCCATGCTTTTTAAATATCTTACATTTTTTTAAATTATCCTGTATTTCGTCTGAAGAAAAATACTCTAACACATCTTTTTCTAAGCGCTTACCAGGGTTTTGTTTTAAAAATTCTCTTATACTCATTCCTTTTTTATAAATTATATTTTTTTTATTAAATAAAAAATTGTCATCAGATTCTGATTTTATATTATTTGTTTCTTTTAAGACATCTTTTCCTTTTTTAATACTAACTTTTTTAATTTCTAGTAGATATCCATTTTGAATATTAATATTTTGTGAAGCTAAATTATGACCATCTTGAATATAAACTTGAGGTATACCTAAGTTAATACCAGATTCTATAGCTATATTTTTGATACTTTTTCTACGATATTTTTCTTCAATAAAAAATATTTCTTTTTTTAGTTCTGAGTCTATATTAGAAATACATATCATATTACAAACTCCTTTTAATTAAATTTCTTTCCAAATACTGAATTCATCATCATCAAATATTTCTTTTTTTTCTTTAGATGACTTTATTTCATTACTTGATTCAATTAATGAATTGTTTTTATTACTATTAGGTTCTTGTTTTAGCCAAAATTTATTGAGAAATTGAAAAAATTCAGCTAATTCTTCATTAGATGGAGTTAAAAGTATTCCATGCACAAATTTTGTCTTTTCATTAAAGAATTTAACAGCTAATTCACCTTTATTTTTTAATCTTTCTCTAAACTTCCTATCTCCAGTAGTTCTTTCAATATGTTCAGGGCTTCCCATAACAGAAATTCTACATGGAATATTGTCTGTTACTGTTTTTGAGATTATTTCATTTTTTATAATATGAGGCATCATAATTATTCTTATTCCAGTCGCAGGTAATCTTGTAACTAGTTCACTTAATAATCCTTGAAATTCTGATTTAGTATCTTTATCCATAGTTTCTGCCAATGTTATAACTTCATCTATAACCACATAAAGTAGAGGCATATGTATATCTGGATTCTTTTTTTTATAATCCCATATATTAACATATCCTGCACTTCCAATTAGTTCTTGCCTTTTTGAACCTTCTACTTTAACAACATATCTTAGCTCTTTTAAAATATCTTCAGGGGAACTTACAAATCTTTTAACATGTGGTATTTTAAAAGAGTTATAGTCTGATAACTTATCTTTTGGGTCACATATATGAAATTCTGCTTCAGATGGAGGAAGAAAAAAGGCAATTTGTGATAAAATACTAAGTGCTAAAGATGTTTTTCCAGTTCGAGGAGTACCTGATATAAGAAGAGAGTCCATATGTTTTAAATCCTTACATACAACTTCCCCTTCCATATCAATACCAAATATAACTGGAAGGTAGTTTTCACTATCAAGCACATAATTTTCAGCTAATTTATATGTATCTCTTAAGGATACCTTTGTAAAAGCACCCTTCATTATTTTTATTTTTATAATATCTCCAACTGTTACACCTAGACCATATATATTTTCATCCAAGACTCCTTTATCATTGTCAAAAGCATATATATTTACAATTTCTTTAACTAGAGAATCTTCATTTTTTAACCAACGTGGTCTTTTTATAGATAAAGATATATAGAATAATTTTTCTTCCAATTCGACTAAGTACATTTTTTCTATCTCTTGATTTCTTCCACCGATTATTTTTGCTGAGTTTTCTATTATTACATCCCAAGCTAAAAATTCATCATCATCTTCATCAAATTTTTTTACATCATTAAAATTAGGATTTATATATGGCAAACAATTACTTATGCTATCATAAAGAAATTTTCTAGGTATCATTCCATTTAGCATATTTGTTCTAAGGTTTTCTAATATAAAAGCCATATTATTTTGAATATTTTCATTATCAGTTAAAATATCAGAATATGCATCCTCCTCCTCATCAAAGAAATAATCCTCATCGTCTTCATCCTCCTCTTCGAGAGTATAAGAAGAATCCGCTTCTGATATTTCTTCGTTTATAGTACTCTTATCCTCAGTAGTATTTTTAATATTTAAGTAAGAAATATAAAATAAAGGGACTCCTATCCCAGCTGAAAATAATCCACTAAGTATCAGGTCCAGTCCCTTCGTTTTTCCGAATATTAGACCTATAGCCCCTATTGCAGCAGTAATTATACTTGTTATAACTATAGTGCGACCAGTTTTTACTATAGTTAATAGTTTTAAATCATTAAATGAAGTTACAAAGTCTTTTAAGAAATCAAAGAAACTTTTAAAAAATATTACAAATGTATCAAATATTTTTTCTTCACTGGAGGCAGGGGATGTCTGTTGTTGCAAACTAGACATCCAATCATCTGAAATGTTATTACTCATATTATGTTCAGAAAAATCCAAGCCTTCATCCCAATTCAAGTCTCCTAAACTACTTTCATCTGAGTCAAAATCATCTAATCTAGGTTCTTTATCTGCTGCATAAAGGTTGTTTCGTTCTATTTTCCTATCATCTATAGCACTTTTAGATACTTTGCTTTGCATACTCATTAGAATCACCCCTTTGCGATAAAAACATAGATAAATAAGAATATTGCAAATAAACTAAACACTATATAAAAACTTGTTTTTGATTTTTCATTCATGGAGCTATTTAATATATAACTAAATAGAAATATTAACAAAATTATAATAAATATCATGATAGCCTCCTAATTTTTTAAATTAACACCTGTTTTAAATATTTTTGAAGAAGCTACATCATTTGGAAGTTCCATTCTTGTTAAACCGATTTTATCTGAATCTAAAGAAAATAAGAAAGCATTTTGTAAGTGAGAACTTATTTTTGATGAACTATTTTTATTATGTTGATTTTTATTTTTAATTCTTTTTGCAGATGATAATTCATATAAAGTAGGTTTAAATTGTGGGACCTGCAATCTTGTAACAAGTTCATCAATTACTTTTGTATCTTTAATCGCTCCAACAAAGAAAGATGTTGTATTACTAAATATTCCAAATTTATCATCATCCAATAGTTTTTGAACATCATTTGTTACAATTATATTTACATCTCCAATTTTTCTTCCACCAGTTACAGCAACTCCAAGTGTCTTGTCTGAGTCAGGGAATTTACCCCAACGTTGAAATTCTTCCCAAAGTTTAACATTAAAACAACCTTGTGCCTTGCTATATATTGAGCGAAGATGACTTAATATAGAAGCCTCTATTTGCATCAAGGTTAATTGAGTTTCGTCAACAGCATGTTGAGATTTACCTTCCATACCAAAAGAACATATAATCAAATCTGCAGACATAAGAGAATCTATATTAACTTTTTCTTTAAATGTATGTGACATTGTTCCATTTTTCTCAAAATATCTACTAGTCAATGCAATTGCTTTTTTAACTGCATTTTTATACTCAGTATTTGTTCTGTAAATGTGTGTTTCATTATAGGAACTTAAACTTTTTAATTTGTCATAGACATCAAAAATAGATAAACCTTTTGAGTTAACCCAAGTACTCTCTTCATCTGTAATTCCAGCCTCAGAATATACTAATCCTATTGCATCTTCTAGTACAACACTTAACCAAGTATCTTTATCAAACTCTTTGCCTAATAAAGCTCTAAGTTTTGCACGTGTGAAATCTAAAGAAAGTGCCTTAGCTTTTTCATCTATCTCTCTTATACCTGTTTTTGGAGCTATTTCCATTGATTCGAAGTACTTGCCAGTACCATCACCCATATTTAAAATTTCTACCTTACTGTTATGACTTAAAAAATTAGCCATAGGAATATATTCAGTTCCTTCTATATCCATTATAGTTATTTTGAATCCAGCAGCTATTAATTGAAGTAGTATACTCTTTACAAACAGGGATTTTCCCCATCCTGTTTCTGATGTGACTAGCCAATTTTCAGCACTAACAGACTCTTGCTTCACCTTTTTAAACACTGGAAATCTAGAGTTTATATCAATTCCAAAGCATATTCCCTCTTCACCTAAAGTTCCTTGTTCATAGGTAGAATATCTTGATACAATTTCATCTGTAATTATCTGAGCAGGAATATAATCTTTTACTGATTTTAAGTACAAATGGCTGAATGGGCTGAAATATTTTAAAAAATCAGGTATTTCATATAAAATTCTTTTTGTTTTTATTCCAAGATTTTTTGTACATTGCTCCATTTTCTTTATATTATAATCAAATAAAGAGCCACGAGGTCCTGATATAATCATTAGTATTGAACTTTTCATTATACCTCGACCTCTTTGTTTATCTGCTATTGAGAGATAATTTAATGATTCCTCAATATATTTTTGCTTGTTTATAGAATCTATATTTTTATGAAGATTATAAGCATCTACATCAGTTTGTTTTTTTTCCTCACTTACTTCCTTTAATGTGTTAAGTCTAGACTGCATAGCAGGAGAATCCCAATCTATAAAATGGTTTTCTAAATAATTTATAAAGGTGATTTTTATTCCATAGCTACATTCATTTCGTATAATATTTTTAAAACGTATTCTAAGCTCTCTAGGCATTTCGTTTATTAGATAATAATATGAGATATTTTCCTTACTATAGGTACATGAAAAATCAATTCCTATAGTATCTGAAGTAGTATACAATTTCTTTGTATAGTTACTTTTATTTTTAGTCAAATTGCTATAATGTAAGTCATCATACAAGCTTAATGTATTTAAAAGGTTTTGATATTTTTTATCTAAAAAAGATAAAATTTTATTTGAAAGATTACTCATTTTTATATTCACCTCAACATTGGAGTTCATTTAAAAGGACTTCGTCTAATTTTGTAAACCCTTTTGAACAATGCTGAAAATAAGCATTTCTTCTTTCATATTCATCGAATTTAAAGTATTTCATAATGAAAGGTATTTCTATGTTAGCTGTTTTTTTAATTGCTACAATCGTTCTTGAAATATCTAAATTAAATTTTTCAATGTCAGAACTTCCAGAAATTGCAGAATACTCTTCTACAGTATTACCTTCTATTATCTTTTCACCAAACATACAATCAATTACAATGTGAACATCAACTTCCTCTTGAAAAAATTTTTCTAATATCGCTTTTCTTGGGTCAAAAACAGTATATATATGTTTTGAAAGCTTCATTAAATTTATAGTGTCAGCAGATAGTGAAGGAATATGGCTATATCTTTTACTGTATACATTTAACTTTGGGAGAAATAATAAAATTTTAGAAGTATGATTTTTATGTATTTTTAAATATTGTTGATATGCACATAAAAAAGATATTATATAATTACATCCATAATTTTTCACATATAATATTTTGCCACTATGTAACATAGGCACTTTATATGTACTATATATGAATGGTGTATTTGGTTTTGGAGAATTTTCTAACTTATTAATATAATCATTTAATTTTTGCAATTCTTCTTTTGATTTCTTTTCATTTTCAGCTGCTTTATTTATTATATCTAAGATAGATTTGTCTATATTTTCATACTGATAAACTAAATTCTCGATTCTTGATAAAGATTCTTTCATATTATCTAGTAACAAATCATTTTTTTCTTCATCTGATAGAACCATTGATTTTTTTAACAAGTTAATATCTTTATTTGACTCTGATATAGTCATTCCTGTACATTTATAGTTATCAATTATGTAAGAAATAATTTCATCATCTTCTAAATAATCTTCACTTTCGTAAATATCAGCTTCAAGGCAACTAAATATACACTTATATAGAAATGCCTTTTCATCAGTACTTGGAACAACGTAAATAATTTTTTTGATTTTTTCTTTAAGACCCATTAGACAGTTAAGTATTTGATTATCTGTACCTTCTGAACTATGAAATATTAAACACTCTATTGAGTCAAATGAAGCTATATTGCTTATATCTTTATAATTAGTTGTGATTTTTGTATTAAAATCTTTTGTGGTTATTAGAATTGGTTTCATAAAAATTTTCCTTTCTTGTTATAAATGTTATAGAGTTTCTATTAATGGATTTATGCTATCTGCTATATTTATAAATTCTAGTGATGACCAGTCATAGGATGTTGAAATGCTTAAATTATCTTCATCATATGCTACACTTTCATCAGCTAAACAAAATATTTCCCTTAAATAATTCATATGTCTTGAGAATTCAGAGTTAGTTCCATTTGATATAATATACTTCCCTCTATATATAGAGGAGGCAACTGGTGATGAATTTAGAGAGCTTAAGGATATTAAAGTATTTATTCTTCCACTATCATTATTGTCACAACAAATTAATACTTCTGATTGAAATAATATTTCCTTAAGATTTTTAATATAAGATATAGGACAATCAATTATTAATGTTTTATAATATTTTTGTATGGTTAAAATTGATTGAACTCTAGATATATCTTCTTCAGTTACATCAACATCATATGCTGATAGTAAACTATCAAATCCAAACTTTGTCTTATATGTTAATTTAGTTAAATTTATAGATTTTTTAAGATTTTTTACACCTTGCTGTACAACTGGGTCACTACATAATAAATCATATAAACCTAAATGCGATAACAGCCCTTTATTTTTTATGTCAAAATCTACATATAGTACCTGGCTAGTTTCACTAAAATACTTTGCTAATTTCAAAGCAGTTGTTGTTATATGGCTTCTCCTATCACCTGTAACAACAATAATTCTTATCCCATCATTAGAAATATTTCTCCCTTTAACAGTAATTATTTTTTCTATAATTTCTTTTTTTTCTATGACTTTAGGTTTCTTAGCCTCCTCAAACTTTTCTACCATAGAACTTATATCTCCTAAGTCATCTGATAAGGTGTCTACCTCTTCCAGATTATTTTCGATATTATTTATATTGGAGTTATTAATACTTTTATTATCAATCGCTACATCGATAATGTTACCAGCATTTCTTGCATTGATAGCAAATTCATTTAATTCTTCTAATTCTTTATCTACATTGTCAATTTGTATATTTTCTTTGAACTCATAGTGCATATTATCAAATTCAGTTTCCACTTCACAAGCTTCTTCTACACTAGATTCACTTTTTAAATCATCTGATTTAATGATTAAATCTTCAACTAAATTATTTTTAGATATTGTTTGTTCAATCGATTCAATTTGAATATCATCTTCGTTAGAAACACTTGGTAATGGAATGTTTTCTTGCTCAAATTCATTTTTATTAAGTACATCTGAGTTTTTTTCCACTATAGCTACATTATTTTCAGTAGGTATTTTTTCTAAATCAGTTATTTGGCCGATGGGGCTTAAAGTGGTGTTAACTTTAGATATATTTTTTTTGTTTTTAGAATTTCTTCCAAATAGACCAAATAATTTTTTCTTAGGATATTCATTGTTATTTTTCATTTCTACTGTGTGAGAGTCTGGAGAACTTACATCTTCTTCTAAAATATCTTTACCTGAAGAAAAACTCTCAAGAGTATTCTCATATTTTTTACTAAGTACATTTATATTTAATGTAGCGATATTAATAATGTCATTATAGTTAATAGCTTCTTTTATGTGTATGTGAAGCATTGTTGGTGAAAATAATCTATTAGTAATATGATCTAAAATGGAAGTGTTCTTTATAAGACTAATCACTTTAGATGAAGGATGATATTTACATAAGTAATTATTAAATGTATTGAGTAAAGAATCTAATTCTTCTTCTTTTATTTCATTGAAAGTATCTTGTAAAACTATGAATCTATCTATTTCAGCAGCATTTTTTTTTCGTAAATTATAATCTGTTACAAAGTCATTTATGTTTGAATATACAGTTATGCTAGTACCATCTTGAGTTTTTTCGAGTACATTTTTTATTTTATTAGCAGTTTTTTTACCTAATATAACAATTTTCAAATTTTCTCACCCTTCTTAAATATTTATTTATATATCATCATCTTCATCATCTTCAATGATAATATCATCATCATCATTTTCTACAATAATGTTATCATCATCTCTTTTTAATATATCAGTATCTAATTTAACATGAGCATCTTTCTCTGTTTCATCATCATCATCAAACAAAATAATTTTTTCATTATTTTCCTTAAGATTAATTGGCTTTCTGAGAAGTTTATTGATAAATAATTTTAATTTTTTATTTCTTTTGAATTTCTTAGTTTTTTTCTTTAACAATTTTTGTGCTTTATATTCTTCCATAGATGTTCTTTTAAGCTCTTTGAGTTCTTCAGAAGTTTGACTTATTCTTGTTCTAATACCATTATTTTCTGTCCATATTACAGTTATAAAATTAGTTTCTATAACTGATTTAAATATTTCATTAATTGTGTTGGTAGCAGAAAATTCATCAATGTTAAATGTTTTCTTTGCTAAATCTGAAATTCCATTTTTATCTAATATGGTATATTCCTCATAATTCGCAAGAAGCATTTTATCTAGAATTACTTTCAAATCATCAAAAAACAAATCAGCTCTTCCTTTAAAATAAAAACAATATGCATCATAACAGGCATAGTAATTCTTCATTTCGTATTGCATATTATCAAAAATTATTGTTAATAATTCTTTTAAATCTTGGTTTTCAATTTTATCTAATTTAGAAAAATGATTATTCATTCTATCATCTTTTCCAACTGAATCCATATAGTCTATATGACTAAAAAATATATTTCTTCTTGATAATTCTCTATAACTTTCTCCAAGAGCCTCATGATGTTCAAACATACCATCTTCGCCTTTACTTACAATTTCGGAGTTTTTGAATAGAACAAATATTCCTCTTAAATTGTTAGCGAATTGTGCTACATATGGATAAGTATCACTTATATCACAAATATTCCAAAACACAGTATGTTTAAATAAATATTGATTATCTAATAATTCTTTTCTTTTTTTTCTAAAATATAATTCTCTCAAAACAAGAAATCTAATAATATTTATAAAAACTATAAATGATAATAATGGATATAATATTTTTAACATTAAAGACAGCTTAAATAATGCAATTAGAGAAGTTATTCCCCAAAATATTAATATCAAAATGATTATTATAATTTTTCCACTAGAATCACCAAACCCTTTTGATTTAAAATCAAATGTAAGTGGAATTTTAACTACATCACTATTTTTTTCAGGTCTCATTTTATAGCACTCCTTTTAAAATCAAATAACTTTTATATCATATATGTAGTTATTTGAAACAAATACTAAATATTTGTGTATATGTTTTTTATCTTCTTTTTTTGAAATGGCTTTAATACAATATATTTCATCTTTAGCACTAGATTCTAGTGTATATTCAGCTTCTTGTATACTTACTTCTTCAGCAGCATAGAATTTTGACTCATCATATTGTGTGCCAAATATTTTATACTTCAAATCATCTGTAAAATGAGAATCTTTTTTAGCCTTTATATAACTATTTTCATCTTTTATTAACAGAAATGAACGTATATCTTCTATAACCCAAAGCTTTGTAGTTTCTTTTCTATCTAATGTTGTGATTCTTTTGTTATAAATAGAATTAATTCTTTTATTTAAAAAGGTTATATTAAGAACACTTAAAAATGATATTATAATAATTATTATTGTAAGTAATCTAATAAAAAAACTTTTCTTTTTAGGCTTAAGCTTTATACGGGCTACTTCTTTTTTATTAAACTTTGAGAAAATTTTAAAGTTTTTCAAATAAATATCCTCCAATTAATTATTTATATATATATTTCTTTCTATCCCTAATAAACTTCCAACATTCCAATACAATACAATTGTCATTATGTAATCTTCACTACCATTAATAATTAAAATTTCTTTAATGCCAGCCATACCCAGTGATGTAAAGTATTTATCAAAAGCAACTGAATTTCTTATTTTAAATGCATTTTTTTGTTCTTCTGTCATCCTGTTTAATTTGTATTTTTCATTTCTAGCGATTCCATCATCTTCATAGATATCCTTTATAATATCTTTTTTTTCTTTTGCATAATGATAAGCTTCTTTATAAGACTTCATAGTATCAAGAACTAATTTATTATAGTTATCTACTCTACTTTGTGCTACATCTAAAGAAATAGTCTTATTACAACCAGTTAACATCAATAAAAAAAAGAAAATAATTGTTATTTTTAATTTGTTAAGTTTGTACAAATTATTAAACCTCACTATTCTGACCAAAATATTTTTTTATTGTATTTAGAATATCTCTATAAAAATCGTTTTTGTTTTCTAGTTCTAATTCTCTATATAACTTAAATATAATATCCTTGCATTTATCATCATATTGAATAAATTCATTTCTATATACATTCAATTCATGAGTATTTAGATTACAACATATCTTATAGTCTTCATAAGATATTTTTATCTTTGTTTTATTAATTAAAATCGAACCAAGCTGCTTTGATTCCCAATTAGTTTGTATAATTTCTCCATTATATTTTTTTAATCTATATACTCTAGTTTTATTTTCAAATACCTCAAATACTTTTTTCTCTTTGGAATTTAGTGTTGCATTTTCTAATATTTCATACATTGAAGGACTAGTCCAATCATGTTTTTTTAAATCTTTTATAGTAACTGATAGATAATCTTCATTTTTAAACTGTTCTATCAATAATGAAATATTTAAATTACTATAATATATATCATCCTCAAATTCTGGTAATCTTTTTTTACAAGTTATAAAATATCTAAAGTCGCCTTGCACTTTTTTAATATATTTATTAAAAATTGCAGGATAAGTATTGCTGTAATTATCATAGAAAAATTTAGCATTATATTTTTGTTTAACTATTTTACCCTCCATACAATTAATCATAATAAATCCTCCCCCATTTTCTGTTTTGTATAAATTTATATTTCAATTATTATTTCTGAACTAAAAATCTTTCCTATATTTTATTTTTAAACATATAGGAAATAGTATTTTTATGTTTTCAATATTAATCACCACCAATTAATTGTTTTTTATTTTATGTATTTAATCACCCCTTAAAAATATTGCTATATATATAAATAAAAAATAGTTTTTTATTTTTTAAAAAAAAATAAAAAAAGAGTAGTGGATAAATTATCCAAACTACTCTTTTTTTATTTTATAGACTGAATATCAGTAACTTTATTTTTTTCTATTGTTACTAACATACATTTATTTATAATTTGATTATTTCTAATTAATTCAACATCTATTTTAAAGAAATATTTTTTTGAATTATTTTTTATAAATTCTTTTTCATCATATTTTTCTCCAACAACATTTAGTATTTTTATTTTTTTTACTGATGTTATTTCGCTATCTAAATCTTTTTTAAAATATTCATTTTGCAAAGTAGTACTAAAAGTATCATATAGTTTAGCTTTAATATTATTAAATTCATTTTTATTTACTAATTTATATAAATCTACACAATTAACTGCAATATTTTTAGCATTATTGAATTCATTTAATGCAATAGAATCTTTAGACAATACAAATACTTTTTTATTTTCCGTATGAATAGTAATTATAACTGAAAAAAGTAAAATTAAAATGCTAAATACCACTAAAAATTTTTTCATCAATACATTTTCCTCCCAACCATGTTAATTCTACTTGCGATATAATTCCATCAGGAAGCCAAAATATAAAAGTTTGTGACAATTTACCATTATCACTATCTAAAAAATAGTGTACTTCACTATATTCTCTAAGTAATTCCATTCTACTTTTTTTTATTCTGTTTTCATCTTCATATTTTGTATCTTCTAAATAATTCTCAATATCTTTTCCTAAGTTAATTAGCTTTAGATTTAATTTATTGGACATACTATTAGAAACACCATTTACTTCTTTTAACTTAGTGTCTTCTTTTTGAGTAGCAATTATATTTAAAAGAATATTTTCTATTTTTTTGCTTTTCAATTTTGACATCTCATAGTCTTTTATAGTTTCACTTGAATTTATTTCGTTTATTTTAATACTTTTATCTTCATAGCTATCACTAGTCTTTAATTTTGAAAACACCATTATAATTGATGTCAATATTATCACATGCAGTACAATATTTACATATTTTTTCAAAATATATCCCCTCCACTATAGATTATCTAATATCTTAATATCAGTTAAATTTTTATTTTTATAAAATACCTCAATTATTAATTTATTGTCTATATCTAATTTTGAAACATATATTATTTTTATAGATTTATCTTTTTTATTGTTTTCATATGTTTTTAATTTATATTTATAATTAGAACTATCAATAATCCTATCATAAGTTAAAGGTATTTGATTTATTGGAATAACTAACCATTTGTTTTTGTATGCTAAAGTAGCATATGAATCATCCAAAATGTCTATATCATTTATTTTTATAAAATTTTGCCCATTTGCAGTAGTATAAATGTTTTTATCATTATCTATTTGAGGTTCTGATGGATAACTTTCTGTTTGTTCTTCCACTATATCATCTATTACAGGTGTTCCTTCTGATTCTTCTATATCAGATTCTTTAAAGACTGTATTATAATATTCAGTTAAATTTAATTCCTTATTATTTAAATTTTTTAATTTTAGATTATAGTTATTTATCTTATCTAGTACTTTCAAATCAATAGATGGATTATTTACTAATTGATTTAAAGTATCTTCACCATTATAAAAATCTTTGATAATATTTCCAATCTCTAAAGAACTATTTAATAAATTATTTTCTGCGTCCTTATGAATATTGTTATATAAAGAGATAAATAATACTGATACTGATATAAATACAAGTGCTTTAAGTGTATTAAGATTTTTCTTCATTTTTCCCTCCAAATTATAAAAATTTATTTCCATACACATAACATTCTATTTGATTTTTTAGCTTTTAATAAAGAAGCTTTTGACTGTAGTTGCATACTGTGGTCAATGTGTGTAGAAGAATACATATTATATTTATCGCCTTGTCTGCCAGTAATAGCAACAAAATGCTCAGAGCCTGCTGCATATGGTTTAGTTAAACGTATTATAGCAATTCCCCCTTTATCAACTGCCTCATTAATATGATTTATCCAATTATTATCCTCATAATATTTACTATTAAGACCTAAGCTATTAAATACATTAGGCATATTACTCATAGATATACCTGCACTTACGAGACCATTTTTCATAATCATTATAGCTCCCATCTCAGGTGGATTTACTAATCTACCTGTTAAAGCACTTACTGTATAAGCACAAGAATATATCATGCAACCAGAGCGATTATATGTTGCTCCACCTGGATACCATTGAGAGTTACCATAACTTTCACCAAATTTGTTACCTTGTCCAAAAAAGGGAACTCCAAATTTAACATCCTGATATTTTCCTGAATAAGCACTCCCCTTTTTTTGAAGAAATGAGGATGAGCCCCAATGTGGTTTTAATGTGTTCATTATATATGATTTATTACTTCCACTATAAGATGATAATAAAGCTTCTGTGGTTTTTCCATCAACTATAGCTTGACCCTTACCACTAGTTTCCTTAAAATCGCCCGCATTTATATTTGGTGCGTTGGAATTATTATTTTCTTGAATTCCCATTTTTTTTGCTAAATTATTTTGCATTCTTGCAGCTTGTAAATATGAATTTAAACCATAATGAAAATTAAGAACCTGGTCTGCAACTTTTAGATTCTTACATCCATTCCAAGCATCTTTCATACCTTGTTTATCACTAAATTTATTCCATAAAAATGTCCAAAGAGGTTCTTTAAGTGCTGTTCCATTTAAAATAAGCTTAGAGCCACCTAAATTTTTTTGAAATTGGCTAGGATTTGATAAGCTTCTGACAGAACCATGTTTACTTGTCCCAAGTATTGACTTTCGTAAACTGCTTTCATCATATCCACCTTCTATAGTCCATTTATCAAAACTTCTCTCTGCATCATTATCTGAGGTAGCACAATACATTGCACATATAAAGTTTGCATAAGCTGGATGGTCTTTTAAATATGCACCATGAAATTGTGCATTAATAAGACAATTCTTTATAAAATTAATCATATATTCTTTATTTTCAATTATTCCCCAACTTTCAACTACTTTAGTAACCTTATCAACGGTTCTATCTGCATAAGTTTTTTGTTTTTCTTTCCAAATAGTGCTTAATGCTAAAGCACCATATGGGCTATATTGACTTTCAGCACTAAAAGATTTAGTAGGTTTATATTTATTTCTAATAGCTGTTTTACTAGCAGCAGGGATTCTACCACCCATAGGAGTGAGCGATTCTTTACGAGATAAACCTAGATAACCATACCCAGCAGAATTATATGGAATATCTGAAGGTATCTTTGAAATATCATATTGTTTATTTCCTTTAAAAAATTGCATACCATTTTCAGTACTTAACACTCCTAAGTTAAATAAATGTACAAGACTTTGTTCTGAATCACTATATATAGGAGTTCCATCATAACCTTTAAGTGCATTATTATAATAAATCCCTAATCTATATATATTTTTTTCATAATCACTTAAATTAGCACTATATTGTGCGAATTCTTCTTCAGTCCAACTTAGTGTAGTACTAGAATTATTATTTGTAACAGTATTGGATGTATTGGTTTTATTTTCTGTAATATCATCTGTATTGAAAATTGATATAAAAGACATAAAACACATAAATATTCCTAATAGTAGTACTACAGAAATTGTAATTATTATTGATGAAAGAAAAATTGTTATAAAGGATAGCTGGTCTATTAATATCATAATTAAAGTTAATAATTTCCCCTTTTTTTTCTTCTTATTGCTATATGTATTTAATTTATTTTCAATAGACTGCTTTTCTTGACTTTTTTTAGTTGATGATTTATGAAAAAAAGCAAATAGTTTATAAAAGAATGTAAACACATTTATCCCCTCCAAGTGAAAAAATAAAAAGACTATTACATTTAACAAAATATAATAGTCTTTAACAGTATTATTTTTTTACAAGTTTTAATATCTTCGCTTTTATTTTAATTATTTTTGTCTGTGCTATCTTCTTTTCCATTTCCATTATTTTCACTTAATTCATTTATTTTTTTAATAAGTTTTTCTTCTCTTTCACTCTTTGAATCTTTAGATGTTTTATCTGAAGAACTTATGCCTATATTACTTTTTATAATATTTTTATTATCTAAATCTTTTTTCTCACTAGGTATTACATTTGTTGTGTTTATATAAGTATTATTTGTTGTTTGTTTATTTTCAACTACATCATTAGCTCCATTTCTAAAACTGCTATTACTTTCACCTAAAAATGATTTTCCTAAATTAGCTGCACTATGCCCTATATTTTTTACCATAGAAGTACCCATAGATATTACATTTAGTAAAATAGACATACTACTCCTTTTTAGAGATTCACATATATGTTTTAGTAATTTAAAAAGGAAAAACATATATAAACAATCTATGAATATTGCTACAATTAATAATATCGTTGGGTCAGTTATACCAGAAGAAGGCATTTTGCTTCCAATGTATGATGTAAATCCTTCTCCCATGAGCATGGCGATTGTCCATGAAAATGCAATAGAGCTAGTTGTAAAAATTATAACTGGAAGTAATATCTGGTTAAATGTCTTTTCTAGAATTTTATTTAAAGGTGCGATTGATGTAGAGAAGCTTATTACCATCATCAGTAAAAATAATGACATCAATATTAATATTTTTATTGTTGGAATCAAAAATACTCCAAATATATCTTTAACTATTATAAAAAATCCTGTAAAAATAGATGTTTTGGCTAATATTCTTTCATATAAATCATTTTCATTTTTTATAGGTTCACCTGTTGCGTTGGCCAACATAAGCCTTTGGAATGCATCATAGTTAAAGTTTTTAAGTTCAAAATTTTGGGGATATAACTTTGTTCCACTTCCCAAAATCTTGTTATTGGAAAAAGAACTATTAAAATTAAATGTTGCCATCATAGCTGCAATATTTATAAGTGTTTCATCACTAAAATCATAATAGTTTATAAGATACATAAAATCTTCGTAAGTATCTTCTAAGACTTTCTGAATTCTGTACTCAACATCAGTTAAGCTATTTTCTGAAAGAGAATTTATATTCATATCTGCTTTTGAGAAAACCATTGGTCTTGTTTCTGAATTATACGAACTTGGATTTAGTGTATCTTCCACCAAATTACCTCTATTTAAACCAAATCCTCTACCAACATTGTAATCCTTTACTTTTAGTGTATAAAGTTGGTCAACCCACGGAGTATACATTTTCCATACACTTTCCATTGCTGTTTTTTGTTTTTTAGCTTCTTCAAATTGTTCTGAATAATCTGCTCCAGAGACACCATTTTCAAAATTATATTTATTTATTTTTCTTCCATAAATATTTGTCCAGTTATAAACATATTCATTAGATTGTCTTAGATATGGAATTACATAAGTAAACAATCCCTCTAAATCTAAGAAATCTCTAATTTGTGTATCTGCTGAAGTTTGTGTATCAAGAGATTTGAATACATTTTTTGTTAATAATGCAGATTTAAAGCCACCATCCATGACTTCATAACGACTTCGTAATACATTATAGAAATAATAGTAAGGGCTTTCTGTTAAAAGTAAAAAAGCATTAGAATAATCATCTTGAGAATAACTTGTTAATCCTGCTGTTTCCAAATCATAAGTTTCTCTAAAAATAGCACTTGTTATACTACTATTTGCTAATCCCCAATAACGATAATTGTCATTACTAATTTCTAAAACACTATCTTTTTTATCATCACCTTCATTATCACCAGTATTGTATCCAGTAGGAGTTCCATCATATTTATACACACCTACTTTATCTGAGTTGTCTTGTTTTGAATCTATTCCACTTCTTATTACTTTAAATCGATATGAAGGTAAATTTGAAATGTAAGAACAATAGTTTCCAATGTCTCCACTAACTTTATCTTTTTCAGAATCATTACTAACTAAACTGTCATAAGAAGATTTTGCATCTGCTATTATTGCACTATATGGTCTATACAAATAATTTACAAAATCATCTGTATTTACATATTCCTCTTGATTAAAAACATTACTAAATAAAAATCTAAATATACTCATGTTTTTTTCTAAACCACTTGAAACTATGTCTTCTGAAAATATTTGTTTAAACACATCTTCTTTTTTTGGTGACATCCACTTCAAAGTTACTGTAGCTTCATTTGAAGAACTGTTTATGTTATTATTACCTTGCCCAGCTGCATTTATCTTTTCGAGTCTAGTGTCCTCTATTGTTGTAGCTTTTGATTTATTTGTTTGAAGCAATTGTTCATTTTGTGTTATTGCCCAATAATTAAATTTCTTTGAAAATATACTATCACTAGCACTATTTGTTATATCAACCATATTTACAATTAATGATTGAGGAAGCATTAAAACAACAGCTAATAAAAAGAACATTATAACAGAGTCTTTTATGGTTCTTATATTAGTTATTACAGATAGAATTAACATAATCAATATAACTAATAAAGAACATAGATATAACATTCCATAATCTTTGATAACCCAAGACGTAAATGGTAAATCAAGAAGTGAAGGTAAGTTCACATATCCTACTGAAGAGCTATAACTACTTGTTATATCTTTCCCAACAATAAAAGAATTTCCTAACCAGGAGCCTGTTATTGATTTATGTGTTGATAATATGTATCCATCTATTGAAGATTTTAATAGAGAGTTTCTATATTCATTTGATTCTGGCTGTAATAATCCATAAATTTTACTTATTATATCTTTTTGCATATCCTCTAAGCTTTTATCTTGTGATTTATTTACACCATTATTATCTATAGTATTTAAATCTAAAGCTCCTGTAGTTGCTACATCTAGTGGTAATAATAAACCACTTCCACTACTTGTTGGGACTAATTTACCATCTTTTATTTGTATGCCTAAAATATTAACCATATAACCCCAATATATTCCAGACCAAAAGTTGTTTCCATCTGCTATATTTGTAGCTATCTTTGTTGATGAACCAGTTGCTAAATTTATACTTGCACCAGCTTTAGTATCATAACTCATCCAGCGTCTCACATCTTTTGATATAGAAACAACTTTATAAGCCAAACTTGTATATAATAATGTTGCGATTTTATTTATGTCATTTGTTTTAACACCATCTAGTCCTCCATAATCTTTTCCTTGCATTAGTATTCCTTTGTTTCTCATTATGAATGGTTTGTAAGTATTATCATCTTTTCCTACTATGCTCTCCACAGTCCACTTTCCATTTGATAAGTATGTCATATCTCTTAAAATAGTATCCATATAAGTCATCCCACATATAGCAGGAACACTTCCTTGAAATAGACCTTTATCTACTAAATTCATCTTGTTGCCTGGTAATAACATATGAAACATTAAACCTTTATTTGATAGAGAGGATAATGTATCATTTACTTGCTTTTGACTAGCATGGTTAAATGTTCCTGTATTAAAGAAAGAAACTAAGCGATTTAAAGAATCATCTGAAGCTTTTCCAGATATATAGCTTTTAGCTTTACTTTTCTGAGAATTTTTATCGCTATAAAAATCTTTAAGAAAGTTTAGAAATTTACTATTAATTGTACCTCCTGTGTAAAACTCTTGCTTTCCCTTCTCTTCTGCAGTAAATAAACCATCTTTTGAAACTAAATTTTGAAGTAAAGCTTCTGTATCCTCACCATTAGATTTAAAATTACCTGCATTTTGATTTCCTAATAAAGAGTTATTACCCTTAGATGCAGAATCAACAAAGTAATACATGTTATCTGTTATTTCACCTTTACCAGCCACTATAGCATCACCTAAAAAATGAGTTAACTTGCTACGATTATTTTTATCTTTAGGAAATATTTTTTCGATATCCTTACTTAATGAACTATATTTATCAAAATCTAAAGATAATATTACTTTAAACTTACCACTTGAATATGAACCATTTATTTCTTTTGCATTTAATATCTTTTTAATATTACTTATAATAGATGCATCATTTAATGAATTTCCACCTTTTATAATTCTATCTGTTGACCCTAAAAAATCACTTGGAGATAACATACCATAGATACTAAGCATGTTACGTGCATCATCTCCTTTTAAGCGACTCTTTAAATTAAAATATGGTAAAAGTTTACTATCGCTACCATTTATTATATTATTGTCATCTACATTTATTAGTGCTCCCATTGCGAATACATTATTTAAAGGTATCTTATTAGCACCATTACTAAATGCTGAGGGGTTAAGACAAGCAGGGATTATAAGCATATATTTATCCATACTTACATCTGAATAACTTCCCCAAACATTTCCTATACCATCCATAAAAAGTTTTTTACAGGACCTTAACCCTTTTTCTCCTAAAACAACAGAGGGAACAACACCAGTCAGTATTTGCATCATTCCTTTATAGCCTTTTGTACTAAAATCTATAACTGTTTTACCATTACATGTTATTTTTTGCTCATTGGCCATAGCTGTTAAAAAAGCAATCCCATCTATTTCATTATTGTTACATTTCAATATACCCTTTGTACCTCCAAGACCATTATCTTTAGATACAACAGCATCATATAGTTTTGTATTCAACTCTAGAAAAGTAGAACTTTTATCATTTCCATCAAAATGTCTTTTACTCAATTTGTCAGCTAAGTCGTTTCTTTTAAAATCACTTACAATAGTTTTTCCAGGAATGAAATAATTTGATAAATAAGCTCCATATACTAGATATTCTTCTTTTGCAATTCCACCAGTATTTAAACCATTTCGTTCATTTCTAAAGAAAGATATCATACTAGTACCCATAGCTGTAGCATTATCACCACTTTCTGTCTGTGTTCCTGCACCATTAGTGTCAGTTGAACCTGTATCTTGTACAGGTTCAGCTAATACTATAGGTGAAAAAACAGAAAATAACATAATTGTTATTATAAACATGCTCATATATTTTTTATATGATATTTGATTTCTTTTATTTTTCACCTAGAATCCTCCTAACCAAGAATTAATTTTTATATATATAGAAGCAAGAAACTCTATCACTGGTGAACCTAATATGAAAAAAGAACCTGCTAACAATGTTAAAAAAGCTATTTTCAATATATCTGTTAAAGTGACATATTTTTTCCCATTTTCAGAAGAAATATATTCATCTTTCATACATTGAGATATAGGATGTAATCTTCCAAAAGTGAGTATACTAACAATTAAGAACTTAACACCAAAGTTATGTGTATCAATGAAATATCCTAGAACTAAGAAAACTGCATAAGCCATCATTAGAATTCCAAATCCCATTGTTATTAGTCTCATTGCATAGATTAAACTATTGTTATTGCTATTTTTAATTTTAAGCTCAGAACTAATTTCATTCATTCTTTCCCAGTCTTTGAATGAGATAGTATTATTTTTCATCTCAAACTCTCCAGTTATATATTCTGTAGCTTCTTCAGCTGAAGCATTTGCCAATGCACGAGCTGTTGGTGAACGCAACCAACTTAGTAATTGTGTATTGTCATTTGTTGAATTATTTCTATATATTGAAAATCCACTATAAAGTTGTTCATCATTTTTTGTAATACCTGTATCGCCTGCAGGAATATCACTAGAATCATCATTTGTATTTGTCATTGGTTTTTCATTGTAATCAGGAAGCTTAGATTCATCAATGTATTCATCTGACTTAGCTTCTACTCCAGAGCCCATATCAGAAGCTTTAAAATCTCTTCCTGTTATTTTTTTAAATATATTTTTTACACCTTTTATCCAACCAGCAGTGCCCTCAGTACAATAATTCTTTCCTAATTCTTCTATTGTAGTTGGATTATGTTTTGCTATGTGATTGTAAGACACATTAAATATTCCTCTATTTATACCTTTTTCCATTGTAGAAAAGGCTCTATTCCCATTTGAAAAAGGATTATTTTTATGTGTAGCTGTTGGAGAACCTCCACATTCTTGTATCATTATAGCTACCATAAGAGCTGGATTAACTTTATATACATTTGATAGTTGTATTATAAGTTTTTCATGTCCTTTAATCTGTTTTCTAGTTTGTGTAGATAATTGAGATTCTGTTATCCCATGTCCCCAATCCTTATTAGCATTTTCAATATTAACTGTATTTTTAGATTTTCTAAATACAAAATTTTTAACCTTTGATAATGCTGATTCATCTTTTTCTACACTATCATTTTCATTATCTGCATAAACTTTAGGGAATATAGAAGGAATTGAACTTCTTGAACCAACTTTAAATATATCTTCTATCTCTTCATTTACATATGCTTTACTCAATTTTTCTTCATTATCTGAACTATCCTCAGAATCTCCATCTTGTTTATCATCATTCGCTTCAGAACCATTTTCTTCTTTATTAGAAGTATTATTATCTTCATCTTCTTGATTCTTTTTATCTTCACTAGATTCTTCTGCTGATTGGATTTCTTCCTCTGTTGTTTCATTTGGTTTACCTTCTGTTCGTGTATCAAAATCTGTTTGTAAATAAAAACTATCTGTATTTAAATCAACACCAGTATGGTCCTCTGGAACTATATAATTAGAACCTTCATTAAATGCTATCTCATTTAAGTTTAACTGAGTTTTACCTGCACCAATATGGTCAGCTGACAATAATTCTAAATTACTGTTTTTGAATTCCAAATTATCTACATAGTTGTTATCAAATCTTATTTGTCTTCCTGTGAAATATGGTTTATTATCTTCAGTGTTATATACAACCTCATTAAAAACTGTTGGGACTATTGCTCCTACTACTTTCCCATCTAATTTGTAATTGTAAAAGGCTAAACCATCATCATCTATCCCAAAAGTTCTAAAACTAGCTTTATTTTGATAATCATCCTCACCATCTTTTAAGAACACTTGAGCATGGGTTATAAACAACTTAACATCATCTTTTAATTCATATCCTAATGTTGGATTTATCTTATATTTATCACTATTATCTTTTTTCTCGAACTTATAAGGAACAATAACTCGCATTAAAGTGGTTACTCGATTTAAAGGTTTAACTCTAGCATTTGAAAAAGGAAGCTTGTATGATTCTACTCCATCAGTATCTTTGACAGGGACTCCTTTTATATCCATTGATGTTTTACCCTCAGCAGATGTCTTATCCATAAAAGATTTAAAGTCCGGATCTAAATCGAATTTTAATTTTCCAGCTTCACTATAGATTAAATCAATTTCTTTTTCTTTTTCCCTCCACTCATCATCTGTTTTAGGTACATTCTTAGCATCCATTTTACCTAAGAGTGGGTGATAAAAATAATCTAAAGAATATCTAAGTAAACCATTGGATTTAAGAGGTCTTATGCCATCTTTTGTATGTTTTACGTCTATAATATCTTTCAGAGGGATTTGTTTATTTGAATAGAATGTAAATAAATTATATCCAGTTTTTATTGCACCGCCTGATATAGCTTGTAATACAACCATTTTATAAGCTTGGATTGCTAATATAGTCATATCAATTATTTCTTTGTTTATACTATTCCCACTATCATCCACACCTCTAGGAATATACATTCTAAACTGAGTGGAGCCATCACTCATATAAAAGGCAATGGATTCATTATTTGTATATAATTTATCTAAATCATAGTCCCATAAATTAACCGTTTTTGCTAAATCACCACTGACTTCACTTTCACCAAATTTATCTTTTTCTAATTGCTCAAATTCAGTAATTACAGCATTTTGTTTACCTCTTAGTATTTTTTCAAATAGACCAGGCTTTCTATTCCATTTAGTTTTTAAAACCATGCATCCATCTTCATCAAAATAATAAGAACCATCTGGAGGTTCACAATTCTGTGGTTTTACATGCGCTGTACCCCCATCCATTTTTGATGTGTCAGGATAATTTACATCTGGCATTGCATCGGCTATTGTTGTATCACCATTGAAATTACTATTGCTTGAAGAACCACCAGTCTCATTATCTAAATTAATAGTATATGATTTACCATCATATTCTTCTTTTAATTTTCTGACAGTATCTTGATGAGCTGCATTTAATGAGTTTGTCGTATGTGTTCTAGAACCAATAAAATGTATATCAAAATGTCCATCTGCACCATTTCCTTTTACAGAATCATAATTTATGCCTGGTCCAAATCCATTTGACCTAGCTTTATTAGTATGTACTCTAGCTGGCTCACTTTCTAATCCTGCATGGAAAGCCCCAGCCATTGATGCACCAAACATTTTACCTTTACTATAAATTATTACTGGTCTACGTTCCCAGCTATCTAAACTTCCCCAAATACTTCTTAAAATATCTGTATCTTTTTGTGTCACAGTTTCAGTATCAGAGTGATTTGTACCTCCAGTTCGAATACATTTAAATGTTTTACCAGTTTTAACATCTGCTACAATAAAGCTATTATCTTTTGTATTTTTTGCATATTCATCCCGAGGTAATATCTTGTTAACTTCTGATGAATTTTCAAACCAATCTAAAAAAGATACTTTGCCTGTTACAGTATTGCTATTATTAGTACTTTCACCCATAGAGTTGTTTGATGGATTACCTAGACCGTTTATCCTATAAACTCTCACTTTTTCTTTTCCTCGTATCCCATTAGAATTTAATTTTGATACTTTTACTACATCACCTGTTTGAGGAGCATGAATATATTGATAATTACCTAAATATATCATTACATGACCACTGTTAGATAAAATATCACCTGCTCTTGCTTCAGATAAATCTATTTTTGTCATCCAATTAACTCTTCCATTGAAAACTGCTGAAGATGTTACATAATCATCTTTAAATCCTATTGTTTTTAAGCAGTAGTAAATAAGACCTGAACAGTCAAATGCATTTGGCCCTTTTGCCCCCCATCTATAGGGTTTTCCCTTCTGTGCTAATGCTAGTTGAACAAACTTATCAGCTAAGTTATTATCAGCAAAGCTTTTTCTAGGAAAAGACAAAAATAATATACTACTAGAGGAAACTGTTATCAAAAGTATTAATAAATAAGATATACACTTTTGTATAAACTTTTTTAAATTCACTAACTATTCCTCCTTGTAAAAAGAGAAGGAATTAAAAAACCATCCTTCTCCTTTATATAAAGTTATTTTATAACAATCCACTTGCTAAACTTAAGAACCATGCTACAATGCTGCTTAATTCCCCAGCAACTAAATATACTAAACAGAAAGATACTATTATAACAGAAAATACTTTTCGCTTAGCATATAGCCAATGTTGACTTTTGAAATTTCCAGATGATGTTATAGAAGATTCACATTCTTTTAGAGATGAGTAAGCTTCTAAAGAGACTGCTGAAGGTTTTTGGCCACTGTTTCTTCCATATGGGAAAGAAAGATAAAGTAAATCTATAATTGTTGTAATTACTAGAGTAAATACTACAGTTATTGCACCCATTCCTAAAAGGACTCTTATAAATTCAGATAAAGGTGACATAACTCTCATTGCAGTGTAAGTATCTGCTTTCGTGCTATCCATAATCATAGGAATAAGCATTACACTAGCATTTGTATTTTGTTGTCTTATTAAATCAAAAATATATTGCTGAGTTGCATCTGATACTTGTGAGTTTTTTAACTCGTCAACAAATACACTTAAGTTTTGCTTTGAACTTTTTTTATCTGCTTGAGCAAATTCTTTTGAGTTAAACTTTATAGAACCTTCAGTTACTTGAAAAGCTGTTCCATTTAAAGTAACATCAGGATTACCAGATTGAAGTGGTTGTTGACCACCTTTCTCAGAGCTATTTATTTTCTCAGCAATTTCTCCTAATGCTTTTTGGTCTGATTGTGGTATTTTTATATCAATTACTCCATCTTCTGAACTAGTAGGTGCAGTGTATGTCCCACCTGCATTGGCTGTTGTCTTTGGTTGTACTCCACCAGTACCATTTGTTACATTATCATCTACACCTACTGGGTCTGCAAATGATACATTGTTTAAAGATAAAACAGTAATTAATGTCATTGCAAATATCATAAAACTTTTTTTAATTTTCACTACAATCACCTCTTTGATTTTCTGCATAGCGACTATACTTGGAATACAAAGTTATAAAACACCATGCTAATTATCTACCTCCTCTTTGTTTTAATAAAATCTTTCATCTATAATAAAATCTTTACACTATTAAAAATTATTTACTTTTAGAATTCTCAACCCATTTTCAAAAGTAAAATTAGCATAATAATGATACCTATTGTTAATATCCTGAAAATTAAATTTTCCCAAGTGGAGTCTGTACTAAAAGTTTTAGAATTAGGGACAAATTTAAAAGTATACCCAGGTATAATTTGAATACCTGCACGAGTAAATGAATCCAAGAATAAGTGGCTTGATATACCTGAAATGAACCCTATTAACATTAAACGAATTAATATTAATGAAATAGATTCACCATAAACTTTAATTCCTAGATTAATTACTGAAGACAATAGAATACATATACTCCCAACAAACATTAAACTATGTGTTTGCCAACTACGATGAACAGGTTTTGTTAGATGTATCAAGTAATGACAGAAATAGTTAAATGGAGTTTTTTCTTTTACATTACACCACGGATGGTCTAAATCACTTATTGTACTTCCAAATGAAGAAGCTGGATACATTATGGTTAATTGTACAAGTGGATTTATTTCATCAACTAATAGACCTTTATGCTTCATGTATGAAAAAACTACTAACATAGCTAATGTTCCTCCTGCCTTATGAGTTTTATATAGTATTTTTCTCACCACACTTTCTTATAAAAATAAAAAAAGTAACTGTTTTTATAACAGTTACTTTTTTTATTTTTTCTTTTAATAGAATAATAAATTTACAAGAAAAATCCTTGTGGTTTTATTATTTATTTTTTTATTTTATTTTCATTTATTTCTTTCACTTATTGTTTTTGATAATCTACAACGAATAATTTTTTTATCATCAATTATTTTTTGTTTTATTGAAACAATAGTATCAATTGTAACATCTTCACCTTCATCTATAGAATTATGTATACTATTTATATATTCAACTAAAACATTTTCAACAGTTATTTTAGGTATTCCAAGTTTATTTGATATTTCTGAGCTTCTTTCATGTAGATTTCTTTTTACTATCTTCTTCATCACAATCACCTCTTTATATAAGCAGCTCTTTATTATAAAATATAAATTTAGTTTTATCAATTTGTCTATAATCATATAAGTTTGTTAGGTAGTCTAACAACTCTATGAAATCTATGAGTACACTTTCATCTACTTGAATCATTACCTTCTCATTTGATTCTAATGCTTCACATATCTTTGATTCAGCTTCAAGTTTTAATTTGTTTAACTGTTCATTTTTTGATAAGTCTTCTTTATTACGTTTAATATTTTTCTGTTCTCTTTTAAAATTCAATGACTTAAATTCCATTTATATATTCCCTTCTCTCTATCCAGAAATAGAATGTATTAATATTAAGATTAATTTGTGTGATAATATTGCTAATTTTATGCCTAAATCAGAGAAAACAGTAGTCATTAATAATAAAACAACACTTACAATTAACAAAACAATACTTACACTTCTTCTTTTTAAATAAGAAATCAATAATATTTTCCTTTTTGGCATTTGCATTCCATCAAATCCTTGATTTTGTTGTTGACTTCTATCAAAATCACTAACACATGAGACTAATTCATCAGAAACCCAACGCATACTGGAATTTGTATTTTGAGAACCCATGCCATACATTTCACTTTGATTGCCAAAAGAAGAATTCCCTTTTTTATAAAGAAAGTTTCTAATAGGAGGAAAAGTTATGTAAATCAAATCAGAAGCAGTTATTGGTAAATACAATACCATTATTAAAACTGCAAAGATGGATACTGCTTTTCTAATTAAGTTCATGATTGGACTTAACATAAAACTTGCAAATGCTGTTTCTTCTGAAGATATTCTCATATTTGAAAGTATATTCTCTGCTGCTCTTATACTATCTTTATCTTGTTTACTAGAGTAATCTGGAAGATTGTTAGAAAGCCCTGGTTGTGGACTTTCCATACTATTATTTTCATTTGGATTAATACTATTATTATCTAAATCGCTTCCATTATTATTTTCAATTACTTCATTATTTTTTATTTCAGCATTATTATTTTCACCTATTCCATTTAAATCACCTATAACATCTGCATTTACATAGAAACTACATCCAATAATACATAGAGCCACAGAAATAAAAACAATTATTTTATATCGCATTTTATCAGCTCCTATCAATTTACTTTTAATCTATATTTATACACACTTAAATTTTAGTCGTAAAAATTTAAGTATTGGTGTTTGCCTTTTCTAATTTAAAGGTGACGCTTTAAATTAGATTCTAAGACTGTTTTATAATGTGCCATGTATATTTTATCCATATCATTTTAAAATGGCTTTATTCTAAATAACTCAAAGATTCTTTATCTACTTTACTCAAATCGACAGGTTCATCTTGATATATATACATATTCAATAGTTGTGCAGTTACATATAAGTCAGTTCTAAATACCCAACCATACTTTTTATATTTTCCCTCTTTACATAATGGTTCAAAAGGAACTGATAATGTGTCTATATCTTTATAATCCATTTTATGTACTGTATAAGCTAAATTTATAATCTGTTTAATATCTAAGCTAGTTTCTACATTCCCAAGAATAGATTGTACAATGTTAGGATATTTTAATATACTGATAGTTTTCATTTTTTCAGATATTGAACTTATTATTTCTCTTTGTCTTTTTGTTCGACCTTGCTCACCACCTGAGTTATATCTTACTCTTGCATAAGATAAAGCTTGTGTACCATTTAATCTATGCTTTCCAGCTGATTTTATATTATTTGCGGTATTACCTTGTATGTCATTTATATGTTGATTAAATTCTTTCAGTATCTTTTTATCAATATTTACGTCTACTCCACCAAGTGTATCAATGACTTTTATAAAACTATTAAAATCAAGTAATACATAATCATCTATTTTTAATAAATAATTATCTTCTATTGTTTCTTTTAGCAAATCTATACCACCAAAAGCATATGCCCAATTAAGTTTACCTTTTCCATGACCTCTTATTTCTACTAATACATCCCTATATAAAGTTGTCAATTTCACTTTATGATGAACTGTATCTATTGTCGCTATTATCATACTGTCAGTTCTAACACCATCTTTTACACCTCTTTTATCTGTTCCTAACAATAGTATATTTGTTATTCCATCAACCTCTTTAAATTCTTTATTGCGATATTCGGATATTTTTTCATCATTAAAGTTATAAATTTTATTTGTATTTACATTCCAACCAAATTTTTTATCATTGAAATCTGCATTTACTATCTCTGTTTCAAACCTTGAGGAACTTCCTATTGTTACAACTCCAATTGAGCTTATAATTAAAATAGATAATATTATCGCATATACGATTTTCTTTATTTTCATAAATTAACTCCCTTATATAACAAAATATAAATAAAGCTAGAATGCTAAATTATATTTTGTTATAATATCTTTTTCTATAAATTTTATTTTAATTAATTTTTTTCAGAGAGATACTAATTTTTCGTTTTTTTCAAATCCTTTCTCAATATTTTTATTTTTCTTCGAGTTTATTTCATCTATTTTAGTTAAAATTTCTTGTTCAGTATGGTTGATTCCCATATCTTGTAACTCTTTTATAGATGATTTTGAGCTATACATGGCCATTAAAACTAATTCTTCATCTGTCCATATATTTGTTTTTATACATCTCTCATATATAAATACTAATCTACCAACATTGTCTTCTACCTTTTCCTGTTTATAAATAACCCCACTTTCTATTTCTTCTTTTGACATCAGCAAATTATTTGAGATTTCCATTTCTATAGAATTGCTTTCTGAAATAATTTTATATTCTTTTTCTTTATGTTTGTTCCAATCAGCCTTTGCAACATCATATGTTTTTGAATTTACTCTAATTCTATATCCTACGATATTTCCCTTGTAAGTTAAATACTTCATAGCAACCTTGTTTATTTTATTATTTTTCATATTAATTACCTCACTTTTTAATATTTTTACAAATTTTACATTTGACAATAATATCAAAAAAAGACTAATATAATTTTTTTGAAAAATTTTTTATTTTTGTTACTATTATTATCCATACAACTTTTTATCAAATATCGTTATATTTAAGAAATAAAAATATGTTTTTGTTTGTTTTTGCAAATTTTAAACTTTTTATAATCTTCTATATTTATTCATAATATATTTATATTTACAAAACACTCCTTTATTTATTAAATTTTCTTAGTAAATAATCTAATAATTACATTTTGATTAGAAAAAATATCCCAAATGGCAGCTTTATGTACATAAGTATACAAAATTATTAAATTTTTTTAGATATTTTCAAAATATATTGTTTAAATTTCTTATTTATTAACTAAATAAATTAAAATATCATACTAATAATCACTTACTTTTAATTTTTATACTCACATCTTTATCCTGAATAAATGAAATTTAAATTTCTTTTACTTATACATTTTTTCCATTTCAATAAGAATTTCATTTAAATTTCTTAAAGTCTCTCTTAATTTTTTTGACCATAAATCTAAATTATTTTTATTTAAAGTATTTATCATACTATTTACTTCTAATAAATTAATTTGTTCTTTCAAAATAGCTTCTTTTAAAATTTTTTTTTCTTCTTTATTAATCAATTAATTCACCTCATTATATGTCTATATAAAAAAAACAAAAAAAAATAATATGAAATAATAAAAAGGAACTAAAAAGCTCCTTTTTATTATTTCATATTATTTTTTTGTTCTTCTTTTTCTTTAGGTGTATTTTTTACTCCTAATATTTTTTGAATTCCTAAAGCTACAAGAGCTGCATGGCTAGGTGAAGACTGTTTTTTACTAACTCTTTCAATAGATATAGTTTCTAGATATTTACCATATCTTTCTTTAAATTCATCTTTAATTTTCCAAATACCTGTTTCTGGGTCTTCTATATCAATTGTAATAAAGTTTGATTGACTTCCAGAATTGGCTTTTTCTTTAAAATGAGGTGTTGGAAGTTCCTGCTCATTTCTGAAGTATTTAGTAGCATTAAAGCCTAATTTTATAGCATCTGGTTGTCCTTGATAGCTAACTGCTCCACAATATTCATCACTTGTTAAAAATATCATTGCCTCCATCATGTTTAAATCAAATTCTTCATTGGCTTTAACATTTTCCCATCTTATATCTTTGTCATAATCAATTCCTGTTAGTGGTGTAACACTAATATCTATTCTAGGAATACAAGTATCCTTACGAGATTTAAAAAATGCTCCAACAGTTGTAGGGACTTTATATGAAACTGATTCACTATTTCCTGTTGAAGATACTACTTTACTTTTCTTTATCTTTGTTTGACTTTCTGCTCCTAAAAAATATAATAATTCTAAATTTCTTGATTCACTACCTAATTTATTTTTTTCTTCGTCTGTTTTATTTGCATAAACCTCACGACCAAATTCAACTAATTTGTTGGTAGCTTCAGATTTTCTTTTTTTATTTTTATCATTACTATCATCTTCTAATTCATTTGCTTTTATAATTTCTTCTTTTTCTGTACTTTTTTCTTGAAAACTATTCTTTAATTCTTCTGGTATTTCTAGAGCCATATTTTTTCCTCCTTTTTATTTTCATTTATTTTATTTTATTTTTTATTTTCACAAATTTACTACTTAATTTATATTTTAAACTCCATATTTTTTTTAGTCAACTTTTAAAAAATAAACTATTCTTCAATTTTTATAACTTCACATATAAAAGGTATTTTTATACCATTTGTATTTGTATATGTGTTATATGTAACATTTAATTTATTTCCTATTTCCATTGTATTATATACGTTTTGATTTACATACAAAGATATTTTTTCATTATTAGAATTTAAAAGTTCCATTGCAAATATTATTTGTTTTCCATCTCTCTCACTCTTATTTAAATCAGCTAACATTATTTTTTTTTTTGATATAATCATTATTTCTGTTTTAGGATTATTAAAATATTTTAAAACATCATTAGAAATTTCTTTTATAGATGAAGTTTGCACTAAAGATTGATTTATATCTTCATTATTTATATTATCTTCATCATTTTTTTTATTTGTGTTAATATTATTTTTATTTTCTACATCATTAGAAATTTCTTTTATAGATGAAGTTTGCACTAAAGATTGATTTATATCTTCATTATTTATATTATCTTCATCATTTTTTTTATTTGTGTT
>NZ_AVHW01000010.1 GCF_000449425.2 Clostridioides difficile CD160
TTCCAGATAGTCTAGTTGCACTTAAATTCTTTGATATAGCATCATCTACAGTAGAAGTTCCCCCAATAACATAATTCTTTTGTGAATTTTTATTAATAAATTGTTTTGCATCTTCTTTCAGAGTTTTATCTGAAAATAATATAGCAATATTGTTTTTAGCAGCAGGTGCAGAAACACTACTTGCATCAGGTAATCCCTTATAACCATCAGCTATAGCTACGCTTTTAACCGCTTTTATACTATTTAGTTTATTTGCTATCTGTAAAGAAGTGTCTTGTCTATCAATACCACCTATTCTCTCTACAGTTAAACCCTTATTCTTTAGTGTATTAACTACAGAATCAGAGATAGAATTTAGTCCACCTATTAGAGTTATGTTTTTAGCTCCAAGTCTTGAAATTTCATTAAGAGTAGATTCAGGTATAGAGTCTTTGTCTGTTATAAGTATTGGAGCATCTAAAGCTTTGGACAAAGGTGTAACTGCTAGAGAATCAGCTAGAGCTTTGTCTTGTATCAAAACAATATTCGTAGAAGAATTCCAACCATGTTTTGATACACTTATTGCTGTATCAAAATTATTTGATGTTTGAATAGAGTCCTGGTCAACCTTTCGTGTTGAAAAAGTAGTTCCTTTATTTATTTCAATATTGTTATTTAGTTCATCAGCATATGATACACTTGTTAAACTTGAAGAAAAGCCTAATAACATGGCACTAATAAGTAAGCCACTCATTACAAAGTTATATTTTTTCTTGATTTTGAGACGCTTTTTCTCCCCAGACCTTGTATATGTAGTGCTTACATGAACTTGCGTATTTTCTGTATTGTCAAATCTTTTTTTAAAAGCCATCTTCCTATTCCCCCCATATATTTTAGATTCTTATACTACATAGATAGTTCATCCTAATGTAATTATAAGTTATAAATTGTATACTTTCCACAATTATCCAAAATTTATCTTTATAATTACATTATACCACCAATTTGTTAGTTGTGTTACTCTTTTCTAACATATCTGTGTCAAATAAATATTTCTGCAATAAAAAGTGTCTGAAAATTTCAGACACTTTTATTTGTAATATTAATAATGTAAATAAATAAGTGACATATATCTGAATTTTAATAGCGTTAAAATAACAGCAAGGGCAATAAGCATAAGAATACCAAATGTCAATATTAGACCTCTAATTAACTTTCTAAACTTGCATAAGAAATAATATATATATATATCTTTTGGTATGAATTTAATATCTAATGTCCTTTTGTTAGTTTCAATATCCTTCAAAAAATCAAAATAAGCTTTCCTATAAACATTTATTCCTTGCTTTAAGTCAAATCCACCATCTTCATTATAGATTTTAACTAAAAATTTTTCTTTAGTAATGTTCTTATAATTTCCAATAGTGAATAGCCACACTCCCTTTTCTTTAATAGCTATTACTTCTTTAACTTCCCCCTTTTTTTCTAAATATCTAAGTTTAAATATATCCAAGTATTTTTCTTTGTCTTTTACATATCTAATTGCATGTCTATTTTGTTTTAGAGCTTCTACACATATCTTTATTGTTTGCTTTTTTACATATTCTAAAGCTCTGCCATCTTGCATTACTGCTGCTAAACATATCTCTGGCGTTTGTTCTTTTACATATTCTAAAGCTCTGCCATCTTGTATTACTGCTTCTAAACACATTTCTAGGGTTTGTTCTTTTACATGTTTTAAATCTATCTCCATACAGTTCACCTACTTTTGTATTTAAAAAGTGCCTAAAAAATTTTAGACACTTTTATTTTTATCCCTAAGATTATTTTGTAGTATCTAAAATAGATACATTTGGAACAGTAAATTTCATTTCTTTATCATTCCATACTTTTTTAGATGTATCATCATATAGTATATAACAATCTGATTTATCTACAGTCATTTTTAATTTTGTATGACCTTTAAGTCCTTTTGTATAAAAATCATTTTTGTTTATAGGAGATTCAATCCCTGGCATATTCATAGCAATCTTGTCAGTATACATGTATGCTTTAGGTAATTCAAATACAGTTGTATACTCTCTTATGATTAATACAGTTGTATCTTCATTGTACCAACCAGCACCAACTTTAACATCACTTGTACCTCTGACAGCATTTATTAAATTAGCAACATTTGCTTCATCCAAAGCTTTACCTTTTGATTTCTCAAAAACATCTAACACAGTATCTTGTGTATTAAGCTTCATTTTGCTTAATATATCTTTTGTAATATCATTAACACTACTAACACCTTTACCATTAACTAGTGTCAATTTACCACTTCTGACTACCAAACGATACTCTTCAGTTGTTTTATTCTTACCAGTTATATCTTTAGTTACTTCTTTACCATTATAATCTTTACCACCTATATTCATGCTTGGTTGAATTTTTAATTTGAATTTCCAACCATCACCAGTCTTTGTTCCAAACTTATTCATATAGCTATCTCTAACTTTATCAGTACTATAGCTGCTATTACCCCAAGAATTTTTAATAGCAGTATTTCCTATGTCTAAAGCATAAGTTTTAGCTGTTAGAGTTGGTTTATCGCCCCAAGGAAGCTTACCTGTTCCACCTAATGTATAAGATAAGTTTACAGCACTTCCTTTGTGAATTACTTGAGAACTTCCTACCTTTGTTCCACTTGCCACCTTACTTGCTAGAGATTTAGCTTTTTTATCTGTTGCAACACTTGTTCCTACTACTTTTGAATTCATCTTAGCATCTAATCTTAAATAATTATAAGAAAGTGGAGTTATAGTTCTTTGTTTTTCACCAGCTATTATATCTATCGCAGTATTCCCAGACAGATCTGAATGAGCCATAGTTACTTCTGGATATACTTTAAGTCCTGATGTTTTCTTTGTTTCATAACTATAAGATTCTTGAGCTCCTTTTGATTCCTGTGGAACTTTTGTACTTACATCGCCTGTGTGGTATCTATAATAATCTATAGCTAACTTATATGTAGCTGGTGTATATTTTTGTGTGGCTGTTTCACTTGATGTGTAACATCTGCACACACTATGACCTTCACTATTAGTTGTGTGTCTATAATTAGCTTTTTTATGAATATAACTTGTGATTGGGTCCAGCATATAGATTTGAATATTACTATTCATAGTTTTCTTGTTTCTATATTTATAATTTGTATCCCCTTTATCACCTGCAGCTATCTCATTTGTATAACCATTGTTTTTCCAGTTAGCAAACTTATAAGTATCAATATCTCTATTTGTTCTAGTTGCTACTAGTGAACCTCCTACTGCTTGAGAAAATGTTGTACCACCATGAGTTACACTTGTACCATGTGGAGTTCCCTTCCACTTAGCATTTATTTTTAACCACGGACTCGCTTTTAAATCTACATCTTTTAAAGATAAGTTTGTCCAGCCAGATGGATTTAATGATGAACTTACATGAGAAGTACTATCTGAGCTATGAGACACTTTGTAAATTGCATAAGCTAATTTAGAAGATAAGTCATCCCAATATTTTGATAAACGCCACTCTGGTACTTCTTTTGCTTCTTCTCCAGTTTCATCAACAGTTGAAGGTATTTCTTTTGCCTTTAAATATACGGTCATTTCAGCATCTGCAAATTCTCTTTCACCTTTTTCATTTTTCTTATCTTTATATTTATTCTCAGCTGCAGCACCTTCAAAATCTTCATTTACATCAAAATCATTATCTGCATTTTGCTCTCCACCTAAATATGTTTCATACTCATCTATTTGATTTGGTTTTAACAAATCTAATAGCATTTTATTCACTGTTGTATCATATACTAAAGCTTCTTCTTTAGAAACTTTAGATGGAGTATTGATTTTTAAAGTATCTTTAAATAGGCCTTCTTTATCTTTCTTATCTATTAAATCTATTTTATTTTTAGCTTCTTTTTCTATCTTGTATGTTTTTCCATTACTTTCTATAGTACTATCAACTAAATCTACCTTGCTTATATCCTTGCATAACTTGAACTCTTTTCCTGTTTGCCAATCTTTTGCTGGTTGAGCTACAGCCCCTACTTTTGTACCTTCTGAATTATATAAATCTATTTTAGTTTGTATGAAAAGCTTTGGAGCTTTTGCTGATTGGCCAGCTTTCCAATGATGGTATCCCCAACCTCCAAAAATATTCTTTTTAACAGGTCCTCCTGAATTTATGGCTTGTATAGTGTTTACATATCCTCCTTGCATCGGTTTCCAACCTGACGATGATATATGACCTAATCTTTTGCACCAGCTAGAACATCCACTTTTTGTACAATAACCTGATTTTGGACTACTAGTTGTTCCACCGCGACTATAAAGATATTTGTACTCTCTAAAATATACACTTCTTTGTTGCTCATCATTACCAGTAACTTTTTTACTATCAGCTAAACCTAAAGCCATAGAGATATATGACGTTGGCATATACATTCCATTTGGTTTTCCTTTACTATATAAGTGAAGTCTAGGCATTGTTTGAATTAAAAAGGTTACTTCATTTGATTCATACTTACCTTGGATATAGTCTATATCTTTTTGTGAAACACCTTTTGATTTCATTAAATTTATATAATCATTGAAAAATTGTTGTTTCCAGGCATCATCTTTGCTTCTTATTGTATTTCCTATGCCATCACCATAGTTGACTTTGTATACTCCTTTTGAATCTTTCTCAGCCGAAGCTAAAGCGTTGCCCATAGTTGATAAAACTTTATTTGAGTTAGATTTTACTGCTGATGGAGTCCCTACTACTCTCTTTGTCATTTCAGAACTATTTAAAGAATCTGCATTAGTTTGGCCAAAGATTCTATCTTTACCAGCTATTAGATAATATGTCCCATCTGAATATGTTCCAAGAATACCACTATTTTTAAAATCAGTTTCAGTTGATTTGTTAACTGGCATAAACAAGCAATATTTCATGTATTCTGATGAGAATTTATATGATTTTACTATATCATTTTCGGTAGCATCTTCAGTTAGTAAAGTTACACTTCCATCGACTGCCTGACCATTTTTTACACTTCCTGTGTTTGGTACAAATCCAAACATTACTACTTGATTAACATTTTGACCATTCAAGGTCCAGTAATTTGCATTATATGCATATCCATTAACAATAAGTTGGTCAGATGTAATAGCAGAACCACCTCCACTACCTCCACCTGAGCTACCTCCACTATCGGCATTTGATTTTATTGGTGTACTTAGTAATATGCTGCTTATTAATAAGAACATAAACATATTATTTTTAAATTTCTTCTTATCACCTTTTAGTGCAATAAACAAACTTAAAACTGCCACTACACCTGCTATTGATAGTATACCTATTTGTAAAGGTAACATATCTCTTGTATGAGGAGATATAACCTCTGCCTTATTTAAGATTTTTCCTTCTCCTAATATTAGAGTAGTCACTCCTGAAGCTTGTGGTATATCAACAGTAAAAACTTCATTTGTTTCATTATCTTGAATCATGAATGTTTCACCAGACATGACACAGAAATCAATTGGATTTTTGCCTTTATACTCTTTACTTTTTACTGCCTCAACATTTATAACAGAGAATTTATAATCTAATCTTTTTCCGTCTAATTCTTTATAAATTTGTAATTTATTTCGAGGAAACACAGTTAAATTTAAGTTTCCTGCTCCACTAGAAACAGTTACATTCTTATTGAAATTAGTAGTTGCATAATTAGCTTCTACACTTACAGCATATTCTCCTATAGGTATATCTTCTAAATATTTATCTTTTGAACTAACTTCAAATTTTGATACAATTCCTGTTTTTTTATTTTTAAGAGAAATAGTTAATTGAGTCCAGTTTTTACTTAAATCAGTATTTCCAACAGATTTAAAGTTAAGATTTATTTTCCCTAATTGTGTATTTGCTGGACCAGAAGTCTCAACATTTCTTATTTTTATTACATTTGACATAAAGCTATCTAAATGTGTTTTACTAGATATTGTTGGATAAGTAATTTCTCCTTGACCACTTCCAGTGTCAAATTCAAACTTTTTATCTACTGAATTTAAAACAATTCTAGGTTCAACTTTGTCTCTTGTAAGCCAAACTAACCCCTGGTCATTTGTTGTAACTCTATATTTTGAATTATTAAGAGTTCTTTCTATATCTATCTTAAAATTTTTCACTGGATTATCTTTCATATCCAATACTTTTATGACCACTAAATTAGTATCTGTAATTAACTTAACTCTCATAGGAGCATTTTTTGCCCCTTCTGGTAGGCTTCCTTCAGTATTATTTAAAATATTAAATTCTGGACCTATAGTCTTTTCTATTACTTTATCTCTATTTACATACAAAGAGCTGCCGTCATCATTTAACATAAGAATAGATTTAACTACATTATCACTTTTTTCTCTTAAGCAAAACTTAAACTTATCACCTAACTTATATTTAGTTACATTATTGAATTTAACCAAGTAGCAATTTTCTTTTTTATTGAAGTTTTTTTCATTCACTAATACTTTATCTATGTATTTGCCATTTGCATCTTGTAATTCAATCTCTACAGAAGGTATATATCCAACTTCATTTTGATTTGAATCTAATTCAACTCTTAAATACATACCATCATTTACAATTACATCACCTGGACCTGGAGAATTATCATCTTTTACATCACTACTATTAACAGGAGGCTTATTGTCATTGTTATCATTTTTTACATCTACATCTGTACTTCCTATTATATTTCCTTCTGAATCAATGATATTTCCTTTTCCATCATCTTTTAGATCAGTTTGAACATTACCATCTACTACAGCTCCTTTTCCATTTTCTGCATATGGATTTATTAATGACGTACTGCACATCATTAATACCAATAGAGTTGTTATTACTTTATGCTTAACCAAAATAATCACCTCGCTTCTAAATTTATACTTTATTTATTAGATAAATAGTTTTTATTTTTTTGTTTGTATTTTCTTTTTATTTTTTTATATGTTTTTCCCAAAATAAAAAAACATGTATGGAAGATACATGTTTTTTTATATTTAAAATATTTAAAAAAAGAAGGAACTATTATAATAACAACTTTTTTAATTTTTCAAGAAACTATTTTTGGCTGTTAATAATCTTTATAATTTCTTTCAAAATAAACAAGTTGAATTATTCGATACTTTTAATTTAAAAACATTTGTGTAGTAAGTTCCTTCCGAACTTACCACACAATGTTTTTTGAATTTCTTATTACCTTACTCATAAGAAATTCAATTCCTATAACTTAACGTAGGAAACTTATGAAAAAAAATATTACATTCATTATATTCCCATTTTGAAATCACGTCAAGCTAATTCAAATTTAAATTTATATTTTTTCAATAAAAAAAGATTATAAATTAATATAATCTTTTTTTGGGAAGTAAGAGCTAAACGACTTATAACCGATTTAAAATTGACTGTGTAGGAAACTATCTAAAATCTAGTTATGAATCATATTATAGTTCTTTTTTATAAAAAAATCAAATCTTTTCATAAAAAAAGAACTGCAGACTACAAATACAGTTCTTTTTTTTATAAACATATGGTAGATTAACTAGGTTTATTATATAATCTTTTTTAGATTTTATCAAGTTTTTCCTGATTCTTTTTTCTAAAAGCATAATTTCCACAAATTTATTCTATTTTTTTGTAAACACAAAATATATTTTTCTACTTTAGCGAAGTTCCCACATAGAAATTTTTATAAAACTTCACTAAAAAAGAAATAGCATAAATATACTATTTCTTTTTTTCTCTAACACTATAAAATACAAGGGGATTATATCTTACGAGTTAACATCATTATAATATCTCATTTTATATTTTTCAAGTTTTTTCATTTTCTATTTTTTTATTTAAAAAACTTTAAATAAAAAAGAAATAATATTTTCATATTACTTCTTTTTTATTCCTACAAACATTGGAGAAACAACTTTATATTGTTTATATCCTTATTATAGTATCTTGTTTTATATTTTTCAAGCCTTTTTATTTTTTTCTTGAAATTTTACAAATAAAAAAGAAATAATATTTTCATATTACTTCTTTTCTATTTAATCATCGCTAAGTTTAATAAGTATTTTTAAAATAGTTTGAATGAATTATAATTGGAAAATGCAATTAACATAATTATAGTATCTTATTTTCTTTTTTTCAAGCTTTTTCACTTTTAAAACACATTTATTTTTTCTAGTCTCGAAAATTTTATGTATTTTCATTATTTATTAAAAAAAGAAACAGTATAAATATACTGTTTCTTTTTTTTAATAACTATTAAATACAAATTGGAGTTATTGTAAATGGACTTAAGTTAAAACCTTATGAATATTATCATTATAATATCTTATTTTCTTTTTTTCAAGCTTTTTCATTTTTTTAAAGTATATATTTATTATTTTTTTGAAAATCAACATAAAAAAGAGATAGCATAAATATACTATCTCTTTTTCATGACAAACAATTGTTGAACGTTTTTAAATAAGTATTCTTAAAAGTTTTATTTAAAACTAGTATAGTGATTCCTTTTATATTTTTCAAGTTTTTTATTTTTATTTTAGTAAAAAATCCAATGATATATCTATTTTTTGCAAAAAGAAAGAAGAAATCAAGGAGAAGAACCGAAATTTCTTCAAAAGTATTATATAAAAGCTTTTTAGTGTATCAAACCAAGCTTAAATATAATCCATAAAATTTAGATGTGCTATCATTATAGCCACTTTTCTAAATTAATACAAGATTTTTTAAATAATTTTCTCATTTTTATAGTTATTTTTTTTGTACTTTACTATTTTTTTATTATTTTTTTGTTTTTTCCCATACAAAATATACTCCAACTTAATAAAAATCAAACTAATACTTAATCCAAAACTAAAAATCACATAAAAAAACATATAGTATTTCATACCTATATGTACTTTTAGCAAAGAATTTACGATTAGCATCATAAAAGTTATAAAAAAACATAATTTCAGTGAAAAAAGTATATTTCTTAAAATTCTTTTTGTTATCATTATTATTTTCTCCCCATTTTTATTTTACTCTAAATATATATACTTTATTTACATGATAAATATTTTTCTTTTTTTATATTTTTTTATAAAAACTCCACTAAAAAATATTTCATAATAAGTTTTAGAATAAAGTTTATAAAAAAACACACCTAATAAATAGATGTGTTTTTAGTGCGAAAATCAATTAAATTTTTTGTATAAATTTCTCAAAATTATTATAGTCTTTTCTAATAATAATTCTATTAAAAATAAACATTAATATGTTTTATATATTAATGTTTACTTTTATTGGGATAAAATGGTTTTTAATCTCATTCCGAACAAACGTTCAAAGCCTTGTATGCGTTTTTAAAGCCATTAAATTTATATTGATGATATTTTATATCAGTACAAAATAATATATCTTTAAAATCTATCTAATAGCTTTAAAATGCAAAATAGCTATTATAAAGTTATTTATAACCCTGAAATATTAGATTTTAATATATTCAAACAAGACTCTAGATATAGATTATATTATTTAACTTATTACACAGTTAAGTTTTGGCTTTTAATATTATATTCTTATACATTAGAAGCTTTTGTCTTTAATTTTTCTACAATGAAAAAAATTATGGTAAAGATAATAGCTGCTATCATTGAACCAAAAACAACTTTAACGAAATTTTCTATTCCTATAATATATAAAATATACATGAAGACAATGTCTAGAATTACAAAAACTATAAATTCTTTTTTAAGTATATCTTCTTTAAAAGTCTTCTTAAGTTCTTTTATATTAAAATTAAATGCTGTGTCTAATGCAATATATCTTCCAAGAAACATTGCTATAATAAGAGACGTGAATTCATATGGTACATAATAGATTCTACTTAAAAAAATCAGGCTTAAATTAGCAAGACATACGGTTATTGACATTTCTTTATCTGATAACAAATTGTCATTTATGATACTTTTTTTTATAATGAAAGTGTAAATAATTTTCATTACAAAACTTAAGAGTATCAATATTAAAGATTGTGCTATTACAGAATTCACCAATTCTAAGTATTGAATAGTAACCATTAAAGCTATTGGTATAAAAGCACAATAATGCAAGAAAATAAATTCTATAAATTTATTAGCTGAAAAATTATTTCTTTTTGATACAGATTGGCAAAGTGATAAAATTGCATCATTAGATGCTTTTATATATAATAAAATCATTATAATTAAAACCATAGAAAATGATACGAAAAAATAAGCATTTAAATCTAAGTCTTTCATTAATACCTCCAATTTTAAAATTTTTAGTTTTATCCTCTTCATTATACATAAAACTCTAATTAATATTCCAATTATATGAAATTTTTAATATTTTTTTATAGAATCAATAAAAAAACGACCTTTTAAATGCTATTTTAAGGTCGTTTAAATTCTATCTTCTAGTACTTTTATATTGAATATATTATTTTATCTTAGAAACTAATTTAAAAAGCTTCATTCCAAAAATACCTTCATTTTAATATTTTTAGTTATAAATATTAATTTTCTTCATAATAATCATGCGTTTTTGCAAAACTTATAGCATCCAATACTTTTTGTTCTATATTATAATATCTAGCTACATTAAGTACTTCATTATAATGTTCTTCTCCATTCTCATTATAGAAAATGTAATAGTCTAAAGCTTCCTGGATAAAACTATACTCACTATCATACTTTATCATATCACAAATAGTTCTTGCAGGATTTGTTATCCAAACACCTTTTCTAACTTCTTCTACATAAGATAAATCTAACTTTTTAACAGGATACACTGTAAAATAATCTGTATCAATCTCTTTATCTATAAAAGCAGATTGAGCTATTATATGATTGTCTGGAAAATTAGTTATTCCTAATAAACTTCCTGCATATTCTCCACATAAGACAACATTATTGAAAGAGTTTCTTAATACTCCTGTAAAATCCACCTATCATTCCTCCAAACATAATTTTTATTTGATTTTGATGCTATAAATGTGTGTATTGGAACTATAAAATTACTTACTCTTTTATAAACGGTTGCAAATTCAGGCTTAGATTCAATACCTCTTAATCTATTATATCCATGTTCTAAAGTGTTAAAATTTTCTAATTGGAACATGTACATTTTTTCTGGTATATTTTTATATTTATCTATATATAATCTTACTAAATCATTGCTATTATAACCTTTTAAATAGCTTAATGAATATATATCAAATAAATCTTTTAACCTTCTATTAATCTGTTTACTCTCACAAGCATGTATCTTATCAACTAATATTAGTTCTGGTGTATATCCATTAATTGTAACTAATCCACCTAGTGAATATTTCTCTGAGTCTAAAGTAGACCACTTAAAATTCACATCGATACTGAATCTGGTTATTAATTCAGCAGCTCTATAAACACCTATAGTTACACTTTCATTTTTAGTAGCTTCACTTGTTGTTATTTCTTTTATAACTTTATATATTACTTTAAATCTACTATACTCAGAACAACCTATTATATCTTTTTTGAAATTAAGCCATTTATTATAATCAGTTCCGTGTATATCTATATCTTTTGTTAATCTTCTATTCACATAATTATATTTTTTAAAAGCACATAATAATGTTATTCCACCTTTAAAAATCATATCATTGAAACTATTGCTATGACTCATACAATAGATAAAATCCTCTATATAATCTAGTGTACTATTATTATCATGAAAATTGTTACTACTACTACTCCATTTATTATTAATCAACGGTATCATTCCTCTCTTTAATGAGATTTTAGTTTTATAAGAGAAATCAAAACACTTAAATAGTTATGAGTTTTTCACTATTATCTTTATACTTTCTTGCATATTAAATCCTTTTTCTAATTGTCTTAATACACCTATAATTTCAGTAGACCCTCTATTTGATGTATTTAAATATAAGTTAAGTTCTGAGATATATCTATCTTCATTATTTTTTATCTTTTCATAAAACAAATTAACACGACTTTCAAGTATATGCATAAGTTTATCTTTATCTAGTTTTGCAAAATACCTTATAGAATATTCAAGTACATCTCTCCAGCTACTTACATCTTGCTTACTATCTCCAAATTTTATACCTACTGGAGTCATTCCTCTAAAATAATTATTTATGGAATTAATAGAAACTTCACATTCCTCAGATGAATTAGATAGACCTGTTGTATGTTCTAAAATTGACTTTATCTTCTTTAATTCATCTTTCAATATTTTAACTTCTTCTGTTTCTTCATCTGATATATTTATATAATCTAAATTTTTCATTTCTTTGCTTAATAATTTCTCATATTTTTGTATAGATGCAAGTAAAGGATATCTTAAACTATACATTTTCTCTATAATTTCTTTATTCATCACTTTTTCCTTTCAAAACACTTAATCTTTCACTTACTTATATCTATTATACAAGGATAATATTTATTTAGCAATGACGTATATTTTCAAACAAGGATAATGTTTATTTAGCAATGATGGGCATTTCTAAACAATGATATTTCATTATATTTTTTAATTTTATATAATTCAAGAGGCATAAAAATGGATTCTTCACATATGTCCAATTTCTAAGAGTTTGAATTGTTTTACCTATTTTATTTGCAAATACTCCTATTGAGTGATATTTCATTTGTTTATCACCTCAATAGGAGTATTTCATAATTTATAATTTATTTTTATATTTTTACATATATTTATAGATTTTGTTTAGCAGTTGTTACCCTACTAGAAAATTAGATTGTATTTATAATTTATATAAAATCTTGAATAACATCTATACATGTTTTTATCTCATCATTGTACATATGGCTTTCAAGAATAAAATATTGTATTATTGTTTGGCTATCTTCATCTAGAGATAATATTTTTTTTAATATCTCTTTTATTTTTTCATCCGTGTCTAATGTTTCTACAAATTGGCTAATTAAATCAGTTAACTTATCCTCTATATTTTCACTAGTATTTTCTATGATATTTTTCACCTTCTATTCTTTCTAATAGATTCTCGTAATCCTCTTCAGACATATATTTTTGAAATAATTCATATCCATCTCTTTTTTTATCTGAAATAACAATACTTTTTATTTTATTTATAATATTCATTAATCTATTCAAATCTATCACCTTTGTTATACATATATTAACTTACCCTTTGTTTAACTTTATAGCCTATACTTAATGCCCATTTAACTTCCTTATTTTATATATTAGTTGTATCCTTCAATGGATAAATATCATTATTCTCATCACAATTACAACATTTCCATCTTTCTTTCATTCTATTTTCTTTACTATCATAAAAGTATTTTATAAACTCTTGGTCTTCTATCCCTTCACAATTAATACAAGCTAATTTAGTTTTATCACCTTTAGTATACATTTCCCGATTTCCTCCTATTTAAGTATTTTATTGGTTGCTATAATCTTCTGATACTTCTATACTATCAATTATCTTATTATCCATTTCATCCATATTAGTTGATTCCTCTATATCAACTTTATTATAATTGCTGGTAAGCAATTTTCCACTTTATGACAACAAAGCAAATATAAGATTTTTCAAAAATAAAAACAATGAAAACATAGATACAAGAATTACAATTTTAAAGAAAAAAGCTATATTAGTTGTTTTCTCATCAATAATATGAATAAATTCTTTTAAATCCATTATGAACTTATCATTATAATTAGTTGCAGTTGTATATATAACTAATTTATTTTGATTTTGTTCCTTATCATGATAATAATTATTTTTTTTATCTTTATATATTGCTACAGTTGAATTAGTAGATTTGTCAAGCTTGTTTGTACACTCATATTTATATATATTTCTTTCTAAATTTTCATCATAAATTTTTTGCAATTTACTTTGTTTAGTTGGTTCACTCACTCCAATAGTTCCATAAATTTCATCATTAATACCTGTATAGTAAAAAGGAGATTTTATCATTTTATATAATTCCTTTTTGAAATTTCTATATCTTCTATATCTATAACAATAGACCAATATGGTTTATGTCCAAATTCATTTATCCAATTTTCAAATACTTCATTTAATCTATTATCAAGTATTTCTTTATGTTCATCTTTTATATGACTTGACCAACTCCCTCCAAATTCTCCAAATTCATCATCAATTCTATCTTGAACATAATCTAGTATGTTTTCTGCATCTACACAAGGAATAAAAGCTTCTTTTCTTTTGCCAACATAAACTATTTTTTTAAATTCTCCAGTCCTTTTAAGTTCCTCCTTAGCCCCTTGAATAGCTTCTTCTTTACTTTCATACTCGTTACTTGCAAAATATTCACCATTCCAACTATATAGCCAAATTTCTTTTTCCCCTTCCATATTTACACCTTCCTCAAAATATTATTCTTCTAAAACATATCTATTTAAGGTAATTGAAATGTATTATATTAGTATATAAGTTATTTATTTTACTTAGTTTCAACACTAACTACTTTTTATAAATTTCAAAAACCTTGAGATTACACTTTCTTTATTTCTATAATCCGAATCTTGTATGGCTTGTCCAGTTTGAAGTCTATCCTTATTCTCTTTGCTTACATCATAAGACTCATCCTCGTTCCCACTTATTACTTTTTCAAATACAAAATCTTGAAAGTCTGTTTTTTTCCCTTTTGTCTTAATATCAGATAGATATATCTCTAAAGTAAGTTTTGCTATAAATGAACTTAGAGGTCTGGCCAAAGCTCCACTTTCACTATTTAAATCTTTATATATTACCAAATTATCATTTTCAAACCTAGAATCATGATATAAATCACCTTGAATATCTTTTACTATATTTAGACTGCAATCATCAAGTTCAGTATAAATAGCCTTTATTGATGTATCTTCATATTGCCTAAAATTAATATTATCAATTTCTATCTTATCTAATTTTTCTTTTTTTAGTGGTTTACTTACTCCCATTGTTGCATAATAATCTCCTTTGAAATCTTTATATATGCATGGGCATTCTACATCTCTACTCATCATCTCACCCCTATTTTCAATAATATTAATAAGATTTTTACTCAAGCGTTCCTATAATTTCACAATTCCCATCAAAAAATCCTATATCTGTTCTTATATATTGATTACCTAACCACTCTATATAAATTCCAACATGATAGCCATTATTCATATGAGCATACATACCTACCCTTACTATGCCAATATACTCTTCATTAGCGCAACTGGCTTTCACAATATCATTTTCTTTTAATTTTTTCCCATTAATATCTTTACTGATTATAAGTTCACTTCTTAACTTAAATTCTTTAAACCTATACCTTTGAGATACTTCAGGATACTTATTTTTATCAACTTCAGATAAAAACATATCTATTGGTTTAAGAATAATTTATTACCTAGATACATAGATTTATATAGGACCAGTTCATCTTCACATTCATTTTTTAAATGATAGATTTTGTTACTTATAATAAATATTCTTATATATTCCTCAGTTTCAGTATGTTTTATATATATTGGAGTCAGTTGAATACTAACATCATTTTTTAACTTACGAAGCTCTTTCTCACTAGCTATAGGAGAACTTATTCCTAGTGTTATATAGAACTTACCTTTGAAATGTTCATATATTCCTGGTTTACTTTTCAGTCTATCTTTTCTTTTTAAACCATATAATCTTTTTGCATTTTCTAATTCTTCAATTCCATTTTTACACAAATATTAACACCTCTTTATCTTGTCTGATATTATTAACCCTCTATATAACTTACATTTTTTAATACAATATCTACAGAACCATCTAAATTCTTTTTAACACTATATTTCATTGGGTCTTCAAAATCACTTATATTACCTACTATTCCAAATCCATTATCAAGCTTCATTTTCCTTTTATTTATATTTTTCTCAATCCACCCTTTATCTACATTCAAATTATCATTAACATTTTTTTCATCAAGTTCTTCTTTTAAGGAATCTTTTTGCTCGTCATCTATTATTTCACTTATAAATTCATCTACATCTATATTTTCACTCTGTAGTAATCTATAATTTAAAAGACTTTTTACTTCTTCTGCTTTTTTTACATCATCTGAATAATGATTGTTTATCCATTTATCAATTGTCTTTTTTAATACCTTAGTTTTATATGTATCATCATCCACTTTTTTAGCATTTATAAATTCTTCTATGAATCTTGACTTAGAATCTTCTTTCTCAGAATCTATATCTAGAACTCTGACATGATACTCATCATTTATACCACTTAACTCAATTAGTGCAGCTTGTTTTATCTTTGGTTGTATTGAAAAAGCTACATTATTTGGAATTACTTGAATATTAAACCTATCATCTTCATATTCTATGCTATGAGTATAAACACTTTTATAATCAATTTTCATTATTGCAATACCTTCTTGTTCCTTATTTGAATACAAACACATAATCACATTGCAAGAACCTAATTCTTCTTTCATTTTTTCAAACATATAAGAAGCTATTTCTTTTGAGTTATCTACAAAAGAGTCTTTTTCATATATCATTTGTTCGCAACATTTTTTTACTAAATTATCATTATATTCATTAAAAATACCTTTTCTTAAGTTGTCATTCTTAATTATCTTTTTTAAACATTTTTTAAGAAGCCCCTCTGATTCTTGATTAATCTTACCTTCAAAATCACCTAATATTGGTACTGTACTTTCCTTATCAAAAACATGAACTATAAATTTATTTATTATCATATATACCACTCCTTTTATTTATATTATTTTATTAAAATTTATCAATATCATCTTCATATTCAACAGAGCTTTCATCAATACACCAAACACATCCAAATCTATCTTTAAAAGTACAATTATCAAGAAATTGACACTCATAATTAACTGAATCTAAAATATTTACAAGTCCTTTTTTATTTAAATACTTATTTTTTTCATATGCATTCATTGTTTATATACTCCATCATCAATTTATTTTTAAACACAACAACCAATTTGAAATTCTTTTTTCTTTCTTTTTTCTTCTAGGTAGTCTAAAACAATATTTTCAAACTCAAGGTAGTCTTCATCTGACTTAAACCCTCTTTTTGTATATATTTGAGATTTTATAAACATTTCTAGCTCATCTCCCCATACCATGCCATCTTTTTCAAGGTCATGAGCTATGATTATTGCTTTTCTTTTTGCAGTCATACTCAACATATTCTTATATTTTCCTTTCATTTTATAATTTTTTATGTATCTATTTATTAACTATGTTTCTAAAAAGGAATATCATCATCATATATAGGTTCAAAGGTTTGTTGACTTTTCTTGTTTGAATTATCTTTTTCCTTTGAATAATTAACATTTTTTATATCTGGTAAAAACTCAAAACTATTTACTAATATTTTATATAACTCCTTATCAACTCCAAATGCAGAAGAAATTTCTCTATGAAGGTTTCCCTTAATAACTAATCGTTTACCTTTTACAAGATAGTTAGAGAGATTTTCTAAATTACTAGATACCTTTTCACATAAAAAATATTCTGTATTATATTCATTCATTTTTACCTTAATTATAAATTCTAGCTTTTGTTTATCTGACTCTAGAATATTTGTAACTACTGAATCTTTTTCTATCTCTCCTAATAAAATAACAATATTCATTTAACCACTCCTATTCATATATCCTGTTGCATTTAGTTGTATATATACTTCCTAAGTTTTTGCATTTATTAACCCAATAGCCTAAATTCTTTTTAAGAGCTTTATTCTCAAATTTAATATAAAAACCTATGTGCATCTCCTCATCTTGAAAATATTCTCCAAATTCAACTACTCCGACTATAGGTTCTTTATTATTCCCAGATACCATAATCAAGTCATGCGTATATATCTCAACACCATAATAGTCGTTTTTACCTGTATAAAATAGTATGTAGTTTTTAGGGTTTCCAATGGGTAAATATACCCCTCCAAAAGTGTTAAAACCTTTGATAAAAAAATTTGTATTAAGCTTTACTTGCTCAAAGTTATACATTTTTTGTTCACTTTCATTCCACACCTTACACTTAATAACCAACTTTTTCATTCCTTTCATTAGTATATTATTTTGATGGAATATAGCTTTGTCTGAAATCTAATGTAAGGTTTCAAAATAGTTATATCCAATGATTTTTATGATGCTGCTTTCAGACGTTATTTTCTCAATTATTTCAATGTCCTTATTGTTTATAAAACTATCTATATTAATAACATAATTTTTGCACTCCCAATCCTCTATGAAGCTATTGTAATCATCAAGATAATAACTATTACAATCAGTTTGCTCTAATAGATATAAAGCTTTTTTTAATTTTTCTCTGTCATCATGTACTATTGAAGCTACCAAACTATATTTACCTAAAAACTTTGATACAATTACTTTCATTCCATCCAGCAAAGTATATGCCTTTAATATATATTGAATCTGTTTATGTTCTAACTCTTTAGTAGATTCTTTTATGCTATTTATCTTTTTCTTAGTTTTAAGAATAGCTATATAATAACTTAATAGTTCTTCACCCTTTGTTAATGTACAATTCATAACATTCTCCTTTAATTAATTATTTTCATCTAAAAATAGCTTTATTTGTCTTAGTACTTCTATTTTAAATTTTTCAAAATTTTGTGGATTAAATGTGTCATGTAATGTTTTTAATATATCTATAGCTTCAAATTCTTCTAATAAATCTTTTTCTGATAAATATATGAAATAGCTCTGGTGGAACATGGTTATCTCTTCTAATGTATCTTTATAAAATCTACAATTTTCTTTATCACCTTCTACACATACTTCTATATAGTCATCTTCCTCATTAAGTATAAAACCTTTTGTATATCTTCTACCTAAAGTAGCTGCTTTTTCTTCGCTGCACTTTAAATATAATAGTTGTTCTTGTTTAGGTGTTTTATAAGTATTCATTTCTCACCTCTAATTACATATTGATTTAAATTCATCTATTGCTTTTGTAATTTTAGTTAAGCTTCTTTTTCTTATTGAACCATTTTCATTATAGAGAACTCCTTCATATAGTGTTACACTCTTACATGTTGTATAAAAGTCATTATGTCCACTTCTATTTCTTGAAAATATCTTAACTTGTATAGCTTCTGATTCTAAAATCTTAGTATTTTCATCTATAACTCTTCCTTTAATAACTTTTATAGCTGTTGTTCCTCTATCAAAACTACTCTTATCTCTAACATCATAGTAGCCACTATTTGTTATAATTAACTTTGTTTTATTACCTATTTTGAATGATATATCTGAATTATACATAGTTACCACTCCTATTATCTTTATATTATTTTTTGAAAAGTGCTGATTTTATTAGTTTCATTAAAGTTATTTTTTCTTTTTCTAGACCTTGTTCTAATTCAAAATCACTTACTAAAAAATCTACATTTACAGATTCTGTTTTATTACAATTTGGACATGATATTTCTATGAATTGTTTCCCCTTTAATGGCGTTTCTATTTTTGCAGTTTGTTTGCAATCTATACAGGTTATATTAAACTCATTATTATTTTGTTTATCTACTTCTAATATTTCTTTAGTTTTACAGGTACAACATGATAATGGAATATACTCTGTATTTACATAAAATTCGCCTATTGTAACTTGATTACTATTACATTTTTTACATGTTATTTGAAATGATTTTAGGGTATTTGTATGCCTTTTAAATATTTCCAGTTTTTCTTCTTGAATATTATATTTTTGTATAATACTTTCAACTTCTTTTTCAGTTAATTTTCTTTTCCCAGCTCCTGCATCCTGTAATTCATAAGATGTAATTCCTATCTTTTTTGACATATCTTCAAAAGATTCATTATTATCTTCCATTAAATCTCTAATAAAAAGTTTTATCTCATAGTCCATAAATAACTTCCCCTTCATGTTTTATTGAATATATTTTTGTTGTATTTGTGAGTCTTTTTCAATAAATTATCTTTTCTATTATTTCTATTTCGGAAGCTTCAAATATCATTTCAATATTTTCATTATAGTATTTTCCACTATTCCATTTTTTCATGAAGTTTTTATAATCATTTATGTATATACCTAAAGTTGTACTCTGTTCTAATAGATATATGGCTTCCCTAATTGTAACTGAATCTTTATCCTGGTAATCTATCATACGGGCTCTTCCCATGAATGTAATTACTTTTATCTCCAAACCATCAATCATATTATAGTATTTAAAAAGAGTATTTATTTCTGATTCTGATAACTCTAACTTCTTATTTTTTTCTATACTTTTTTTAGTTTTTTTTGTTTTTAGCTTTACTATAAATGTTTCCATTTTATCTTTCTTTAAGATATCCCCCATAAGCATTCCTTTCTCTTAACTCATATTATTACAAGTTTCACATATGTATCCAAAAGCTCCATCATAAACTTTATCCTTGTCAAATATAATTGAATTACAGTTTGTACATCTATAAACTACAGGAAAATTCATTTTTATACTTTTTTCATATAAGAATTCTGCTAATATGCATTCATCAGGACTTAAGGAATTTGTTTTTAGTGGTATATAAAATTCTTCCATATCTTCAATATCTATAAGATATATAGAATCTTGTACTTCAAGTAATGCAAAATGTATTTTTTCTTTATTAGCATGTTTCATCTTTCTTAACATATCATTTGAAAGAAGTTTAATCATGTATATTAGTAATTGTGGCATGTATAATATTTTCCTTTCCATAATTTTTATATTATAAAGCATACATTTTATATATAGAATAAGGTGTCATCTTCTTTACTCTAACTAAAATTTTTATTTGGTTAACTTCTTCAGAAGTCAAATCTCTTCCTATATGACGCTTAATTTTACTTTTCACACTAGTTTCTCTAGCTATATATTGCTTATGTTCTTGATATTTTTTATATAAAGCTGCCTTTTCACCAGCTTTATCTATAAGTTCTTGAGAGCATTTCTTACATATAGTTTTAGGTCTTTTTTTGCCATTGCAAACCCAGCTATTAAAACTTGAAATTGGCTTTTTTAATTTACAATGAGAACAATGATAAACCTTTCCATCTAAAAACTCTCTATAACGTTTATTATTTAAAAATTTGTCATAAATATAGTTAAAGTATTTCTCTTTATCTACGTCATAGATTTCAACTCTTATAATTTCCTTTATATAACCTTCAAGCTCTTTCAAATCTAAGTATCCCATTTCTTCAAAACTCTCAGATATAGCAGCTATAATGTATTGACACTCCTTTTTGTCATTTTCAGTCATCAAAGGTATTCCCTCCCCTTTATTTTATATATGTAAATCATTATTTTTATTTATGTCATCTATTGCTTTGAATAGTTTTATTTTTATTAGCTATAAATTTTAATATATTGGCACTATTTCTCAAAAGTTGTAATTCCTTTTTTATTTCTTTTAGTTGTAATATCTCAATAAATATATCTTCTTTATTTTCTTCTATATATTTATCAGCTTCCATATCAGATTTTTTATCTATATCAGATATAGAATCATACATTATACTAAGATTTTCTATATCTTGTGGTCTATATTCTATAGTCAAACTATTTTTATCTATATCAGTTCTTTCTGAGAAATAAACTTCTGCTTCATATCTACTAAACATTAGTTTATTTCTATGACTATTATTATTTAGTATTCTATTCTTTTCTTTTTCTGTGAGATTTAAATTATTCTCATCCAAATTTACTTTTTCTATAATTTTTTGTTTAACTAATTGTGTAAAAATAAAATTATATTCTTCTACTGTAATATACTTATTTAAATCATTTTGTTTATGAGAATCATCTCTTTTCATATTAGAAATATGTTCAATATTGTTTTTCCAAAATTTTTCTATATTAAACATTCAAATTTCCCTCCAATTTTATGTCTATAAGCTTTAATAATTTGATTTGTAATATAATATATTCCTTTTATATGAGATTTCTATTATTTCATCTAAGCTTATCTTTAATTCAGAATTATTATTAAAGAAAATCCTTTTATAATTATTTTCAATAATATCTGAACTTAATATATGATGTTCAAAGCTTCTTAATATAGGTTCTTTCACATTCAAAATATACTCTTTATCATTTTTTAATACTCTAATTCTGAATGATTTCTTAGTTTTATCTGAAAATATATTCACTATTTTTTTGAATTCAAGTGCATTTCTATCTTGATTTAGCTTCTCTATCTCTTCTTTTAAATGTTTAAGATATACTATGTCATAATAAAGCTCTTTTTTATTCATCTGAATATATTCATTGCACTCAAGATTAACCTCTTTATCAAAATCTAATATTGACCTATAAATTAAATTTAAATTTGAATCTTTAAATTTTATCATTGTGTAATTAATCTTAAGACTATCTTTATTAATATCAAATCCATTTAAAAAGTTATTTTCTATTTCTTTTCTTCCAGATATTAAGCTCCTTTTTTGTTTTACATATTCTTTTATATCTTTTTCCTCATCATAAGAAAGTGGTATGTTTTTTTCATCAAAATTTATTTTTTCTCTTATCTTATTTTTAACTGTATTTTCAAATAGAATCTTATGTTTATCTAAAGATATAACTCTATCAATGCCTCCAAAATCTAGAGCTTTTTTCCCATATGATTCTGCTTTTAAATCTATAAAATAAAAGGTGTTATTTGTTTCGTAATAAAATCCTAATAATAAATTTTCTTTTTTTAACAGGTCCATTATATAAACATATTTAAAATCATTAGATTTAACTTTATAAATTGTTCTTTCTAAATCAAATTTATCTTTCTTAAATGTTTTTAATACTCCATTTTCTTCTTTATCTAAAAAATATTTTAAATTCATTATATTAATTCCCCCAATTTTTATTTTATCATCCCTGACTTTATTTTCACGTCGGCGTAGTTTTTTAATCATCCATGATAATTACTTTACAACGATACTTATTTTTTGTCAACGATAATTACAAAAATTTCAGAATATAGAGAATTTCTTAATTATATTTATTTTTATTACTAAAAAACAAATTTTCATTGACAGGAACCAATACTTGTATTCTATAATGCCATTTATCCATTACTTTTTTCTTTGACCCAAACCTACAATCTAAATATCTGTCAGATTGTTTTAACATTAGCATTTTATTTTTACATATATCTCTTGAAAAATAATTTGGTCTCCAATTTGTCCAAAAACACAAAACTCCATTTATTTTTATTATTTTTTTATTTTTCATAACTTTCACCTCATTTATATGTAGCCTTCCTTTTTCTTTTTTTCAATTGATGATTCAAATACACTAATAGCATCAGTTATATTTATACATTTTTTTATTTTTACTTTCCCTTTTACTCCATTATTAATTACAAGAATAGCAACATTAAATTCTCTATTTTGATTTTTATGAAGTTCTATTAAACAAATTTTTTTATTATTTACCTTTAATAATTTTCTATGACTCATTATGTTATATCTTTCACCATAAAATGGATTACTTTTTTGCACCCACTTTGGAATTTTTATAGAAAACACATTATTATTCATATTAATTTTTATCCTTTCTTTTTTATTTACAAGTTTTTATTAATGCTATCTTTATCTAAAAACTTTACATTTTGTTTTACAAATTCAAATGAATTCACCTCCATTACAGAATTTATTATTTTATATACATCATTCCATGTATTTTTTTTATTTACTTTACCTATATATATTTTCAAACTATTTTTTATCAAATATTTTTTGTTGAAACTATTTATAGAACTATAAAATTCATTTTTACTTTTTTTTTCAAAATTTATTATATGCACACCAGATAATTCACTTTTAAATTTTTCTTTTAAACTTTCTAACATCAATAATAATTTTTGTTGTTGATTTTTTATTTCTTTATAAGTATTATTAATATCAAAACTTACTTCTTCTTCTAATTCCCAGATAAAATATGCTATTTTAATTTTTATCGCCTCCAAAATTGATTTATATAAAAAGATATCACTTATTACTGGCTACCATTTCTTATATAAATATAAAAAAAATATAGTTTTTTTATTTTCAATCAAAAACTATATTTTCTTTATATTTATATATGGATTTTTAAAACTTATTTTTTTCAACAAAAATTTTTAGATAGGAGAAATTAAAACAATGTATGAATTAAATTTACCAGAATTTATATTAATAGATACATATATACATATGAATAGTATAATCTTCTATGTTAAACCAAAAAAGAAACCTTCCTCATGTATATATTGTGGTGGAATAATTTATAAACATGCTTCCACTAAAAGATGTGCAAAAGATATTAATATCGGAAATAAAAAAGTTACTATCACTATTAATGCAACTCGTTTTAAGTGTCCTGAATGCAAAAGTACATTTACGCAACAATTTGATTCTATAGATTATAGAGATAAGGTTACTAAAAGACTTATCGACCATGTAATACTAGAAGCTAGAAAAAAACCTTTAGAACAAATAGTTTTTGAAACTGGTTTATCTATAACTACAGTTAAAAAGTTAGTTAACCATCAGAATCTATTTTAAGCGCATAAAAGCTTCACATTAATTATTTATATTACTTAATCAATGTGAAGCTTTTAAAATGTCATTTATTAGGTCAATTAAACGTACATTCGTTCTCTTTTAGTTAGCTTTAAATAAATTTGTTGAAATTGTATCTGAAGCTTCTTTATCCATTTCCTTGAGAACATGTGAATATACATTTAATGTTGTATTAACATTAGAATGTCCAACTCTTTCAGAAATTACTTTTATAGGAACTTTAGAATTCATTAACAATGTTACATGAGAATGTCTTAAGTCATGAAATCTAATGTGTGGTAATTCATTATTTTTTAAAAAACGTCTAAACTTTTTACTTATTACATCTTCAGCTATAGGGTTGCCAAGTTTATCAAAGAAAATTAAATTATATTTATTCTTTGTATTACTTTTCAATAACCTTTTCATTTGTTCTTTTTTATACTGCTTTAATAATATCATAACTTCTACTGGAACAAATACACTTCTATTAGAACTTTCTGTCTTTGGCTCTTTCAAAATAACAGCTCCTTTTACTCTGCTTGTTATTTTATTTATTAAAATTGTATTTTCATCAAAATTAACATTATCCCAGGATATACCCAAAATTTCAGATAATCTAAATCCTAGACCAATTGCTAAATTTATTGCTAATCCTAATTCTCTATTTCCTTCTTTACACATATCTAATAGATTAATCATTTGCTCTTTATCATATATATCATTTCTAAATTTTTTAGCTCTTGGTATATCTATATCCTCTACAATATTTTCTCTAATTAGTTTAAGTTTATATGCCCTTTTAATAACTAATCTTAATATATTTAAATGTATCCTGATGCTTTGAGGATTTAATGTTTTTACCAATGAATCAATGTAATTTTGTATATGAATCACTTTTAAATCTTGTAACCTGTATTGGCCAAGTTCTTTCAGTATATATTTTTTACTTATTCTAAGGTACTTATCATATGTGCTCAAAGAAATATTTTCTCTATGTTTTTCAAGAAAATCTAATAAAAATTCTTCTAATGTAATCTCATTTGGGACTAATACATTATCATTGTATATTTTATCTTTAAGTTCAGCTAATCTCCTATTAGCATCTCTTCTTTTTAAATATGCTCCCATATTCTTTTGTTTTCTGTTTCCTAATTCATCCTTATATTCTAAGTAAACAATATAATTTTTTGTTCTTTTCCTAACAAAAGCATTCATTAGCACCTCTCCAATTTTATCGTGGAATATTTATATTAATATTATATCATACACATTAATCTTTCACGATATATCTCTTCTTTACCAATAATAACATTATTTTTAAATTAACACCTTACCCAAATTCCATAAATATAGTTCCAATCATAAATTACTCCTTAATCTATAGGAATAGCAGTCTTTTCAATCCTTATAGCTCCATCTGGCATTGCATATCTTGCAACTTCCATAAAATCACAATAGACTTCCATATAATCATCACATTTCATTATCAAAGCATCTATAAATTGTTTTTCGCCTGTTGTTTTTGCTTTTTCAAATAGCTCTTCTATTTTTTTATTTTTATTCTTTTTCTTTTCTTCCTCTTCAGTTCTTAATTTATCAAGAATTTCTTTAGCTGATTCATGTAATATTATTAAATCAGATTTATTTAATTTATAAAATCGATATGTTATATAATCTACATACTGGTAATGGGTAAAAAAATCATTTAAATCAATTTTTGATTTATGGATGTCATCTAACATAGAATTTATTCCAGAATATATTTCATTGTAACAGACTAAGTACTTATTAGTTCCTTTTAAAAGAAACTCAGTATCATTTGGCATTTCATCAAAAGACATTTTTTTATATGTCTCATGCTCTTCTTCATAAGTTTCATTTTCTTCTATGACTTCTTCCTCTTCTTTTTCTGGTGAATATCTTGAAACCAATTCATTAGTAAAAAACTTTATAAAGTTATTTACTGTTTCTGAACTAGTTTCTTGAAAAAGAAATTCTTCATAAGTACAATCATAATAAAGTTTAGCTATAGAAATATCACCATCATTTTTTAGTAATCTAGCAATTTTAGAAACTCCTAAACCTTTTCCTTTACCAATTCCAAAATCATTATTTTCAATTAGTTCTTCAATGTCAATTAATTCAGGTATTTTATTTATATAAATCCTCTTATCATTTCCTTTTTCCCAAAGTTTATATTCTTCAAGTAAAGCTTCCTCTAGCAAATTTTCCATCTTATAACCTCCATTTTATCAATATTAAATATTGTTCTTTGCTATAATTAGTGACTATTACTCCTTTTAATACCTTCTGTTTATATATTTCAAAAGTTGTAAAACTTTATTGTGTATAAATCTTTATTTATATTTTACATTTCTTTTGTTGAATTATAGACTGTCTAAAATTATAAGTCAAGATGCTATTAAATAATAATATTTTATATAAATAACAAAAAAAAGAATGCATAATAAGTTATTAAACTTCATACATTCTTTTTAGAAGAAGGATTAAACATAAAAAAAATGGCATTTCATAGACCAGTTTTTTAGTTTTAAATAATTATAGTTTATATATTTTTAATTTTCAAGTTAAATCACTTTTTTTAAATAAAATACTTTTTAATTTAATCAAAAAATAGAAATGGAATATGTCTGTAAACATATTCCATTTCAAGTAAAGAGTTAAATTATCTAAAATTAATTCTATTTTTATTTTGATTATAACAGGATGTCTTAGAACTTGTTATAAGTATATTTCAAACAACTATAATTTTCAAGTTAAAGCATATTTTTTTTATAAATTCAAGTCATTCCAACTTATATTTTCGTTAAAGGTCATTAAATTATACTCTTTTTGTAATATATCTATTAAATTTTTTGTTATATCTATATACTTCATTACTACTAGATTTATTATTTCTTTTGGTAAAAATTTTAATACAATTAATAAATTAGATAAATATATTGGATTACAATTTACAAATATTTGCAAGGTTCCTATTGAAGCTAGTTTTGTAACTGTATGCCTTACAGAGAAGCTAGTTATACTATTAAACAAGAATATTATTTCCTTTCCATTTGCATATTCTTTTACTTTTCTAATAATATTTATCCAATCTACATTTAAAAGAGCTATATCATTGAATACATTAGTTGCTATATATTCACTCTTACCTATTTCTTTTACTAAATTTTCTACTTTTACACCTTCTTTATCTAATAATAGAGAATGTTCTCTATCTCTAACTTTAAATACAGCATTTTTAAAATAAAAATCATTTGAAAAATCTACTATCAATAAGCTCTTTGTATTCATTAATGATATTACTTCTGGAATTAAATTGCTTAGACTATTGTCTGTACCTGTGGCAAATATATGTAATTTAGATTTCATTTCTAATAACTCTTTTTTTTCAGAATCAGGAAACTCAACTTTTGAAAAGGAATTATATTTAGCTGCCATTTCTTGATATTTTAAAAAGCTTAGTTGTTTAGGAGTAAACCTTTTTATCTCATATTCTAATTTTTTAGTCAATTCCTCTATTATACTATTTGCTTTCATAGTTTTTTCTTTTGTAGACTCAGCAAGTTCTTCTAATTGTTTTTTTTGATTTTCTATAATTAAAGCTTTATCATCAATTAATTTCTTTATGGTATTATCCATATTTTTTATATTTACTTTTAAATTCTTAATTTCTTCTTTTTTTATTTTTAAATCATTGTTTAAGCGATTTATATCTTCTATTTTTAGCTTATTGTCTTCTTCTAATTTAGTTATGTCTATTTTTAATTGTCCAGCTTCTTTAATCTTAGTATTAAGCTTTTCATCATATTCCTCTATTAAAGTTTTATTAAGAGCTATAATTTTTTCTTTTTCATCTATTAAAGCTTTTATTTCTAGATTTCTATCTGTTAATATGATATTTTTATCTTCTATTGTTCGTTCTAACTCCTTAATATTTATTTTTAAAATATCTACATCTCCGCCTATGTCAGTAAAATTCAATCCTTTTTCTATTTCTCCTATATCTACTTCATTTATATCTATTTTTTCATAAATATTTTCATTCTTTTCTTCCAAGTTATTACTTTCTTTTTTTATTTTTGAATCATTTATTAAATTTAGCAATTCTTCATCAGTAGTAAACTCTATTATTTCTAATTCTATATCCTTATTAATATCAATATACTTATTATTTAAATATATCTTTGTATAAATACCATTTTTTCTAGCCATTTTTAATTTTATTTTTAGATATTCAATATTATTTTCTATAGAATATTCTATGAAATCTCCAAATGGCAATTCTTTTTTATTTAATTCCGTTCCTCCTATTAATATCATACTAATAAAACACCACCTTTTTAACTTATATATAATATACTTTTAATACAAAAAAAAGAGAGGTCATATAAAATGACTCTCTTTTTATTTTCTATTGATATTTATAAATTTTAAAGACCAAATTTATAAAGGTACTCTAATCCTAATAAGTTAGTATGTCTTGGATTTAAACCATTTAAACTTACATCAGATAACTCTGGGTTAGCTTCATGGAAATATTTAATTAAAACATCAGACATAGAAGGGCTTATAACTTTTTCTTTTGGAACACCATCTTTAGTTACTGTTTCAATTATTGGTAAAGCTCCTCCACCACATGCTAAAATACCTTTTATAGACATTAAACTTATATTCAGACCTTCTAACATTGTAGTTACTTTCTTTTGTATCATAGCAGAGTATGATTCTTTTCCTTCATTAATCTCATCTATAAAATCTATTTTCTTATTATCTCCAATAACAAAAATTCCAGTTTCTAATAAATTTTCTTTTTCTCTTTCAGTTAGAACATGTTTATATTCTGATTGTATATCTTTATCTAAAAGTGCTAAAATTGTATTTCCACCTAATTCAAATGTATTTCTACTTCTTTCTACTAACTCTGAATTTAACACTACTAAAACATCTGTTGTTCCAGAGCCTATATCAATTATTATTACATATCCTTTTTCAAATCTCTCATTTTTATCATTTAGAACTAGTTCCCCCTTATCATTCACTTTATACATAACTCCCATAAAAGAAGCAACGCCCTCAGCTAATGTAAAAACTCTATTAATTTCAAATTCTTTCTTTAATGCATAAGGAAGCATAGTTTCTATAGATTTTATTTGTTTTATTTTTTCACATAAATTTTCTCCATATGAATCTTCTTCAATTGGTGGTAGTAATACTCCAACATCAAATGTGAAGTCTATATTTTCAGGGTTCTTTTTATAATACTCAGATAAATACATAATAGCTTCTTTAAACCCTAATCTTATAGTCCAGTATGTTACATCTTGAGAAGTTTTAGTGTGTAGTGCTGTAGGTCTTACTGATGTATCACTAAATTCCCTTTCCACTATAAGTCCATTAGCTATAAGTCTAGATTTTTTATTTTCTTCATCAGCTTTTAATTTTAATATTGTTGAATTCTTATTAAAGTATCTATCTGGTACATTATACTTTTGTGGTAGTTTTACAAATTCATTTCTTTTAAAGATTGTATGAGCTATTGATTTATTTTCATGTATTACTCTAAAACGACTCTCTGAATTTCCTAAATCTATTAGTAGACCTGCATTAACCTTTAATTTTGGTTCTTCTGAGCTAGGTGTTTCTACTGTTACTGTTTTTATTTCTAATCTTGACTCTTCTGAGCTAGGCGTTTCTATTATTTCTCTTTTTACGTTTAAATCCTTCATATCCATAATTTTCCTCCATTAATCTTTTTTCTATAGTTTTAGTTTTTATATTATTTAAATAAATCTACCTCTAAAATATTTGAAGTGTATTTTTGATTTGTTTCATCTTCAAAAGATACTAATATAGATTTATTTTCTTTTAAATACACATTAGGGTCTTTTTTATTACTAAAAACTAAATAACCTCTCATAACTTCATTAATACTGTAAACATTATTCTCTTTTTCAGATTTATTTTTTTCTTCTGTTTCTGTTTCTCTTGTTTTTTCTTTTCTAAGAAATTTTAAAAGCTTTGAAACTATGTTTTCAGTATTAGTTTTCTTCTTTTTACTTTTAATTTCCTCTATTTTACCATAAAATAAATCATCCTCATATAAATAGTAATTTTCTATTCCCAATTCTACATTACTCATTATTATGAAACTTCCAATATGTTTTTTTATTTTTTCAATTTCTTCTATCACTAAATATAATTCCTTAAGTGTAAAATCAGAAAAACCTTTTATTACAAGTAAAACATGGTCTTTTTCAGTAAAATATAGCATTTTTTCTTTTAAATCTAAAATATTTAATAATACTGTTGTAGGATATACTCCATTTTTTATAAAATATTTTATAGAATCTAAACTTCCTTCTGTAACTAAAATTAAATTATCTTTTTTATCCATAAAAATACTCCTTTTTTTCAAAGTTAAAAATTATCTTTAAAATATATATTTTTTTCAAAAATAATTCTTATTATGAATTTCATAATTTTTATTTTAGTTAATGTAATTAAATATGTTAGCATAAAAAGAATATTTATTATATATCATAATATGTATAACAAATTTATGAAAATTAATCAAATGTTTTTTATTTTTAATATTTTTTTACATTTAATCTATAATTTCACTTGACTTTCTATATATTTAGTTACAACTTCTAAAGAATCATATCCAAATGTTGTGAGACAATAACTTCTGCTCCAAAAAAATTCGTTCCACAAAAGTTCTCGCAATTTTGGAAACGCATTTTTTATTTTCCTAGAAGAAGCTGACTTATATGCATTTATCATTTTAGATATTTCTGTATTAGGCTTTGCCTTGAATGATAAATATATATAATCTACTTCATAGTGCCAAGAGATTAATGTTACACCATATTTACTAGAAATATCAATAAATAGCTTTTTTAAGTTCTCTGATATAGATTCTTCAATAATGTTTCTTCTCCCTTTTATACAGAGAGTTAGGTTATACTTCAATAAAAACACTGAACGAGTATTTTTATCTAAATCCATTGAAAACACCCCATTTTTTAACTTGTTACTGATTATATTATACCACTTTTTGATAAATTTTACAAATAAATCAAATATATTAAAAATAACTATCACAAATATTAATTTGAGATAGTTATTTTACACATTTTATTAAGGTGTTACTGCAAAATATCTTGTATAACTAAATACATCACTTCCTGTTTTTCCTTTTATTCCAGTTGTATTCTCTCTTACTATATCTAAAAAATTATTTTCTACATTGCCATTTTTACTTCTCATTTCTTTAGATGTAATACTTGAGTATGGAATTATAACATCTGCATAGAAAGTTACTTTTGCTACAACTATAGGTTTACTTTCAAAAGGTTGATTAGTCATTGGATTTAGGTTTTCTTTATCTAAATCTTTAAGATAATCCGCCTTAGAATTAAAATATCTACCTTCATCTGTTGTTTTTTTTGCACCAAATAAATCAGTAAGTAAAACATCATTTTTACTATCATACATATCTATTACTTTATACTCTATTTTGGGAGTTATACCTTTAAATGTTTTTACTGTTGGATTCCCTTCTGTAGATTCTTTCCCTCTCAGTAATGTAAAAACTCCATTATTGATAGGATTTTCTTCTTCTAAGGTATTCTTTATAGTATCTTTATAATACTCTCCCTTATAAATTCCATTCCCACCTTTTTCAGAGTTGAGATTCCAATTAGATTTATCATATTTAGTTCTCATTAACAAATCCATATTGTTCATAAAGAGTGTCCCTAAAAAATCTTTATTAAGATATGTAATTCCTAAGCTAATCGGGGTTATGTAATATTCATTTATATCATTTTGCTTTTTATGTGTATCAAATCCATATTCTTCATATACATCTTCTTCAACACTTGCATTAACATAAGAATTTTCATATTTAATCCCTTTACTATTTACATTAGATGGTAGTAAATTTGTACCTATCTCTGCTATTTTAGGCATTGTATACCACAATAAACCTGTTTTACTTGTATTCCAATATTGTATTGGTATTCTCACATTTCCACATTTTTGTGAAAAATCTCTAAACTCTTTATTATCATAAAGTTGTAGAAATATCTCATTTCTATTATCAGGTATCTCTTCTTTTTTATTATAAATAGCATCATATAGAGATAATGTTTTAAAAGTACCATCTTGTGATGGGAAATTCATTTTATATGGCTTTAAGTTTGTGTTTATAGAGGAATTAACAAAAAAATCATCTGTAACCTGGGTTTGTTCTAAAGACATATCTGCTGCTGTTTTAATAAGCATTTGCAATTCTTTAGCATTTTGACCAGCTTTACTTACATCATAAATAGAGGATATTACTATTAAAAGTAAATAGTTTATAACAAGAGCAACTAATACAGTTCGTGGATTAAACATTTTTATAACCCCCCTTTATTTTAAATATCTTAAACAAGGAACTGTATATTTATAATTAAGTTCATATTTGTAATCTTTAATTAACTCTAAAAGAGCACCATCCTTATGTGATACTACTACACTTGATGGATTCATTGTGATTTTTATTGCAAGTGTTTGTATATCCCCATACTCCTTTACATGTTCTTCATCTATAGCTTGATATTGTGTTCCTTCTATCATTAATGAATTCTCTACATTAGACTTTATTTCTGTGGCTACATTAGACTGTTCTACTATTGAATTTAATTGACGTTCAAATAATGGTGTAATAGATTTTGGAATACAATTATTCCTAGCTATCTCATTTTGCATAACTATAGATAATGCTTCCACTCTTGAATGTACTACTAATGAATCTACACCTACAGTAACCATATTTACTAAAACCATTAAAATCATAAAGGATGCTAATGTTTTAAACACAAACCAAATCATTCTATTCAAAATAAATCACTTCCTTACTAACTATAATTTTAAGAAGCTTATATAAAAAATTACTTTGTAGTTAAATCAGCCGTATTTTTTAATACTTTCTCTAATTCTTCGTCTATCTCTTTACCATCTTTAAGAGTATACATAGACCAATTACTTCTTGTAACCGAATCTATAGCTTCCCACATGTGTGATTTCGAATCTATAATTATGAATTTAAATAATATAGTAGCTAAAAGCAATAAGAAAATAGTCTTAGCTACTTCTCTTATCACATCTGTCATATATTCACCTTCTTTTAAAAAGAGCAAGTATAAACTTGCTCTTTTTATTAATTATTCATTTTACCAACCAGCACCAGCATCTTCTAATCCTGTGTTATCTTTTGCTTTATACTCAGGTAAAAAGTTTTTATTCCCACCTGTAACTTTCTTGAATGTTGAATTTATTGTGTCTATAAATGCATTAGACCCTGTTTCTAATCCCCCATTTCTATTAAAGAAATATGTAAACCCAATAACAACACATATTAAAAGACATACTGCCCAAAAAACTTTTGTTATTACTTTCATAATAAAAACCTCCTATAATATTAAACATTAAATATCATTGATACTTTAGCTACAAGAGATAGGAGAAAAACTTCTACTAATATAATAAAAACTACTATTAACAAGCTTCTTCCTTGTAGCCTTATTTTTTCTCCATTTCTTTCAATCTCTCTTTTCTTTTTTTCTAATAACTCCATTTTAAAAGTTAGTAAACTATCTTTATTATCAACATCATTAAGAGCTTGTTTTACTAAAGTACAAAACCTTGCTATAGTCACTGTATTATAAACTTTTTTCAATTTTTCTGTTGCAGCTATTTCATCTGGATATAGTTCTATATAGTTTCTATAATTCATAGCAAACATTTTTATTTCTTCTCTTCCCTTTGAAATAGACTTTATATAATCATCAAGGGCAGGTGCAATTCTTACATGCCCTCCTTTTAGTAGTCTAGTATATAATTTTAAATACAAATTAGGAAATTCTTTCTCTATTGCCTCATTCTCTTCAGCTATTCGTAAATCTACTATTAGTAAGAATATTTTTTTAGATAAACATAAAACTAAGAAAACTAACCCTGTGATTTTGAATGTTAAAGTTATGCTTAAAATAGATAGAAAGACTCCTATGATATTTATCCCTCTAAATAATCCAATTAGCTCTATTGGTTCTATACTTCTTTTTAATAGCTTTAATTCAAAATTTAATCTAGTTATTCTATACTCTATATCATTTAAAGTTTGTTCTGTTGGTAAAAATCCTATGTTTTTACTTATCCAACAACAATAGTTTAAAAATTTCTCTAATCGTTTCTTTTTATTTAATTCAATATTATATGTATCCACATCATTTTTAGCTTTTTTTGTTCCTTTTGTTGAGCCTATTATGTTGTTTTCACTTAAAAGTCCCCAAGCTCCTAAAATTAAAAGCGCATATAATATAAAACTTTTAATTATTATGCTATTTAACAAATGTTATTCACTCTCCTTATAAGGATTTAGCTTTTATCTTAGCTAGACTTGCTACTATAAATACCATCACTATAGCATGAATTAAAACTGCTATTTTTCCTATCTGCATATTTAAGAAAAAATTCATTATAAATCTATCCTGATACATTGCTATCACACAGTAAATACCAATCATTGCTATACATGAAAATATCTCAAATTTTGTTTTATTGAATGCCCTTTTATTAATATTTCTTGTTTCTCTTTTTTTAGAATGTATTTCTATAAGAATAGAAAACTCTTGGTCTGATACTTCATCAGCTTTTTCTTCATAAGAAATTGAATTAGAAGCAAAATCTCTGAAATTCTCTCCTAACTTGTCTTCTAAAACCAACATTGCTTCTTTAAAGCTAAATCCTTTATTATCTATATCATCTAAGAAAGATTTAAAATACTTTCTTATTCTTGGTTTGAATTCATTCTGATAACTTCTGATTGAGTTTTCTACACCTTTCTTTATATCTGGAACTAATAAATCTATAGCAGACATTATGTCATCTTCTCGTTTTTCATATTGAGTTAATGACATAAATCTAAATATAACTAATATTAAATAAAAGAACATTATAAATAATAAAAGTATCATGTTAGCTTCTTCAAAAAAAGCAGCTGTTACTATTGTAAGTATAAAAGAAATACTTGATATAAATATCACCAATCCGATTGGTGTAACTCCATCCTTTTCCATATCTAAGTTTTCTATTATTTCTTTTAAATACTTATATATCTTATATCTAATAGATTTACTATTTAAGCTTTCTATTCTTTCTATATCTTTATTTAATTTTCTTATTTTATTTCCAAATTTCTGTTGGAATTTTTTATTAGCTATAATTTTAGAATTTTGTAATATATCTAAAAATATCTTATTGTACATAATACCTAATCCAAACAGAATAGTTGTCAAACTTGATATACTTAATTTGAATATAACCTCAAACATTTAACCACCTACTCTTTACAAGTGAAAAATTATCTTTATACAATATTCATTCCTCTAAAAGCTAATTGCATTTTAGGTGATAGTTTTCCTATTTTCATAAATCTTCCCTTTAATTTTTTACAACCAGTTCTTTTATCTACTTCTAAACCTTCTAACTTATATCTAAATAGTTCATTTAATTTAATACTCCCATCCCTATTTAAATCACAGACTTCCACAATAGATTTTATTTTATATTCTCCAGTAAAATATTTTTGATGAATTATAATAAATTGTATTGAATTTGCTATAACAGTCATACTTTCTTTATATGATAAGTTTTTATTTGAAGATAACATAAATGCCATATCAGCCAAATATTCTTCTATGTCATTAGAGTTAATTGATGCTATAAAAAAATATCCTTTTTCATGATATTTTATCATTTCATAAATTTCTTCATGAGTTTTACAGGATTTAAGTATCTTATTTGGTTTTTTACACAATGCATTTTTTATCTCAATAAAATCTTTAACTCTTATCTCTTTGAAGCTGTCCTGATTTATTTCAGCTTCACTTATCATTACAATCCTTTGCCCTTCTGAAACAAGTTTATTTGCTATTATTTTAATTAAATTTTGATTACGACTATTTGAACTTTCTATACATAAAGCATTTGTCTTTGACTTTATAATCAAAGATAATAAATCATATATATTATCATCAAAAAAACCTGTGTTTAAATATTTTTCCATTGTTGATTCCTCCATTTATACAGCTAGTTGATTTTCAGTAGATAATACAAATTTCATTATCTTTTCTTTTGGAATACCACATTCTAAAAATAGCTCTTGTCTTTTCTCTGAAAGAGAACCTGTTTGTATAAATCTTCCCTTCATTTTTTCTTTTCCTGTTTTTTCATCTATTTCAGAACCTTCTGCTTTATATCTAAATAAATCATTTAAAATGAGTTTACCACTCAAATCCATACCACAAACCTCTGTTATTGCCTTTACTTTACGTTCACCAGTGAAATATCTTACTGGTGCTATGATGAAATCTGTTGACCCTGCAACCATTCTAAGACATTCATTATAAGATGCTCCTGAGTTTGAAGCTAATTCCATAGCTGCTCTAGATAAAGCTTCTTCTGCATCAAAGGAATGGAATGATGCAAATAATGTATGTCCAGTCTTAGCTGCTCTATAAGTTTGAAAAAATTCACCTGGGCTTCTACATTCACCAACGATAATTACGGAGGGGTTAGCTCTAAGTGCATTTGCAATAAGATTTTCCATAGTAGCTTTTCTGCCACTTTTATCAATTACCTCATCTTCTCTTACTTCCCAATGATTCACAATTCTTTTGTTTACTCCAAATTCATCTCTTTCTGTTAAAAATATTTCGGTTGGATTTTGTACCAATATAACTTTTTTATCATATGGGATACCTCTTGCAATAGCACCAAGCAATGCAGTCTTTCCACATCCTGTTTCACCTATACAGAAATTCCTTGTTCTTGTTTTTCCCATACAGTAAAATAATTCTCCCATATTTTCACTGCATGAGTTATTTTTTATAAAATAATCTATAGTTAATGCTGTCTTCTTAGATTTACGAATTGATACTGTAGTTATTGGAAAATTAAACTCTCCGAAGTCTTTAGTATTTACAGATGGATGTACAGCATTTACACGATGTTTATCTTTATATGTTCTTCCATTTAAAATAGGAATACCTTCTGTAAACTGAGGTGTATTTCCATTCCCATCTTCCATCAGCTTATTTAATGCTGTTTTGATAGCTTCATCTGATGGAAATGAGACACGTCTCCCATATTTATCAACATATGGTACAGTCATACCACCTTTTTCTACAAAGAGCGTTTTTTGGTCAACTAAATCTATTTCATCAATTTCTGGATTTTCCAAGGCTTCTTTAAATACAGCTTCTCCTGTTATTGTGGAACATAAATCTTCTAATAATAGAGATGTATCAGTCATACCATCTTTACCAAGATATCCTTTTACTTTTACATTTGCATGTTTATTAACATATTCCATCGCTCTTTGTAACATAATTTCTGTTTTCTTTTCATTTGTTGCTTTAGCGTATGAATCTGGATTTTGTTTTGATATAATGGAACGATATTGATTCCAATATTCTTCAAATGTAATCTCATCATTAACTATTGAATCAACTACATCATTATTTACAAGCTTAAACTCAGCTTGAACTTTTATTATACTTTTTGCAGATAACAAAATATCACTTCCAACTCTTACTTAAATTTTTAGAATTTTAAAATCTGTAATTATCTTTTCATTTGATTTCTTAATACTTTCATCTCTATATACATTTTTTAAAACTGTATAGTCTACCTGATAAACATGTCTCTGAGCAAGTGGTATTCCTATATTATTACTTTTAATTATGCTATTATCTTCACTTATTACAGCTATTTGAGCTGTTATAACTGAAGTTTCACTAGTACTTGTGAACTTAGTTATTGATATATTTATGAATTGTAGATTATTAAAACATCTAATTTTATTTTGTAATTTTATTTGTTCTATATAATCCTCAACTTTTTTATCACAATTCACATATTTTAATGAGTTAATATTTCCTTCTAAATAATTTGCATAAAGTAATATAAATCTTTTTAACTCCTCTTCTAAACCTACTTGATTAAAAAGTGGATATTCTTTTTTAATCATAAAAACTGCTTCTTTATTTTCCTCTAATTCAAACCACTCTTTGAGCATTATATTTTTTTCTCCTCTCAATTGAATATAATCTTATTCTCTATAATTCAATTATTATATCCTCATCATTATTTTCTTCTTGTAAAACTGTTTCTTTCCCATAATTTTTTATAGACTTAAAACTATTTTCTATTTCATTTTCAGTAGGTTTTCTTTCTTCTATTTCAATATCATCTTTAATAAATTTATTATTTAAAGGAGTTCTTTCCAAAAGTTCATCTACTATAGTATCTATTGCAGATGAAAAGTTTATATATTTTTCTTTGGATGATTCATACCATAATCTTTTTCCTGAAATCCCTGCTTTTAAAATTTCTTCTGAGTTATTTATTTGTGCTATTACTTTTAATCCTGCTTCTTCAAGTACTTTTGTTGTAAATGCTACAACATCTTCAGAAACTTTATTTAAAACAACTTTATTTGATTTTAAAGGTGATATAGCAAGTGTTGCTTGAGCATTTAATGATTTTTTTAAGTTAGTTAAGCATTTTAAACTTTGGTCTCCTACCTGAATTATTTTATTGCATTTTATAGCAGCTCTAGTATTCATAACAGTTAACTCATGTGATAAATCTATTAGTATTACATCAAATGACAACTTACTTGTATCTATAATTTCAGATATAATAGTATCAATATCTTTTGATGAAAACATATCTGATAATCCTCTATTTGAAAACTCTATCAAGTAAACATTGTTGTATTGGGTATATAATATTATTTCTGATAGATTTCCAGAGTAGTCCATTATGTCTCTTTTCTTATTAGGCACTTTACTATCTTTCATTAGAAGTGAGTGTTGTATAGGATATAATATATTCATATCTAAAACACAAATTTTATATTTAGTTTTTTCAGATAATGCAATTGCAACATTTTGCAATATTGTAGATGTACCAACGCCTGGCACAATACCCCTGAATCCAACAACTTTATTAAATAGAAGTTGTTCTGATACATCATTAATTTCAGAGCCTGACATGGCTGCTAAAATATTACTTAATGAACTCATATAAATTTACTCCCTCTCTTAATTATTGTTATTATCTGAATTATTTCTTGCAAAACCTACTTGAAGATTATTAAGAGCATCTGTTATTAGATTTCCACTTGTTCTAGGTAAAAGAGTCATCATATAATCAGCTCCTTTTCCTTCAATATCCATATAATTGTCAGCTTCTTCTTCTGTTACATTCAATAAAATTTGTACTGGTTTAACACTTTCCTTAAACTCTTCTGTATTAACTATCTCTTGTTGTTTTTGTTTTGGCAAAGCAAGTAATTTATAATATATATCAAATATACTAGCTCCTTCATTATTCAAAATATCTAAAACTACTGCATTATTGAATAATTTAACTTTTCTTTTTATTGAAGAATTCCCTTGTATTCCAGCTTCTTTTTGAAGTTTATATGCTTCTTCTGTTGGTAATGTATATACTTGGTCTGTATAAGAAGCTCTAACATTTATTTTATCTCCAGGTACAAGCATTTCTCCAAACTGGTCAGCATTTACATCTAACTTTAATAACTCTCCATCCATCTGATATAGGTAAGATAATTTTCTTGGGGTATCTTTACTTAGTGAATCCCAATAAACAGGTGTTCCTTGCCTAATATAATAAGATGCATATGCATTTTTTATTTTATTTCTATCTTCCCAAAGAACTATCGTTCTTTTTTTACTTCCATCAGAGAATTTCATTATCCCTTGTTTCTCATATTCTGCTTTAACCATCTTATCTTTGACTAAGTTACTTTCTAAAACCCTTCCATCTTGCGGAATTGCAGTTTTAAAAGAAACAATATCAACAGTTTGTCTAAATGCCTTAGCTGATATTAGATTACTAGATACTACTAAAATACAAAGAATTATTACATAACGCAGTATTTTTGTGTTTTTAGAAGCATTTTTACCTGTCAGCTCTCTTATTTTATTTCTATCTAATTTCAACTTGTTTTTACCTCCTTACATTTATTGAGTTTGAAATATAAATAAAAAATACTTTTAGAATTTCTTATTTTAAAAATATTTTTATTTTTGAATTTAAGCCTTCTTGTAGATTTGTAGATTCTTGTAAGAAAAAAATAAATTTGTATTTATAAGTAATCTCATTTTTCTTTTTTTATATAAAAATTAATTAAATCTACTGGGTTATTTGCTTCTTTTAATTTTATGTATGTCTCAATTTTTCGTCTTTATCTTCATTAACACTTTTTTTACAGTCATTTGAGATTTTGATTGTAATAAAAATTAAAATGATAATTTCACAGATAACTAATATCTCTTTTTCTATATCTTCAAATCCCAAAATTTTTATTAAGTTGTGTAAAAATAGTAAACATGAGGGTAATATGGTCATAATACTAATAACAAAAATCCTTTTTTTATTTTTTTTCATTAATAATTCTTGTACCATCCCTAATAAGTTTTTTTTCATTTCTTCCTCCTATACAGTTTTATTTATTATTAAAAGACTTTTAAAGAGTCTTATTTACACACTTAAATTTTTATCTTTTATTTCTAAAACATTAAATCCTATAATTATCATTTGTTTTTTATAATATTTTTTTGTTTCACCAGATTTATATTTTTCATAGAATTGTTTTGTTTTTGTTTTCCACTATTATCAAAATAAAATTGTTTTTATTTTTTCAATTAAAATTATTTTTTCATATCTTAATTTAAAATTATTTTTTGAAATTTAATTTTTTATTTTTTTCATTGTTTATAAAAAAGTTCAAAAAAAAGAGAATCTTTTAGATTCTCTTTTTTTTGAACAATATTAAATTATTTATAATAATATCCGTCTTCATTTACTAAACCTGCATCAAATAATTTTTTTCTTATATTTTCATCTACAGGTCCTTTTTCTTCATCTACTGACATATAATTTTTTTTATTATGCCAATACTCATTCATTTCCTCTTCATGTTTTTTTTCTAATTCTTTTTCTATAGCATAATCAGCTATAATATTAAAACATGTTGATTTAAAATAGTCATAAGAAGCTGTTTTTATAACATCTATATCATCTTTTTCTAAGGTTATGGCAACAGCTCTATCAAAAGCTTTTAAATTTTCATTTTCATGGAAGTTATAATTTTTAAAGTCTTTTTTAAAAAGTCTTAAAGTTCCTCGTGTAAAGACTTCCTCGTCAGGTACAAAAAATTCACCCTTTGGACTTTTTCCTTTATTGGATACTTTTTCATCACTTGCTTTTGAAGATTTAATTTTAGATTCTACATCTTCATTAGTCTTTTCAAGATTAAAGCTTTCTTTATTATTGTTATCTTCATTTAAATCTGCTCTATCTTGCTGAACAGAAGTTTCTAAATCATTATTATTTTCAATTTTAGGTCCTGAACAATTATCATTAGATATTTGTTTTTTATCTTTACTTTCTTCTTCATCAACTTCTCTGAAGCTTATGTCCTCTATTATATTTTTATCAAAATATTTTCTTTTATCCAAATCCTCTACAATAAAATTTATAGAGTCTACTTTTCTCCCTATTTTTAACTCCTCATAGCTTATATTGAAATATTCAGTTTCATTTAGTGCATCTATAGCTGGAATAAGAACTCTTCTTTTAAAATTTCCATATTCTTTGTAACTTTCTTCTATCATCAAATATTCTTTTATTGCTTGTACTTTGTAGTTAATTACTTGTTTTGTACCACTCCAGATTCTTATTAAGTCATACAGTCTTTGAGCATAATAATTTCTAAGACTGAACAATACTGCAAGATTTAGTGGGGTATAACCTGTTTCTAAATACTTAGTTAATAATGTATGAATTGTCTGAGAACACTCTACTTCAAAGGATTGTGTTTTTTCAATAAACAAATATCCTGTTACTATATTATATTTACCTTTATTTTGAGTATTGTCTTCTAATAGCTCTACAAAATCAATTTTTTTATTACTCAATGAATTTAATAATTCTTCTATATTTTTTTTTGTTCTATCATTAGTTTTTTTTATTATGCCCTTTAAATCTTCGCATTTAAATTGACATTTCATCGAACCATCATCACAACTTTTTTGAAGGTTATATAATATTAATAAAAAAAGTCTATTTTCATTTAGAGTCATACTATACTTTGCATGTATTAATACATTATTTTTCATAAGAACTTTTGGAGCTTTTTTATTAAGTAATTCATTCATTATATATAATTGTTGTCTATAGATAACTTAAAACAACGGTTGTCACCTCCATATATTTATTCAAAAACTTATAATTATTTATGTATGCTATACTAAAACACTTTCGATATCTATATTAAAAATTTACTTTTTATAATCAATTGAAGCTAATTGCTTTTAAAAAATTCTTCAAGTTTAACTTTGTACTCATAATTAAAAACACTTTATTTTCCATTTCACACTCAAAGATACGATAACATATAAATATAAAAAATGTCAATATTATTATTTGACATTTTTATTTTTATCTAATTGACATATTTAAAATAATTAAAAGTGCCTAATAGATATGATGCTAAGTTTAAAATCTGAATTTATCTAATTGACATATTTACATATCTTTGAATTATCAACGGTTGTAGCTATATAAACATTAAAAATGTCAATATTATTATTTGACATTTTTAATTATCTAATTGGCACATTTAATAGATTAATAATCTAAAAAAATATCTTATTTACAACATATCCACAACATATCCACAGGTTATCCACAGTAAATTCACTTTATAGATTTCCGTTATCTAGTTGACATATTAAATTATCCATCTGACATATTTACGCTATCCATTTGACATGTTTAATTATCCATCTGACATATTAAATTACCCATTTGACATGTTTAATTATCCATTTGACATGTTTAGTTATCTAGTTGACATATTTTAGACGTTCAACATCAGTTATTGCAATGTATTCAGGCATGTCTAAATACTATAAATACTATTAAATACTATAAATACTTTTTAAATAAAGAGTAAAGACTAGAAAAGATATAAATATCTAATCTTATCTAAACTTTTCTTTTTATTATAAATAACTAAAATCAAAATAAGTAATTTTTTAAATGTAAATTAAATATAATGACTATTTATGTTTTTAAAATATAATAATCATATTATGTAATTAGAAATAAAAAAACATAAATTTTAATTGTTATATTTATTGTATTTGTAAAATAAGTATTAAGCTTCAAATTAAAAATAAATAACCTATAAAAATATCATCCATTTTGAAAAGTTCTTTATAAATTTTTCTTAACATACACATTGTCGTCTTAGGAGACTAATATTATACACTTGTTAGATTATTAATACTAAGTTACCTATCTGACATATTAAAGTAGCCATTTCATGCTAAATAATCTTTATAATAAATAGAAAACCTATAAATAATAATTTTCATCTTTACTTTATTAAAAAATAAATTGATAAAACAAAATAAACTACTTTAAAAGCTATTTATTTCGCTTTTAAAGGCTTTTTAATAGTTTGCTTTAGAGTTTGTCAGATGTTAATATAATAAAGCTAAAAAAGGCTATAATTTGGTTTAAATTGGTATTTTCGTGTATAATACTAATATTAATAATACAATTTATCCTTTTGCTATGTATTAGTATTAAAAATTTATGAATAAAACATTTATCTAATTGACATGTTTAAATAATCTCTTTTTCAAAATATAGATTTTTTATTTACTAGACAAATAGAGAAAAAACCAGATAATAAGAGCACTCTATAAAAGTAAGAGTGCTCTTATTATCTGGTTTTTTAAAACAATAGATTCTATAGGTTTTATTTTAACACAAGATTCAAAGTATAGATACTAAAAATAACATATCTATATCTTTTAATTTTACTTTAAGTAAGTATAACTTTAAAATAAATTGCATCTATCTTCACTATATTTTATAGCAATATTTTTATATTCTTTAGTTGTTATATTCAAAAAATCACATAAACATTTTTTGCACAAGTATTCTCTATTATTGTCATTAGATTTCTCATATACACCTGTTAGCTTGAGAAACATGGCTATTTCTGTAGGATTTAATTTTTTACCACAACTACATTTTTTATTAAAATATTTTATAGCAATATCTTCTGAGATATTTTTAAGTTTTGATAATTCTTTAATCCTTGATGGAGTAGCTTTTTTAGATGTTAATTCAAATTCTTTAGAAACTGCTTTTTTCCATCTACCGCCATTACACCATTCTGCCAAGCTCCATTTCAACCTTCTATCAATGCCATAAATTTCATATCCTTTAGTTAATATAGTTACCCATCTGGACCATTGTTTTGGAAAGAATTTTTTTATAAGTAATTCTGTATAATCCTGTTGATTTGGACAAATGAGACAACCAGTTCTATTAAATCCTAAATCATACATTTGATTATATTCGATGTTTCTATTTAATATATATAACCAAACTTCTGAGTCGGACCAGTTAACTATAGGGAGAAATCTTTTACAGTTTTTAGATACATTTAATTTCTTACCAGCTTTTAATTGAGCTTCATTTAGATCATAATCATAGTGTTTTCTTTTAGTACTTTCTTTATTTCTCATCCCTAGAAATATAATTGATTCTTCATTTTTGTCTATAATTTTTGATAGTTGTCCTTCTTTATATGTGCTACAACAGTTACGCATAACAATTGATGGAGTGAAATAGTTTTTCTTTTTAACTATCCATTGATAAAATCCTACAGAGGGATTTATTATATCTTCTTTTCTAATTTTGTAATAATTTTTTAGATGTAGATATGTTTGAGCTGAATCATTAGATGTATTAAAATATATAAGTCTATATTTTATATCTATATTTTGTTTAGAAAGCTCTTCAATAGACAAATCAACTATTGACTTCATTGCAGCTGAGTCTTTTCCCCCACTTATACTTACAACAAATTTATTGTATAGATTTTCCAATATATATTTCTTAGTCATTTTTATACTTTCAATAACTTTTTCTTCTAATTCTTTTTTTATAAATAAATATTCTTTTTCAAGTGAAAAATTTTTATTTGTTGGTTCTGCATATTTTTTTAAAATTAGGCTGTTATTTAATAAGTCTACACTAAAAATTAAAAATGGATTTTTATCAAAGTGATTTAGATATATTTTACTACCACATCTCCAACAATTATCTGGTAGACTTAAGTTTAAATTATCTTCTAAGAACTTCTTTTCATCTTTAAATATTGGTTTCATACACTTACCTCATTTGAATATATTGCCATCAAATGAGGATAAAGTTATCTTCCTACACACCCTACAATTAATTTCTTATACATTTTATAATTAATGTCAGCGTAGTTAGTTTTCACATGAGTGTACTTTTTACGATTTTAACTCTCACTTTTTTCATAACTAAATGGTGGCTAACCATAATAGTTACTATATCAACCTTGTGTAAAGGATATTAGTACATGAAACCAGATAAATTAATATAATTGTTCGAATTGACCAATATAGTAAGTTTCAAGAATTTTAACATTTGAAATTGCTCTATATTGTTTTTGAGTATTATACTGGTTTATATAATTAATAAATTGCATTATTGCATCATCAGCATCTTTAGATATAGCATATTTGTAGTTTTCTTTTCTGTTACCACGTTTAGTTTTGTATGTATATCTGATTTTATATACATTATGTTTTATCGTGGTTGGTATTAATTTTAAATTCATATCATGAATTAATTCTTTGTTTTTAGCTTCATCTTGATATAAATCTAATATCACATTGTTATTAAGCTTCATTAATTCACCCCTTTCTAAAATTGAAACGTAAGGAATTCTGTTTTGAAATAGTGTATAATACAAAATCATACATTATAAATTTTAATTATACATATCAGAGTATATTTTGTTAAGTCGATTCTATTTTATAAATTAATACCTAATTTTTCTTAAAATATGAAATTAAATACCTGGTAGTTATAATTTGCTTTATTAAATAAAGAAATTTACTTAATTCCATAAACAAAATAAAAATATCTATAAAAAATATAGGTATATTATACAAAAAAATATTAATATATTGCGTTAAATAACATGATATATAGAAAGGAGAATGCCAAAATCAAAAACAACATATAAAACTTGACAAATACATATATAGAAGCTCTCTTAATATAAGACATAATTATTTTTATCAAAATTATAGTAATCTCAATATTTAAATAGAGAATCAAACAAGATTTATAGGTGTTTATAGATTTTTGGCAATAATTTTTAGATATGTTAAATTCTAAAGGTAAGTTTATAGCATTAGGTTTAAGTGCAACATTAGCAGCTGGTACATTATTAACCTGGAATGGTAGTGGGATAATAGAACAAGCTAGAACTAAATTAACTGAGATGAAAAATGGTGTCAATTTGCTTAAAGATGGAGAAAAAGATTTAATAGCAAAAGCAAAAGAGATAAAAGGTCAAATAAGTACTTTAGAATCAGAAATAATTAAACTCGAAAACAGTGGAAGAACAAACTCTATGGAATATAGAAAATCTACAAGTGAGTTAGCAAAAGCAAAGGAAGAACTAAATAAAGCTAACAGTGATGCAAATAGGATACAAGAAGCTTTATCTAAATATACTCCAATTAAAGAACATATAGCAGGTTATGCTGAAGCTATGAATGATGATTATGTTCTACCAACGTTTGGAAGTGAAAATTATGCAAGAAAATTAAAAGGAATAGATGATATAAATGCAGCAAAAGGAAGTTGTTTACTTAAAGATAACAACATGTTATTAGTATTAAATAAATTTAATAATAGTACAAAGGCTGGAAAGACTATATTTCAAAAGGTGAATCTTAATGGCACGGAGGTTTGGCATAAGGAATTA
>NZ_AVHW01000012.1 GCF_000449425.2 Clostridioides difficile CD160
GAAATTTGAGAAGACCTGTCCTTAGTACGAGAGGACCGGGATGGACGTACCTCTGGTGTACCAGTTGTTCTGCCAAGGCATGGCTGGGTAGCTATGTACGGAATGGATAAGCGCTGAAAGCATCTAAGCGCGAAGCCAACTTCAAGATAAGATTTCCCACCGCAAGGGTAAGACCCCAGAAAGACTATCTGGTTGATAGGTCGAAGGTGTAAGTGCAGCAATGTATTTAGCTTATCGATACTAATAGGTCGAGGACTTGACCAAATTATTTGATGTTCATTCAGTAAAATATATGTGTAGTTTTTAGAGTGCTAACTCTAGAAAATTAGTTTTGCTAATTTATAAGAATTTAATGCGGGTGTAGCTCAATGGTAGAGTTCTGGCCTTCCAAGCCAGCTGTGAGGGTTCGATCCCCTTCACCCGCTCCATAGAGATTATGTGGTTACAATAGCAGAGAGGATACACCTGTTCCCATTCCGAACACAGAAGTTAAGCTCTCTAGCGCTGATGGTACTTGGTGGGAAACTGCCTGGGAGAGTAGGACGTAGCCACGTAATCTTTTTTATTTGCAATAAAATTTAAGATTAAATAGAATATAAAGTCAATATTGATTTATAATAAGATAAAATATAGAATTATATAGTATAGGTAAAGTTTTTGATTTAGAAAGAAGGTGTAATATGAATTCTGATGAAAGAAGAAGCAAATTAATAGATATTTTAAAAGAATCTAAGTGCCCTGTAAAAGGTGGAATGCTAGCTGAGATATTAAATGTAAGTAGACAAGTAATAGTACAAGATATAGCCCTTATAAGAGCTAGAGGATTTGAAATAATAGCTACACCTCAAGGATATATAATATATAATCAACCATATTTTACAAAACAAATAAAATGTAAGAATCACAAGAACTCTAAAGAAATTTACGATGAATTAAAGATTATTGTAGATTTAGGTGGGATTGTAAAAGATGTCATTGTAAATCATCCAACATATGGTCAGATAACTGCAGAACTTAACATTTATTCTAAGATGGATATAGATAATTTTATGAAGAAGGTTGAGACAAATGAATTTAAGCAGTTATCAGTTCTGACAGAATGTAGTCATATTCATACAGTTGAGGCGCTAAAAGAAGAGACTATAGAAGCTATAACAAAAGAATTAGAGTACAGAGGAATATTATCATAAGGAGGAGTTAAATGAATTTTTTATCATTGGCTAAGACTGCTTCAACAAATAGTAATATAACTAAGAGAACTTTAGAAAATATGCTTAATAACTTTAGTGATAATATACCAAATATTATATATGCAATAATTGTATTTGTAATAGGTATCTATATATCTAAGATAGTAAGAAAGATGGTTTCAAAGTTTCTAATCAAATATGGAATGAGTAAAGGTGTAAATAATTTCATTGTATATGGAATATATATATCTATGCTATCTATTATATCATTGATAAGTTTGGGAATTATAGGGATACAAACTACTTCAGTTGTAGCTGTATTAGGAGCTGCTGGATTTAGTATAGGTTTAGCATTTAAAGAAATATTATCAAACCTAGGCTCAGGTATGATTATTTTATTTTTTAAGCCATTTAACATAGGTGATTATATTCAAGGTTCAGGTGTAGAAGGTACAGTTTCTGATATACAGATATTTAGTACTGTTCTAAAAACTCCAGATAATAAAACCATAATTATACCAAATTTTCAATTGACAAGTAATAATATAATTAATTACACACATCAAAATAAAAGAAGAATAGATTTTTCTTATAATATTTCCTATGATAGTGATATAGATGTAGTTAAGTCTATATTGAATGAAATTTTTACAAATGAAAAAAGAATATTAGATGACCCAAAACCTATAATAGGTTTAAACTCTATAGGAAATAATACCATGCAAATAGTTGCTAGACCATGGGTTAAAACTGATGATTACTGGGATGTATACTTTGATATAATGGAAAAAGTCAAAAATAAATTTGATGAAAATAATATAAAAGTTCCATTTGTTCCTTCTTCATTGTTATTTAATAATATGAGCAATTTAAATACAATGGATAAAAGATAGAATTTTAATTAAATAAAAAAAATGAATTTAATATAAAAAATTAAAGAAAATTCTAAAAAAATTTGAATAATAGTATTGAAAGATGTTAATATATATAATATAATGATTATCAAATAAAACAATTAGTTAAAAAGCGGTGAAGGAAAATAGTAAAAAACAGATTGTATTCAGAGAATGAGTGGATGGTGAGAACTCATTACAATGGTTTTTGAATCTACTCTAGAGCTTCTAGTTAAAGCTAGACGTTTACCTACGTTATAGGTCTGAGAGGATTATACACTTTAGTATAATCAATTAGGGTGGCAACGCGGATAAAAGATTTTCGTCCCTTTTATAGGGTAAACGGAGGTCTTTTTTTATTTCTCAAATTTGTTTAAACTAAAGGTTTATAGCTATAATACTTGTAAATTAATTGGAATTATAATTTAGATTATTAAAATTATTAGGAGGAATTAATATGTTAGATATTAAAAGAATAAGAGAAAATTTAGATGATATCAAGAAAGCTATGGATAGAAGAGGTGAAAAAGAATTTGACCTTGATGCTGTAGTGGAATTAGATAATAAAAGAAGAGAAATACTTCAAGAAGTTGAAGTTATGAAAAATGAATTAAATGTAAATTCTAAAAATATACCACAATTAATAAAAGAAGGAAAAGATGTAACAGAAGAAAAAGCAAGATTAAAAGAGTTATCAGACAAGATAAAAGGTATTGATGAAAAAGTAAAAGAAGTAGAAGCAAAAATGGAATACACATTGATGAGAATACCAAATGTTCCTCATCCTGAGGTACCACAAGGCGAAACAGATGAAGATAATGTTCAAGTAAGAACTTGGGGAGAACCTACTAAATTTGATTTCGAGCATAAAGCACATTGGGATATTGGTACTGGTCTAGGTATATTAGATTTTGAAAGAGCTGGAAAAATAACTGGTTCAAGGTTTACTCTATATAGAGGTCTAGGTGCTAGACTAGAAAGATCTTTAATGAATTTCTTTTTAAATACTCATACAGCTAAACATGGATATACAGAAGTTTTACCTCCATTTATGGCTAATAGAAATAGTTTTATAGGTACAGGTCAACTTCCTAAATTTGAAGAAGATATGTTTAAGATAGAAGGACTAGAGTATTTCTTAATACCAACAGCTGAAGTACCTGTTACTAATATACATGCTAATGAAATATTAGATGTCGCAGAACTTCCAATTAAATATTGTGCATATACTCCTTGTTTTAGATCTGAAGCAGGTTCAGCAGGAAGAGATACAAGAGGTTTAGTTAGACAACATCAATTTAATAAAGTTGAGTTAGTTAAATTTGTTAAACCAGAAGATTCTTATGATGAATTAGAATCATTAACTCATGATGCTGAAACTATGCTACAAATGTTAGGTCTTCCATATAGAGTTGTAAAAATATGTACAGGAGATTTAGGATTCACAGCTGCATTTAAATATGATTTAGAAGTTTGGATGCCAAGTTACAATAGATATGTAGAAATATCTTCTTGTTCAAACTTTGAAGACTTCCAAGCTAGAAGAGCTGGAATAAGATTTAAAAGAGATAAAAAATCAAAAGCAGAATATGTTCATACTTTAAATGGTTCTGGATTAGCTATAGGAAGATGTTTAGCTGCTATATTAGAAAATTATCAGCAATCAGATGGTTCTGTAGTAGTTCCAGAAGAATTAAGACCTTATATGGGTGTTGATGTTATAAGATAATTCTATTTAATATCATATGTAGAAAGATATTTTAATATAAAAGATATACTATGAATGAACAATAAATTAAAAAGGCTATGAAATTATTAATATAATTATTAAATTTCATAGCTTTTTTATGTCAATTTATATAACAGAATGTTTATCATAAAATACTAAATATCTTTATAAATCAACACTTATGTAAATGAATAAAGATTATTTTAGAACTAATTTAAATAAAATATAGCTATATCTATTAATAATTAAATAAACAAAATAAAATTAAGTTGAATTATAAAATGAATTATGATAAGATAAGTTTGTTATAAGTTTTGGGAGGAATTATGGAAAGTTCATTTTATATGAAAGAAGCATTAAAGGAAGCATATAAAGCATATAATAAAAGAGAAACACCAATAGGTGCTATTATAGTTAAAGATAATGAAATAATAGCTAGAGCCCATAACCTTACAGAAACATTAAAAGATTCTACAGCTCATGCAGAAATGTTGGCGATAAAACAAGCATCAGAAAAAATAGGTGGCTGGAGGTTGACTGATTGTAATTTATATGTTACAATGGAACCTTGCATAATGTGTAGTGGTGCAATAGTTAATTCTAGAATAAAAAAGCTTATAATAGGGACAAGACATGTAAAAAATTCATATATAGAAAAACAGCATGAGTTTAAATTAGATTATTTTAATAATAATAATGTAAAAGTGGCTTTTGATGTTTTGCAAGAAGAATGCTCGATCATATTGCAAGAATTTTTTAAGGCATTAAGAAAAAGAGATTAAGGAGAGATGGTCGAGTGGTCGAAGGCGCTCGCCTGGAAAGCGAGTATATGGGTAAAACTGTATCGTGGGTTCAAATCCCACTCTCTCCGCCAGAAACAATAAAAGTAATTAAATATGGTTGTAATTTTGCTGTACTAGATGGGGAGGTAGCGGTGCCCTGTAACCTGCAATCCGCTATAGCAGGATTGAATTCCATCTAAAGGCTTATTTTCTGTAGGGCCGCCCTAAATAAGTGGTGTTGATGCTTAGGTCCTGCGCAATGAAAGCTCATGAACCCCGTCAGATCCGGAAGGAAGCAGCGGTAAGTGATCACTTTTGTGTGCCGCGGGGGTGCCTAAGTTGAGCTAACTGTTTTGGTAACGCCTATGGAATTAAGTCGATAGATGGTGTACAGCATTTAATATATAAAAGACTAATCCCTTAGATAATGAGGGATTTTTTTATTAATTTTACTAAAGAGAGGTAAAAAGATGCATAAAGCATTATATAGAGCATATAGACCACAAAAGTTTGAGGACGTTATTGGTCAAGATCATATTATTAAGACTTTAAAAAATCAAATATACAATGATAATATAGGACATGCTTATTTGTTTTGCGGTACAAGAGGTACTGGTAAGACATCTACTGCAAAGATTTTTTCTAGAGCAGTTAACTGTTTAAATAAAATAAATGAAGAACCTTGTAATGAGTGTGAGATATGTGAATCTATATTAAAGGACAATACAATGGATGTTGTAGAAATAGATGCAGCATCAAATAACAGTGTAGATGATATAAGAGAACTTAGAGAAAGTGTGAAATATTCTCCAGCTAATGCTAAATATAAAGTATATATAATAGATGAGGTTCATATGTTGTCTCAAGGAGCTTTTAATGCACTATTAAAAACATTAGAGGAGCCTCCCTCATATGTAATCTTTATATTGGCTACTACTGAACCTCACAAGATACCTGCAACTATTTTATCGAGATGCCAAAGATACGATTTCAAAAGAGTTACAGTTAAGGACATGACTCTTAGAATGAAAAGGATTTGTGAAGATGAAGGAATTGATATAGATGATAAAGCTCTTAACTTAATATCTAGGAATTCTCAAGGAGCACTTAGAGATGCTCTTAGTATATTAGACCAATGTATGTCATTTGGAGAGAATAAAATAGATTATAAAGATGTTGTTGAATTGATGGGAAGCGTCAATATAGAACAATTATTTGAATTGTCTCAATGTATTGTAGAACAAAATACTAAAAAATCTCTTGAGATATTAAATGAATTTGTTTTATGGGGAAAAGATATAAGAAACCTTATAAATGATTTGATTGATCATTTTAGAAATTTAATGGTATGTAAAGTATCATCAGAATTAGATGAAATAATTTCATTACCAGAAGAAACTATAGAACAACTTAAATTTCAATCTGAAGATATAGATATAAATGATTTAATAAGAATTTTAAATGTGTTATCAGCAACTCAAGACGATATAAAGTCATCTTCAAATCCAAGGGTCTTGGTGGAAATAACTATGATGAAGATTGCTCAACCAATGTTTGATGAAAGTAAAGAAGCTCTTATTAAAAGAGTTGAAAACTTAGAAAAAATGATTGAATTGGGTAGTTTTAAAGTTTCAAAACAGGATAATAGTAAAGAAAAAGAATCTGATGTAGATAGAGATATAAATGTAAAAAAAGAAAATGTAGTTTATGAAGAGGTAAAAAATGAGGATGTTATACTTATAGAGTCATCTTGGAAGAATATACTTAAACAAATTAAAAAAGATAAAAAAATGCCAATATATGCACTTTTAAGTGAGGTAAAAAGTTTTAATGTATATTCTAATATGTTATACGTTATATTTGATGATAAATTTGATTTTGCAAAAACTAGACTAAGCTCCCAAGATACAATAAATTATCTAGAAAAAATAATAAGAGATGTTTTAAATAGAAGTTTTAATGTGAAAATAGTGTTGACATCAGAAGTTAAAGATATAAATCTTGAAGTTAAAGAGAAAAAAGACATTGGCGAAGAGATTTTAAAGAACATAGTAAATGAAGAGATATTAGAAATAAAAGATAGTATTGATGAAAATGAAAGTAAATAATAAAATATTATTATGATATAATAATAAAATGAAAATAAGTTTAGGAGGAATAGTATTTATGGCTAAAAAAGGTTTTGGAGGCGGAATGATGCCTGGTGGTGGAAATATGAACAATTTATTAAAACAGGCTCAAAAGATGCAAGAAAATATGCAAAAAGCTCAACAAGAGTTAGAAAATAAAGAAGTAGAAGCTTCAGTTGGCGGAGGAGCAGTTACTGTAAAAGTTAATGGTAAGAAAGAAGTTTTGGATATAACTATTAAACCAGAAGTAGTTGATCCAGATGATATAGAAATGCTACAAGATTTAGTTTTAAGTGCAATAAATCAAGCATTGAGAAATATTGATGATATACAAGCAAATCAAATGAATAAGGTAACTGGAGGTATGAATATACCAGGGTTATTCTAGTAGGTGATATTTATGCAAGTTTATACAGGTCCAATAACGAGACTTATAGAAGAATTTTCAAAACTTCCTGGAGTAGGGAGAAAGACTGCTCAAAGATTGGCATTTCATATTATTAGTATGAACACTAATGATGTGGAAGCTTTATCTAAAGCGATTATAGATGCAAAAAGAGAAATAAGATATTGTTCAATTTGTTGTAATATAACAGATACAGATCCATGTAGTATGTGTTCAAATAAAAATAGAGACTCAAGTGTCATATGTGTTGTAGAAGATCCAAGAGATGTAGCAGCTATGGAGAGAACGAGAGAGTTTAAGGGTCAGTATCATGTATTAAATGGAGTAATTTCTCCAATGGATGGAATTGGGCCAGATATGCTAAAAATAAAGGAACTTATACAAAGGCTTGGAAATCAAGAAGTTAAAGAAATAATAATGGCAACAAATCCTACTATTGAAGGAGAAGCCACAGCTATGTATATTGCTAGATTAGTAAAGCCAATGGGAATTAAAGTTACTAGGATAGCTCATGGTCTTCCTGTTGGAGGAGATTTAGAGTATGCAGATGAAGTTACAATATCAAAAGCATTAGAAGGTAGAAGAGAGATATAAAAATCGAGGTTAATACCTCGATTTTTGTAATTTTTTGGTGTTAATTTCAAATTAATTTTGATTTAGATTTGTTGAATAAATTTCTTCTGTATTGTATAATTTGTTGTATAAATCATTTAAAAATTTTGATAGGGGTGCAACATGAAACCAATTATGAACTTAGAAGAACATAATGCAATGAAAGAAAAAAGAGTTAAAAAAATGAAATCAAAAGATAAACCTAAATATGATGATTTTGATGATATAAACTTTTCTAATAAGAAAAAAACCAAGAAAAGTGTACGAAACAAAAATACTGAATTCAGAAATAATTATAAAAACTATCAGTATGATTATGAAGAAGACTTTTATGAACCAATTTAATATTAAATAATTAGAAAATAAAAAATCCCTAATAGATAATATATACTATAGGGATTTTATTTATTTTATTAATTAGAAATTATACTTAAAATCAAATTAGCTATATTTTGAGCTGAATTTGATTTTCTTATTGATTTAATATTTCTTTTTAACATTTCTAACCTACTTGGGTCATCTATTAAAACTTTTAATAATATTGATAAATTATACTTTTTTGTAGTTCTAAGTGCTGCACCACAATTAGATAAGAAATCTAGATTCTCTTCTTCTTGACCAGGTATATAATATGGAACTATCATAGGCACATCTTTTAAGAGTGCTTCAGTTGTAGTAAGACCACCAGGTTTACTTACCAAGACATCTATAGAAGCTAAAATATCATTCATTTTATTAGTATATCCAAGAACACATACATTTTTATTATGAGAACGAGACATAAGTTTTTTTTCGATTTTTTCTTTTAAACTTTCATTCCTACCAGTTATTACAAGTATCTGAAAATCTCTATCAGTATCTAATAGTTCATCTAATGTTTCTTTTATATTTCCAGCTCCAAAACTACCACCCATAAGTAAAACAGTCAATTTATCAGGAGATAAATTCAACTCAGAAAGAACAATTTCTTTATCTCTGTGAGAAAGAAATGATTTTTCAACAGGAATTCCAAAAGTTCTAATTTTACTAGGTTCAACCCCATCAAATACCAATAATTCTTTTACATATTCATGACCAACTATATAATAATCAATTTCGTTTTGTATCCATGTAGAATGCGTAGTATAATCAGTTAATACAGAAATAAGTGGAGGTACATTGATAGTATTTGTATGATGTTTATAAAAATACTCTGTATAAGTATTGGATTCATTATTATGTAAGTTAAAGTTTTTTTTCAATGTACTAAGTGCAATCATTGGAAAAGGATGCGTTCCTATAATCAAATCTGGCTTTGTGCTTCTAATAAGTTTTTTAAATTTTTTTGCCATAAATGTTATTATTAAATTGTCTTTAAATTCATTTTTTGATAAAAGATTCGTTTCAGATAATCTATATACACTTCCATATGCTTTGGGGGTATATATAGCAGACTTTTCATATCCTCTTGAAATTATCTTATCCATTGTGTTATTAACTAATTTTAAACTATCTATTATTTCACATTCAATTGGCTCTCCATCAAGTGTTTTGGAAGTAAGTTCTTCTTTAATAGCTAGAGCAGCTCTATTATGTCCACCACCAGTGGAAGCAGACATTATTAATACTTTTTTGCTCATAATAAAATCCTCCTAAAATGTAGCATAGTATTTGTATGATATTATATTTTGATATATATAAATTGTCATTGTAAATCAAATTATTAATAAATTATTTTTTAATATTAATCTAATACAAGATTACAAAAATTACAAGTGAAAGAAATGTAAATTAATCTTAGAAAATATGTGCTATTATAAATATCCATTATAAATAAAAAATTTAATTATAGAATAAAAAGGAAAATTGAGCATAGAATATATATTAGTTTTATGAAATAAACACTTCTAAACAGTATTAAATTTAAAAATTTGAATATAAAAAATATATGATAAATAAAAAATTAAAAAAAATGAAAAATTATATTGACTTAGATAAATAAAGGTGATATAGTATTACTTGTCCTTGAAAAAAGGAAAAAGAAATAAACACGAACATTGAAAATTAAACAGTAGGTTAATTTATATTAAGAAACAAACCATAAAGCCAGATATTTTGATAACAATAGTATCTGAGCCTGATAAACTTTTATTTGAGAGTTTGATCCTGGCTCAGGATGAACGCTGGCGGCGTGCCTAACACATGCAAGTTGAGCGATTTACTTCGGTAAAGAGCGGCGGACGGGTGAGTAACGCGTGGGTAACCTACCCTGTACACACGGATAACATACCGAAAGGTATGCTAATACGGGATAAATATTTGGAGGCATCTCTAAATATCAAAGGTGAGCCAGTACAGGATGGACCCGCGTCTGATTAGCTAGTTGGTAAGGTAACGGCTTACCAAGGCGACGATCAGTAGCCGACCTGAGAGGGTGATCGGCCACATTGGAACTGAGACACGGTCCAAACTCCTACGGGAGGCAGCAGTGGG
>NZ_AVHW01000013.1 GCF_000449425.2 Clostridioides difficile CD160
TGCCCAGATAGCTCAGTCGGTAGAGCAGGGGACTGAAAATCCCCGTGTCGGTGGTTCGATTCCGCCTCTGGGCACCAAAATATGGCGGTATAGCTTAGTTGGCTAGAGCGTTCGGTTCATACCCGAAAGGTCATAGGTTCGACTCCTATTACCGCTACTAAAATTTAATGTGGGCCATTAGCTCAGTTGGTTAGAGCGCCCGGCTCATAACCGGTAGGTCTGGGGTTCGAGTCCCTGATGGCCCACCACATTAAATTAATTAAATAACTTCGAGGTGTAGCGCAGTTTGGTAGCGCACATGGTTTGGGACCATGGGGCCGGGGGTTCGAGTCCCTTCACCTCGACCAATTACTGGTGGGTATAGCTCAGTTGGTTAGAGCGCCAGATTGTGGCTCTGGAGGTCGTGAGTTCGACTCTCATTATCCACCCCAACTAATATGGTCTATTAGCTCAGTCGGTAGAGCACCTGACTTTTAATCAGGGTGTCCCGCGTTCGAGTCGCGGATAGATCACCAAAAAGGTGGCGACATAGCCAAGTGGTAAGGCAGTGGACTGCAACTCCTTGATCCCCAGTTCGAATCTGGGTGTCGCCTCCAATAAAAAATGCGCTCATAGCTCAACTGGATAGAGTGTCTGACTACGAATCAGAAGGTTAGGGGTTCGAGTCCCTTTGGGCGCACCATATAAACATCGAGGGATTATAGCTCAGCTGGGAGAGCACCTGCCTTACAAGCAGGGGGTCACAGGTTCGAGCCCTGTTAATCCCACCAGTGCAAACCTCTAGTAATTTTACTAGAGGTTTTATTTTTGATTAAAAAAGTTTTTATATTTAGGAGGTAAGAAACTTGTATATAATAATAGGAAATGAAATAGTTGATAGCGAAGAACTAAAATTAACTATAGATAAAAATAGCAAATTTAAAGTTGAAAAAGATTTAAGTAAAAGTACAAAAAGGGAAGACGTAATTGCATATCAGTTGAGTATAGATTTGAATTACTTAGATACTATTATAAGCGAACAATATGATTCTGTTAACTTATCTGATGAAGAAAAATTTGATGAATATATGACTTTATCTGATGAACTTGCACTAGATTTAGAAGAATTTATGCCAAAATACACAATAATAAATGCTAGAGCATATAAATTAGATGAGGTAGATGGAGTCGTAAAAATAATCTTGGCTATAGCTTATGCGGATTTAGGTCATTTAAAACTTTCAGATGTAGTGAAGAGGGTATCTAGACAAATAGATTAGGGTATGAATGATATTAAAAAAATATATAAAATCTTACGTAAAGATGAAAATAATTATGTAAACATAAGAAAAAACAGTATAAAATCAAGTCAATTGTAGAAATTTTCACATAAATTTGCCTGAAATTCCATAAAAAATGCCTTAATTTTAGTGAGGTAAATTGAGTTTACACAGTCTAAAAATTACTTATATTTATAAATTTATCTTATTAATTAAGGAACTTGCTTAAACATCTTCAAAAATAAAGTATTTTAGTCTATAATCTTTAATATTACACAAACAATAAAGGAGAAGAATAGAGTATGCTTAAAAAGTTTAATAAAATACTAGTAGCTAATAGAGGCGAAATAGCTATAAGAATATTTAGAGCCTGTTCAGAATTGGGGATAAAAAGTGTTGGTATATATAGTAAAGAAGATAAATATGGATTATTTAGAACAAAAGCAGACGAATCATATTTGATAGGGGAAGGCAAAGGGCCAATAGATGCGTATCTAGACATGGATGGGATAATTGACTTGGCGAAGAGAAAAAAAGTTGATGCGATACATCCAGGATATGGTTTTCTAGCAGAGAATGCAGAGTTTGCTCGTAAATGTGAAGAGAATGGAATTACTTTTATAGGGCCATCATCTAAAGTAATGAATATGATGGGAGATAAGATAAACTCTAAGAAAATCGCAAAAGAAGTTAATGTTCAAACTATACCAGGTGTAGAAAAAGCAATAAAGAGTACTGAAGAAGCAAAAGAAGTTGCAAATAAAATAGGTTATCCTGTTATGATAAAAGCATCTAATGGTGGTGGCGGTAGAGGGATGAGAATTGTACACCGCGAAGAAGACTTAGAGATTGAATATGAAACTGCTTGTAGCGAATCAAGAAAAGCTTTTGGAGAGGATATCATATTTATAGAAAAATATATAGCTGATCCAAAACATATAGAAGTTCAAATATTAGGAGATAACTATGGAAATATAGTTCACTTGTACGAAAGAGACTGTTCAGTTCAAAGAAGACATCAAAAAATAATAGAATATGCACCAGCTTTTTCATTAGATGATAAAGTAAGACAAGAAATATGTGAAGATGCAGTCAAATTATCAAAGCATGTAGGCTATGCTAATGCAGGAACATTAGAATTCTTAGTAGATGCAAATGGCGGACATTATTTTATAGAGATGAACACAAGAGTACAGGTTGAACATACTGTAACAGAGATGGTTACAGGAATAGATATAGTTCAAAGTCAAATACTAATAGCTCAAGGTTATAGTTTAGATAGTGAAGAAATCAATATAAAATCACAAGATGATGTAGAAATAAGAGGGTATTCTATTCAATGTAGAATAACTACAGAAGACCCTAAGAATAAATTCATGCCTGATACAGGGAAAATTCAAGTGTATAGAACTGGTTCAGGATTTGGTATAAGACTAGATGGTGGAAATGGATTTACAGGTGCAAATATAAGTCCTCACTATGATAGTTTACTAGTTAAAACAATTTCTTGGGATAGAACATTCCAAGGAGCAATAAATAAAACTATAAGATCAGTAAAAGAGCTTAGAGTTAGAGGAGTTAAAACTAATGTAGGATTCTTAGTTAATGTTTTAAATAATCCTATATTCTCAAATGGTAAATGTAGTACTAAGTTTATAGATGAAAATCCAGATTTATTTGAAATAACAGAAAGTAAAGACAGAGGAACAAAATTACTTCAATTCATAGGAGATGTAATTGTAAATGATAATGCTTGTAAAGAAAAACCATTATTTGATGCATTACATGACCCAAGAATGGATAAAGATGGCTCAAAGGCAGAAGGAAGTAAAATACTTTTTGATAAGTTAGGTAAATCTGCATATATAGAAAAAATAAAAAATGATAAGAAATTATTGCTAACAGATACAACAATGAGAGATGCACATCAATCCTTATTAGCAACAAGAATAAGAACATATGATTTATTAAAAGCTGCTCAACCAACAGAAAAATATCAAAAAGATTTATTCTCACTTGAAATGTGGGGTGGAGCTACTTATGATGTTGCATATAGATTTTTAAAAGAATCACCTTGGCGTAGATTACAGAAGCTAAGAGAAGAAATACCAAGTATAATGTTCCAAATGTTGCTTAGAGCATCAAATGGAGTTGGATATAAAAACTACCCAGATAATGTAATAGAAGAATTTACAAAAGAATCTGCTAGACAAGGTATAGATGTATTTAGAATATTTGACTCATTAAACTGGGTTGAAAATATGAAACCATCTATAAATACAGCTTTAGAAACTGGAAAAATTGTTGAAGCAACTATGTGTTATACAGGTGATATACTAGATAAGACTAAAACTAAGTATAATCTAGAATATTATATTAAGATGGCACAAGAATTAGAAAGTTTAGGAGCAGATATAATAGCAATAAAAGATATGTCAGGACTTCTTAAACATATTCAGCTTACACTCTAGTTAAAGAGTTAAAGAAAAATATAAAAGCACCAATACATTTACACACTCATGATACAAGTGGAAATGGTGTAGCAACTTGTTTAATGGCATCAGAAGCTGGTGTAGATATAATTGACGCTGCATTAGAATCTATGGCAGGACTTACAAGTCAACCATCACTTAATGCTATAGTAGAAGCTCTTAAAAATACAGAAAGAGATACAGGTATAGATTTATTTGGATATGATGAGTTAGGAAAATATTATAAGGACTTAAGAAAAGTTTATAGCAAATTTGAAAGTGACTTAACTAACTCTTGTGCAGAAATATATAATTTTGAAATACCAGGTGGTCAATATACAAACTTAAAACCTCAAGCTGATAGTTTAGGATTAGTTAATAGATTTGATGAAGTTAAAGAAAAATATAAAGAAGCTAATGAAGTTGTAGGGGATATAATAAAAGTAACTCCATCTTCAAAGGTTGTAGGAGACCTAGCTATCTTTATGACTAAAAATAAATTAGATAAAGACAATATAATTGAAGAAGGTAAAAACTTATCATTCCCAGATTCTGTTGTGGACTACTGTAAAGGTATGATTGGTCAACCAGAAGGTGGAATACCAAAAGATTTACAAGAAGTAGTTTTAAAAGGCGAAGAAGCTATTACAGTAAGACCTGGTTCATTATTACCAGCAGAAGATTTTGATGAAATAGCTAAATATCTAGATGAAAAATATGACATAAATGCTAATATAAGAAATGTTATAAGTTATGCTTTATATCCAAAAGTTTATGAGGATTATATCAAACATTTACAACACTATAATGATATATCTAAACTTGAAAGTGATGTATTCTTCTATGGTTTAAATAAAAATGAAGAATGTGAAGTAGAGATAGAAGAAGGTAAAGTATTAACAATAAGATTAGTTGAAATCGGTGAAGTTAAGGAAAATGGATTTAGAACTATAGGATTTGAATTGAATGGAATGGTTAGAGAAGTAGAAATAAAAGATAGAAATTTCTCTGGAAAAATTAATAATGTTGAGAAAGCTGATATGAATGACCCTCTTCAAATTGGAGCAAGTATACCAGGAAAAGTTATAAAAATAATGGTTAAAGAAGAAGATGAAGTAAAAGCCAATCAACCACTAATAGTTATAGAAGCTATGAAAATGGAGACTATAATAGTTGCTAAGACTGATGGAGTAATTAAGTCAATCAAAGTAAAAGAAGATGATATGGTTGAAGATAAACAATTATTAATGATAATGAAATAATTGAATTAAGATAATTAAAAAAACACTCTAAAACATTTAATAAAAAATGTTTTAGAGTGTTTTTATTTATTTAAATTAAATTTTTGTTAAAAAAAAGAGGAAAATTACATCCATATGTAGAAATAAAGCTAGTAAGGAAAATGTTATCTAAAAATTCTAAAAATAATAAACATTTTCTGGACTATTTCTTAGGAAATAACAGCTAAGAGAAAATACATAAATTTAAAAGGTGGGTGCTTATATGAAGGTTTATGATAGTAAAATGTTGAGAAATGTAGCGGTATTAGGACATAGCGGATGTGGAAAAACAAATCTAATCGAAACTATAGCTTACACAGCAAACACTAATAAGATACCTAAATTAACAGACAAGGTAAATATGACTTATAGTATGGGATTAATACCTATAGAGTATAATGATTATAAGTTTAACTTATTGGATACCCCAGGATATTTTGACTTTAGCGGAGACGTTGTATCATCTCTTAGAGCAAGTGATGCAGCAATAATAGTAATAGATGCAACAGCACCTATTCAAGTTGGTACAGAGAAATCATTGGAACTAACTGAGAGTATTCCTAAGATAATGTTTATAAATAAAATAGATAATGAAAAAGCAAGATATAAAGACGCAATAGCAATGTTAAGAGAAAAGTACAACAATAAGATAGTTCCTATGATAAGTCCTATATATAAAGATAAAAACTTTGTAAAGTTACATAATGTATTTGAAAACATAGATGATTTAGAAGGTGAATTCAAGGAACAAGCTATGAGTGTTAAAGAAGCATTAATGGAACTTATAGCAGAAACAGATGACCAAATATTAGATAAATATTTTAATGGTGAAGAGTTAACTACAGAAGAAATACAAAAAGGTATTGTTATAGGGATACAAAGAGGTGATATTATACCTGTAATATGTGGTTCAACTATAAATAATATAGGAACAAAAGAAATATTAGATACTATATCAAATTACCTAGAACCTATTTTTACAGAAGAAAGTAAACCATTTAGAGGATTAGTATTTAAGACTATGGTTGACCCATTTGTTGGTAAAATGTCATATATAAAAATTACTGAAGGTGTACTTTCTAAAGATAAAGATGTCTTTAATATAAATAAAAGTGTAAAGGAAAAGATAGCTAATATATATACATTAAAAAATAGTGAATTAGTGGAAGTAGAAAAAGCTAAAGCTGGAGATATAGTAGTTGTAACTAAAATTAATTCTCTAAAAACAGGAGACACTATATCTACAGATAAAGATGCAGAAGCTTTAGAAAATATAGATTTCCCTAAACCACAGATATACTATGCAGTAACACCTAAGAATAAAGGTGATGAAGAAAAAGTAGCATCTGTATTAAATAAACTAGTAGAAGAAGACCCTACATTACATTCTTATAGAAATACAGAGACAAAACAAGCCCTTTTAGGAGGACAAGGAGAACTTCATATAAAAACAATTAAAAATAAAATGAAAGATAAATTTGGTGTTGATGTTGAATTAAATGACCTTAAAGTTCCTTATAGAGAAACTATAAAAGGAACAGCAGATGTACAAGGAAAACATAAAAAGCAATCAGGTGGTCATGGTCAATATGGAGATGTAAAAATAAGATTTGAAAGATGTGAATCTGATTTTGAATTTACAGAAGAAATATTTGGTGGGTCTGTACCAAAACAATATATACCTGCAGTTGAAAAAGGTCTAAAAGACTCTATGCAAAAAGGTGTATTAGCTGGTTATCCTGTTACAAATATAAAGGCTACACTTTATGATGGTTCATATCATGATGTAGACTCTTCTGAAATGGCTTTTAAGATGGCAGCGAGTGCCGCATTTAAAAAAGGTATGGAAGAAGCACATCCAATACTACTAGAACCTATAATGAAGCTGAAGATAACTGTACCAGAAGAATATATGGGAGATGTTATGGGTGATATAAATAAGAGAAGAGGAAAAATATTTGGAATGGAGCCAGATAATAAAGGGAAACAAATAATATTTGCAGAAGCTCCACAGGCAGAAACATTTAAATATGCAATAGATTTAAGAGCAATGACACAAGGTAGAGGATACTTTGAAATGGAATTAGCAAAATATGGAGAGGTACCATCACAATTTGCAGAAAAAATAATTGGGTTAGCTACTGCAAAATAATAGGTAAAATAGAATAAAAAATATTTTTAATAGTTATACTATTAAAAATATTTTTAGGATTTGAACTAGGTATAAGTTTATTTTAGGTAAACATATGCCTAGTTTTTGTATTTATTATTATTATTTTTTAGAAATGTTTAATAATAAAGGTGAGAAGGTATATCTAAAATATAAAACATCTAAAATATTGACATTTAATAATAAATCAAAATTTTAATGTTTGGTTATCATAAATGTAATGAATAAAACTTTATAATTGATAAGGAGATAAATTCATATTTAAATTGTTATAAAAAATATAAAATTATGTAATTTAGGTCTTTAAAAATTTAAATAATAGGTGTAAAATAGTAGTCAAAGAAAGTCAAAAACTAAAAGGCGTGTGGTGATATTAATGGCAACTATGACAGATATAATTGAAAAATTTATTAAAGATTTGATGGAAGAGGATAGTAGCATAAAAATTCAAAGAAATGAACTAGCAAACTTGTTTAGTTGTGCACCATCACAAATAAATTATGTCTTAACAACAAGATTTACAATAGATAAAGGGTATTATATTGAAAGTAAAAAAGGTGGCGGAGGATATGTTCAAATAGAAAAAATACGAAAAAGTAAAGATGGACATATTAGAGAATTATTAAATGAAAAAATAGGAAGTCAAATATCATATAAAAAAGCAAAAGAATTATTGGAAAGTTTGAGAGAGTCAGGCTTAATTAGTGAAAGAGAACTAAAATTAATATTATATGCAATAGATGATAAATCATTATGTATGCCAGTATATGAATTGAAAGAGAAGGTAAGGTCTAATATTCTAAAGAATATAATAATAGGATTATTTAGTATAGAGGAGTGATAATTTATGCTATGTCAAAAATGTAATAAGAATAAAGCATCCGTATATTATAATAAGATAGTCAATGGAGAGAAGACAGAAATGTACCTATGTAGTGAATGTGCAAAAGAGAACACAGAAATGAATTTTAATTTAGATATGCCTTTTTCAATGATGGATATATTTTCTAACTTAGGATTTCAACCTAAAAAAGAACTTGAAGAAAAGTTAGTTTGTCCAAATTGTAATATGACTTATAGCGAATTTAAGAATAATGGAAGATTTGGATGCAGTGAATGCTACAATGCATTCAGTAGTCAAGTAAATCCGATGCTCCAAAATATACATGGACACATAGAGCATACAGGTAAGGCACCTAAAAAATCTTTTTACAAGATAAGTGTAGAAAATGAGATTAAAGAATTAAAAGAAGATTTAGATAGAGCTATAAAAAATGAAGAGTATGAATTGGCTGCTCAATTTAGAGATAAAATTAAATATTTAAAAGGTTCTATTGACTAAGATTGGAGTGATATTATGAGAGAGAACATAGTCATGAAATCAAGAGTTAGGCTAGCTAGAAACTTAAATAATTATCCTTTTCCAAATAGATTAGATAAAGAAAGTGCTATGGAAATAATAGAAAAAGTAAAAAATGTATTTATGAATTCTAGTTTAGAGCAAAAAGAAGAATTTGATTTTTATAAAATTGAAGATTTAGATAAATCTAAGAAAATGCTTATGGTTGAAGAACATATAATAAGCCCAGATTTAGCAGAGAATGATAAAAGTGCAGTTATAGTAAAAAAAGATAAAACTGTAAGCATAATGATAAATGAAGAAGACCATATAAGAATACAAACTATGTGTGATGATTTAAATTTAGAATATGCATATAACATAGCAAATGAGATAGATGATTTGTTAGAATCAAGTTTAGAATATGCATTTAGCACAAAGTTAGGTTATCTTACATCTTGCCCAACTAATACAGGAACAGGAATGAGAGCTTCTGTGATGATGCATTTACCAGCATTAAGTCAATTGGGATACATGGATGAACTTTATAAAATATCCTCACAAATAGGCATAGCTATAAGAGGTATATATGGGGAACGAACAGAAGCATTAGGAAACATATATCAAATATCCAATCAACTTACACTTGGAAGAACAGAGTCTAATATTATAGAGAATGTAAGTGGTCTTACAAAAGATGCAATATCAAAAGAAATAAAAGCCAGAGAAATATTGCAAAAAAAATTAGGTATAAAATTAGAAGATAAAATATTTAGGTCAATAGGAACACTTGAAAACTCAAGAGTAATGAGTAGTTCAGAGGCTATGAGCCATCTATCAAATATAAAAATGGGGATAGAAATGAACTATATAGATAAACTAGATTTAAAGGCGATAGAACAACTTATGATAGGTATACAACCAGCACATCAGTCAATAATGTATAAGAGTGATGATGTTGAGAATAGAGATATAAATAGAGCAACATACATTAGAGAAACTTTGGAGAAATTAAGAGGAGGGATGAATTATGAACTTCAATAGATTTACACAAAGAGCTAAGAAGGCAATTGATTTAGCATTTGAATCTGCCAAAGCCTTAGGGCATAATATTGTTGGGAGTGAACATATACTTTTAGGTCTTTTAAGAGAAGAAGAAGGTATAGCTGCTAAAGTTCTAAGTAAAGTTGGATTTACAGAGGCTTATTTAGAAGGTAAAATAATTGATATGGAAGGTAAAGGAGACGGAATTCCAGAAGACATAGTATTAAGCCCAAGAAGTAAACAGATACTTGAACTGTCAGGTATGTTTGCAAACAAATTAAAAACAAATTATATTGGGACTGAACATATACTATTATCTATTATTCAAGAAGGAGAAGGAATTGCTAATAAGATTTTAAATTATGCAGGAGTAAATGATAGAACTCTTGCCCAATTAACAATTGATATGATGGGTATTAGTGATAAAAATCAATATAAACCAGAAAATAGTTACACGGGCAACCAGAATCAAGTAGAGTCAAAGGTGCTTGATAAGTATGGAAGAAATCTTACACTATATGCAAAACAGAATAAAATAGACCCTGTAATAGGTAGAGAGAAAGAAATACAAAGAGTAATACAAATACTAAGTAGAAGAACAAAAAATAATCCAGTATTAATAGGAGACCCAGGAGTAGGTAAAACAGCTATAGCTGAAGGTTTAGCAACAAATATAGCCCTAGGAAATGTTCCAGAAACGTTAAAAAATAAAACTTTATATTCTTTAGAGATGGGTTCATTATTAGCTGGTGCTAAGTATAGAGGAGAATTTGAAGAGAGAATCAAAGAAGTTGTAGATGAAGTTATTAAAAATGGAAATATAATTTTATTTATAGATGAAATGCATACAATAATAGGAGCTGGCTCTACAGGAGAAGGTTCTATAGATGCATCAAATATATTAAAGCCAGCTTTAGCAAGAGGAGAAATACAAGTTATAGGTGCAACAACAATTGATGAATATAGAAAGCATGTTGAAAAAGATTCTGCATTAGAAAGAAGATTCCAACCAGTTATGGTGGATGAACCAAGTAAAGAAGACTCAATAAAAATATTAGAAGGATTAAGAGATAAATATGAAGCTCATCACAAAGTTAAAATAACTGACGATGCTATAAAATCAGCTGTAGAATTATCAACTAGATATATATCAGACAGATATCTACCAGATAAAGCGATAGACTTGATTGATGAAGCTGCATCAAAAGTAAGATTAAAGGAAAATACACCTCCTTCAGAAATAAAGAAATTAGAACTAGAAATAGAAAACATAGACAAAGAAAAAGAAGAAGCAGTGAGATGTCAAGACTTTGAGAAAGCAGCAAAAATAAGAGATGAACAAGGTCTACTTAAAAAACAATTAGAAGACGTAAGAGAAAGATGGAATAAATCATCTAAACATTCTGATTTAGTTGATGGAGAAGTTATTGCTGAAGTAGTTGGCTTATGGACAGGGATACCTGTTAATAAAATTCTTGAAGAAGAAGCTGATAGACTTCTAAGACTTGAAGAAATATTACACAATAGAGTAATAGGGCAAGAACAAGCAGTAAAATCTATCTCAAAGGCAATAAGAAGGTCAAGAGCAGGTCTTAAAGACCCTAATAGACCAATTGGTTCATTTTTATTTTTAGGTCCTACAGGAGTCGGTAAAACAGAATTATCTAAGGCATTGGCAGAAGTACAGTTTGGAGATGAAAATCAAATAATAAGAATAGATATGTCTGAATATATGGAAAAACATGCTGTATCAAGAATGATAGGTTCGCCTCCAGGTTATGTTGGTCATGATGAAGGTGGTCAATTAACTGAGAAAGTAAGAAGAAATCCATATTCAGTTATTTTATTTGATGAGATAGAAAAAGCTCACCCAGATGTATTTAATATTTTGTTACAAATTTTAGATGATGGTAGATTGACTGACTCAAAAGGAAGAACTGTAGATTTTAAGAATACTATCATAATAATGACATCAAATGTCGGAGCATCTACGATTGGCAGACAAAAAACTTTAGGTTTTAGTATTGCTAAAGGAGACGAAGAAGAAAAGTCTCAATATGAAAAAATGAAAGAAAATATAATGGGTGAATTAAAACAGAGATTCAGACCCGAGTTTTTGAACAGAATAGATGATATAATTGTTTTCCATTCATTAAATGAAAATCACATATCAAAAATAATACTTTTAATGGTGGCTAAGTTACAAGAAAGACTAAAAGAAATGGATATAAAATTAGAAATGAGTGACGAAGCTGTTAAATTAATTTCTAAATCTGGATTTGATTTAGAATATGGAGCAAGACCTCTTAAAAGAGCTTTACAAAAAGATTTAGAAGATGAATTATCTGAAGCAATCTTAAAGGGTGATGTTAAAAAGGGAAGCACTGTAGTAGCAAAGGTAAAAGATGACAAAATAGTTTTTGAAACTAAATAATTTAATAGAGTTGCATTTTAAAATCTTGCATATACAAGTTTTAGAGATTAAACAGAATTTTAAGGGCAATGAATCTATAATAATTCATTGCCCTTAATTATTTTATTTAATCTTTACATATTGTCTTTCACATATGCTAAAATTATAGTATAGAATAATAAATTAAGGATGATAAAAGTATGGCAAAAATAAAAACAAAATATGTATGTCAATCTTGTGGATATGAAACAGCTAAATGGCTGGGAAAATGTCCTGAGTGTACAAAGTGGAACACATTTGTAGAAGAAGTAGACCAAAAAAGCACCAAAAAAGAGGTCTTTATAATAGATAAATCTTCATCTAAACCAGTTAGCATAAATTCAATAGAAAGCAAAGAAGAAGAGAGATTTACAACAGATATAAATGAATTAGATAGAGTACTAGGAGGCGGTATAGTTAAAGGCTCTTTAGTACTTGTTGGTGGAGACCCTGGTATAGGTAAGTCAACACTTTTAATACAAGTTTCTAGTAATGTTGCGAATTTAGGAAAAACTGTTTTATATATAACTGGGGAAGAATCAGAATCTCAAATAAAAATGAGAGCTAAAAGATTAGGAATTAACTCAGAAAATTTATATATATTTGCTGAAAACAATTTAAGTATAATTGAATCTTATTTAGAAAGTGTAAATCCAGAATTAATAATTCTAGACTCAATTCAAACTGTCTTTAGTCCAGAAATATCCTCGGCACCAGGAACTGTCAGCCAAATTAAAGAAGGTACTTCAAAATTCATGAAAATTTCTAAGAAAATGGGTATTTCAACATTCATAGTTGGTCATGTGACAAAAGAAGGTTCACTAGCAGGACCAAAATTATTAGAGCATATGGTTGATACTGTTCTATATTTTGAAGGTGAAAGATATAATACTTATAGATTAGTAAGAGCTGTTAAAAATAGATTTGGCTCAACAAATGAACTTGGAGTATTTGAAATGAGAGATTTAGGATTAGTAGAGCTTGATAATCCATCTAAAATCTTGATATCTGAAAAACCAAAAGATGTAGCAGGTTCAGTAATAATATCTACTGTAGAAGGTACGAGACCAATGTTACTTGAATTACAGGCACTAGTTTCGCCTACAAGTTTTGGTATACCAAAAAGAACCTCTACAGGAGTAGACTATAATAGAGTAGGTATGTTATTAGCAGTATTAGAAAAACGTGTTGGATTGCAAATACAAAATCAAGATGTCTATATAAACATAGTTGGAGGAATAAAGATAAATGAACCTTCAATTGATTTAGGCATAGCTATTTCTGTAGCATCTAGTTTTAGAAATATACCTATAGATGAAGATATAGCTGTTACAGGAGAAGTGGGTCTTACAGGAGAAGTTAGGGCAGTAAGCTTTATAGAAAAGAGAATAGCTGAATGTAAAAAACTTGGATTTAAAAAGATAGTAGTTCCTAGAAGTAATTATGATGTTGTAAAAGACACCAAAGGTATAGAAATATGGCCAGTAGATAACTTAAGACAAGCTATAAATATAGTACTTGGGAGGAATCAATAAATATGGAGAATTTTCTAGATAATAAAAATATGCTATATGCATTAAAAATGATATCTCCTGGAACTCCGCTTAGATTAGGTCTAAACAATGTACTAAGAGCTAAGACAGGTGGATTGATTGTAATTGCAACTAACGAAGATGTAATGAAAATAGTAGATGGTGGATTTGCTATAAATGCAGAATATTCACCATCATATCTATATGAATTAGCTAAAATGGACGGAGCTATAGTTTTAAGTAGCGATATAAAAAAAATACTATTTGCTAATGCGCAACTTATACCAGATTATTTTATAGAAACATCAGAAACAGGAACAAGACATAGAACAGCAGAAAGAGTGGCAAAACAGACGGGTGCTATAGTCATAGGAATTTCACAAAGAAGAAATGTTATAACAGTTTATAGAGGAAATGAGAAGTATGTGGTCGAAGATATATCTAAGATATTTACTAAGGCAAATCAGGCAATACAAACTCTAGAAAAATATAAGACAGTATTAGACCAAGCTATAACAAATTTAAATGCTTTAGAGTTTAATGATTTAGTAACTATTTATGATGTTGCATTAGTCATGCAGAAGATGGAAATGGTAATGAGAGTTACCAGTATAATTGAAAAATATGTAATAGAATTGGGTGATGAAGGAACTTTAGTAAGCATGCAATTAGAAGAGTTAATGGGTACAACTAGAATAGATCAGAAATTAATATTCAAAGATTATAATAAAGAAAATACAGAAATAAAAGAACTTATGAAAAAAGTTAAAAATTTAAATTCAGAAGAACTAATAGAATTGGTTAATATGGCAAAACTATTAGGGTATAGTGGTTTTTCAGAAAGTATGGATATGCCTATAAAAACAAGAGGCTATAGAATTCTTAGTAAAATACATAGACTACCAACAGCAATAATAGAAAACTTAGTAAATTATTTTGAAAACTTCCAACAAATATTAGATGCGTCTATTGAAGAATTAGATGAAGTTGAAGGAATAGGTGAAATAAGGGCAACATATATAAAAAATGGACTCATAAAAATGAAACAATTAGTATTATTAGATAGACACATATGATGAATTTTAAATGAATTTTACTACTTTTTTCTTGAATATAATATACACTTTGGTCTATAATAGATAAGTATAACTAGGGGGTGAAGCATTGATAAGGAAAGTAACAAGGATATTGTTTATTTTACTTGGATTTACGATAGGTATAACGACCTATTTAACATTAATGAAAGATTTTGAAATATTAACATTTGGGAAAGAAACATATGGTTATATCGCAGCTGTAGTAGCGGGTATAATAATAGCCATTTTAGGATATCTTATAGAGCCATGGGTTGTAAATAGAGTAAAAGAAATTGCTAAAATAGTGGATAAAGAGTTATCAAAATATCCTCAGACTGATATATTGTTAGGGTCTATGGGTCTTATAGTAGGATTTGTGATTGCATATTTATTAAGTGGCTTAGTAAATAGAATACCAATAGTAGGTGGAATACTATCTTTACTATTATATTTATTCCTAGGATATCTTGGAATGAAAGTTGCGCTTAAAAGTAAAAATGATTTATTTAATATTGGAAAATTAGGAAGATTAGCAAATCCTATTAAAGATAAAGATAAGGACAAAGAGAACAAAAAAGATATAAAAGCAATTCCTCCAAAAGTATTAGATACGAGTGTAATAATTGATGGAAGGATAGCAGATATTTGTAAAACAGGATTTATAGAGGGAAAACTTATTATTCCTGCTTTTGTTTTAGAAGAACTGAGACATATTGCAGATTCTTCAGATGATTTAAAAAGAGTGAGAGGTAGAAGAGGTCTGGATATATTAAATATAATTCAGAAAGAATTAAATATAGAAGTTGAAATAAGTGAGAGAGACTTTGATGAAATAGCTGAAGTTGATAGTAAATTATTAAAGCTTGCTCAGGTTTTAAATGGAAAAGTTGTTACTAATGATTATAATTTAAATAAAGTTGCTCAATTCCAAGGTGTTGAAGTATTAAATATAAATGAGTTAGCTAATGCTATAAAACCAGTTGCAATACCAGGTGAAGATATGGTTGTTCAAGTGGTGAAAGAAGGAAAAGAGGCTCAACAAGGTGTTGCATATCTAGATGATGGAACTATGATAGTTGTTGATGGAGGAAGAAAACATATGAATGAGACTATAAAAGTACTTGTGACTTCTGTTCTTCAAACTCCTGCAGGTAGAATGATATTCGCAAAACCTAAAAATTAATATATTCAAAGAAACCTATAGTTTGGGCTGTTTATTTTAAATAGATGGTCCAAATTTATTTATTTATAACGACAATGTTTAATGTATTCTTAAAGATGAGGATTTAAATCAGAAAGCAGGGAGAATTTATGAGAAAAAAGATTATATCTTTCTTAGCAACATTTATCATAATATTAACATCGATGAGTCAATATAGTTTTGCAGATGATATACCGACATATGGAAAAGTAATATTTATAGATATGAATAGAACTAGTATGAGCAATATGTTAAGAATAAAATCATTGAAAGAAGAACTAGATAGTAGAGGATATATCGGTCTAATGAACATAAGAGGCGATAAAGGTAGTGATGACAGAAGGTCATATGCTAGTATGGGTGCTGGTGGAAGAGCTAATGTAGCTAATGAAGAAGATATTAATTTTGAGAGCTCAAGTAAAGATAGGGATATAGTTTTTAAATCAGCTACAGGAAAAAGCGCAAAAGGTATAAATAATTTAACCATAAATAAGTCTATAAATGAAAATTTAAACTTTGGGGAGTATGGTTCTGTATTAGGGTCATTAGGTCAAAGTTTATCTGATAATGGGTTAAGAACATCTGTGTTGGGAAATGCAGATATAATTGAAAATGGTCAGCTTATAAAAAATAGAAACTTATGTCTAGTTGCAATGGATGAGTATGGAAGAATTCCTAATGGAAACGTAGATAATATAAATAAGAAAGATTTATCTATGCCTTATGGAATATCAACTGATTATAATAAATTGATTAAAGAGACTAAAGAAGCTTACAAAAATAATGATGTAGTTTTTGTAGAGCTTGGAGATACATATAGATTAGATTTATATAAACCAAACCTAACCGAAAAAACATATGGTAACATGAAAAATATCATAGAAAAAAATATAGATGTATACTTAAAAAATGTATTTTCTATGGTTGGAGAAAATGACACTGTTTATATATCAAGTGCATTTCCAAGTGACTTAGATTATAAAAACAAAAGAAGGCTTTCTCCAATAATAAAATTAAGTGGTAATGGAAAAGGGCTATTATCATCTTCAACCACGAGAAGAGAAGGGATTGTGACTAATCTAGATGTTGGAGCTGAAATATTAAATAACTTCGATATAAAAAATCAAAATATGGTTGGAAAGAAGTATGAACTTATTAACAGAGATGATAATAAAGAATATCTGCTGGATGAATACCAAAAGATAGTATCTGTTTCAAGCATAAGGTCTACAATACTCAATGGATTTGTAAGTATAGTATTCTTGTCTTGGATAGTTGCTATGGTTTTAATTTTATTTAGAAAGCATATATCAAAAAATCATAAAGAAACAACATTTTTTATATTAAAAGAACTTTTAAAAGTAGGAATAGTCATGCCATTGTCATTTATGATAACTCCAATAATGAATTTTAAAACACCAGTAGCAATATCTTTAGGAATAATTATAATAACACTTACTATATACTTGATAAGCAAAGTTTTAATAAAGAATGATTTAAAAAATATGTTATTTTTTACTGGATTAACTATATTGATTATGGTTATTGATTCTGGATTTGGTTCATATCTAATGAAAAGCAATGTAATGAGTTACGATTGTATAATTGGCGCTAGATACTATGGAGTAGGCAATGAATATCAAGGAGTAGCAATAGGTAGTGCAATATTTACGTTTGCAATTTTACTTACATATAAAAAGATACCAAAGTGGTCTGTAATAGTATTTTCTTTAGTTATCTTAATTACGAGTGCATCTCCAGCTATGGGGGCAAATGTTGGAACTGCTATTTCTGAATGTGTTGCATTTTTACTATTTATACTATTAATATATAATGTAAAAATAGACTTCAAAAAAGTTGTTTTATTAGGTATATCAGTATTACTTGTTTTAGGAGTTTTTGTAGCTATAGATATGATTTCAGGAAGTAACTCACATCTAGGTATGTTTGTAAAAGAAGTTTACTTTAATGGACCAGGAGAAATAATACAAACATTTAGTAGAAAGATAGAGATGAACTTAAAACTAGCTCAAACTAGTGCATGGGTAAATATACTATTAACTGGAATAGGAGTAATCTTGGTTCTTATGATTAATCAGATTAGGTATTTCAAACAATTGATTGATGAATATCCAATTGTATTTAAAGGCTTTATCGCATCAATAGCAGGATGTTTTGTAACTCTTTTAGTAAATGATTCTGGAATTGTGTCATCAGCTACAGCTTTTATTTATGTAATTGTACCTATGATTATATTAAGTATAAATCTGGTAGCATTAAAAGAATAAGTTGCATATAGGCTATATATAAATATTGATATGTTAATTTAAATTTATTTTGTCAAAATAAATTTAAAGAAGAAATTTTATAAAAATTAGTTATTATATAAAAATCCCAAGTTTATTTTAACTTGGGATTTTTATATAATAATTTAAATTTTATCTTGTTTCAATATAATTTGAAAGGATGTACTTTTCCCTAAAATGCTTGAAACCGAAATATTCCCTCCATGCGCATCAATAATCTGCTTAACAATAAACAATCCTAATCCTTTGTTTTGTGTATTATGATTTTTGCTACTATAATATTTGTCAAAAATATCATCTGCTTTTTCCGCATTTATCCCAACACCATTGTCAGTAGTATTAATGTAAATTTGTTCAGAACTCTGTTTTAAGCAAATTTTTATTTCTGTACCATCAGGATTATGTTCAACACAATTCATTAAAAGGTTATAAAGAGCTCTATACATTAATGTCTCATCTATGGCTAAATACAAACATTCTAAATCTGTATAAAATCCAAATATCTGTTTTTTAGATTTTGGATTATTAGCTACATCAGCAATAAGGTTTTGAAGAAATGCAACCATTTCAACCTGTGTGTGTTTAAGCAGTATTTTTCCAGACGAATCTATAAAAAATGTCAGACTTAAATTGTCTATTAATTTTTCAATATATACTCCTTTTTTATATATGTTATCTAAAAATATCGTTCTCTCTTCTTCACTAAAACTGTGGTTTTTGTTAAGCATTAGAGATGAATATCCTGTGATGTATGATAATGGCGTTTTCAAATCATGTGATACACCAGCAAGCCAATCAGTTTTTGCAACTTCAAGTTTTTCTCGTTCCATTTCAGTTTCTTGAAGCTTATTGCCTAAAGATTTTATATTTACAATGACTTCTTTATACATAAAATAGTACCATTTTAATTTCCCATTATTGGTAAAGGCTTTTTTGACTATTGCATAATCTCCTTTAGATAAATTACTTATTGAACAAATTATCAAGTAAAGTGGTCGAACAAGAAATAAGCAAAAAAGTATCCCTCCTGTAATAAAGCAGAAAGAAATTATAAGTATGCTTGGAAAATATCCAATAGATGAATCAGTCACATATAAAAATTTATGTGATTTTTCAGGATATATTAATTGATTAAGTAATATGAATAATGTAACGAAGTATACTAGAAATATAAAGAGACCTGTTGTAAAGTAAGAAATAAAACGAAAGTATAATTTTTTCAATATATCAGCTCCCATCTGGTGGTATGAACTTATACCCAATTCCACGAAGGTTTGTAATAACTTTGTATGGTTTATTATCATCAAGTATCTTTTTTCTAAGCTTGGATATATGTATTGTAACAGTCTTTTCATCTCCATATCCTGTTAGTCCCCAAATTGTATCGTACAGATGTGATGTAGTAAAGACCTTGTTAGGATTTTGGCAAAAAAATTCCATTAGCTCGAGTTCTTTGGCTGTACATTCTACGTCTTGACCATTTACAGTAAGTATTGCACAAGTCATATCAAGAATAATATAGCCATAATGATAAATTAAGGAATTTTCTGAATGAGTATGTAATACTGAACGTTCCAGTTGTTGACGCCTAAAAATAGCTTTGATTCTGGCGACAAGCTCCATTGTATTAAAAGGTTTTGTTATATAATCATCACCACCAATGGCAAGTCCTGATAATTTATCGTAATCACCAGTTTTGGCAGTCAGAAATATGATAGGGGCTATAGTTTTCCTGCGTATTTTCGCGCATAGGTCAAATCCGCAATAATCTGGTAGCATTACATCAAGAATGATAAGGTCATATTGCCTGTTTTCAATACACTCAAGGGCTTTGGTTCCTGTTGAGACACAGGTAACATTATTATAGTGTTCTTTATTTAAGGTTATTTTCACTAGGGTTAACAGCCCTTCTTCATCATCAACAATAAGTATCCTTTCAGGGTTTTCCAATTTGTCATCCATAATATTTCATCTCCCAGTATACAAAAATAGTATCATTATAATACCATACATGCAAAGTGTAAGCAATAAATTATTCTTTTGTTTTTACCCTCACTTTACTTTTATTTTATTTTCATACTATATCCTATAGATAATAAGAGAGATAAAAATAAAACAGGAGGTAAAAAATGACAAAATCGCTAAAATCAAGAGGACTAAGTGTTCTGTTATGTGGAGCTTTGATTGTTGGTGTAATGACAGGATGTACATCTCAGGCTACATCAACAAAAAGCTCAACATCTAAGTCAACACCTAAAACAATGGAAAAAGTTACCCGTGTAAGTTCTGAAAAGCAGTTGAAGAAATCAAAAGAAAAATATGCTCAAAACCCAAATGATGGAGCCTTAGCATTAAAATATGCTCAAAACTTATTTGAATTGGGAGATTTTACAGAATTGCAAGAAGTATTAAAGCCTTTTTTAAATGGAGATAAACCTCTACCAGATGCTATTTACCTTTCAGCACAAATAGAATATATGAATGGTAATTATACAAAAGCGGAAAAGCTATACAATACTCTTGTGGAGAAATATCCTGATAAATTTAAAGAAAAGGCAGAAGCTGGGCTATCAATGATCTATTATCAAACAAATCAATATCAGAAAGCAAAACAGCTATCTATGGGGCAAGAAAATGCAAGTAGCTTATTGAACAATATGATGAAAGATTTTGGTGATAGACAACCTAATCAAATTGAATGGAATGGAAAAAATGAAAGTGTTATTCCATTTCTTACAACTGACCCTCTGCCTGTTGTGCCAGTAGAGATAAATGGAAAAAGAATGAACGCTTTTATTGATACTGGTGCTCCTACATTTGTTCTTGACAAAAAATTTGCAAAAGAACTTGGAATCAAACCAGTTTCAAATGCAGATGGGAATTTTGCTGGAGGTGGTACTTCTGAGATTGGGTTTAGTAGAGCTGATTCATTTAAGGTAGGAGATATAAATATGAAAAATATCCCTGTAATGATAGGAGAACTTGGTGGACTTGCAGAACTATTTAAGAGTACTGGATTAGATGTTCGTGCTGTTCTTGGTACAAATGTATTAAAACAATTTGTACCAACAATGGATTATCCAAATGGTGAGTTGGTATTAAGACCACGAAGTGAAGTAGTAAGGAATGAAATAGTTGTAACTGATGAAGATGCCAAAGAAGGTAAAAGTGAAATAATACAACAAATTCCATTCACACTTTCTTCTACTCATTATATGTTTGGTAAAGGTTCAATTAATAATAAAAATAATCTTAATTTCTTTATTGATTCAGGATTTAATGGTGGAAAGGGTGCTGGGGTTATGTTGCCTAAACAAACAATAGATTTACTGGGTATTACTATGCCAAAGCTAAGACCAGCTACTACAGAGGAAGGTGGAATGACAGGAAATGATTTTGAAGTAGCACAGTTTGATATTTCATCATATGGGTTGGGTAATGTGCAACAGAAAAAAGGTATTGGACATTTTGCGACAGGACAAGAAGGGATGTATCAAGCACATGGATTTTTCCAAGATGCCTTAATAAGCCATAATTATCTGAAGAATTACAAATGGACAATTGATTTTGATTCAATGAAGATGATATTTAACGAGAAGAAGAATATATAATCTAAATTGTGTACAAGAGATGTTTTTTTTATTTTACTTTTATTTTACTTTCATTTTACTTTCATATTGTATCTTATAGATAATAAGCAAGGTAAGAACAAAAATAGGAGGTAAAAAATGATAAAATCACTAAAGTCAAGAGGAATAAGTATTCTATTATGTGGAGCTTTAATCGTTGGTGTAATGACAGGATGTACATCTCAGGCTACTTCAGCAAAAAGCTCAACACCTAAGTCAACAACTAAAACAACAGAAAAAGTTACTCGTGCAAGTTGTGAAAAACAACTAACAGAAGTCAAAGGAAAGTATGAGAAAAATCCAAACGACGAAGCTCTAAGATTAGAATATGCTCAAATACTATTTAAATTAGGTGAGATTGTAAAAGCACAAGAGATATTGAATCCTTTGCTAAGTTTAAAAAATCCTTCACCAGATGCAATCTTTCTTTCTGCACAAATAGAATATCTAAAGGGGAATTATGAAAAGGCTGAAAAGTTATATAATACTCTTATAGAACAATATCCTGATAAATTCAAAGCAAAGGCTGAAAACGGATTGACACTTACATATTATCAAACAAATCAATACCAAAAAGCTGAAAAGTTATCCGCAGCATCAGAAGGCAAAAACAATAGTATACTGCAAATGATGAAATCTTTTGAGGATAAACAGCCAAATCAAATTGATTGGAATGGAAAAAGTGAAACTATTATTCCTTTTATCACATCCGACCCTCTGCCAGTTGTTCCAGTAGAGATAAATGGAAAAAGAATAAATGCTGTTATTGATACTGGCGGTCCAATGTTTACTGTTGATCAGAAACTTGCAAAAGAACTTGGTATAAAAACAGCTTCAAAAAGTGAAAACAAATATGCTGGAGGTAAGACTGCTGAAACTGGTCTTGGTCAAGCGGATTCACTTACTATAGGAGATGTAAATATTAAAAATGTACCTGTAATGTTAGGGCCATTTGATGGATTTAAAGAGGCATTTAAGGAGTATGGAGATGTACATGGTATTATTGGTACAAGTGTATTAAAGGAATTTGTACCTACAATGGATTATCCTAGCGGTCAACTAATATTAAGACCTCGAAATGAAATAGGAAGAAATAATCTTAATGAAATGCTTGCAAATGATAAAATATTAGAAGAAATTCCATTTACACTTGCATCTACTCATTTCATGTTTGGAAAAGGATCAGTAAATCAGAAAAGTAATTTGAATTTCTTCCTTGATTCAGGACTGGGTGACCCAAAAGGTGCCGGAATTATACTACCTGAAGAAACAATAGATTCTTTGAAGATTCCTATGCCTGAGCTAAAGCAAGTTCCTGAAGGACAAGGTGGAATGGGAGGAAGCGATTATAAAGAAGCACATTTCGATATTTCATCATATGGTCTGGGTAATTTACAATTGAAGAATGGTCTTGGATATTATTTTACAGGTGGGCTTTTGGATTATAATGAGGAAGTTGGATTTGTTAGAGATGGACTGATAAGTCATCATTATTTTAATAATTATAAATGGTCGATTGATTTCGATTCTATGAAGATGACATTCAGTAATTAGAAGTATTATATAATGAAAATTAAGTGAAAAATATTTATTTAAGGACACGGTGGTACAAAAAAGTATCACCGTATTTTTGTATATAAAATTATATCTTTACTAGTATTTATTACAATAATTTTTTAGTTATACAAAAAAACAGTTGACTTTTTATACGAACCCCTTCTATAATGTTACTGAAATTAAGTAAAATGATTGAACAAATGTAAAGATAATTAAAAAAGCTTAATTTTGGAGGAAAGCAAATGAAAAAAATTGGAGACTTAAGATTAATGATGAAGTGTTGTTCACTTTATTATGAAGATAATTTAAATCAACAAGAAATAGCAAATCAATTGGGAATATCAAGGCCAACAATATCAAGAATCTTAAAAGAAGCTTTTGAGCAAGGAATAGTAAAAATACAGATAGTTGATGTTTTGAAAAATGACTACCAAAAAATAGAGAGAAGTCTAGAAAGAAAATACAAATTGAAAGAAGTAATAGTTGTAGATGATAAACAGGATTCACTAACTCAAAAACAAGAATTAGCAAGAGCTGTATCTGAATACCTAACTAGAGTAGTAAAGGAAAATGATATAATAGGGGTTTCAATAGGCACGACACTAAAAGAAATACCTAGATATGTAGAAAAAAATAACTGTAAAAACGTCACATTTATACCTCTGTTAGGTGGAATTGGAGACAATGAAATAGATATTCATGCAAATCAAATAGCAGTAAGTCTAGCAAGAGCTTTTGGAGGTGATTTTAAATTATTACATGCTCCAGCTGTTATGTCTGATTTGTCTACAAAAGAAAAACTTTGTAAAGATGAAAAAATTAAAGAAGTACTAGATTTAATATATAAAACGACTATAGCAATCGTAGGTATAGGAAATCCTATGAGCTTAAACTCAACAATAATGGCTTCTGGATACATGCATGAAGAAGATATAGAAGATTTAAAAAAATATAACTCAATAGGTGCAATTTGTTTACAAGCCTTTGATAAAGAAGGAAAAACTTCTATACTTGAATTTAATCAAAGAGTATTAGGAGTAAAGCTAGAAGATTTAAAAAAAATAAAAAGAACAATAGGTGTAGCTTCAGGAGATGAAAAAATAGAAGCAATAAAAGCATCATTAAAAGCAAAGTTTATAAATAGTTTGGCAATTAATCACAGTTTAGCACTTAAATTATTAGAAGATTGTGACTAATATAATAATAGATAAAAGTTAACAGGAGGGAATGTATATGTCAATATCAAAAGAAACATTGCTTGAAATGTATAAGAGAATGAATCAGGCTAGAAAATTTGAAGAAAAGGTTAGTTGGTTTTTTGCAAGAGGTATGGTACATGGAACAACTCATTTATCTGTAGGTCAGGAAGCTTCAAGTGTAGCAGCTGTAATGGCTTTAGAAAAAGGAGATTTAGTATCATTAACTCATAGAGGACATAGTCAATTTATAGGTATGGGAATAGACTTAAACAAGATGATGGCTGAACTTATGGGTAAAGAGACAGGATTTTGTAAAGGAAAAGGAGGCTCAATGCATATAGCAGATATTGAGTCAGGTAACTTAGGGGCAAATGGAGTTGTAGGTGGAGGTCTTACAATAGCTCCAGGAGCTGCACTTACACAACAATATAAAAAAACAGGTAAAATAGTTTTATGCAGTTTTGGTGATGGAGCATCAAATGAAGGTACTTTTCACGAAGGGATAAATTTATCCTCAATATGGAAGTTGCCAATAATATTCTACTGTGAAAATAACTTATATGGTATGTCAACAAGTATAAAACGTCATATGAATATAGACAGTATTGCTACTAGAGCAGCTTCTTATGGAATAGAGGGAATATCAATAGATGGATATAATCCAATCGAAGTATATGAGACAGTACAAAAAGCTGCTGAGAAATGTAGAAGAGGTGAAGGACCTGTATTGATTGAAAGTAGAACTTATAGATGGTTAGGTCACTCAAAATCAGATGCAAATGTATATAGAACAAAAGAAGAAATAGAATCATGGAAAGCAAAGGACCCTATTGAATTTTTAAGAAATTATCTTATCGAAAATAATATCTCTAACGAAAATGAATTAGATAAAATTCAAGAATTTGCAAAACAATCAATAGAAGATGCAGTAGAGTTTGCTCAAAACAGTCCAAATCCAAAGATAGAGTCTTTATTAGAGGATGTATATGCAGACTAAGAATGGTAAAGGAGGAAAATAAAAATGAGTACAAGAGAACTAACATATGCACAAGCTATAAAAGAAGCAATGTCAGAAGAAATGAGAAGAGATGAAAATGTAATATTTATGGGAGAAGATATAGGTATATATGGAGGAGCATTTGGTGTATCAGTTGGAATGATAGATGAGTTTGGTCCAGAAAGAGTAAGAGATACTCCTATATCAGAAGCAGCTATAGCAGGAGCAGCAGCAGGAGCTGCGGCAACTGGTCTAAGACCTATTATGGAAGTAATGTTTATGGATTTTGTAACAATCTCTATGGATGCAATTGTAAATCAAGCAGCAAAAATGAGATATATGTTTGGTGGAAAAGCTCAAGTTCCAATGGTTGTTAGATGTCCTGGTGGTTCTGGAACTGGTTCAGCAGAGCAACATTCACAAAGCTTAGAAGCATGGTTTTGCCATGTTCCAGGAGTAAAAGTGGTTGCACCTTCTACACCAGCAGATGCTAAAGGATTATTAAAAGCAGCTATAAGAGATAATAATCCAGTCATATTTGTTGAGAATAAATTGTTATATAGAAAAAAAGGTATTGTTCCAGAAGATGATTATGTAATTGAAATTGGAAAGGCAGATATTAAAAGAGAAGGTACAGATGTTACAGTAATCACTTATGGAAGAATGTTACAAAGTGTTGAGGAAGCAGTAGAGGCACTATCAAAAGAAAATATAAGCGTAGAAATTATAGATTTAAGAACTTTATATCCATTAGATAAAGAGACTATAGTGAAGAGTGTATGTAAAACTGGAAGAGTTCTAATTTGTCATGAAGCAGCCAAGACTGGTGGACTAGGTGGAGAAATATCAGCATTAATAACAGAAAGTGAATCATTTGATTATTTAGATGCACCAGTAAAAAGAATCTGCGGAAAAGATGTGCCAATACCATATAATCCAGAGTTAGAAAAAGCAGTTGTCCCAAGAGTTGATGAAATAGAAGAAGCAATAAAATCTTTAATTGTTAGATAAGGAGGGATAGATATGGTGGCAAATAAAGTAAAGGCCACACCAGCAGCCAGACATCAAGCAAGAAAAGACAATATAAAACTAGATAGGCTGATTGGAAGTGGAGAAAATGGAAGAATTCATTTAGTTGATGTGTTAAATTACTTAAAAGATAGTAAGGCAAATACTACTCCTTTAGCTAAAAGAATAGCAGAAGATTTGAATATAGATTTAGAAACTATTGTAGGTACTGGATATAATGGAAAAATAAGAAAATGCGATGTAGAAAAATTAACTGAAAAAGAAACTATTGTATCAGTTAATACATCTAAAGCTATTGAGAAAAAAGAGACAAAGAGTAAAGATGAAAATTCAAGCATGTTTAATACAGTAGAAGGAACGTTTGAAAAACCAAATCCAATGAGGGCCACTGTAGCAAAACGAATGTCAGAAAGTTATTTTAGTGCCCCTGTATTTACATTCAACATAGAGGTAGATGCTACTGAATTGAAGTCACTTAGAGCAAAGTTAATAGACACAGTAAAAGGAGCAACTGGAGTAAAATTAACTATGACAGATTTAATAGTAATGGCAGTATCTAGAATACTTCCAAAGCATCAAGCTTTAAATTCAGCATGGACAGACGATGGAATATTTAGATATAAAGATATAAATGTAGCTATTGCAGTCGGGCTAGATGAAGGTTTATATGTCCCAGTAGTAAAAAATGTAAATAAAAAATCTTTAAAAGAGATAGCTAAAGAAAGTAAAGAGCTTGCTGAAAAAGTAAAGACAGGAAAACTTCTACCAGCAGACCAAGAAGGCAATACATTTACTATAAGCAATGTTGGAATGTATGGTATAACTACATTCACACCTATAATAAATATGCCTTCAAGTGCAATACTAGGGGTAGGTGCTACACAAGATAAGTTTGTTCCAGTAAATGGAGAGGCTAAAATAAAACCTATAATGAACTTATCATTGACATCAGACCACAGAGTAATAGATGGAACAGTAGCAGCAAAATTCTTAAAAGACTTAAAAGAATTGTTAGAAAATCCTTTATCAATGCTTGTATAGTTTTTGATGTTTCATTACCGATATAATAGTTTTAATAGATTACATAGTTATGATTATCTAGGTAAATTTAAAACTTTTATATATTCGGCATTACTTTTAAATGTAACTATATGAATATAAATTGATTAATGAAAATATATGAAAATAAATAGGAGGAGAGCCTATGTCAGTAGAAGTCATAATGCCAAAAGCAGGAGTAGCTATGGAAGAAGGTACTATAGTTTCTTGGCTAAAACAAGAAGGTGAAGAAGTAAAAATTGGAGAGCCTATATTAGAGATAACAACAGACAAAGTAAACATGGAAATAGAGTCAGAGGGAGAAGGTAAACTGGCTGTAATCATACATAAAGAAGAAGGTGAAGTATTACCAGTATTTACAGTAATAGGTGTAATAGCAGAAAAAGGTGAAAATCAAGAAGAAATAAAAGCTAAATATTTATCTGGTAATGTCTCAAAAGAAGATATTGTTGAAGAAATTCAAAACGTAAAGGAAAAAGAAGAAAAAATAAATAAAAAAGAATGTAATCATGATTATGATGTAGTAGTAATAGGTGGAGGACCTGGAGGTTATTTATCAGCATTAAAAGCATCTCTATTAGGTGGAAAAGTTGCATTAGTTGAAGAAAACATATTAGGAGGAACTTGCTTAAATAGAGGTTGTATTCCTACAAAGACCTATATAAAAACAGCAGAAATATTGGAAGAAGTTGAACAGTTATCAAAGAGGGGTGTAAAAGTAGCTGTAGATAAGGAACAGGATATCAAAAAAGCAATAAAATATAAAAATAGAGTAGTTAAAAAACTTACAGCTGGTGTTGGTGGTCTATTAAAAAGCAGAAATGTAGATGTATTTAATCTTAAAGCTAGCATTAAAGAGGCACATAAAGTAATATTATCTGATGGAAAAATTTTAGATACAGAAAATATAATAATCGCAACAGGTTCTAAAGTAAGAGTATTACCTATAAAAGGAATAGAATCGAATTTGATAATAACTAGTACAGAAGCTTTAGATTTAGAAATGGTGCCACAAGAATTAGTAATAATTGGTGGTGGAGTGATAGGTTGCGAATTTGCAGAGATATTTAATTCAAGAGGTTCTAAGGTAACTATTGTAGAAATGGAAGATAGAATAATTCCAAGAATGGATAAAGAATTGAGCGAATCTCTGAACTATTCTCTTAGTAAAAAAGGTATAAATGTATTAACTAAGAAGAAAGTTTCTGAATTCAAAGAAGAAGGCAATAAAATAGTAGTATGCATTGAAGATGAAGAGCCAATAAAAGCAGATTTATGTCTATATGCTATAGGAAGACAAGCTAATCTTTCTGGTATAGAAGATTTGGATATTAAAATAGATAAAGGTTCAATAGTTGTAAATAGTAAAATGGAGACAAGTATACCAAATATATACGCAGTAGGTGATGTTACTGGTGGTGTGATGTTAGCTCATGCAGCATTTAAAATGGGAGAGGTAGCAGCTGCAAATGCTTTAGGGATGAATGAAGAAGTTGATTTAAGTGCGTTGCCTAGTTGTGTCTATACAATTCCAGAAGTAGCATCAGTTGGACTTACAGAAGAAGATGCTAGAAAAAAACATAATGTAAAAGTGGGTAAATTCAACTTTGCTGGAAATGGAAGAGCCTTAGCTTCTGGACAAGAGCAAGGATATGTAAAAGTGATAGCAGATGATAAATATGGAGAAATTTTAGGAGTACATATGTTTGGATGTGGTGTAGCAGAACTTATAAATCATGCAGCATCATTTAAGGCATTAGAAATACCTGCTGATGAAGCTAGTGAGTTGATATTTGGTCATCCATGTACTTCAGAAGCTTTGATGGAAGCTTTAGCAGATGTAAATGGGGGATGTTTACATTTACCTAAAAAATAAATTATTAATGTAAGTTTATTATTGAAATAAATTTATATTATAAAATCTTAAAATACTTATTTAGCCATACTCTTTCTTGTATAAATATATATATTTGTACGAGAAGGAGTATTTTTTATGTGAAAATATAGAAATTAAATATTTGTAGTTTTTGTTGTACAAAAAAGATAGTAATATAAAATAACAGTGTAATTTTAGTATGACGTTACTTGGAATTAGAAAAAAAGACTTTTTTGTTTTTTTAAACGTATTATTTGTAAAATATTAAAAAAAATTTTCTTAATATTTCAATAAAAGAATAGCTTGATTTAAATGTTATGATTTTATGCAATAATAATAAGCACAAAAAAAACAATATATGGCATATAAGTTGCTATATAAATAGTAAGGAGGGAACAATTATAAATGAGGCAAAGAATAAAAAACCTAATTGAAAATGAAGATAAGAAAAATCCTTTAACAGATGAAGCAATTTCAAGTATGCTAAATGTTCGAAGAGAAGATGTTACCTTTTTGAGAAATGAGTTAAAAATAGAGGATTCAAGACAAAGAAGAAAAGTTGTTTTGATTAAAGCTATAAAGGACATTTTAAAGGAAGAAAATGCTATAAATAAAAATGACATAACAAGAAGGTTAAACAGTATTGGATTTACAGTATCAAGATTTACAGTCATACAGTATTTAAAAGAAATTCAAGATTCTGATGATTTAAAGCCTGATAAAGAAGTTGATGATAAAAAAGAAGAGATAAAGAATAACGGAGAAAATACAGATATAGCATTTGATAAATTAATAGGCAGTAGTGGCAGTTTAAGTACAATTATAAAATTATCCAAAGCAGCAATACTCTATCCTCCTCACGGCCTTCACACCATCATTATGGGGCCAACTGGTGTTGGAAAGAGTGAGTTAGCAGAATGTATGTATAAATTTGCAGTAGAATCATCTAGATTCCCTAAGAATGCACCCTTTATAGTTTTTAATGCTGCAGATTATTCAGAAAATCCACAGCTTTTATTATCTCAATTATTTGGACATGTCAAAGGTGCTTTTACGGGAGCTGATGAGACCAAAGAAGGTCTAGTATCAAAAGCAAATGGAGGAATCTTGTTTATAGATGAAATACATAGATTGCCTCATGAAGGTCAAGAGATATTATTTCAATTAATTGATAAAGGTATGGTCAGAAAGCTAGGAGAAACAAGGTTGACAAACAAAATAGATGTAATGATTATTTCAGCAACTTCTGAACCCATAGATTCTCACCTACTTAATACATTTAAAAGACGTATACCTGTAACAATTGAAATACCAGAATTAGTTGCAAGACCATTAAATGAGAGGTTTGATATTATAAATAACTTCTTCCTAATAGAAGCTCAAAGAATGGAAACAAGAATACATATAAAATCAGATGTATTAAAAGCTCTTATGCTTTACGATTGTATAGGAAATGTTGGTCAGCTTAGAAGTGATATTCAAGTAGCTTGTGCCAGAGGACTATTAAACAAACTTACGAGCAAACAGAAAGAAGTAAATATAAATATATCAGATGTACCCGGATATGTTAAACAAGGTCTTATGAAAATTAGAAATTGTAGAGATAAAATAGAAAATTATGTAGATGGAGACTTAATTATAGACTCAAGCTTTCATGGTGAGATAGAAAAGAAAAATGAAGATATATATACTTTTCCAGATGAAATATATAAGCTTACTGAAAGAAGACATATTGATTTATTAGAGCAAGGTTTAGATTTTGATGTTATAAATAGAATTGTTGGAGGAGAGTTAGAAAGCTGTATTCAAAAATATATAAAGCAAGTTAAAAAAGTTTCTATTAGTGATAATATTCCAGATATAAGTCCGATTGTTGGAAAATATATTGTAGAACTTACTTATGAAGTAATCAAAATAGCATCACAATATCTTAGTTCCTTAGAACCAAATCTACATTTATGTTTAGCAGTTCACTTAAAAGCAGCTTTTGAGAGGCTAAAAGAAGGTAAAGTAATATCCAATGCCCATTTGAAAGAAATAATAGGAAATTATCCATTAGAATACTCTGTAGCAGAAAAGGTAGCCCAACATCTAAAGGAAAGATATAATATAAATTTACCAAAAGAAGAAATAGGTATAATAGCGATATATTTTAAAATGAGTAGCAGAAGAGATATATCTGAACAAAAAAAGATAGGTGTACTTCTTATGGCTCATGGAAGAGTGGCTTCATCTGTATGTGAAGTTACAAATAAACTATTAGGAATTAACCATGCAAGATATTTAGATATGCCATTTGAAAAAAAACCAGAAGAAATGATTGAAGAGGCTACTACAGTAGTAAAAGATATTGATGAAGGTAGAGGCGTGATTATATTAGTTGATATGGGTTCGCTTTCATATTTTGGAGATATTATCTCTGGGAAGACAGGGATTAATATAAGGACAATATGTAGATTTGACACCTTACTATCCATAGAAGTTATACGAAGAGCAGTTTTACCAGATTTAACAATAGATGAAATAGTTGATGAAGTTAAAAGTATAGAACCACAAGTAAAGGAGAGGGCTAGTAAATATAACAACATAAAATTAGATTCTAGAAAACCTATAATTTTAACATTATGTATTACTGGATTAGGAGGAGCTTGTAAGGTAAAAAAAATCTTAGAGGAAAGTATTAAAGGTATAAATGAAAAGGTTGATATAGAATCTATAGGTATGATTGAATATCCAAGTCTTGACTTAGAGATAAAGCAAATAAGTAATGATAAGAATGTAATTGCTATAGTTGGAACAATTGACCCACAGATAGCCAATATCCCTTTCTTTAGCCTAGTAGACATAAATGATAAAACAAAATTAAATCAAATAAATAATTTAATTGATACAAACCAAATTGTTAAAACAAATAAAAAATATGAATTATCAGATTTAATACATAAAGAAGATATCTTTGTAGATTTACAAGTTAAATCAAAAGAAGAAGCTTTAAAGTACATGAGTAAAAAACTTAGAGAAAAAGGTTATGTGACGAAAAATTTCTATAAAAAAGTGGTAGAAAGAGATAATCTATTTCCGACTGAATTATCAGATGGAATAGCAATACCTCATACTGATGGAATAGATGTAATTAGACCAGCTATAAGTATAGCTATTTTGAAAAATCCTATTATATGGAGTAAAAATAAAGTGAAAATAATACTTTTATTAGCTGTAGACCAAAAATGCTTTAATCCATTAAATACTCTACTTACATTTATAGAAACAGATGAATTTAAAGATATAAAAAACATTAAAGATAGAGATTTTATTAGGGAGATGATATTAGATGGAGTCAATGCAAATAATCAGTAGTAATTTAATTTTCAAAAATATTGAAGTGTCGAACAATGAAGATGCATTAAAATTTTTAGGACAACGTTTATTTGATAAACAGTATGTAAAAGAAAGCTACATAGAAGCTGTTATAGCAAGAGAAAAAAAGTATGCTACAGGGTTACCAACGGAAATCTATGGAGTAGCTATACCACATACAGATATAGTACATGTAAATGAACCTGGTATAGCGATTGGTATACTTAATAAGCCTGTAAAATTTATAATGATGGGTACAGAAGATACTGAAATTGATGTAAAAGTTGTATTTATGTTAGCAGTAAAAGAGCCACAAGAACAATTACAATTATTAGAAAAACTTATGACTATATTTCAAGATAAGAGTATGTTAAATAATATTGTAGATTTAAATGAAGAAAGTATGAGTGACTTATTAAACTCTAAACTAAAAAATTAAACATGTAAAGAGTATTAAAAATATATAAATGTTATTGAAGATTTCTAACTATAGATATCTTTAAAATAAAACAATTTTAATGGGGGTGAATAATGTGGCTAAAAAAATATTAGTTGCATGTGGAACAGGAGTATGTACTTCAACAATTGCTATAAACAAATTAAAGAAAGCACTTCAAGACCTTGGGAAATTAGATATGGTTAATATTACACAGTGTAAAGTAGTGGAAGTTGCGTCAAAATCACCTGACTATGATTTGATAATTTGTACTACACAAGTTTCTAGTAGTATAAAAACACCTGTAATAAATGGGTTACCTTTTTTAACTGGTGTTGGAATGGACAAATTAATCGATGATGTATTGGAAAAATTAGAATTATAATTTGAACTTTTAAAGAATAGAGTCTCTAAAATTATAAGTTTTAGAGACTGAAAATTAAATAAAGGAGGGTCTTTAGATGGAGATATTAAATTTCATTGTTAGTTTAGGTGCACAAGTAATGATGCCAATAATAATATGTATTTTTGGTTTGATATTAGGTACAAAGATTGGAAAATCATTAAGAGCTGGTTTGACAGTGGGGGTTGGATTTATAGGTCTTAATACTATTATAGCTTTATTGACAGATAACTTAGGTCCAGCAACACAGCAAATGGTTAAGAACTTAGGATTAAACCTATCTATAATAGATGTAGGTTGGCCAGCAGCATCAGCTATAGCTTTTGCATCAACGGTAGGGGCTTTAATTATTCCAATAGGTCTTGTAGTCAATATAGTTATGTTAATTACTAATACTACTCAGACTGTTGATGTAGACATATGGGATTACTGGCATTTCGCTTTTACAGGGGCTTTAGTAGCAGGAGCTACTCAAAGTGTGGTATGGGGAGTATTTGCAGCAGTAGCAAATATGGTAATTGTATTGGTAATGGCAGATTTAACTGCTCCAGGTATAGAAAAATATTTGGGTATGCCAGGGATATCTCTTCCTCATGGATTTACACAAGCATTTGTTCCAATTGCTATAGTTGTAAATAAATTACTAGACTTAATACCAGGCATAAATAAGATTGAGATAAATGCGGATACACTACAGAAAAAATTTGGATTATTTGGAGAACCTTTAATCATGGGGTCTATAATAGGTATAATAATTGGTATTGCAGCGAAATATGATATAAAAGGTATATTACAGTTAGGTGTAACTATGGGAGCTGTATTGATATTAATTCCAAAGATGGCAGCATTGTTAATGGAAGGTTTATTACCAGTATCAGAAGCGGCACAGGAATTTATTGAGAAAAGATTTAAAAATAGAGGGAAGATTTATATAGGTTTAGATTCAGCAGTAGGGATAGGTCATCCTGTTACATTGTCAGTTGCATTAGTATTGGTTCCTTTAACTATAGTTATAGCAGCTATATTACCAGGAAATAAAGTCCTGCCATTTGCAGACTTAGCAGTAATTCCATTTGCACTTGTTTTAATCGTACCAATTACAAAAGGAAATGTATTTAGAACATTAATAATAGGAATACTTATAATTACTTCTGGATTGTTAATTGCAACTAATTTAGCTCCACTATTTACTCAAATGGCTCTAAATGCTAGTTTTAAAATGCCTGAAGGAGCAACTATGATTTCAAGCATTTGTGATGGTGCAAATCCATTAAGTTGGGTATTTGTAAAGATTATGAATTATAAAGCTATTGGAGGAGTGATTTTTGGAGTTATAGCTTTAGGAATGGCTATTTACAATAGAAATAGAATAATAAAGGAAAATAAAAAATTATCTCTAGAAGAGGAAATATAAAAATAATTTTATTGGAGTGTATGGATTATGAAAAAATATAAATATAATTCTATAAGATACTTAATTAGCGTGATAGTACCAGGATTTTTTATGATTTTGATATTGATTTATGCACTGTTTAATAACTATATAAATTTTAGTGTAAATATGTATAGTTTGTTGATAATTATCTGTACCTATGGGATACACAATACTTTTGTATCATCAAGTAATCCTAAAGAAATTATTATTGATAATAAATGTATACATTTTATCTCATTTATTGCTAAACATAAGTATGAAATTAAAGATATCAAGAAAGTAAGAATACGAGAGTTTTACAATAAAAATCTTTATCTGAAAATTAATGATGGGAGCTTTTTTAAAGGTAGGTATTGGATAAGAACAAATATGTTTAGTAACGATATAGAATTATACAATTATTTTGTTGCATTAGAAGAAGGTTTATATCCAGAATCATTAAAATTTAGAAATAAGAGATTAGATAATAAAGGAGTATAAGAGTAAAAAATTAAAATTGGAAGTGGATTAATTTCTATTGATAAAATGTAATATTAGGTTTTATGGAAAGTTTTTGGAATTTTCAAATAAAATTGAAGATAGTATTTAAATAATAAGGTGCAACTAAGATATATAAAGGTTGTGTCTATAATAGATTGGAGGATTTAACTAATGTTGTTGGAGAAATTGAGAAAAGAAGTATTACAGGCATCTTTAGACCTTTTAAATTATAAGTTGGTGACATTAACAGGAGGAAATGTAAGTGGAAGAGATGAAGAAACTGGATATATAGCAATTACCCCAAGTGGAATGGACTATAGAAACCTTATACCAAGTGATATTGTTATAGTGGATATAGAGGGAAACACTATCGATGGAAAATGGAAAGCATCAGTGGATTTGCCAGACCACTTATATATATATAAACATAGAGAAGATATAAATAGTATAATTCATACACACTCTACATACTCAAGTTGTTTTGCTATTTTAAATGAACCTATAGCGTGTGCAAGTACAACTCTTGCAAATGAGGTAGGTGGGGCGGTACCTGTCGCAAAATTTGCACCACCAACATCTAACAAAATGGGGAAATGTGTTGTTGAAGTAATTGGTAACAAAAGAGCGTGTCTTTTAGCAAATCATGGTGTAATAGCAGTTGGTCCGTCTGTAGGACATGCCATTACAGCAGCTGTAATGTTGGAAGATTCAGCAAAAGTATATTACTTGGCAAAATCAATTGGCACACCAGTATTATTGCCAGACGAAGAAATTCAAAGAGCTAGAGATGTATTTTTTAATGTATATGGTCAGGACAAATAAGCTAGGTAAAACTTTTAAATTAATGTAAAAATATAGATATTCAATAATATTAAGGCGTTTTATAATGATATAATAAGTTTAATAATTAAGAAAGAAAAATAGGAAGTCTAATAGTATATAAAATTATTTGAGTCTAAAATAAAAAATAAGATAAAATAAAAAAGGAGTCTATATTTCTATGTATTACTTATTAAACAAAAGCACAAATCCTTACTTTAATTTAGCATTAGAAGAATATCTATTTTTAAATGAAAAATATAATGATGATATTATAATCATATGGAGAAACGAGGAATCCATTTTTATTGGTAAAAATCAAAATCCATATCAGGAAATACATCATGCTGTCATTGAAAAGGGAGAAATCCCTATTTTAAGAAGAATATCTGGAGGAGGTACTGTTTATCACGATTTAGGTAATATAAATATGTCATTCATACAAAAAGATAGACATCTTCATGAAATAGATTTTTTGGAACATACTAAGTTTATGCAAGATATGCTCTTAGCCCTAGGTCTAGATGTATCTATAACTGAAAGAAAAGATTTATTTTTAAAGGGTAAAAAAATTTCAGGCTCAGCACAGTCTATAAAAAGAAAAAATTCTCTTTATCATGGAACTCTTCTTTATGATTCGGATTTAAATAAATTGACTAAGTATCTGAATTCAAATAAATCAACTGAATCAAATGCTACTAAGTCTGTTTCAAGTAAAGTGACAAATATTAAACTTGTACTTGAAAAAGATATAAATTATTTTTTAGATTATTGTGTTAAATATTTAAAATCTAATATAAAAAATATAAAAGAACTTGAATTAGATGATGATGATATTAAAAGTGTATACAATCTAGTGGAAGACAAGTATAAAAAAGTGGAGTGGGCATATGGTAAAACACCTAAATTTCAAGTAGTACTGCCATTTAATAGTGAAAGTGAAATCAATATACATGTTAATAAGTGGAAGGTATCAAAGTTTTTTATTTCTTACAAGGATGATGTGATTAATATGGATAAGTTGCTAGAAGTGGAGTTTTTTAAACAAGAAATAAAAGATAGCCTCTTAGAAAATTATCCACATTACATAGATTTAATTAATTTAATATTTTAATATAAAGCCTCCAATTTGATAAAATTTTCTTATATCAAACTGGAGGCTTTGAATATTTTTTGCAATTTTATAAACCATTACAAAGTTGTAAAGTTAAAAACAATACTATTGAAAAATCAATATATATCGAATTAAATGTGCATGTTTTTAATTAGAAAATAGAGATTAACTGTTTATACAACTGAAAATTTAATATATAATTAATCAGATGGTTAAAATAAAAAATATTGAAAGTTTTAATAAATTATGGTTAAAAATAAAATACGAGGTGATACCATGTATAGTGTTATAATTGTTGCTGCAGGAAGCGGAAGGAGAATGAACCTAGATATAAACAAACAGTTCATAAAATTAAGAGAAAAAGAAATTATTGCTCATACAATTCAAGTTTTTTATGAAAATATAAATATAGATGAAATTGTGGTATGTATAAAAAAAGAAGAGGAAGATTTTTTTAAGGAAAATATAATAAATAAGTATAATTTTAAAAATATAAAAATAGCATATGGTGGAAAAGAGAGACAGGATTCAATATATAATGGCTTAAAAAAATTAGATAAAAATTGTGACATAGTACTTATTCATGACGGAGCAAGACCATTTGTAGACCATAGAATAATTAATGAATCTATAAAGATGGCTAAAGAAAGAAAGGCTGTAGTTGTAGGTGTTCCAGTAAGTGACACTATAAAGATAGTTTCCGATGGAACAGTAAAAGAAACTCCAGAGAGAAGTCTATTGTGGGCAGCACAAACTCCTCAAACTTTTGAATATAATCTGATAATAAACGCTTATGAACAAGCATATAAGAACAATTACTATGGTACCGATGATTCAATGTTGGTGGAAAATATAGGGCAAAGCGTTACTATGGTAATGGGCTCTTATGAAAATATAAAGATAACTAGTCCAGAAGATTTAAATATAGCAGAGCAAATATTAAATATGGAAAAAAGAGATGAAGTTAATAGTAGAAGGAGAATTATATGAGAATAGGGTTAGGATATGATGTACACAAATTAACAGAGGATAGAAAACTTATAATTGGTGGAGTAGAAATACCACATGATAAAGGTTTGTTAGGTCATTCTGATGCTGATGTACTGATACATGCAATAATGGATTCTATTTTAGGAGCTTTAGCTTTAGGTGATATAGGTAAGCATTTCCCAGATACAGATGAAAAATATAAGGGAGCAAATAGTATGAAATTATTAGAATATGTATATAATCTAATAACAAGTAAAGGGTATAAGATTGGGAATATAGATAGCACTATAATTGCTCAAAGCCCTAAGATGGCTCCATATATTGAGAGCATGAGAAATAACATATCAAAAACTTTAAATACGGATATTGATAATATAAACATAAAGGCAACTACAGAAGAAGGTCTTGGCTTTACAGGAGCAAAACAAGGTATCGCATCACAAAGTATTTGTTTATTATTGTTGACAAGTCAGAATAATTAATATATTATTAGTAATAAGTTTATTGGATATCAAATAATAGGCCTATATAGAATATCTATAATATGTGAATTTAAGTGAAATTAATATAAATATAAAACTAGCTATGATAAAGAAATAGTAAAACGATGAAATCTTTACAGAGAGAAAACGTTGGTGAGAGTTTTCAAGAGGAAATGTTTGAACCTGTCTTTTAGCTTAAAGGTATAAAAATCTTTACGGTAGGAACCGTTACATTCCCAAAAGAGAGCTATTTATATAGCTAACTAGAGTGGTACCGCGGAAATTAAACCTTTCGTCTCTATACTTGTATAGAGATGAGAGGTTTTTTATATTTTCAAGAAATTAATATTCAGGAGGAATCTATTAATGAAAATGTCTAAAATGTTTATGCCGACATTAAAAGAAATCCCAGCAGATGCTGAGATTACAAGCCATCAATTAATGGTTAGGTCGGGAATGATAAAAAAAATGACTTCAGGGGTTTATAATCAATTACCGATGGGATTAAGAGTATTCAAAAAAATTGAACAAATAATTAGAGAAGAACTAAATAAAAAAGATTGTCAAGAGATACTTTGTGCGGCTTTACTTCCTTCTGAATTATGGAAAGAGTCCGGAAGATGGACTGCTATGGGTGAAGAAATGTTTAGGCTAAAAGACAGAACAGAAAGAGAATACTGTCTCGGACCAACACATGAAGAAGCCTTCACTGATATAATAAGACAAGAAATTACTTCATATAAACAATTGCCATTGAACCTGTATCAAATACAAGTAAAATATAGAGATGAAAGAAGACCAAGATTTGGTGTTATGAGAACTAAGACTTTTACTATGAAGGATGCATATAGTTTTGATGTAGATGATAAAGGTCTAGATAAATCATATCAAGATATGTTTGATGCATATGTGAGTATATTTGATAGATGTGGTCTAGAGAATAGTCCAGTTCAGGCAGATTCAGGAGCTATAGGAGGGTCTACATCAGCTGAATTTATGGTTAAATCAGAAGTTGGTGAAGATGAAGTTGTATTCTGTAGTGGATGTGACTATGCAGCAAATGTAGAGAGAGCAGAATCTTGTAATGTAGTATCAGAAAAAGAAGATATGAAGGAATTAGAAGAAGTTCATACGCCAGGAGCAGCTACAATAAAAGAACTAGAGGAATTTTTAAAAATTTCTCCAGATAAATTTGCTAAAACTTTAGTATATGAGGCAGATGGAAAAACAGTTGTAGTTGTTGTAAGAGGAGATAGAGAAGTTAACGAAGTTAAAGTGTCTAATGCGATAGGTTCTGTTATAGAATTTGCACTTGCTACAGATGATGTAGTGAGAAAAGTAACTAATGCAGAAGTAGGCTTTGCTGGACCAATAGGTATAAACGCTGACTATGTATTTATAGATAAAGAAATTGTTGAACAAAGAAACATAGTTGTTGGGGCTAATAAAACTGAGTATCATATAAAAAATGCTAACTATGGAAGAGATTTTGAAGGAATAGTTGGAGATTTTAGAAATGTTCAAGAAGGCGACAAGTGTATAGTATGTGGGAAGCCACTTGAAATAGCCAGAGGTGTTGAAGTAGGTCACATATTCAAGCTAGGAACTAAATACTCAGAATCTATGAATGCAAACTTTATAGATAAAGATGGAAAATCAAAACCTATAGTAATGGGATGTTATGGAATAGGTGTTGAAAGAACAGCTGCAGCTATAATTGAACAACATAATGATGAAAAAGGTATAATATGGCCTTTATCAGTAGCTCCATACCATGTTGTGATAGTTCCAGCAAATATGAAAAATGAGGAACAAGTATCAATAGCTGAAAAGATATATAATGATTTACAGGCTATGGGTGTAGAAGTTTTATTAGATGATAGAGATGAAAGAATAGGTGTTAAATTTAATGATTCAGAATTAATAGGAATACCTATGAGAATTACAGTAGGTAAAAATATTAGTGAAGGTAAAGTAGAATTTAAGTTTAGACATAAAGAAGATAAAGAAATAATTGACATAAAAGAAATAAATGAAAAAGTAAAGGCAGAGTTTATCAAAAATAATGTTAGGTATAGGATAGTAACTTAAAAAGCTATTGTATAGATAATCAGAGTTGTACTTTATAAACACCATTTTATCTATATAAGGAGATAAAGTGGTGTTTTTTTATAAAAACATAATAAATGAGGAGGTAATTGAAATGGCAAAAAATGAAAAACAATTTGTTGAAGAAATAACAAAGATGGAAGATGATTTCCCACAATGGTATACAGATGTGATAACTAAGACTGACTTAGTTGATTATGCACCAGTAAAAGGTTTTATGGTTGTAAAGCCATATGGATATGCATTATGGGAAAAAATGCAAGAATTTATGGATAAAAAATTTAAAGAAACTGGACACAAAAACTGTTATTTCCCATTATTAATACCAGAAAGTTTATTAAACAAAGAAGCAGAGCATGTTGAAGGTTTTGCTCCAGAAGTTGCATGGGTAACACATGGAGGAAATAAAAAATTAGAAGAGAGACTATGTGTAAGACCTACTTCAGAAACTATAATATGTACAATGTATGCGAAATGGTTAAAATCATATAGAGAATTACCATACCTTTATAATCAATGGTGCTCAGTTGTTAGATGGGAAAAATCAACTAGACCTTTCTTAAGAACATCTGAGTTTTTATGGCAAGAAGGTCATACATTACATGAAACAGCAGAAGAAGCACAAGAAGAAACAATACAACAATTAGAAATATATAAAGCATTATGTGAAGAATTACTTGCAATGCCAGTTGTAGCTGGTCAAAAAAGTGAAAGTGAGAAGTTTGCAGGTGGTGAAAGAACATATACTATAGAAGCTATGATGCATGATGGTAAAGCGTTACAATCAGGTACAAGTCACTTCTTAGGTCAACACTTTACAAAAGCTTTTGAGATTACTTTTGCAGATAGAGAAGGAAATTTAGCTAATCCATACCATACATCTTGGGGAGCATCTACAAGACTTATAGGTGGACTTATAATGACTCATAGTGATAACAGAGGTCTAGTATTCCCACCAAGAGTAGCTCCAATCCAAGTTGTTATAGTTCCTATAGCTGCTAAAAAAGGAAATGTAATGGAAACAGTGGATAAAATATATGCTGATTTAAAAGCTAAAGGAGTAAGTGTTGAAGTTGATGATAGAGACAACTATACAACTGGCTGGAAGTTTAATGAGTGGGAAATGAAAGGTGTTCCAGTAAGAATTGAAATTGGACCAAAAGATATAGAAAATAATCAAGCTATGATATTCAGAAGAGATACTTTAGAAAAGAGTTCTATGCCTTTAGAAGGATTAGCTGATGCTATATGTGATTTATTTGATGTTATACACAATGATATGTTTGAAAAAGCAAAAAAACATAGAGAAGATAATACATCTGTAGTTGAAAATATGGATGAGTTTAAAAAAGCTTTAGAAGAAAAGCCAGGATTCATAAAGACTATGTGGTGTGGAGATGCAGAATGTGAAGCTAAGATTAAGGAAGAAACAGGAGCAACTATAAGATGCTTACCTTTTGAACAAGAAAACTTAGGTCACAAGTGTGTATATTGTGGAAAAGAAGCAGATAATATGGTAGTAATGGCAAAAGCTTACTAAAATAAGATGTTTAAATAAAAACTGGGGTGATGAGTATTTGATACTTTTCATCCCAATTTTATTTTAAGTTTTATTTCCTTATATATATTTATTATTAGTGTACATACTTACTTTGTAGAACAGTTACTATATAAATATTCCATAAAGTAACTAATAAATACAAATATATCAATAGGGAATGCTTTTAATTTTCAGCAAATAAATGGATTAAAAGAAAGATTTATGAAATTAAAACTAGGATTTTCTGCTATAATAAACATGTGTATTTTTAAATAAATAAGGATATTATTATTAGATTTGATTATGCGAAATTCTATGAAACAGGAACCCTGTGACTTTAGTCATGGGAGGTTCAGTAAAAATAAACTTGCAAAACAATGTACTAGTTTAATATTATAGTTATATTGAATAAAATATCAGGAGGAAGTAAAAATGAATGTAAGAGTAAGATTTGCACCAAGTCCAACAGGATTTGTACATATAGGTAGTTTAAGAACTGCTTTATATAATTATTTATTTGCAAAAAAAATGGGCGGAGAGTATGTATTAAGAGTAGAGGACACAGACCAAAGTAGATTAGTAGAAGGTGCTATAGAGAATATGCTTAATGCTATGAAATGGGCTGGGGTTAATCATGATGAAGGTGTTATATTAGATGACAATGGAAGTGTAATACAAAAGGGAGAATATGGTCCATATATTCAATCTCAGAGATTAGATATATATCAAGAATATATAAAACAACTTTTAGATAGTGGAAAGGCTTATTATTGTTTCTGTACAAAGGAAAGACTAGATGAAGTAAGAGATGCTCAAAGAGCAGCAGGAGAAACAGCTAGATATGATGGTCACTGTAAGAATCTTTCTAAAGAAGAAGTAGAAGCAAATATAAAAGCAGGAATACCATACGTTATAAGATTAAGATTACCAGAGAATCATACAATTAAGTTTACAGATTTAGTTAGAGGAGATATGGAATTTAATACTAATGATTTAGATGACCAGGTACTAATGAAAACAGATGGATTCCCAACTTATCATTTTGCAGTAGTTGTAGATGATTATTTAATGAAAATCACACATGTTATAAGAGGAGAAGAGTGGGTATCATCTACTCCAAAACATGTCTATTTATATGAAGCTTTTGGATGGGAAGCACCTGTATTTGTACATTTACCAAATATACTTAATAAAGAAAAGAAAAAATTAAGTAAGAGACAAGGTGATGTAGCAGTTGAAGACTTTAAGAAAAAAGGATATTTACCAGAAGGTTTAGTAAACTATGTAGCATTAGTTGGTTGGTCTCCAGAAGATAATCAAGAATTGTTTACAATGGAAGAATTAGAAAAAGCATTCTCTGTAGAAAGAGTATCTAAAAGTGGTGGAGTATTTGATACTGAAAAGCTAAATTGGGTTAATCAACATTATATAAAAGATGGTGATGACACTTACTTAACAGATTTAGCAATACCATTCTTAATAGAAGATGGATTTATAACAGAAGAAGAAGCTACTAGTAAGTATGAGTTTTTAAAGAGTATGATATCAGTACTTAAAGAAAAATTACAATATGTAAAAGAAGTTACTGAACATGCAAGTATATTCTTTGGAGATAAAATAGAAGTAGAGACTGAAGAAGGAAGTGAATTCTTAAAATTAGAACACATACCTACTTTAATAGATGCTTTACAAGAAAAAATAGAAAAATCAGAAGTATTAAATGCTGAATTTGTTCAAGCAATGCTTAAAGAAATACAAAAAGAGTATAAAATAAAAGGAAAAAATTTATTTATGGGCTCAAGAATAATTTTAACAGGGCAAATGCATGGACCAGATTTACCAAAAGTAATGGAGGTTTTAGGAAAAGAAACTTGCTTAAATAGAATAGCTTATGTAAAAAATAATATATTATAGTCATAAAAGTCCGCTAATTTAGAAGCGGACTTTTTTTGTGTTAGTATTTGGTGAAAATATCTAGTTAAGAAAATGAAGGTATTTAGGGCTATAAATTTAATATATAAAAAGCAAAGCAAAAATATAAATAAAATATTAATAATAAACTAATAAAAATATTAAGCATAGAAGAAGGAAATCTATTATTTTAGTTTGATTTAATTATTAAGGGGGTAATTACTATGTATAGTAATATGGATGATGTTAAAAAGGAATTAAAGGAGCTATGCTTAGAATATGTTACAATTTTAGAAAAATTAAAAGATGAAAAAATGATTACAGAAGAAACTTTTGAAAAATGTTCTTCTCAAAAAAAGATATTTTTAGAAGAGCAATAGAGAATAACAATAGTATTTGTTATGATGTGGTTTAGAAGGATAGTACTAAAAATGATAGTAGTACTATTATTTATTGCAATTTTCAACTATAATATAATATATAATGTTAATAAAATAATTTATAAAAATACGGTGAGGTGATGAGTGTGAAAGTTTATAATACATTGACTAGAACAAAAGAAGAATTTGTTCCATTAGAAGAAGGAAAGGTAAAAATGTATGTGTGTGGTCCGACAGTTTATAACTATATACATATAGGTAATGCAAGACCATTTATAATATTTGATACTCTAAGAAGGTATTTAGAGTATAGAGGATATGATGTAACTTATGTACAAAACTTTACAGATGTTGATGACAAGATTATAAATAGAAGCCATGAAGAAGGAATATCTCCAGAGGAAGTTGCTACTAAGTATATAAAAGAATATTTTGTAGATTGTGATGGGTTAGGAATTAAAAGAGCTACTGTTCATCCTCAAGTTACAGATAATATACAACAGATTATAGATTTTATAAAAGAATTAGAAGATAAGGGATATGCATACGCAGTAAATGGTGATGTGTATTTTGATACAAATAAGTTTGAAGGATATGGAAAGCTTTCAGGTCAAAAACAAGAAGACTTAGAAGCTGGTGCTAGAATTGAAGTTAATGACCAAAAAAGACATCCTATGGATTTTGTTCTTTGGAAAGCCAAAAAAGAAGGTGAACCAGGATGGGATAGTCCTTGGGGAGAAGGTAGACCTGGATGGCATATAGAATGTTCTGTTATGTCTAAGAGATATTTAGGTGAGACAATTGATATACATGCAGGTGGTCAAGATTTAACATTCCCACATCATGAAAATGAAATAGCTCAAAGTGAAGCTAGAAGTGGAAAAACATTCTCAAAATACTGGATGCACAATGGATATATAAATATAAATGATGAAAAGATGAGTAAATCTAAAGGTAATTTCTTTACAGTAAGAGATATATCAAAATTATATGATTTAGAGATAGTAAGATTTTTCATGTTATCAGCACATTATAGAAATCCAGTAAACTTTAGTGATGAGATGCTAAATCAAGCTAAAGCTGGTCTTGAAAGATTATATAATACTAAAGAAAAATTAGAATTTACATTAAGTAATTTAAAAGAGTCTACTTTAACAGAAAAAGAAGTAGAGCTTGTTAAAGAGTTAGATAACTTCAGACAAAAATTTATCGACGCTATGGATGATGATGTCAATACAGCAGATGCAGTGAGTGTAATATTTGAGTTAGCTAAGTTAATAAATTCTAATGTAGATGAAAACTCTTCTCTAGAGTTTGCTAAAAAATGCTTAGATGAATTTAATGAGCTTACAAAAGTATTAAACATTGTAAATAAGAAAAAAGATACTGTATTAGATAAGGACATTGAAGAATTAATACAAAAAAGAACTGATGCAAAGAAAAATAAAGAATTCCAATTAGCAGATGATATAAGACAACAATTATTAGATATGGGAATTGTATTAGAAGACACAAGACAAGGTGTTAAGTGGAAAAGGGTATAAAAATGGAAAAAACTGAATTAGTTACTATGTCACCACTAGTTTTAGCATACTTAGGTGATACAGTGTATGAGACATATATAAGAGAACATTTAATTAGACAGAATACACAAAGAAAAGTTAATGATTTGCATAAATTAGCTATAAAGTATGTAAAAGCTAAAGCTCAGGCGAGTATAATTCATGAAATTGAAGCTGAATTAACTGAGGAAGAGAGCAAAATATACAAAAGGGGAAGAAATCAAAAATCAAATACTTCTCCTAAAAATGCAGATATTATAGACTATAAACATGCAACTGGATTTGAGGCCTTGGTTGGATATTTGTATTTAAATAATGAAATAGAGAGACTTCAATATATTATCAATAAAGGAATCAAAATTATTGAAAGAGATATGTAAATATTAAAGAGTGTTGTCTTAATAATAATCAATAAGGCAACACTTTTTTTATAACTAATGTATAATAAATATATAGAAATTAGTCATGAGAAAGGATAAAAGTTTATGAAAGTAAAATTAATATCACATACACCTGAACCAGAAAAAGTAATAGCTATGGCAGCTAAGCTATGTTATTCACCAGTTGGGACAGACGAAATAGAAAAAGACTTAACAGATGAAAGTATAGAGAAATTTTTAAATATGTTATTAGGTATAGGCCATGGGTCAATATTAGAACATGCTTCATTTACATTTTCAATAGAAGGGATATCAAGAGCTTGTTCACATCAAATTGTTAGACATCGTATAGCTAGTTTTTCACAACAAAGTCAAAGATATGTTAAATTAGAGCAATTTGAGTACATAATTCCTCCAGAAATAGAAAAAATAGAAAAAGCAAAAGAGTTATTTATAAATTCAATGAAAAAAGACCAAGAGGCTTATGATAACTTAGTAGAGATATTATTTGAAAATCATTATAATGAATTAATAAAAGATGGAAAAAATGAAAAAACAGCAAAAAGACAAGCTGAGAAGAAAGCAATAGAAGATGCTAGATATGTATTTCCAAATGCATGCGAAACAAAAATGGTATTTACTATAAACGCTAGAAGTTTGTTTAATTTCTTTGAACATAGATGCTGTGAAAGAGCACAGTGGGAAATAAGAAATCTAGCTGTAGAGATGTTAAGAGAGGTTAAAAAGGTTGCTCCAATACTATTTAAAAAGACTGGACCAAGTTGTGTAAATGGGAGTTGTCCAGAAGGAACTATGACTTGTGGAGATATAGTTCAAGTTAGAGAAAAATTTAAGGCCTTGTAGGAGGTGAATCATTTGGCAAGTATAGAAGGAAGAAATCCAGTAATAGAAGCTATAAAAAGTGATAGAGAAATAGACAAAATATTAATTTCAAATTCAGCTAAAGAAGGTTCAATTAAAAAAATAATAGGAATGGCTAAAGAAAAAAACATAATCATACAATATGTTGATAAACATAAGTTGGATGAGGTCAGCACAAGTCATGCACATCAAGGTGTAATAGCTTATGCAAGTGAATATAAGTATTATGAATTGGATGAGTTAATAGATTTAGCAAAGAATAAAGATGAGGACCCATTTTTCATTATACTAGATGAGATAACAGATCCACATAATCTAGGTTCGATAATAAGGACAGCAGATGCAGTAGGAGCACATGGAGTTATTATTCCAAAGAGAAGGTCTGTACACATAACCCCTGTAGTTGCTAAAGCATCCGCTGGAGCAGTAGAGTATATGCCAGTTTGTAAGGTAACCAATATAGTTAATACAATAAAAAGATTAAAAGATGAAGGGCTGTGGATTGCAGCTGCTGATATGGATGGAGAAACTTTTTATAAACAAAATCTTACAGGTCCTCTTGGTGTAGTAATTGGAAGTGAAGGTTTTGGAATATCTAGATTGGTTAAACAAAACTGTGACTTTATAGTAAAAATGCCAATGATAGGTAATGTTACGTCTTTAAATGCATCTGTGGCAGGTGGGATACTTTTATATGAGATATTCAGACAAAGACTGGATAAAAGTAAATAACTATGAAAAAAAATATAAATCATTACTTAATAATAGATGGCTACAATATTATAAATGCGTGGGATAATCTGAAAGAACTGGCTAAAGAGGACTTAGAAGATTCTCGAGAAAAGCTTATTGATGATATTATAGAATTTTCTGAGTTTATGGGTTATAAAACTATAATAGTTTTTGATGCTTATAATGTTAAGAATTCACGAGAAAAAGTTGAGAAAAGAAAACACATAACAATAGTTTATACAAGAGAGCACCAAACAGCAGATAGTTATATAGAAAAATTTATAACTTCTTTATCAAAGTACGATGATGTAAAAGTAGCGACTAATGACTATGCAGAGCAACAAATGATTTTAGGAAAAGGTGCTACAAGAATGTCTGCGAGAGAATTAAAGCTAGAGTTAGATCGTTCCAAGAATAAAATGAAGGAAAAAAATAGCGGTTTGAGGAAAAAAATTCAGCGAAATTGGTTGGAGGAAAGGTTAGATAAAGAAACATTGTCGAAACTTGAGAACATTCGTAGAAAGCGTTGAAATTACTAGCTTCTTTAGACTATAATATACCTATAAATTTGTTTTATATATGGGGGAGATTTACATGTTGGTAGCAAAAGAAAAAAGTTATGAGTTAATAGACAATTGTCAGCAAGATGAGTATAACATTGTATTAAGAGCAAGTGAAGGAGATAAAATAGCATTAGAGTACATTATTACCAAATACAGAAATTTTGTAAAGGCAAAAGCAAAGTCATATTTTTTAATTGGAGCAGATAAAGAAGATATAATACAAGAAGGAATGATAGGCCTTTATAAGGCAGTTAGAGATTTTGATGGAAGCAAGACAAATTCATTTAAATGTTTTGCAGAGATATGTATAACAAGACAAATAATAACTGCTATAAAAACTGCAACAAGACAAAAACATATACCTTTAAATTCATATGTTTCTTTGAATAAACCAATATATGATGAAGAGTCAGACAGAACACTTTTAGATATTATAGCTACAAGTATAGTAACAGATCCAGAAGAGCTTATAATTAGTAAAGAAGAGTTGAAAAATATAGAATCAAAGATGAACGAATTATTAAGTGACTTGGAATTAGAAGTCCTAGAATTATATTTAAATGGAAAGTCATACCAGTTTATAGCGGACAAGCTTAAAAGAGATGTAAAGTCAATAGATAACGCTTTACAAAGGGTTAAGAGAAAATTAGAAAAACATCTTGAAAACAGAAATGATTAATAGTAAAATACTTACCATAAGCTTATTGTGAGCAAAATTAATTTATATCGAAAGATAAGGGAGGAAATTCAAAATGGCTAAAGCTAAATACGAAAGAACAAAACCTCATGTTAATATAGGTACAATAGGACACGTTGACCACGGTAAAACTACATTAACAGCAGCAATAACAAAAACATTATATGACAGATACCAATTAGGAGAAGCAGTAGATTTCGCAAACATAGATAAAGCTCCAGAAGAAAGAGAAAGAGGAATCACAATATCAACAGCACACGTTGAGTATGAGACTCCAAACAGACACTATGCACACGTTGACTGCCCAGGACATGCTGACTACGTTAAGAACATGATAACAGGAGCAGCACAAATGGACGGAGCAATATTAGTTTGTTCAGCAACAGATGGACCAATGCCACAAACAAGAGAGCATATACTATTATCAAGACAAGTTGGGTACCATATATAGTAGTATTCTTAAACAAATGTGACATGGTAGATGATGAAGAGTTATTAGAGTTAGTAGAAATGGAAGTAAGAGATTTATTAACAGAATATGATTTCCCAGGAGATGATACTCCAATAGTAAGAGGGTCAGCATTAATGGCATTAGAAGATCCAAAGAGCGAGTGGGGAATAAGATAGTAGAATTATTCGAGCAAATAGATGAGTATATACCAGCACCAGAGAGAGATACAGACAAGCCATTCTTAATGCCAGTAGAGGACGTATTCTCAATCACAGGAAGAGGAACAGTTGCAACAGGAAGAGTAGAAAGAG
>NZ_AVHW01000014.1 GCF_000449425.2 Clostridioides difficile CD160
GTAGTAACAGGAGTAGAGATGTTCAGAAAATTATTAGACCAAGCACAAGCAGGTGATAATATAGGAGCATTATTAAGAGGTGTACAAAGAAACGAGATAGAAAGAGGACAAGTACTAGCAAAAACTGGATCAGTAAAGGCACACACAAAGTTTACAGCAGAAGTATATGTACTTAAAAAAGAAGAGGGTGGAAGACATACACCATTCTTTGATGGATATAGACCACAATTCTATTTCAGAACAACAGACGTAACAGGAGCTTGTAAATTACCAGATGGAATAGAAATGGTAATGCCTGGAGATAACGTAACAATGGAAGTAGACTTAATAAACTCAATAGTTGTAGAAGAGGGATTAAGATTCTCAATAAGAGAAGGTGGAAGAACAGTAGCTTCAGGAGTTGTTGCTACAATAGTAGAGTAATCTTTTATTAAACTGATGGATTAAAAAGAATAATAGAAAGAGGGGTTATGCTCCTCTTTTTTTAACATAGAAATACAAAAACATTGACACAGCATAGGATTTTGTGATAACTTATACAAGGTAATGATTATAGGAAGTTAATAATATCTTGAATACTGTAGATTTTTAATAAATACATATTTTAAAGGTATTATATTCACATATATTAACAATATATATTATTGTATTACAAAGTTGGAGGTGTATCAGATGAGAGTTAAAGTAACTTTAGCATGTACAGAGTGTAAGCAAAGAAACTACAACACTACTAAGAATAAGAAAAATAATCCAGACAGAATAGAATTACAAAAATATTGTAGATTCTGTAAAAAGCATACAACTCATAAAGAAACAAAATAGTTTTTTATAAGGATGTGAGTATGGAATGGCTGCCCAAAAAAATGACGGTGCAAAAACTAAAAAAAGGTTTAGTTTATTTGGATATTTAAAAGAGACTAAACAAGAATTAAAAAGAGTTACATGGCCGACAAAAAAGGAACTGTTTAAAAACACAAGTATAGTTTTAACTGTAGTTATTTCATGCACTATATTAGTATGGGGTATAGACACTATATTATCTGGTGCACTAGCGTTATTACTAAAATAGACGAAAAGAGGTAAGTTAAATGTCAGAATTACAAGAAGCAAGTTGGTATGTAGTTCATACCTATTCGGGACATGAAAATAAAGTTAAAGCTACAATTGAGAAAGCAGTTAAAACAAGAGGTATGGAAGACTGCATAAGACAAGTAGTTGTTCCAACAGAAGAGGTAGTGGAAACTACTAAAACTGGAAAAGAAAAAACTAGACAACGTAAAGTTTATCCAAGTTATGTTTTGGTTAAAATGATAATAACTGATGAATCTTGGTATGTAGTAAGAAATACTAAGGGAGTTACAGGTTTCGTTGGACCTGGTTCAAAACCAGTACCATTAAGTGAAGATGAAGTCAAAGCTATGGGAATAGATACAACAGACCCTAAAGTAGTAAATAGCGATATTGATTTTGAAATAGGAGACACAGTAAAAGTATCTCAAGGACCATTTAGTGGACAAATAGGTAACATAGAAGAAATTGACTTAGAAAATAGAGAAGTCAAAGTATGCATAAATGCATTTGGTAAAAGGACTCTATTTGTAATAGAGCTTGAAGGTATAGAAAAAATCTAATACTATATAGAAAAATCTGAGGAGGTGCGCTCAAAATGGCTAAAAAAGTTATAGGTCAAATAAAATTACAAATACCTGCAGGAAAGGCTACTCCAGCGCCACCAGTTGGACCAGCATTAGGACAACATGGTGTTAATATAATGGGATTCACAAAAGAATTTAATGCTAAAACTGCAGATCAAGCTGGAATGATAATACCAGTTGTTATAACTGTATATCAAGATAGATCATTCAGTTTTATAACAAAAACTCCACCAGCTGCAGTTTTAATTAAAAAAGCATTAAACTTAAAATCAGGTTCTGGAGAACCAAACAAAAAGAAAGTTGCTAAAATGACTTCAGCTCAAGTAAGAGAAATAGCTGAGTTAAAAATGCCTGACTTAAATGCTGCATCAGTAGAAGCTGCTATGAGTATGATAGCTGGTACTGCTAGAAGCATGGGTGTTGTAATAGAAGACTAATAAAAAGAAACACTTTTTTTTATAAAGTGGGAGGCGAAAAGCCGAAATTAACCACGAGGAGGAAAATAAAATGGCTAAAAAAGGTAAAAGATATGCAGGTGCATTACAAAAAGTAGATAGAACTAAATTCTATGATGCATCAGAAGCATTAACATTAGTTTCAGATATAGCTGGAGCTAAATTTGATGAGACAGTAGAAGCACACATTAAATTGGGTGTTGACTCAAGACATGCTGACCAACAAGTAAGAGGTGCAGTTGTATTACCTCACGGAACTGGTAAAACTAAAAGAGTTTTAGTTTTTGCTAAAGGTGAGAAAGCTAAAGAAGCTGAACAAGCTGGTGCTGACTTTGTAGGAGCTGAAGAATTAGTTCAAAAAATACAAGGTGAAAACTGGTTTGAATTTGATATAGTAGTTGCTACTCCAGATATGATGGGTGTAGTAGGTAGATTAGGTAGAGTATTAGGACCTAAAGGTTTAATGCCAAACCCTAAATCAGGAACAGTTACATTTGATGTAGCTAAAGCTATAGATGAAATAAAAGCTGGTAAAGTTGAATACAGATTAGACAAAACTAACATAATACACGTTCCAGTAGGAAAAGTATCATTTGGTGGAGAAAAATTAGCTGAAAACTTTGCAGCATTAATGGATGCTATAATAAAAGCTAAACCAGCTGCTGCTAAAGGACAATATTTAAGAAGTGTAACAGTAGCTTCTTCAATGGGACCTGGAGTTAAAATAAACCCAGCAAGAACAGCTGAATAATAAAACTGTTGACACAGGTTGACAAAAATGTTATCATATCACTTGTCAATGTAAAAAAGAATAGATTTGCCGTAGATAGTGGGTGCGAAAGCTTAATATCCCGCCGAGGTTTTAGATAAATTGAGATTACTAAAGCTTTTGATGTCTACTTTTGGCAACAAAAGCTTTTTATAATGTTGCGGTAAATACTAAGCCTATTTGGTGAAGGAGGTGCACATCTATATGAGAAAAGCTATAGAAATTAAATCAGAAGTTGTTTCTGAGATAGTTGAAAAGTTACAAAAATCTTCTGCTGCTGTTGTTGTAGATTACAAAGGATTAACAGTTGAAGAAGTAACTGAGTTAAGAAAACAAATGAGAGAAGCTGGTGTAGATTACAAAGTATATAAAAATACTTTAGTTAGAAGAGCAGCTAAAGAAGTTGGTATAGAGCAATTCAATGATGAATTATTAGTTGGAACTAATGCTATAGCATTTGGATATGATGATCCAGTTGCTCCAGCAAGAATATTAAAAGGATTCATGGATTCTCATCCAAAGATGAAATTAAAGATGGGTATTGTGGAAGGTGCATTCTACGATGAGTCTAAAATTGTTGAAATGGCTAACATACCATCAAGAGAAGTTCTTATCGCTAAATTACTTGGTAGCTTAAAAGCTCCAGTATCAAACTTTGCATATTTAATAGATGCAATAGCGAAAAAGGCAGAAGGTCAAGAAGAAGCTTAATTGCTTAATTAAAAAATTATAAATATTAATTTGAAATAAAATTCGGAGGTGCTAAAAATGACAATAGAACAAATATTAGAAGCTATAGAAAATATGAAAGTTTTAGAATTAAATGAATTAGTTAAAGCTGCTGAAGAAAAATTCGGTGTATCAGCTTCAGCTCCAGTAATGGTAGCTGGTGCAGCTGCTGGTGGACCAGCTGCTGAAGAAAAAACTGAGTTTGATGTAGTATTAGCTGAAGTTGGTTCTTCAAAAGTTGGAGTTATAAAAGCAGTTAGAGAAATAACAGGATTAGGATTAAAAGAAGCTAAAGAAGTAGTTGATAATGCTCCTAAGACAGTTAAAGAAGGAGCTTCTAAAGAAGAAGCTGATCAAATAAAAGAAAAATTAGAAGCTGCTGGAGCTAAAGTAGAAGTTAAGTAGTTTCTTTAAAAAGATACCCAATGGGTATCTTTTTTATTTGCAAAGAATTATAGAATTTATTTGGAATTATAAATAAAATATTTTTATAAAATGAAAAAAATTTATATAATAGTATTAAATTAAGGGTATCATATAGTATGTAATGATATTTTAATTTAATATTGTTATTAAATTAAAATATAAACAATTATTGTAATGTATATATGTAGGGTATATAATTAAATGGAACTGTAAAAAATTACATATTATTTTAAAAAAATACATGAGTAATTTGGAAATAAAATGTAATAAATAATTAATTAACGAATATAAATTTTAAAATGAATTAAGTATTTAAAAAAATCGAAAATTGTAGACTTTGAAGGATATATTTAAGGAGGAATTAACAATGGAAAAATTACAAGGAAAAATTGCAGTAGTTACTGCTGCAACAAAAGGTATTGGATTAGCTTCAGCAGAGATATTAGCAAAGAATGGAGCAATTGTATATTTAGCAGCTCGTTCAGAAGAATTAGCTAATGAAGTTATAAATAAAATAAGTGCAGAAGGTGGTTGTGCTAAGTTTGTTTACTTTAATGCTCGTGAAGAAGAAACTTTTACTTCAATGATAGAAGATGTAGTTAAAAAAGAAGGTAAGATAGATATACTTGTAAACAATTTTGGTTCAACAAACCCTTCTCTTGACAAAGACCTTGTAACTGGGGATACAGATAATTTCTTTGACACAGTAAATACTAATTTAAAAAGTGTGTATTTACCATGTAAAGCAGCAATTCCTCATATGATAAAGAATGGAAAAGGCAGTATAGTAAATATATCAAGTATAGGTTCAGTATTACCTGATTTATCCAGAATAGCTTATTGTGTATCAAAAGCATCAATCAATTCATTAACTCAAAATATAGCGACACAATATGCAAAAGATAATGTTAGATGTAATGCTATACTTCCAGGTCTTATTGCAACTAAGGCTGCACTGGATAATATGTCTCCAGAATTCATAAAAGAGTTTTTAAAGCATGTTCCTTTAAATCGTATAGGAGAACCAGATGATATCGCTAAAGCTGTCTTATTCTATGCTAGTGATGACTCATCATTTATAACAGGAGATTTACTTGAAGTTGCAGGAGGATTTGGTTTACCTACTCCACAATTTGCAGATAATATATTAGGATAGTCAAGTTGATAATATGTAATGAAGATTTATGAATTAGTTATGTTAAAAATTCTATTTTTATAAAGACCATAGATATAATTTATATTGGAAAAAGTTTAAGGCTCAAAATTCCAATTTAAATTTATCTATGGTCTTTATTTTGTATATTAAATAAATTGTATATATTTGTATAAATCTAATTATTTACAACTATTTTCTTATGGAATTATAATTAAATAGGGGAATGGTATTTGTATATAATTTTATATAGAAAATTAGACCTATAAATGCAAAATATGGATTTTATATTGAAAAATTGTACATAATACATAATATATGCTTAAAATAATTTACAAAAAATCAAAAATAATGCATAGTTTACATATAAGATAAAAAATATATTGAAAAATACTTGACAATATGCTAAAATTATTAGATGCGTTAGAATGAACTATTGTTTTATTTTTAATTATTGAGAGGTGAAAAGTGAATGCCACATCCTGTCACGATAGGTAAAAGAACTAGAATGAGCTTTTCTAAAATTAAGGAAATAGCTGATGTGCCAAATCTTATAGAAATTCAAGTAGATTCCTATGAGTGGTTTTTAAAAGAAGGTTTAAAAGAAGTGTTTGATGATATTTCACCAATAGAAGATTATACTGGTAATCTTATATTGGAATTTGTTGACTATTCTTTAGACGATAAACCAAAGTACGATATAGAAGAGTGTAAAGAGAGAGATGCTACATATTGTGCACCTCTAAAAGTTAAGGTAAGACTTATAAATAAAGAAACAGGCGAAATAAAAGAACAAGAAGTATTTATGGGTGACTTCCCTTTAATGACAGAAAGAGGAACTTTCGTTATAAATGGAGCAGAAAGAGTTATAGTAAGTCAATTAGTTAGATCTCCTGGTGTTTACTATGCGGAAGAAAGAGATAAAACAGGTAAGAGATTGATTTCATCTACTGTAATTCCTAATAGAGGAGCATGGTTAGAATATGAGACAGATTCTAATGATGTAATTTCTGTAAGAGTTGATAGAACAAGAAAGCAACCAGTTACAGTTTTACTTAGAGCTTTAGGAATAGGAACAGATGCAGAGATAATTGACCTTTTAGGAGAAGACGAGAGATTAACTGCTACATTAGAAAAGGATAATACTAAATCAGTAGAAGAAGGTCTTGTAGAGATATATAAAAAATTAAGACCAGGCGAACCTCCTACTGTAGAAAGTGCATCATCTTTGTTAAATGCTTTATTCTTTGATCCAAAAAGATATGATTTAGCAAAAGTTGGTAGATATAAGTTTAATAAGAAACTTGCTTTATGTTATAGAATAATGAATAAAATTTCGGCACAAGACATAATAAATCCAGAAACTGGGGAAGTATTTGTAAAAGCTGGAGAAAAAATAAGCTATGAGTTAGCTAAAGATATACAAAATGCAGGTATAAATGTAGTAAATCTACTAATGGATGATGATAAGAAAGTTAGAGTTATAGGAAACAACTTTGTAGATATTAAGTCTCACATTAATTTTGACATAGATGATTTAAACATAAAAGAAAAAGTGCATTATCCAACTTTAAAAGAAATTTTAGATGGATATAGCGACGAAGAAGAAATAAAAGAAGCTATAAAATCAAGAATTAAAGAACTTATACCAAAACATATATTATTAGATGATATAATAGCTTCAATAAGTTATGAATTTAATATATTCTATAATATAGGAAATATTGATGATATAGACCACCTAGGAAACAGAAGAATAAGATCTGTAGGTGAATTATTACAAAATCAAGTTAGAATTGGTCTTTCAAGAATGGAAAGAGTTATAAAAGAAAGAATGACAGTTCAAGATATGGAAGCTATAACGCCTCAAGCGTTAGTTAACATAAGACCAGTTTCTGCTGCAATAAAAGAATTCTTTGGTAGTTCTCAGTTATCTCAGTTCATGGACCAAACAAATCCTCTGTCTGAGTTAACACATAAGAGAAGATTATCAGCTCTTGGACCTGGAGGTCTTTCAAGAGAAAGAGCTGGATTCGAAGTGCGTGACGTTCACCATTCACACTATGGTAGAATGTGTCCGATAGAGACTCCAGAGGGACCAAACATCGGTCTTATAAACTCTCTAGGAACTTATGCAAAGATAAATGAATTTGGATTTATAGAATCACCATATAGAAAATTTGATAAAGAAACATCAACAGTTACTGATGAAATACATTATCTAACTGCTGATGAGGAAGATTTATTTGTAAGAGCTCAGGCAAATGAGCCATTAACAGATGATGGTAAGTTCGTAAACCATAGAGTTGTTTGTAGAACTGTAAATGGTGCTGTTGAAATGGTTCCTGAAAGCAGAGTAGATTACATGGATATATCTCCTAAGCAAGTTGTATCTGTTGCCACTGCTATGATACCTTTCCTAGAAAATGATGATGCCAACCGTGCCCTTATGGGAGCTAACATGCAGCGTCAGGCAGTGCCTCTAGTTAGAAGAGAAGCACCAATTATAGGAACTGGTATAGAATATAGAGCTGCAAAAGACTCTGGAGCAGTTGTTGTTGCTAGAAACTCTGGTATAGCAGAAAGAGTAACAGCAGATGAAATAATTATAAAAAGAGAAGATGGAAACAGAGATAGATATAATTTACTTAAGTTTAAACGTTCAAACTCAGGTACTTGTATAAATCAAACACCTATAATAAGTAAAGGTGAAAAGATTGAGAGAGGCGATGTTATAGCAGATGGTCCAGCAACTGATTTAGGAGAAGTTGCACTTGGAAGAAACTGTCTTATAGCATTCATGACTTGGGAAGGTTATAACTACGAGGATGCCATATTAATAAATGAAAGATTAGTTAAAGAAGATAGATTATCAACAATTCATATAGAAGAGTATGAATGTGAAGCTAGAGATACAAAACTAGGACCAGAGGAAATAACTAGGGATATACCTAATGTTGGAGATAGTGCAATCAAAAACCTAGATGACAGAGGTATAATAAGAATAGGTGCAGAGGTAGACTCAGGTGATATACTAGTTGGTAAGGTAACTCCAAAAGGAGAAACTGAACTTACTGCTGAGGAAAGATTGCTTCGTGCAATATTCGGAGAAAAAGCTAGGGAAGTTAGAGATACTTCACTTAAAGTACCTCATGGTGAATCTGGTATAATAGTTGATGTAAAAGTATTTACTAGAGAAAATGGAGATGACTTATCTCCAGGAGTAAATGAATTAGTAAGATGTTATATAGCTAAAAAAAGAAAGATAAAAGTTGGAGATAAAATGGCTGGTCGTCATGGTAACAAAGGGGTTATCTCAAGAATATTACCAGAAGAAGATATGCCATTCATGGAAAATGGAACTCCTCTAGACATAATACTTAACCCACAAGGTATACCATCACGTATGAACATCGGTCAGGTTCTAGAAGTCCATTTAGGACTTGCTGCTAAGACATTAGGATGGTATGTGGCAACATCAGTATTCGATGGAGCTAATGAGTACGATATAATGGATGCTCTTGAGGCATCTGGGTATCCTAGAGATGGTAAATTAACTTTATACGATGGTAGAACAGGTGAAACTTTTGATAACAGAATAACTGTTGGATATATGTATTACTTAAAACTACATCACTTAGTAGATGAAAAATTACATGCAAGAAGTACTGGACCATACTCATTAGTTACTCAACAGCCACTAGGTGGTAAAGCTCAATTTGGTGGACAAAGATTTGGAGAGATGGAGGTTTGGGCTCTAGAAGCATATGGAGCTGCTCACATACTTCAAGAAATACTTACTGTTAAGTCTGATGATGTTGTAGGTCGTGTTAGAACTTATGAAGCTATAGTTAAAGGTGAAAACATACCTGAGCCAGGAATCCCAGAGTCATTTAAGGTTCTTATAAAAGAACTTCAAAGTTTATGCTTAGATGTAAAAGTATTGACAGATGAAGACCAAGAAATAGAAGTAAGAGAATCTGTAGATGAAGATGATACAATAGGCGAATTTGAGCTAGACGTTGTAAATCATATGGGAGAAGTTGAAGAAAGTAATATAATAGAAGAAATTGAAGATGATTTTGCTGAAAACGCAGAAGATGAGGATATAGAGAATTTAGAAGAATTCGCTGAAGAGGATTTATTTGAAGAAGAAATAGATTTTGAAAGTGATGACTTTGATGTGTAAATTTAATTAATGTAAATCTCAAATAGAAGGGAGAGAACTCCTTGTTTGAATTAAACAATTTCGAGTCGATAAAAATAGCATTGGCTTCTCCAGAAAAAATAAGACAATGGTCTAGAGGAGAAGTTAAAAAGCCAGAAACTATAAATTACCGTACTTTAAAGCCAGAGAAAGATGGTCTTTTCTGTGAAAGAATATTTGGACCACAAAAAGACTGGGAGTGCCATTGTGGTAAATATAGAAGAGTTAGATATAAAGGTGTAGTTTGTGATAGATGTGGAGTAGAAGTAACTAAATCAAAAGTAAGAAGAGAGAGAATGGGACATATAGAGCTAGCTGCTCCTATGTCTCACATCTGGTACTTCAAGGGTATACCAAGTAGAATGGGACTTTTACTTGATATGTCACCAAGATCATTAGAAAAAATATTATATTTCGCCTCATATGTAGTAGTTGATCCAGGAGAAACTGGATTAAATGAAAAACAGTTACTTACAGAAAAAGAATACAGAACTGCTCTTGAAAAGTATGGATATACTTTTACTGTAGGAATGGGTGCTGAAGCTGTAAAGACATTGCTACAGAATATAGATTTAGAACAACAAAGTAAAGACTTAAGAGCGGAATTAAAAGATAGTACAGGACAAAAGAAAGTTAGAACAATCAGAAGATTAGAAGTTGTAGAGGCATTTAAAAAGTCTGGAAATAAACCAGAGTGGATGATTTTAGATGCAATACCAGTAATACCACCAGATTTAAGACCAATGGTACAACTAGATGGTGGAAGATTCGCGACTTCAGACCTAAATGATTTATATAGAAGAGTTATAAATAGAAATAATAGACTTAAAAGATTATTAGAGCTTGGAGCTCCAGATATAATTGTAAGAAACGAAAAAAGAATGCTTCAAGAAGCCGTTGATGCATTAATAGATAATGGTAGAAGAGGTAGACCTGTAACAGGCCCTGGAAATAGACCACTTAAATCTTTATCAGATATGTTAAAAGGTAAACAAGGTCGTTTCCGTCAAAACTTACTTGGTAAGCGTGTTGACTACTCAGGACGTTCTGTTATAGTTGTTGGACCAGAACTTAAATTTTACCAATGTGGACTTCCAAAGAAAATGGCATTAGAATTATTCAAGCCATTTGTTATGGACAAATTAGTTAAAGAAGGATATGCACATAACATAAAAAGTGCTAAATCTATAGTAGAAAAAGTTAAACCAGAAGTTTGGGATGTTTTAGAAGATGTTATAAAAAGTCATCCAGTTCTTCTTAACCGTGCACCGACTCTACATAGATTAGGTATACAAGCATTTGAACCAATCTTAGTTGAAGGTAAGGCTATAAAACTACATCCTCTTGTATGTACAGCCTATAATGCAGACTTCGATGGGGATCAAATGGCAGTCCATGTACCTTTATCAGTAGAGGCACAAGCAGAAGCAAGATTCTTAATGCTTTCTGTAAATAATATCCTTGCTCCTAAAGATGGTTCACCTATAACTACTCCATCTCAGGATATGGTTTTAGGTTGCTATTATCTAACAATAGAAGCACAAGATGGAGCTAAAGGAACAGGAATGGTATTTAAAGATTTTAATGAACTATTACTTGCTTATTATAATAAATCAGTTCATCTACATGCTTTAGTAAAATTAAAGGTAACACTTGAAGATGGAAGCAGTTCATTAGTTGAAAGTACAGTTGGTAGATTTATATTTAATGAAAATATACCTCAAGATTTAGGTTTTGTAGATAGAAAAGAAAACCCATTTGCACTGGAAGTTGATTTCTTAGCAGATAAAAAATCTCTTGGTAAGATAATAGATAAATGTTTTAGAAAACATGGAAATACAGAAACAGCTGAATTACTAGATTATATAAAAGCTCTAGGGTTTAAATATTCTACACTAGGTGGAATAACAGTTGCTGTTGATGATATGAGTGTACCAGAAGAAAAGAAAGTATTTATATCTGAAGCAGAAGCAAAAGTTGATAAATATGAAAAAGCGTACAGAAGAGGTCTAATATCTGATGAAGAGAGATATGAGAAAGTCATAGAGACATGGACAGAAACAACTGATAAAGTTACTGATGCTCTTATGGGTGGACTAGACAGATTAAATAATATATATATAATGGCACATTCAGGAGCCAGAGGTTCTAAAAACCAAATTAGACAGCTGGCAGGAATGCGTGGTCTTATGGCCAATGCGTCTGGTAAAACAGTTGAGATACCAGTTAAATCTAATTTCCGTGAAGGTCTATCAGTACTAGAATACTTTACATCTTCACATGGTGCCAGAAAAGGTCTTGCTGATACCGCTATACGTACAGCTGAATCTGGATACTTAACAAGAAGACTTGTTGATGTAAGTCAAGATGTTATTGTAAGAGAAATAGATTGTGGAACAGAGGATACTACAGAAATTTATGCTATAAAAGAAGGAAATGAAGTTATAGAAGAGATATACGATAGAATTGTAGGAAGATATACTATAGACCCTATATTAAATCCTGAAACTGGCGAAGTTATAGTTGAAGCTGATGCTATGATACAAGAAGATGAAGCAGAAACTATAGTAGATTTAGGAATTGAAAAAATTAGGATAAGAACAGTTCTTAACTGTAAAACTAATCATGGAGTTTGTTCTAAGTGCTATGGTAGAAACTTAGCTACAGGAAAAGAAGTTAATATAGGTGAAGCAGTTGGTATAATAGCAGCTCAATCTATCGGTGAGCCGGGTACTCAGCTTACAATGCGTACATTCCATACTGGAGGAGTTGCAGGAGCCGATATAACTCAAGGTCTTCCAAGGGTTGAAGAATTATTTGAAGCTAGAAAACCAAAAGGATTAGCCGTAATAACTGAAGTATCTGGTAGAGTTGAAATAGACGAAACTGGAAAGAGAAAAGAAGTAAATGTAATACCAGCAGAAGGTGAAACTCAAACATATGTGATACCATATGGTTCTAGATTAAAGGTTAAACAAGGTCAAATGTTAGAAGCTGGAGACCCATTAACACAAGGGTTTATAAATCCTCATGATATAGTAAGAGTAAATGGTGTTAAGGGAGTTCAAGAATATATAGTTAAAGAAGTTCAAAGAGTGTATAGACTTCAAGGGGTTGACGTTAACGATAAGCATATAGAAGTTATAGTAAGACAAATGCTATCTAAAGTTAAAGTTGAAGACCCAGGAGATACAGATTTATTACCAGGTGGATATGAAGATGTATTAACATTCAATGAATGTAATAAAGATGCTGTAGCCAAAGGTCTAAGACCAGCAGTTGCTAAAAGAGTTTTACTTGGTATAACTAAAGCGTCTCTTGCAACTGATTCATTCCTATCAGCAGCTTCATTCCAGGAGACAACAAGAGTACTAACAGAAGCAGCAATAAAAGGTAAAGAAGACCACTTAATAGGACTTAAAGAAAATGTTATATTAGGTAAATTAATACCAGCTGGAACAGGAATGAAGAAATATAGAAATATAGCTGTTGAAAAAATTGAAGATTAATGGCAGATAGAGTAAAGAAATCTTGACAACCATTATTTGTGGTGTTAAAATAGTAAAGTGTGTTGTTTAAAAGTGCACTAAGGGCTTGAATAAGCTCTTAGTGACTTTTAGATGGCAATAAATGAAAACTAAAAAGCATCAAGCTAGAAAAATGCTAATATCACATATTTATGTGTTATAGACATTAAATTGTAAGTAACGTATGTTACAATCAGTCAGTATGAATATTCATATTGATGTAGTTGGCGGTCACTGATAAGATCGAAAATTTGGAAGGAGGTGCAGATGATGCCAACAATTAACCAATTAGTTCGTAAAAGTAGAAAAGCGGTAGAGAAGAAATCTACTGCTCCAGCATTACAAAAAGGTTACAACTCTTTAAACAAGAAAGTAACTGACGCTAGTGCCCCACAAAAAAGAGGGGTTTGTACTTCAGTAAAAACAGTTACTCCTAAGAAACCTAACTCAGCTTTAAGAAAAGTTGCCAGAGTTAGATTAACTAATGGTATAGAAGTTTCTGCTTATATACCAGGAGAAGGACACAACTTACAAGAGCATAGTGTTGTTCTTATAAGAGGAGGAAGAGTAAAAGACCTTCCAGGGGTTAGATACCATATACTAAGAGGTACTTTAGATACAGCAGGTGTTGATAAGAGAAGACAATCAAGATCTAAGTACGGTGCGAAGAGACCTAAAGAAGCTAAAAAGTAAAAACAATTAATGATTGATTATAGTTCGGTGCTTTAAATATATATATTTATGGCATCACGGCATTAAGTGAATTATGTCGAGTACCTATGATTTAAGTTAAATAATTAAGGAGGGAAGCGAAATGCCAAGAAAAGGTAATGTTCCAAAAAGAGAAGTTTTACCAGATCCTATGTATGGGAGTAAGGTAGTTACTAAATTAATAAATAATCTAATGGTAGACGGAAAAAAAGGAAAGTCTCAAAGTATAGTTTATGATGCTTTCGCAGTTATTGCTGAAAAGACAGGAGAAGAAGCTTTAGAAGTATTTAATAAAGCAATGGACAATATAATGCCTGTTTTAGAAGTAAAAGCAAGAAGAGTTGGTGGAGCAAACTACCAAGTACCAATCGAAGTTAGACCTGAAAGAAGACAAACATTAGGTTTAAGATGGCTAGTAAAATACACTAGAGCTCGTGGAGAAAAAGGAATGGTTGATAAGCTTGCTAAAGAAATAATGGATGCAGCTAACAACACTGGAGCTTCAGTTAAGAAAAAAGAAGATACTCATAAAATGGCAGAGGCTAATAAAGCATTTGCTCATTACAGATGGTAGGATATATAGATATCTTATAAAATTGAGGATATCATAAGGAGGATAACCATGGCTAGAAAGTTTCCTTTGGAAAGAACTAGGAATATAGGAATCATGGCTCATATAGATGCAGGAAAAACTACTACTACAGAAAGAATTCTGTTTTATACTGGGCAAACTCATAAAATAGGAGAAACTCATGAAGGAGCTTCTCAAATGGACTGGATGGAGCAAGAAAAGGAAAGAGGTATAACAATAACTTCTGCCGCTACTACTGCTTCATGGAAAGACCATAGAATAAATATAATAGATACTCCTGGACACGTGGACTTCACAGTTGAAGTTGAAAGATCTCTAAGAGTTCTTGACGGTTCAGTTGCTGTATTCTGTGCAAAAGGTGGAGTTGAACCTCAATCAGAAAATGTATGGAGACAAGCTGAAACTTATGGAGTACCTAGAATAGCTTTTGTAAATAAAATGGATATATTAGGTGCAGATTTCTACAATGTTGTAAGCATGATGAAATCTAGATTAAATTCTAATGCAGTTCCTATGCAATTACCAATAGGTAAAGAAGATTCATTCATAGGTATAATAGACTTATTAAAAATGGATGCTGTTATATACAAAGACGACCTAGGGGTTGAAATGGAAGAAACAGATATACCAGAAGACATGAAAGAATTAGCCACTGAGTGGAGAGAAAAATTAGTTGAATCAGTAGCTGAAACTGATGAAGAACTAATGATGAAATACCTTGAAGGTGAAGAGCCTACTATAGAAGAATTAAAAGTTGCTATAAGAAAAGCTACTATAGCTTGTGAAATGAACCCAGTTTTCTGTGGTACAGCTTATAGAAATAAAGGTGTTCAGTTAGTAATAGATGCAGTTTTAGATTACTTACCAGCACCAACAGATATAGCAGCTATAAAAGGTATATTAGAAGATGGAGAAGAAGCTGAAAGACATTCTTCTGATGAAGAGCCATTCTCTGCATTAGCATTCAAAATAATGACTGACCCATTCGTTGGAAAACTAGCGTTCTTCAGAGTTTACTCTGGAACATTAGAATCTGGTTCTTATGTTTTAAATGCAACTAAGAATAAGAGAGAAAGAATTGGTCGTATATTACAAATGCATGCCAATACAAGAGAAGAAATAACTAAAGTTTATGCTGGAGATATAGCAGCAGCAGTAGGATTAAAAGATACTACTACTGGAGACACATTATGTGACCCTGCTAATCCAATAATACTTGAATCTATGGAATTCCCTGAGCCAGTTATATCTGTTGCTATAGAGCCAAGCTCTAAAGCAGCTCAAGAAAAAATGGGTATAGCTCTTCAAAAATTAGCTGAAGAAGACCCAACTTTCACAGTTAAGACTGACCAAGAAACAGGACAAACTATAATATCTGGTATGGGTGAGTTACACTTAGAGATAATAGTAGATAGATTATTAAGAGAATTCAAAGTAGAAGCTAAAGTTGGTGCACCACAAGTTGCATATAGAGAAACTATAACTCAACCAGTTGATGTTGAATACAAGTACTCTAAGCAATCAGGTGGTAGAGGACAATACGGTCACGTTAAGATTAGAGTTGCTCCTCAAGAGCCAGGTGAAGGATACAAGTTCACAAACAAAACTGTTGGTGGATCTGTACCAAAAGAATATGTTGGTCCAGTTGACATGGGTATACAAGGAGCTATGCAATCTGGTATAGTTGCTGGTTATCCAGTTGTAGACGTTGCTGTTGAGTTATATGATGGTTCTTACCATGAGGTTGACTCTTCTGAGATGGCGTTTAAAATGGCTGGTTCAATGGCATTCAAAGATGCTATGAAGAAAGGTAATGCAGTTCTTTTAGAGCCTTACTTCAAAGTAGAAGTTGTTACTCCTGAAGATTACATGGGAGATGTTATGGGTGACTTAAACTCAAGAAGAGGATTAATTCAAGGTATGGAAGCTAGAAGTGGTGCACAAGTTATAAATGCATTCGTTCCACTTTCAGAAATGTTTGGATACTCAACAGACCTAAGATCTTCAACTCAAGGTCGTGCAACTTATACAATGATATTCGATCACTATGAGCAAGTTCCAGCTTCAGTTGCTAAGAAAATAGCTGAAGGAAAATAATTTAAAAATAATTAATAATATAAATATAAAAAATAATCAGCGATATGAGATATATCTCATATCGCACAAGATAAAGGGAGGAAATTCAAAATGGCTAAAGCTAAATACGAAAGAACAAAACCTCATGTTAATATAGGTACAATAGGACACGTTGACCACGGTAAAACTACATTAACAGCAGCAATAACAAAAACATTATATGACAGATACCAATTAGGAGAAGCAGTAGATTTCGCAAACATAGATAAAGCTCCAGAAGAAAGAGAAAGAGGAATCACAATATCAACAGCACACGTTGAGTATGAGACTCCAAACAGACACTACGCACACGTTGACTGCCCAGGACATGCTGACTACGTTAAGAACATGATAACAGGAGCAGCACAAATGGACGGAGCAATATTAGTTTGTTCAGCAACAGATGGACCAATGCCACAAACAAGAGAGCATATACTATTATCAAGACAAGTTGGGTACCATATATAGTAGTATTCTTAAACAAATGTGACATGGTAGATGATGAAGAGTTATTAGAGTTAGTAGAAATGGAAGTAAGAGATTTATTAACAGAATATGATTTCCCAGGAGATGATACTCCAATAGTAAGAGGGTCAGCATTAATGGCATTAGAAGATCCAAAGAGCGAGTGGGGAATAAGATAGTAGAATTATTCGAGCAAATAGATGAGTATATACCAGCACCAGAGAGAGATACAGACAAGCCATTCTTAATGCCAGTAGAGGACGTATTCTCAATCACAGGAAGAGGAACAGTTGCAACAGGAAGAGTAGAAAGAG
>NZ_AVHW01000015.1 GCF_000449425.2 Clostridioides difficile CD160
AATATAGCTTAGCTGAAAGATTGGAGCAACTTACAAAGCCTAGGAATAAAAGTTTCTGCTTCAGGAAGATTAGGTGGAGCTGAGATGGCTAGAACTGAAGGTTATAGTGAAGGAAATGTGCCACTACAAACTTTAAGAGCAGATATAGATTATGGTTTCGCTGAAGCTGATACTACTTATGGAAAAATCGGTATAAAAGTTTGGATATGTAATGGTGAAGTTTTACCAACTAGAGACGGTGTAAATCCAAGAGAAGAAAGCAGAAAGAGCGATAGAAGAGACAATAAGAGAGATAACAGAAGAAACGATAGAAGAGGAAATGACAATAGAAACTATAGAGGAAATGATAATAGAGGAAATGATAACAGAGGAAACTACAGAGGACAAAGACCTCAAGGTGGATCAAGACCTCAAAGAACTGAAAACAAAGGAAATTAATAATAGTTAGGTTCAAGGAAGGAGGAAAAATACTCATGTTAATGCCAAAAAGAGTAAAGCGTCGTAGAGTTCATAGAGGAAGTATGGCTGGGCAAGCTCATAAAGGTAACAAAGTTACTTATGGTGAGTTTGGATTAGTAGCTTTAGAAGCTTCTTGGATAACTTCTAATCAAATAGAAGCTGCCAGAATCGCGATGACTAGATATATAAAAAGAGGGGGAAAGGTTTGGATAAAAATATTCCCTCATAAACCAGTAACAAGAAAACCAGCAGAAACTCGTATGGGTGCAGGGAAAGGTTCTCCAGAATATTGGGTAGCTGTAGTTAAGCCAGGAAGAGTTATGTTTGAATTAGCGGGTGTTTCTGAAGATAAGGCAAGAGAAGCTATGAGACTTGCTGCACATAAATTACCAATCAAATGTAAATTTGTGAAAAAAGAAGATTTAGAAGTAAAGGGTGGTGAATAGGATGAAAGCTAAAGAATTAAGAGATTTAACAAGCGAAGAGCTAATGAACAAATTAAACGACTTCAAAAGTGAATTATTTAGCTTAAGATTCCAATTAGCTACTGGTCAATTAGAAAATACAGCTAGAATAAAGTTTGTTAAGAAGGATATAGCAAAAGTTAAAACTGTTCTTGCTGAAAGAAAGTTATACGAAACTAGAGCTTAATTTGGAAAGGAGGCTTTTTAAACATGGAAAGAGGAAGAAGAAAAGTTAGAATAGGCCGTGTTGTTAGTGATAAGATGGATAAAACAATAGTAGTAGCTGTTGAAGAGTTTGTACGTCATCCACTATATAATAAACGTGTTAAGAGAACTAAGAAATTCAAGGCTCATGATGAAAAGAATATATGTAACATCGGAGATAGAGTTAAAATAATGGAAACTAGACCTTTATCAAAAGACAAGAGATTTAGACTAGTTGAAGTTGTTGAGAAAGTGAAATAGTTTTTGAAGAAGGAGGGATTACGATATGATACAACAAGAATCACGTCTAAGAGTTGCTGATAACTCAGGAGCTAAAGAAATTTTATGTATACGTGTTCTAGGCGGAAGTAAAAGAAGATATGGTAACATAGGTGACGTTATAGTTGCTACTGTTAAAAGTGCAACACCTGGTGGAGTTGTAAAAAAAGGTAAAGTTGTTAAAGCTGTTATAGTGAGAACTAAACAAGGCATGAGACGTAATGATGGAAGTTATATTTCTTTTGATGAGAATGCAGCTGTTATAATAAAAGACGATAAAACTCCAGTAGGGACTCGTATATTCGGGCCTGTTGCTAGAGAGTTAAGAGACAATGAATTCATGAAAATAGTTTCTCTTGCTCCAGAAGTACTATAATTAAGGAGGTGCAATAGGACATGATGCGTGTTAAAAAAGGTGACACTGTTGTAGTTATAGCAGGTAAAGATAAAGGTAAAAAAGGTTCAGTTTTAAAGGTATATCCTAAAGCTAGCAAAGTGTTAGTTGAAGGTGTAAATGTAATAACTAAACATCAAAAACCAAGTGCTATGAACCAACAAGGTGGAATAATAAATAAAGAAGCCCCAATACACATATCTAATGTAATGCCATTTGATCCTGAAACAGGAAAAGGCGTTAGAGTAAGATATGAAGTAAAAGATGGGAACAAAGTAAGAGTATCAGCAAAGAGCGGAAAAGAATTATAATAAATATTGCTTGAAAGGAGGGACCTTAAATGGCTTCTAGATTACAAGAAAAATACATGAAAGAAGTTGCTCCTGCTTTAATGGAGAAATTTGGATACAAAAACGTAATGGAGATACCTAAGTTAGATAAAATAGTTATTAACATGGGTATAGGTGACGCTAGAGAAAATCCAAAAGGATTAGAAAAAGGCGTTGAAGAATTAGAAATAATATCAGGACAAAAACCTGTTATAACTAAAGCTAGAAAATCTGTTGCTAACTTCAAATTAAGAGAAGGAATGCCAATAGGAACAAAAGTTACATTAAGAGCTGACAAAATGTTCTACTTTATGGACAAACTAGTTTCTGTTTCTTTACCAAGAGTTAGAGACTTTAGAGGAGTTAACCCTAACGCTTTTGATGGTAGAGGAAACTATGCTTTAGGAGTTAAAGAACAATTAATATTCCCTGAAATAGAATATGATAAAATAGATAAAGTAAGAGGAATGGATATAATATTTGTTACTACAGCGAAAACTGACGAAGAAGCTCGTGAATTATTAAAATTATTAGGAATGCCATTTTCTAAGTAAGCAAAGGAGGGATTCCCGTGGCTAGAAAAGCGATGGTTGTTAAACAACAAAGAAAGCAAAAGTACGCTACTAGAGAATACACTAGATGTACTATATGCGGAAGACCGCATTCAGTTTTGAAAAAATTTGGTATATGCCGTATATGCTTTAGAGAATTAGCTTATAAAGGTCAAATACCTGGTGTTAGAAAAGCAAGCTGGTAGAAGCTTGATTAGAATGGAAGGAGGGCAACAAAATGACAATGACAGATCCAATTGCAGATATGCTTACTCGTATAAGAAATGCTAATGTTGTTAAGCATGAAACTGTAGATGTTCCAGCTTCTAATATTAAGAAAGAGTTAGCTAGAATCTTATTAGAAGAAGGTTTCATAAGAGGTTATGATGTTATAGAAGACGGAAAACAAGGTATCATAAGAATACAATTAAAGTACGGACAAGAAGGCGAAAGAGTTATAACAGGTCTTAAGAAAATATCTAAGCCTGGTATGAGAGTTTACGCTGCTAATCACGAGATACCAAAAGTATTAAACGGATTAGGAATATCAGTTATATCTACTTCAAAAGGAATATTAACTGACAAGCAAGCTAGAAAAGAAAATGTTGGTGGAGAAGTAATCTGCTACGTTTGGTAATTAATATGAACAATGTAAGGAGGTGCGACCATGTCAAGAATAGGTGTTAAGCCAATAATAATACCAGCAGGTGTTGAAGTTACTATAGCTGAAGGAAATTTAGTTACAGTAAAAGGTCCAAAAGGAACTTTAACTAAACAATTAAGTGCTGAGTTAAACATAAAAAAAGAAGAAAATACAATAATGGTTGAAAGACCAACTGATAATAAAAAACATAGATCTTTACACGGATTAACTAGAACTTTATTAGATAATATGGTTGTAGGTGTAAATACTGGTTTCGAAAAGAAATTAGAATTAAAAGGTGTTGGATATAGAGCTCAAAAACAAGGAAAGAAATTAGTTATGAACTTAGGTTTCTCTCATCCAGTTGAAATGGAAGATCCAGAAGGAATAACTGTTGAAGCTCCAAACCAAACAGAGTTAATAGTAAAAGGTATAGACAAGCAATTAGTAGGAAATTATGCTGCTAAGATAAGAGCTTGGAGAAAACCAGAGCCATACAAAGGTAAAGGTATAAAATACGTTGATGAAGTAATCAGACGTAAAGAAGGAAAAACTGGTAAAAAATAATACCAAAACTTAAACGCTAGAAAGGAGTGAGCTAGGTGTTAAAAAAGGCTGATAAAAATGCTAATAGACTTCAAAGACATAAGAGAGTTCGTAGAAAAATAAGCGGTACTTCTCAAAGACCAAGATTATGTGTATTTAGAAGTGCTAACAATATATATGCTCAAATAATAGATGACACACAAAGAGTAACTCTAGTTGCTGCATCTTCTTTAGACGCAGAAGTTAAGAGTGCTGTCAATCATACAGGAAACAAGGAAGCAGCTAAGAAAGTTGGAGAATTAGTTGCTAAAAAAGCTGTTGAAAAAGGAATCACTGAAGTTGTATTTGACAGAGGTGGATACTTATATCATGGAAGAATTCAAGAATTAGCTGAAGGTGCTAGAGAAGCTGGTCTTAAGTTCTAATACGAAGGAGGGAAAAATACATGCTACGTCGTAAGCCGATAGATGCAGGACAACTTGACTTACAAGAAAAAGTTGTTGAAGTAAGACGTGTTACTAAGGTTGTAAAAGGTGGTAGAAACTTCAGATTTGCAGCGTTAGTAGTTGTTGGAGATGAAAACGGACACGTTGGTATAGGTGCTGGGAAAGCAATGGAAGTACCAGACGCTATAAAAAAAGCAGTTGAAGATGCTAAGAAAAATCTAATAGTAGTGCCAATAGTTGGGACTACAATTCCTCACGAAGTACGCGGACACTTTGGTGCTGGAAATATATTAATAATGCCTGCTGTAGAAGGTACAGGAGTAATAGCTGGGGGACCTGCTAGAGCCGTACTTGAGTTAGCTGGACTAAAAGACGTTAGAGCTAAATCTTTAGGATCTAACAATCCAAGAAATATGGTAAATGCTACAATAGAAGGACTTAATTCTCTAAAAACAGTTGAAGATATAGCTAAACTTAGAGGTAAAAAAGTTGAAGAACTTCTAGGGTAAGGAGGTAGTGTAAAATGGCTAAATTACAAATAAAGTTAGTTAGAAGTGTTATAGGAACTACTCCTAACCAAAAAAAGAATGTTGAAGCGTTAGGATTAAGAAAAAGAGAGCAAGTTGTTGTAAAAGAAGACAATGCCCAAACAAGAGGTATGATAAATAAAGTAAGTCACTTATTAGAAGTAACTGAAATAGCTGAATAATTTTTATAAAGTAGTGCAAGGAGGTGCAATCCATGAAGTTACATGAGTTAAAACCTGCTGAAGGTGCAGTAAGAGCTAAGAGAAGATTAGGTAGAGGTACTGCAACTGGACAAGGTAAAACTGCAGGACGTGGACAAAAAGGTCAATGGTCTCGTTCTGGTGGTGGAGTAAGAGTAGGATTTGAAGGTGGACAAATGCCACTAGCTAGAAGACTTCCTAAGAGAGGTTTCAATAACATATTTAAGAAAGTTTACACAGAAGTTAATGTTGAAGTTTTAAATAGATTTGAAAATGGAACAGAAATAACTGCAGAATTATTAAAATCTACTAAAACTATAAGCAAAATAGGTAAAGACGGAATCAAAATCTTAGGTGAAGGTAATTTAGAGAAAGCTTTAACTGTTAAAGCTGCTAAATTTACAGCTTCAGCTCAAGAAAAAATAGAAAAAGCTGGTGGAAAAGCAGAGTTAGTATAATAACCTGCTAATCTCCTAGCCAGTACAGGCGGGGTGAATTAGCGTGCTGTCAAAATTAAAACAAGCTTGGAAGATTAAAGCAGTAAGAAAAAAAGTAATGTATACACTTATGATGATCGTGATATTCAGAATAGGTACTACTATACCAGTTCCAGGCATAGACACTAGTATTATACAAAAGATGGTAGGCGGCAATAGTCTACTTTCTCTGTATAATATGTTTACTGGTGGAGCATTTAGTAACTTTTCACTATTTGCTTTAGGTATAAGCCCATATATCACTGCATCAATCATAATACAACTTCTAACAGTAGGTTTTGAAAGTCTAGCAGAACTTCAAAAATCTGGCGAAGAAGGAAAGAAAAAAATTAATAAGTACACTAAATATACAGCACTAGCTCTAGCAGTTGTACAAGCTTTGGGAATTACATTAGGAATTGTAAGAAGTGCTTTAATATCAAATAGTGTGTTTTTTATATCAACTGTTGTAATAACATTAGTTTCAGCAAGTATGTTAGTAATGTGGATTGGGGACAAAATTACTGAAAAAGGAATTGGTAATGGTAGTTCAGTAATAATATTTGCAGGTATAATATCAAGAATACCTACAGATGTTATTAAAATCGTACAACAAGTTAAATCTGGTGACGTTGCACCTTGGGTTATAGTAATTCTAATTGTAGTTATATTACTTACAGTTACAGGAGTTACATTTATACAAGAAGCAACTAGAAAGATACCTGTACAATATGCTAAAAGAGTTGTTGGAAGAAAAATGTATGGAGGACAAAGTTCTCATATACCAATGAAAGTTAACCAATCAGGAGTTATGCCTATAATTTTTGCTAGTTCACTTTTAGCTTTTCCTCAAACAATAGCTATGTTTATGGGGTCAAATGCTCAAGCTTTTGTTCAAAAATACTTAAGTATGGCAACAGAACAAGGATTCTGGACATATAGATCAATTGAGATTCTACTTATAATTTTCTTCTCATATTTTTATACAACTGTATCATTCAATACAGAAGACATATCTAAAAATATGAAAAATAATGGTGGATTCATTCCAGGTATAAGACCAGGTGAACCTACTATGGATTATTTAAATAGAATTTTAACTAGATTAACTTTAGCTGGAGCTACTTTCTTAGCAATAATTGCTATGGTGCCAGCTCTTACAACACATTATATGAAAGTAAATATGAGTCTAGCTGGGACTTCATTGTTAATCGTTGTTGGGGTTGCTTTGGAACTTAAGAGACAGTTAGAGTCAAACTTAGTTATGAGAAGCTATCAAGGTTTCTTAAAATAAAATGGAGATGGATAATATGAGAATAATATTACTTGGACCTCCAGGTGCTGGTAAAGGTACTCAGGCGGCAGGAATAGTAGAAAAATACAATATACCTCATATATCAACAGGAGATATATTCAGAAAGAATATAAAAGAGGGAACAGAACTTGGAAAGAAAGCTAAAGAATACATGGACCAAGGTTTATTAGTACCAGATGAGTTAACTGTAGGTTTAGTTACTGATAGAATATCTCAAGAAGACTGTAAAAATGGATTTATGTTAGATGGATTTCCAAGAAATGTAGCACAAGGAGAACACTTAGATATATTCTTAAAAGATACTGGTATAGAACTAGATAAAGTTGTTAATATTGAAGTTGACAAGAGCATACTAGTATCTAGAGCAGTTGGTAGAAGAATATGTAAGTCTTGTGGAGCTACTTACCATGTTGAGTTTAATCCTCCTAAAGTAGAAGGTGTATGTGATGTATGCCAAGGAGAATTATATCAAAGAGCTGATGATAATGAAGAAACTGTATCTAAGAGAATACAAGTTTATCTAGATGAAACGAAACCTTTAGTAGACTATTATGGCAAACAAGGTATAATAGCAGATATAAAAGGTGACCAAGCAATAGATAAAGTATTTGAAGATATTGTCTCAGCTTTAGGAAGTGGAAAATAAATGATTATCTTGAAATCAAAAAAAGAAATAGAACTTCTAAGAGAAGCTGGCAAAATTGTTGCTGATACTCATGAAGTTTTAAGAAAAGCTATTTCTCCGGGAATATCTACTTTAGAATTAGATAAAATAGCTGAAGAGAATATAAGAAAATATAATGCAGAACCTTCTTTTAAAGGATATGGAGGTTTTCCAGGAAGTATATGTGCTTCTATCAATAGAGAAGTAGTACATGGGATTCCAGGAGAAACCATATTAAAAGAAGGGGACATTATAAGCTTAGATATAGGAGCCTATTATAAAGGATATCATGGTGATTCTGCGAAAACTCACGGAGTAGGCATGATATCTGAAGAAGATAGGAAATTGATAGAAGTAACTAGAGAAAGCTTCTATGAAGGAATAAAATTTGCTAAATTAGGATATAGACTTTCAGATATCTCACACGCAGTACAAACACACGTTGAGAAACATGGTTTCTCAGTAGTTAGAGATTTGGTGGGGCATGGAGTTGGAGCAAATCTTCATGAGGATCCACAAGTACCTAATTATGGACTCCCAGGAAAAGGACCAAGACTTAGAGAAGGAATGGTTATTGCTATAGAGCCAATGGTTAATGCAGGTCGTTATCATGTAAAGACTCTATCAGATGGGTGGACGACTGTTACAATAGATGGAAAGAAATCAGCTCATTATGAGCATACGATAGCAATTACTGAACATGAACCTTTGATATTGACAAAGTTGTAATTTAAAAAGTAGGTGAAAAAAGTGCTATCAGATAATTTAAGTATAGGTCAAGTTGTTAAAGTTTCATTAGGACGCGACAAAGGAAATTTATTTTTCGTAGTCAAAATAGTTAATAATGAATATGTATTAATAGCTGATGGAAAGAAAAGAAAACTTGACAAACCTAAGTTAAAGAAAGTGAAGCACTTAAAAAAATATAATTTTATTAATGATGAAGTTAGAAAAAGAGTAGTATCTGGACAAGAAATTACAGATTCTTTTTTAAGAGCTGAACTTACTAAGTTAAATTAGATGATTTAACTTATTGAAATGGAGGGCTGGTTAGTTAATGGCCAAAAAAGATGTTATAGAATTAGAAGGTACAGTTTCAGAAGCTTTACCTAATGCTATGTTCAAAGTTAAACTAGAAAATGGACATGAGATATTATGCCACATTTCTGGAAAGCTAAGAATGAACTTCATAAGAATTCTTGAAGGTGACAAGGTGAATGTTGAACTTTCTCCATATGACCTGACAAGAGGAAGAATTACTTGGCGTAAGAAGTAGACTATATTAATATTTAGTCTAAGGAGGGATTAATAATGAAGGTTAGACCATCAGTAAAACCAATATGTGAAAAATGTAAAGTAATAAAAAGAAAAGGAAAAGTAATGGTTATCTGTGAAAATCCTAAGCATAAGCAAAAGCAAGGATAAGAAATTATTACTAGTATTTTGTTAAAATTTATAGTATAATACTATATTGTGATGTTAACAAAAGAACGTTAAAATCGTTGAACAATCTGGCGTAGGATTGGTATATGATACGAAGTTTTAAACACTAAAAACTATGTGTAGGAGGTGCGATCATGGCAAGAATAGCTGGGGTAGATTTACCTAGAGAAAAAAGAGCGGAGATAGGCTTAACTTATATATATGGTATAGGTAAAGCGACTGCTAACGAAATATTAGCTAAGGCTGAGATAAATCCAGATACTAGAATAAAAGATTTATCAGAAGATCAAGTTAATGATTTAAGAAAAGTTATAGATGACGATTTCTTAGTTGAAGGTGACTTAAGAAGAGAAATTGCTTTAAACATAAAGAGATTAAGAGATATAAAATGTTATAGAGGAATAAGACACGCTAAAGGTCTTCCATTAAGAGGACAAAGAACTAAGACTAATGCTAGAACTAGAAAAGGTCCTAGAAAAACAGTATCTCGTAAAAAGAAAAAATAAATAAATAATACTTAGATGAAGGAGGGAAAAGGAAAATGGCTAAACCAAAAAAGAAAGTTACACGTATTAGAAGAAGAGAACGTAAAAATATAGAACGTGGTCATGCTCATATACAATCAACTTTCAATAATACAATAATAACTTTAACTGACGTTCACGGAAATGCTATATCTTGGGCAAGTTCTGGACAATTAGGATTCAAAGGATCAAGAAAATCAACTCCATTTGCATCTCAAATGGCTGCTGAAACAGCTGCAAAAGCTGCGATGGAACACGGATTAAAAAGTGTTGAGGTATTCGTAAAGGGGCCAGGTTCAGGAAGAGAAGCTGCAATAAGAGCTTTACAAGCAACTGGACTAGAAGTAACTATGATAAAAGATGTTACTCCAATCCCACATAACGGATGCAGACCACCAAAGAGAAGAAGAGTGTAATTAATAAGAGTACAAATAGGAGGTGTAGATAAATGGCAAGATATACAGGTGCATCATGTAGACAATGCCGTAGAGAGGGAATGAAATTATTCCTTAAAGGTGATAGATGTTATACAGATAAATGTGCTATAGTAAAAAGAAACTATGCTCCAGGTCAACATGGCCAAGGAAGAAAGAAAGTTTCTAACTATGGATTACAATTAAGAGAAAAACAAAAAGTTAAAAGAATATATGGAGTTTTAGAGACTCAATTTAGAAACTTATATGAACGTGCTGAAAATATGCCTGGTAAAGCAGGGGAAAACTTATTAAGTTTATTAGAGAGAAGATTAGATAATGTAGTTTACAGAATGGGACTAGCATCTTCTAGAAAAGAAGCTAGACAATTAGTAGCTCATGGTCATTTCACTTTAAATGGAAATAAAGTAGACATTCCTTCATTAGTAGTTAAAGTTGGAGATGTTATAGAAGTTAAAGAGAAATCAAGATCTTCTGCAAAATTCAAAAATTTAGTAGAAGTTAACTCAAGAATAGCTCCTAAATGGTTAGAAGCTAATGTAGAAGGAATGACAGCAAAAGTAGTTGGTGTTCCAACAAGAGAAGATATAGATCTTGAGATAGCTGAACACTTAATCATAGAACTTTACTCTAAATAATAAGCACACTTTTAAAAATTATTTTAAAATTTTGTTTACCCTCAGTGGATTACTGAATTTTAAGGAGGGTTTTGTCCATGATAGAAATAGAAAAGCCAAAAGTAGATATAGTTGAGCTTAGCGAAGACTATAGATATGGTAAGTTTGTTATAGAACCTCTAGAAAGAGGATATGGAATAACTATAGGTAACGCACTAAGAAGAATATTATTATCATCATTACCAGGTGTAGCAGTAAATGCTATAAAAATAGATGGAGTTCTTCATGAATTCTCTACAATACCTGGCGTTAAAGAAGATGTTACAGAGATAATATTAACTTTAAAAGAGCTTTCAGCAACTATAGATGGTGAAGGAAGTAGAACACTTAAAATAGAGGCTCAAGGACCATGCTCTATCACAGGTGCAGATATAATCTGCCCTCCAGATGTTGAAATATTAAGCAAGGATTTAGCAATAGCTACATTAGATGATAATGCTAAACTTAATATGGAGATATTTGTAGATAAAGGTAGAGGATATGTTTCTGCTGAAGAAAATAAAACAGAGAATGTTCCAATAGGTGTTTTACCTGTGGATTCAATATATACTCCTGTTGAGAAAGTTAGTTATCATGTTGAAAACACAAGAGTTGGTCAAAAAACAGATTATGATAAATTAGTACTAGAAGTTTGGACTAATGGTAGTATAAATCCTCAAGAGGGTATATCATTAGCTGCAAAGGTATTAGTTGAGCATTTAAATCTATTTATAGACTTAACTGAACATGTAAGTAGTGTTGAAATCATGGTAGAAAAAGAAGAAGATCAAAAAGAAAAAGTTCTTGAGATGACTATAGAAGAATTAGATTTATCAGTTAGATCATATAACTGTTTAAAGAGAGCGGGAATTAACACAGTTGAAGAATTAGCTAATAAGTCTGAGGACGATATGATGAAGGTTAGAAACCTAGGTAAGAAGTCATTAGAAGAGGTAATACAAAAACTAGAGGAACTTGGACTAGGATTAAAACCAAGTGAAGAATAGCGAGCAAAGGAGGGATAAGAATGGCTAAGTACCGTAAATTAGGACGTGAAACAGCTCACAGAAACCTTATGTTAAGAAACTTAGTAACTTGCTTACTAAGAAGTGGAAGAATAGAAACTACAGTGACTAGAGCGAAAGAAACTCGTAGAATGGCTGAAAAGATGATAACTCTTGCTAAAAGAGGGGATCTTCATGCTAGAAGACAAGTTTTAGCTTATGTTATGGATGAAACAGTAGTTAATAACTTATTCACAGATTTAGCTCCAAAATATGCTGAGAGAAATGGTGGATACACTAGAATAATAAAAATAGGGCCAAGAAAAGGCGATGCTGCTGAAATGGCTTTTATAGAATTAGTATAGTAAGGAAAGGATTAGGCTTGATGGCTTAATCTTTTTTTTATTTTTTTGACTCAGGTGTGATATAATAATGTGTAAAATGATTTTTATAAGTTATTGCTTACTAAAAGGAGTATGAATTAATGGATAATATAGTAAAGGTAAATAATATTTCGTTTGAGTATATTACAGATGAAGCAAAACTTAAAGCAATAGATAATTTAAGCCTAGATGTTAAAAAAGGAGAATTTGTTGCGATAATAGGACATAATGGTTCTGGTAAGTCTACTTTATCTAAAAACTTAAATGCAATTCTTATGCCTACTGAGGGAAATATTCTTATTGATGGAATGGACACCAAAGAGGAAGAAAGATTATGGGATATAAGACAAACTGCAGGTATGGTATTTCAAAACCCAGATAATCAAATAGTGGCTACAATAGTGGAAGAAGATGTTGCGTTTGGACCTGAAAACTTAGGTATAGAGCCTAAAGAAATAAGACGTATTGTAGAGGAGTCTTTAAAGAGTGTAGGTATGTATGATTTAAGAGGCAGACAGCCTCACTTGTTATCAGGTGGTCAAAAACAAAGAGTTGCAATAGCAGGAATTATTGCTATGAGACCTAAATGTATAATATTTGATGAAGCAACTGCAATGTTAGACCCATCTGGAAGAAAAGAAGTTATGAAAACAATAAAAAGACTTAACAAAGAAGAAAATATAACTGTTATACATATAACACACTTTATGGAAGAAGCAGTAGAAGCAGATAGGGTTGTAGTTATGGAAAAAGGGAAAAAAATCTTAGAGGGAACTCCTAGAGAAGTATTTAGTGAAATAAAAATGCTAAAGGAAATCGGTTTAGATGTACCTTGTATGACAGAGTTATCTAGTTTATTAATAGAAGAGGGTATGAATATTGGTAGTGATATATTAACTGTGGATGAGATGGTGATGGAATTATGTCAATTATAGTAAAGAATTTAACACATATATATAACGAAGGCATGCCTTTTGCAAGTAAGGCACTTGATGATGTTTCTTTTGAGATTAAAGATAGAGATTTTGTTGGTCTTATAGGTCATACAGGCTCAGGAAAATCTACACTAATACAACATTTAAATGGACTATTAAAGCCTTCCTCAGGAGAAATATTTATAAATGATTTTAATATAACAGATAAAAACTTGAACCTAACTGAGATTAGAAAAAGAGTAGGTGTTGTATTTCAATATCCAGAATACCAATTGTTTGAAGAAACGATTGATAAAGATATAGCTTTTGGACCTGCTAATTTGGGCTTAGAGGAGTCTGAGATACATAACAGGGTAAAAGCATCAATGGAAGCTGTAGGACTTGATTATGAGGAGTTTAAAGATAAATCTCCTTTTGAATTATCTGGAGGTCAAAAGCGTAGAGTAGCAATTGCTGGAGTTATAGCTATGAATCCGGAAGTTCTTATACTGGATGAGCCTACTGCTGGTCTTGACCCTGGTGGAAGAGATGAAATTTTTAATTTAATAAAGGATTTACATGAAAAAAACAATATGACTATAATACTGTCATCACATAGTATGGATGATATGGCAAAGTTAGCAAAAAATTTAATTGTTATGAATCATGGTAGAATAGAATTTATGGGAACTCCTAGAGAAGTATTTAAATCAAATGCTGGTAAATTGAAAGAGATAGGATTAGATATTCCACAAGTTTTAGAGCTTGCATTGAAATTGAGACAAAAAGGTTTTGACATCAGAGAAGATATATTGACTTTAGAAGAAGCAAAACAAGAAATATTAAAAGTTGTGAGAGGACGAGGATTATGTTAAAAGATATAACTATAGGGCAATACTACCCAACGAGTTCTGCTATTCATAAATTAGATCCAAGGATAAAACTTGTAGCAACAATTGTATTTATGGTGTCTATATTTGTAGTAAATAAATTTTGGCCTTATATAGTAGTTTTATTATGTTTATTAGGTATGATAAAGTTAGCTAATATACCAGTCAAGTATATTATTAAGGGTGTAAAGCCTCTTAAATGGATTATTTTGTTTACATTTCTTATAAATATTTTTTTCTTGCCAGGTGATGAAATATGGTCATTTGGATTTTTGGCAATAACAAAACAAGGTCTAAGACAAGCAATTTTTATGGCAATAAGACTTATATTTTTAGTGGTTGGGACATCTTTGCTTACTCTAACTACTTCCCCAATAGAATTAACAGATGGTATAGAAAGATTGCTTAACCCATTTAAAAAAATTGGTTTACCAGTACATGAGCTTGCAATGATGATGACAATTGCTTTACGTTTTATTCCTACATTGTTGGATGAAACAGATAAAATAATGAAAGCCCAAATGTCTAGAGGAGCAGATTTTGAAAGTAAAAACCTTATAAATAGAGCTAAGAACTTAGTACCTCTTTTGGTGCCATTATTTGTGAGTGCTTTTAGAAGAGCTGATGAATTAGCTATGGCTATGGAAGCTAGGTGTTATAGAGGTGGACACAATAGAACTAAAATGAGAGAGTCTGTCATAGCAAAGGGAGACTATATAGCATGTGTATTCCAAGTTGTTTATTTAGGAGTTATTATAGCTACTAGATTTATAGCAATTTAATAGAAACATAGATATAAACGAGGTAAAGTATGAGAAATATAAAAGTTACAATCCAATATAATGGCAGTAATTATTGTGGATGGCAAAAACAACCTGATTCTTTAGGAATACAGGGTACAATAGAAAAGGCTATATATGATATAACAAGAGAAGAAGTCAAACTTGTAGGGTCAGGTAGAACTGATTCAGGAGTTCATGCTATTGGTCAAATTGCAAATTTTAAAATTAATTCAGACATAAATGTAGAAAGTATACCAATGGCTTTAAATGCTAAACTACCAAAGGATATATCAATTATAAAAGCATGTGAAGTTAACGAAGATTTCCATTCAAGGTATAGTGCAAAAGGTAAAACATATAAATATCTAATATATAATAGCAAGTTTAGAAATCCGATACTTAGTGATATATCGTATCAAGTAAAATATGAACTTGATTTTGACAAAATGTGTTTAGAGTCAAAAAGTATTTTAGGAACACATAATTTTAAAGGTTTTATGAGTTCTGGTTCATCTGTAAAAGATACAGTTAGAACTATATATGATATTGATATCAATAAAAAAGACGACTTGATTGTTGTAGAAATTAGTGGTAATGGATTCTTATATAATATGGTAAGAATTATTGTTGGAACACTTATTGATATAGGACGTGGTAGAATTAATGAGTCATTTTTAGAGATAATAGAATCTAAAACTAGGTCAAAATGTGGACATACAGCTCCAGCACAAGGATTATTTCTTAAAAAAGTTCATTATTAACTTGACACACCAGGCTACATGTATTAAAATATATGAGAATGTGTTAATAAGTCCACTTGCCCCGGACTTGACATAAACGGTAAAAAAATTTTATGAGAAATAGTTAAGGAGGGACAGTTATGAAAAGTTATATAGCTAAGCCAGCTGATGTACAAAGAAAATGGTACTTAGTTGACGCTGAAGGTAAAACACTAGGTCGTTTAGCAACAGAAATAGCGACAGTATTGAGAGGTAAACATAAACCAACATTTACTCCTCACGTTGATGGTGGAGATTTTGTTGTTGTAGTAAATGCAGGAAAGATAGTTTTAAGTGGTAAGAAATTAGATCAAAAATATTACAGATACCATACTGGTTATGTAGGTGGATTAAAAGAAATATCTTACAGAGATATGATGGATAAGAAACCAGAAGAAGTTATAGCACATGCTGTAAGTGGTATGTTACCTAAGAACAAATTAAGAAGCAGAATGATGACTAGATTAAGAGTATTCGCAGGTGCTGAACACACTCATGCAGCTCAAAATCCAGAAGTTTTAAACTTTAAGTAAGATTAATAGGTGAAAGGAGGAGTTTATAATGGCTAACGTTCAATATTATGGAACTGGAAGAAGAAAAAGTTCTGTTGCTAGAGTAAGACTAGTTGCAGGTGAAGGAAATATATTAGTAAATGGAAGAGCATTAGAAAATTATTTTAACTATGAAACATTAATAAGAGATGTTAAACAACCATTAGTTTTAACTGGAAATGAAAATAAATATGATGTTATAGTAAAAGTTGAAGGTGGAGGATTCACTGGACAAGCTGGAGCTATAAGACATGGTATATCTAGAGCTTTATTAAAAGCTGATTTAGATTTAAGACCTGCTTTAAAGAAAGAAGGTTTCTTAACTAGAGATGCAAGAATGAAGGAAAGAAAGAAATACGGATTAAAAGCAGCAAGAAGAGCTCCACAATTCTCAAAAAGATAATTACTTATTTTTTTGGAAAAGCAAAATACCTTATATATTTTTATTTGAAAAGTATTGGTATGTTAAAAATGTTGGGTTTAAATTAAGATTTATATACAATGAAATAATAAGATGTTTTATTAGGATGTTTTTCTGTAGGGAAAGCATCCTTTTTTATTTATTTAATATAACGATAAAGTATTAAATTTATTTATATAATGGTATTGTTAATGAAAGTAGTATAGAATTTTATAAATTTGTAATTAAAATTTTTGTATTCTTTAACAGCATAATCTATGAATATACATTAATTAGTATAATTCATAGATTATGTTATTGTAACTTATATAGTCTTTTACCAAATCAATTATTATCTAATAGTAGATAAGAGTGTTAAATTAAAGGGGTTAGTAATATATGATATTGTAAATTATATATGCCAATACTAATAAGTTAATACAATAAATGGAAATTGATAATTAGAAAAGTAAAATTTAAATGTTTGTACTAATATCTGGAATATTATAGTGTTTTTGTAAGTATACATATACAGGGTGATGTTGTGAGAAAGTACATAAAACATATAATTTTCAGTTTTGTTATGGTGTGTCTAGTGATAGTGTCAATATTTGAAGTGAAAAATATATCCGAAGATGTTATTAAGTATATGCCAGTAACAAATAAAACAATAATTTTAGATGCTGGCCATGGAGGGATTGACCCAGGGGCGTTAAATAAGGATAAGAGTACATCTGAAAAGGATATTAACTTAGCCATAACACTTAAGCTTAGAGAGCTTATAGAATCAAGTGGAGGTCTTGTAATATTGACTAGAGAAGATGATAGTAGTCTTTACAAAGAGGAAAATAACAAAACGACAAGACAAAAGTATAATGAAAATTTGAAAAATAGGAAAGAAATAATATCTAATTCTAATGCTAATATGTTTGTTTCTATACATCTCAATGCCTTTGAACAATCAAAATATTATGGAGCTCAAACTTTTTATCCTAAAGACAAGCAAGATAGTAAAGAATTATCAAAGTGTATTCAAGAGGAACTTAAAAGAGTAGTAGATAAGACAAACAATAGAGAGGTCAAACCTAGAGACGATATATATCTTTTAAAAGAAAATAACATTCCATCAGTATTAATAGAGTGCGGTTTTTTATCAAATGAAAAAGAATGTAAACTTTTGACTGATGAAACATATCAAGAGAAGATAGCATGGGCAATATACATAGGAATACAAAAATATCTAAGTTAAAAGTATTATAAAAATGGGTCTGAATATGTAAATAGCTTGTATTAAAGCGGTTAAAATGCATTAATATAGGCTATTTTTGTCTTGTCAAAAAAATATTTAAAATAAAAGTTAAAAAAGCGTTGACTTGGAATCATATAGATGGTATTATATATGAGTGCCCAAAAGGAGCACGAAAATACGACAAAAGAACTTTGAAAATTAAACAGTAGGTTAATTTATAAACAAGAAACAAACCATAAAGCCAGATATTTTGATAACAATAGTATCTGAGCCTGATAAACTTTTATTTGAGAGTTTGATCCTGGCTCAGGATGAACGCTGGCGGCGTGCCTAACACATGCAAGTTGAGCGATTTACTTCGGTAAAGAGCGGCGGACGGGTGAGTAACGCGTGGGTAACCTACCCTGTACACACGGATAACATACCGAAAGGTATGCTAATACGGGATAATATATTTGAGAGGCATCTCTTAAATATCAAAGGTGAGCCAGTACAGGATGGACCCGCGTCTGATTAGCTAGTTGGTAAGGTAACGGCTTACCAAGGCGACGATCAGTAGCCGACCTGAGAGGGTGATCGGCCACATTGGAACTGAGACACGGTCCAAACTCCTACGGGAGGCAGCAGTGGG
>NZ_AVHW01000016.1 GCF_000449425.2 Clostridioides difficile CD160
GAAATTTGAGAAGACCTGTCCTTAGTACGAGAGGACCGGGATGGACGTACCTCTGGTGTACCAGTTGTTCTGCCAAGGCATGGCTGGGTAGCTATGTACGGAATGGATAAGCGCTGAAAGCATCTAAGCGCGAAGCCAACTTCAAGATAAGATTTCCCACCGCAAGGGTAAGACCCCAGAAAGACTATCTGGTTGATAGGTCGAAGGTGTAAGTGCAGCAATGTATTTAGCTTATCGATACTAATAGGTCGAGGACTTGACCAAATTATTTGATGTTCATTCAGTAAAATATATGTGTAGTTTTTAGAGTGCTAACTCTAAAGAAACTAGTATTACTAGATTCTAATAACTTAATAGATATATTAAGCATAGAGATTATGTGGTTACAATAGCAGAGAGGATACACCTGTTCCCATTCCGAACACAGAAGTTAAGCTCTCTAGCGCTGATGGTACTTGATGGGAAACTGCCTGGGAGAGTAGGACGTAGCCACGTAATCTTTTTATTATGATAAATTAAATTAGCACATTAATTCAACATTTTATTTGATTTAATGTTTTAATTGAAAAATAAAGGGGGGTGTCTCAAAATGAACTTTTTAGTTTATGAGGCACTCTTCTTTGTGTGAAATCAAATATATTTTTATCATTTCAACAATGAAAAAGAGGCTTATCTCTCTTTTGAGACAGCCTCTTTCATTTTTTTATCTAATATTTTAGTTAAGTTATTAAATAAATTTTATATACTTATTTGGTATGTTAACTATCATTTAATACAATTATATCTAGGAATTATTTAATTTAAATTGTTATTATGCCATTATTTTATATACAAACTCTTTTAATTTATCTAATCCAGATAAGAAAGTATTTTCACTGCAAGCATAAGATATACGAATATATTTATCCATGCCAAATGCTATTCCAGGAACAACTGCAACGTTATATTCTTCTAGAAATTGATTACAAAATTCTATAGAAAAGCTATCCTTATACTCAAATCTCTCAGATACTTTAGAAAGGTCTATAAATGCATAAAATGCGCCATTTGGATTTACATATCCTACATTTTCGATAGAGTCTAATTTTGATGTAATTAAGTCTCTTCTAGATTTATATGTCTTAACCATATTATCTATATCAGTTGAGCAATCTTTTAAGGCTCCATATGCTATGTATTGTGCTGTTAAACTTGGATGAGATATAAGATGTCCCTGTATAGAGCTCATTGCTTTAGCAATCGTTTTATTAGATGCTGTATATCCTAGTCTTAATCCAGTCATTGCAGCAGATTTAGAAAAACCATTTACAGTTATTGTTATATCTTTGGCTTCCTCACTTAATGATGCAATTGATGTAAATTCTCCGTTATAGCATATTTTTTCATATATTTCATCAGCTAAAATATATATTTTATTTTGTATACATACATCTACTATTTCTATTAACTCATCTCTTGTATAAACACTACCAGTAGGATTTGAAGGATTATTTATTACAAGAATTTTTGTTTTATTTGTTATAGATTTTTCAAGCTCATCTTTTGTTAACTTGAATTCATTTTCTTTTTTAGTATCAATGAAAACTGGAACAGCATTAACCAATTTAACCATTTCAGGATAACTAACCCAATAAGGTTTTGGCAATAATACTTCATCTCCTTCATCTGTTAAAGCTAGTAAAGTATTTGTTATAGAGTTTTTTGCTCCACTTGATATGACTATTTCATCTATTGAATATTTACAGTTATTTTCATTAATAAGTTTTTTACAAATTTCCTCTCTAAGTATTTTTAATCCTGGAACTAAATCATATTTAGTACAATCTTTATTTAAAGAATCAATACCATAAGTTTTTGCATTATTAGGTACGTTGAAATCAGGTTCTCCTATACTAAGATTTATTACTTTAATTCCGTTATTTTCCATTTCTTTAACTTTTGAACTAATACCTATTGTGTAGGATGGAGTTATAAAGTTTAGTCTTTTTGATAACATAAAATGCCTCCTTTTAAATTATTATTTATATTATACGACAATTTTAAAGAATTTACATAAGGAAATTTGTAGATATATACATTAATGTATATGAAATTATACGTTTTTTGCCTAAAATTAGTGTAAAAAAAAGAGAAAAAAGTTTTGACTCTCAGAGTTGTTAGAAACGCTACTGTTCAAAATATCTAGATAGTATTTGCAATGACTTGCGTAAGTTTGACTATTATGTACAAATTTGGTAATCTTAATATAGAAATTATTAAGATAATCCCTTTAACTTAGTTGAAGGGGATTTTTTTAGACTTAATATACTACATATAGTGGTATGTAGATTAATAAAATACAATATATAGTAATAGGAGGTTTTTTTAATTGGTTGAATTCGTAAAAAAAAGAGATGGAAGAGTAATCCCATTTAATGAAGATAGAATAACAAGAGCTATATTTTTAGCAGCGACAAATGTTGCAGAAAGGGAAGGAATAGTACCCGATTATAAATTATCTGAGCAATTAACTCAGGAAGTAATAAGATTTTTAAATCATAAATATTCAGAAACAGTTCCAAGTGTTGAAGATATTCAAGATTCAGTAGTTAAGATTCTTATAGAAACTGGTCATGCAAAAACTAGCGAAGAATACATAATATATAGGACTGAAAGAAGTAGAATAAGAAATTCAAAAACAAGATTGATGAAGGCAATAGAGGAGATTACTTTTGAGGATGCAGAAGATGCTGACATAAAAAGAGAAAATGCAAACATTAATGGTAATACAGCTATGGGAACTATGCTACAATATGGAAGCACTGTATCTAAAGAATTTTGTAAGACTCATATATTAAAGCCAGAACATTCTTTTGCCCATGAGAATGGAGATATACACATACATGATATGGACTTTTTAAATATGGGTACATTAACTTGTTGCCAGATAGATGTTAAAAAACTATTTAATGGTGGATTTTCAACAGGACATGGATTTTTAAGAGAACCACAAGATATAATAAGTTATGGAGCATTAGCTGCAATCGCTATACAAAGTAATCAAAATGATCAACATGGAGGTCAAAGTATACCATTTTTCGATTATGGATTGGCTGAAGGTGTATATAAGACCTTTAAGAAATTTTACATAGGAAACTTAGCTAAAGCATTAAAGTTATTTAAAGGAATTGAAAATAATGATGCAATAAAGGACATAGTATATAATACAGAGAAAGAAACAAATCAAAAGGTTGGCCTTAAGAGAGAAGAACTATATCTAAATTTAGAAAAAGAGAAATTAGTAGAAACTTTTGATATTGATGAAGAACTTGTAAATAACATGCAGAATTTTGCATTTGAAGAATCATATAGAGAAACTGATAAAAAAACATACCAATCTATGGAAGCATTTATACATAATTTAAATACAATGCATTCTAGAGCAGGTGCACAAGTACCATTTTCAAGTGTGAACTTTGGAACAGATATTTCTGAAGAAGGAAGAATGGTAACTAAGAATCTTCTATTATCTCAAGAAAGAGGACTAGGTAATGGAGAAACACCAATTTTTCCAATTTTAATATTTAAGGTTAAAGAAGGAGTAAATTTAAATCCTGAAGACCCTAACTATGATTTATTTAAATTATCATGCAGAGTATCAGCTAAAAGACTATTTCCTAATTTTAGTTTCTTAGATGCGCCTTTTAATGCTAAATATTACAGAAAAGGTGAACCAGATACAGAGGCTACATATATGGGTTGTAGAACAAGAGTACTTAGTAATGTATGTGGTTCAGAAACAGTTAGTGGTAGAGGAAATATATCTTTTACTACAGTTAATTTACCTAGACTGGGTATAAAACATGGTATTGTAAATGGTGAAAAAGCTAATTTAGACAGCTTTTTTGAAGAATTAGATGAGAAGATAGACTTAATTATAGAACAATTATTAGAGCGTCTTGAGGTTCAAGGAAATAAAAAAATGAAGAATTTCCCATTCTTGATGGGGCAAGGAGTATGGAAAGGCTCTGATGACTTAGGATCAGAAGATACATTAAAAGAAGTAATAAAACAAGGAACATTGACAATTGGATTTATAGGTTTAGCAGAGTGTCTTATTGCTCTTATAGGTAAACATCATGGAGAAAGTAAAGAAGCTCAAGAATTAGGATTAAAAATAGTGTCACATATGAGAGCTAGAATGGATGAAGCGACAAATAAATACAAATTAAATTTCTCTTTAATGGGTACACCAGCAGAAGGTCTTTCAGGTAGATTTACTAAAATAGATAAAAAAGTATATGGAGAAATTAAAGGTATAACAGACAAAGAATATTACACTAACTCATTCCATGTACCAGTTTATTATAATATAAGTGCATATGACAAAATCGAGATAGAAGCTCCATACCATGAACTGACTAATGCAGGTCATATAACATATGTGGAATTAGATGGAGATCCATCAGATAATCTAGAAGCTTTTGAGACAGTTATAAAAGCCATGAAAGACTTAGGCATAGGATATGGAAGCATAAATCATCCTGTAGATAGAGATCCAATATGTGGTTTTTCAGGTGTAATAGCAAGTAACATATGTCCTGTATGTGGAAGAAATGAAGATGAAAGTGATATCAAATTTGAAAGAATAAGAAGAATAACAGGATATTTAGTTGGCACAGTTGACAGATTTAATAATGCAAAAAAAGCTGAAGTAAGAGATAGGGTAAAGCATAGATAGTTTTATTTGGAGGAATAGTTATGAAAATAAGAATGTCATCTACTATAAGTCATGACAGTATAGTTGATGGACCAGGATTAAGGATGGTAATATGGACTCAAGGATGTATCCATAATTGTAAAGAATGCCATAATCCTCAGACACACGATTTATGTGGGGGATTTTATATGGATACAGAAGAAATTATAAATAAGATAAAATCATTAAAGTTACAAAAGGGTATTACATTATCAGGGGGAGAACCATTTTTACAACCGGAACCATTAGAAGAAATTGCAAAAGAAGCTAAAAGAAACGGATTGGATGTATGGTCATATACTGGATTTACATTTGAGCAGTTATTAGATAAGAAAAATAGTAGATATTTTAAAAATCTAAATTTACTAAAACAAATTGATATTTTAGTAGATGGAAAATTTATAGCTGAGAAAAAAGATATAAGTTTAAAGTTTAGAGGTTCATCAAATCAAAGAATAATTGATGTACAAAAAAGTTTGAAATATAAAAAAGTATTTTTAGTTGAACAATACATGAAAGATGATTTATCTATAGCAGAATAAAATATAAATAGATGGGAGTAAATATATTAATATATTTACTCCCATCTATCTTTATGTAATGTCTTAAATTTGTATTATATTAAGATATAATGGTTAAATAAAAATACTCATTGTGTTATTCTAATTTAACTATTTTATAAGTTAGATTAGTTTAATGTATAGTTTCTAAAAATATATCAGATATGAAGTAATGGATTCTTTGCTAAGAAACTAGAATATTCAATTGGGATTTAAAGATATTTAATTACTATAGTAGAAATATTTAAATAAATGATTAAATGTTGATAAGTATCTTAAAAAGTTACTTACCTAGTATTACTAATATTAGTATTAAGTATCTTAAAAAATAGAAAAGGTTTAAAATAGGTATTTTAACTGAATTTCTTGGTTTGTATTTAGCTTAGAAATAAATTTTATAATATAAATCAGTCGAATGAATAAGGCTAATTACATATAAAGTATGTATTTGTATAAAAAATATTAAATTTTGTAATTTGTGGATAAATATGTTTATAATGTGGATAATATTTAATGTAATAAGTTAAAACAATATGAATCAGTTGTTTATAATGTGGATAATATAACCATATATAGATAAATAAGATATTTGAAAATAAAAAATGTAAAAAAAGTTATTGACTCTAAAAGGAAAAGTTGGTATAGTAATACTTGTCCTCAAGAAAAGGGCAAACAGATAAAGCATAAAGAACTTTGAAAATTAAACAGTAGGTTAATTTATAAACAAGAAACAAACCATAAAGCCAGATATTTTGATAACAATAGTATCTGAGCCTGATAAACTTTTATTTGAGAGTTTGATCCTGGCTCAGGATGAACGCTGGCGGCGTGCCTAACACATGCAAGTTGAGCGATTTACTTCGGTAAAGAGCGGCGGACGGGTGAGTAACGCGTGGGTAACCTACCCTGTACACACGGATAACATACCGAAAGGTATGCTAATACGGGATAATATATTTGAGAGGCATCTCTTAAATATCAAAGGTGAGCCAGTACAGGATGGACCCGCGTCTGATTAGCTAGTTGGTAAGGTAACGGCTTACCAAGGCGACGATCAGTAGCCGACCTGAGAGGGTGATCGGCCACATTGGAACTGAGACACGGTCCAAACTCCTACGGGAGGCAGCAGTGGG
>NZ_AVHW01000017.1 GCF_000449425.2 Clostridioides difficile CD160
CGGATAGATCACCAAAAAGGCGGCGACATAGCCAAGTGGTAAGGCAGTGGACTGCAACTCCTTGATCCCCAGTTCGAATCTGGGTGTCGCCTCCAATATATTCCAAGGTAGCTCAACGGTGGAGCAACCGGCTGTTAACCGGTAGGCTGTGGGTTCGAGCCCCACCCTTGGAGCCAAAAAAGCCGAAGTGGCGGAACTGGCAGACGCACAGGACTTAAAATCCTGCGGGACTTACCTCTCGTACCGGTTCGATTCCGGTCTTCGGCACTTATAAAACAATATCGCGGAGTGGAGCAGTTGGCAGCTCGTCGGGCTCATAACCCGAAGGTCGTAGGTTCAAGTCCTGCCTCCGCAACCATTAAAATATTAAAATGGCTCGTTGGTCAAGAGGTTAAGACACCGCCCTTTCACGGCGGTAACAGGGGTTCAATTCCCCTACGAGTCACCAATTAAATATGCGGGTGTAGCTCAATGGTAGAGTTCTGGCCTTCCAAGCCAGCTGTGAGGGTTCGATCCCCTTCACCCGCTCCAAAAATGGGACCATAGCTCAGCTGGGAGAGCACCTGCCTTACAAGCAGGGGGTCACAGGTTCGAGCCCTGTTGGTCCCACCATTTGCGGCCTGGTAGTTCAGTTGGTTAGAATGCCAGCCTGTCACGCTGGAGGTCGAGGGTTCGAACCCCTTCCAGGTCGCCAAACTAAATAAGCGGGAATAGTTCAGTGGTAGAGCGCAACCTTGCCAAGGTTGAAGTCGCGAGTTCGAATCTCGTTTCCCGCTCCATAATAACTTGGGTGCATAGCTCAGCTGGATAGAGCAACGCCCTTCTAAGGCGTGTGTCCGGGGTTCGAATCCCTGTGCGCTCATTAAGAAAAGTTTACTATATTTTATAGTAAACTTTTATATTGTTTAAAAAGACACAGGATACATGTACATTACCTGTGTCTTTTTCTTTATAAACTTTAAAATATGTAAGAGTTACAGTATATTCATTAATATTGTAAACATATGAATGGTAATGTATAATAGTCTACAAGAAGTTTATGAAACGTATAGTTAGAAGGAGTTATTAACTAGTAGGTAAAGAATATATACATTATATTGTATACTTTAGAATATTAATACATTAGATTACCTTATGAACTTATAGAGTAATTAATTGTACCTATATAATAGATTATAAAAAGTTAAGTATTATAAAGAATTGACAATGTAATGTAACATTTATAGATTATACTAAATGGATTATAATAGTATGAGTGATGAATGTATAAATTTGAGAATGTGTGTTATTTTAGTTATGGAAAATAACTTTTAATAGTAATTTATAGTAACATATTAAAATAAATTTATCTAAACTAGGTATAAAGCAAGTTATTACTTTAAGATAAAAATTACATTAATAAGATAATATTAATGATAGATAATCTTTTAATTTTACAATTAATGAGTAGATTATCAAATTTATTGTAGTAAATATATATTAGTTAATGATATATTAAATAGGTTTTATAGCATAAAACTGCGTTAAGGCGCGAGTACTATTTTGTATTCGCGCCTTGATGGTTTGATTTAATTGACTTGAAACTAATTTTAATAAAAATATGTATTTATTGATTGATATTTTTGATGTGTTTAGAGATTATTTAACAATCTCGAAGCATAAAATTAGAATTATTTACACAAAAGTTAAATAGTTTGTATAGAGTTAGATTTATATAGTATAATACATAGTGTAAATAATTAAGAAGTTATCAAACAGGAGGATAAAACTGTGTTAGATATAAATTCTTTTTTAAATGGATTTTTTAATATAATATTAAGAATGAGTATATATGATTTAATTGACATATCTATAGTAGCGTATATTTTTTACAAAATATTTATGTTTATAAAAGATACAAGGGCAGAACAAGTATTTAAAGGAATAATATTTCTTTTATTAGCAACTCAACTTAGTAACACTTTTAAATTGCATACCGTTTATTGGATATCTCTTAAAGCTTTAGATTATGGAGTTATAGCTGCTCTTATAATTTTTCAACCAGAATTTAGAGCAGGACTTGAGCATATAGGAAGAGCAAAGTTTAATTTATTTGGAAAGAATGTAAATACTTCAGAAGAAACTCTTAATAGAAATATAGAGGAAATTGTAGAAGCTTTGTATTCACTTTCTAGACAAAAAATAGGTGCTCTTATCATAATGGAAAGAGAAACTAGAATAAGTGATATAATAAATACAGGAACTATTATTGATGCTGAAATTTCTAGACAGCTATTAATAAATATATTTATACCCAATACCCCATTACACGATGGAGCTGTTGTAATTAGAGATTCTAAGGTAAAGGCAGCTGCATGTTTCTTACCATTGACAGAAAGTAAGGACTTAAGCAAAGACTTAGGTACTAGACATAGAGCGGGAATAGGTGTAAGTGAAGTATCTGACTGTATTACACTGATTGTGTCGGAAGAAACTGGAGGAGTTTCAATTGCTAAGTCAGGTAAATTGTATAGAGATATTTCTAGAGAAAGAATGATGAATATATTACGTAGTAATTTAAAAACAAATACAGAAACAAGAAGTTTTTTCAAAGGTGGTATATTTAAATGATAAACAGACTGAAAAATAATACCAAAATAAAAATAATATCATTTTTAAGTGCAATTGCATTATGGATGTATGTTATGGCTGTGGTTGACCCTGAAGAAACTAAAGGGTTTGAAGATATACCTGTATCTATAAGTAATATGAGTGATTTAAAAGATAAAAATCTTGTTATATATCCAGACGAAAAATTAACAGCAGATGTATATATAAAAGGAAGTTTATCAAAGGTACAAGGTGTTAAAAAAGAAGATATACATGTATATGGAACTATTGAAGACCCAATACAAGGACAGAAAGAAGTGTATTTAAAAGCAAATATTCCTCAAGGTGTCACTATAGAATTTAAGCATGATGTTTTAGTAGTGAATCTTGAAAAAAATATAAAAGAAAAAAGAGATATAAAGGTAGAAGTAAGTGGAAATTCAAAAGAAAATATAAATAAAATTGAACTTAGTAAAAATTTTGTCGATGTGTCGGGTCCAAGGAGTCTAGTTAATGAAGTCAAAAGTGTAAGAGCTAATTTAGATGTTGGAAATAAAACAGAAGATTTTTCTAAAAAATTGGAATTAATCCCATTAAATAGTAAGGGAACTAAGGTTGAAGGTGTAACATTAAGTTCATCTTTTGTAACGGCACAAATAGAACTATTAAAAGAAAAAACTGTACCAATAAGAGTAAATCTAAAAGATAGTAAAGATAATGATGCATTGAAAAACTATAAATTAAGTGCAGAACAAGTTACAATAAAAGGAAAGAAAGAAAATATAGACAAAATAAATTATATTAAGACAAAACCTGTTGATTTAGCTGATTTGGCCAATGGAGAAGAAAAAGAAGTGAGTTTAGAAGTTCCAGAAGGTATAACTCTTGAGGAGAGTTCTATAACAATAAAATTAAATGAAACAAAACAGTTAAGTGCAGAGTTTCTATATAGTGTAGGGGATATTGAATTAAGAAATATTCCAACAAATATGGATAATCCAAGTATAATTTCTGATGTAGATATAAAAGTTGTTGTAGAATCAACAGAAGATTTAAGTAAGCTAAATAAAAAAGATATTTCGTTGTTTATTGATTTATCAGAAGGGCCTGTAGAAGATAGTAAATATAAAATAAAATATGAAACAACATCTCAATTTAAAAAAATAAATATAGAACCTAATATTGTTGAAGTGGAATGAACAAATATTTCGAATATTTAGTTGTTACAAGATGCGACAAAAAAACCTATAAAATTAAGTTTGTTAATTTTATGTTTTTGTTGCATCTTGTTTATTTTAGTTATATTATAAAATAAGGACAATGAGATATTTGTTAAATCTAAAAAGTATTAGATATATGAAAAAAGACTGATAAATAGATTTAAATAAATATTTTTGAATTAAATATTTCAATTATCCCTAGGAAAACGTTGCTGAACGAGTTATAATTTAATTGAGATATAAAAAGTTCTATTTCAAAAAATTCAAGATGAGGTGGAAATGCATGAAAAGCTTTGAAGAAGTAATTAAGTTTGCAAAAGAAAGAGGACCTAAAACTATATCAGTAGCATGTTGTCAAGATAAAGAAGTTTTAATGGCAGTTGAGATGGCTAGAAAAGAAAAAATAGCAGATGCTATTTTAGTAGGTGATATAGAAAAGACTAAAGAAATTGCAAAAAGCATAGACATGGATATCGAAAATTATGAACTGATAGATATAAAAGATTTAGCAGAAGCATCTCTAAAATCTGTTGAATTAGTTTCACAAGGAAAAGCCGACATGGTAATGAAAGGCTTAGTAGACACATCAATAATACTAAAAGCAGTTTTAAACAAAGAAGTAGGTCTTAGAACTGGAAATGTATTGAGTCACGTAGCAGTATTTGATGTAGAGGGATATGACAGATTATTTTTCATAACTGACGCAGCTATGAATTTAGCTCCTGATACAAATACTAAAAAGCAAATCATAGAAAATGCTTGTACAGTAGCACATTCACTAGATATAAACGAACCAAAAGTTGCTGCAATATGCGCAAAAGAAAAAGTAAATCCAAAAATGAAAGATACCGTTGAAGCTAAAGAACTGGAAGAAATGTATGAAAGAGGAGAAATCAAAGGTTGTATGGTTGGTGGACCTTTTGCAATTGATAACGCAGTCTCTTTAGAAGCAGCTAAACATAAAGGTATAAATCATCCTGTAGCAGGAAGAGCTGATATACTGTTAGCTCCAGATATCGAAGGTGGTAACATATTATATAAAGCTTTGGTATTCTTCTCAAAATCAAAAAATGCAGGAGTTATAGTTGGGGCTAAAGCACCAATAATACTAACTTCTAGAGCAGACAGCGAAGAAACTAAACTTAACTCAATAGCTTTAGGTGTTTTAATGGCAGCAAAGGCTTAAATTTAAGGGGGAAATAGGCAAATGAGCAAAATATTTAAAATCTTAACAATAAATCCTGGATCGACATCAACTAAAATAGCTGTATTTGATAATGAGGATTTAGTATTTGAAAAAACTTTAAGACATTCCTCAGAAGAAATAGGAAAATATGAGAAAGTGTCAGATCAATTTGAATTCCGTAAACAAGTAATAGAAGAAGCTCTAAAAGAAGGTGGAGTAAAAACATCTGAATTAGATGCTGTAGTAGGTAGAGGAGGACTTCTTAAACCTATAAAAGGTGGTACTTATTCAGTAAGTGCTGGGATGATTGAAGATTTAAAAGTAGGAGTTTTAGGAGAACATGCTTCAAACTTAGGTGGAATAATAGCAAAACAAATAGGTGATGAAGCAAATGTTCCTTCATACATAGTAGACCCTGTTGTTGTGGATGAATTAGAAGATATAGCTAGAATTTCTGGTATGCCTGAAATAAGCAGAGCAAGTGTAGTACATGCTTTAAATCAAAAGGCAATAGCAAGAAGATATGCTAGAGAAATAGGAAAGAAATATGAAGATATAAATCTTATAGTTGCTCACATGGGTGGAGGAGTTTCTGTTGGAGCTCATAAAAATGGTAAGATAGTAGATGTTGCAAACGCATTAGATGGAGAAGGACCTTTCTCTCCAGAAAGAAGTGGTGGATTACCAGTAGGGGCATTAGTAAAAATGTGCTTTAGTGGAAAATATACTCAAGATGAAATTAAAAAGAAAATAAAAGGTAATGGTGGATTAGTTGCATACTTAAATACTAATGATGCTAGAGAAGTTGAAGAAAGAATTGAAGCTGGTGATGAAAAAGCTAAATTATTATATGAAGCTATGGCATATCAAATCTCTAAAGAAATAGGAGCTAGTGCAGCCGTTCTTAAGGGAGATGTAAAAGCAATATTATTAACTGGTGGAATCGCATATTCAAAAATGTTTACAGAAATGATTGCAGATAGAGTTAAATTTATAGCAGATGTAAAAGTTTATCCTGGAGAAGATGAAATGATTGCATTAGCTCAAGGTGGACTTAGAGTTTTAACTGGTGAAGAAGAGGCCCAAGTTTATGATAACTAATGATAAAAGAATAAGAATCATAACTGGTCACTATGGAAGTGGTAAAAGTGAATTTGCGATGAACTATGTTGTTAAATTAAGAGATATGGTTTCTGGCAAAGTTGCTATAGCCGATTTAGATGTGGTAAATGTATACTTTAGAACTAGAGAAAAGAAAGAGCTAATGAAATCTTTAGGTATACAACCAATAGATAGCTCAATCAATGCTCCAACATTAGATTTACCAGCAGTATCAGCAGAAGTAATGTCTCCTATGGTGGACCATTCATACAATTCTGTTATAGATTTAGGTGGAGATAATGTAGGTGCTAGAGTTATAGGAAGATTTAGTCATTTGTTAAAAGAAGGCGACTATGATATGCTTTTTGTAATAAATGCAAATAGGGAGAAAACTCAAACTTCTGAAGAAGTTATCCAATATATAAAGGAAATAGAAAAATCTTCTAAGTTAAAGGTAACAGGTCTGATTAATAATACTCATCTCATTAGATTTACTACTATTGATGATGTTTTAAGAGGACAGAAAGTTGCAAAAGAAGTTTCTGAGAAATGTAATATACCTATAAGATATGTTGCATGTTTAGAAAATCTTGTTGAACAGTTACCAAAAGACATAGAAGGAGAAATTTTTCCTATAAAATTATATATGAGAGAAGATTGGATGTAGTTTGAGCTCAAATATATAGAAAGTTTAAGGAGGCTTAGGTAAATGGCTAAAGGAAAAGTATCTTTTAATGAAGAACGTTGTAAAGGTTGTGGATTATGCGTTGAAGCATGTCCAGTAAAAATCATACAATTAGACTCAAATGTAATAAACAAAAAAGGGTATAACCCAGCAACTGTTTTTGAAATGGAAAAATGCATAGGATGTGCAAGTTGTGCAACTATGTGTCCAGATGTAGTTATAACAGTAGAAAGAGATTAATTTAATTAATATTTAAGGGGGAATTTTAATGGCTAAGATACTTATGAAAGGTAACGAAGCATTTGGAAAAGCAGCTATAGAAGCTGGTTGCAAATATTTCTTCGGTTACCCAATAACTCCACAAAGTGAATTACCAGAATATTTATCAAGAGAGTTACCAAAAATAGGTGGAGCGTTCGTTCAAGCTGAATCAGAAGTTTCTGCGATAAACATGGTTTATGGTGGAGCAGGTGCAGGAGCAAGAGTTATGACTTCTTCATCTTCACCAGGAGTTGCTTTAAAACAAGAAGGTATAACATATGCAGTAGGTGCAGAAGTTCCTTGTGTTGTACTTAACGTAATGAGAGGTGGTCCAGGACTTGGAAGTATACAACCTTCACAAGCTGACTACTTTATGTCTACAAGAGGTGGAGGAAATGGAGACTACAGAACTCCAGTATTCGCACCAGCTACAGTTCAAGAAGCTGTTGATATGATAATGGAAGCTTTTGACGTTGCAGATTACTACAGATCACCAGTTATGGTAGTTGCAGATGGTATGATAGGTCAAATGATGGAGCCAGTTGAATTTAAAGCTCCTGAAAAGAAAAGAGAATTGCCTCCTAAAGATTGGGCAACTGTTGGAACTAAAGGGAAAAGAGTACCTAATGTAATAAACTCTCTATACTTAGAGCCAGAAGTACTAGAAGACCATTGTTGGCATTTACAAGAAAAATTTGAAGCAATGGAAAAAAATGAAGTTCAATACGAAATGTACAAAACAGAAGATGCTGAATTTGTATTTGCAGCTTATGGAACTACTTCAAGAGTAGTAAAAAGCGCAATTGATATATTAAGAGAAGAAGGAATAAAAGCAGGTCTTATAAGACCTAAAGTATTATGGCCATTCCCATTTGAAGCATTTGACCAAATTCCTAATGCTAGAAACATATTAACTGTTGAAATGAGTATGGGACAAATGGTGGAAGATGTTAAAATGGCAGTAGAAGGTAAATTACCAGTTTACTTCCATGGAAGACCAGGAGGAATGACTCCAACACCAGCAGAAATAGTTGAAAAAGCTAAAAAAATTATTGCCGGAGAATTGGTTGCAGGAGGTGCTAGATAATGGCTGTTGTATTTAAGAAAACTGAAGGATTACAAGATACTCAAACTCACTACTGTCCAGGATGTACACATGGTATAATCCATAGATTAGTTGGTGAAGTATTAGAAGAATTAGGAGTATTGGGTGGTGCTGTAGGTGTTGTTCCAGTTGGATGTTCAGTTTTAGGATATAAATATTTTAACTGTGACACTCAAGAAGCTGCTCATGGTAGAGCGCCAGCAGCTGCTACAGGAATAAAAAGAGTTCATCCTGAAAATACAGTATTCACTTATCAAGGTGATGGAGACTTAGCTTCAATCGGTACTGCTGAAATAGTTCATGCAGCTGCTAGAGGTGAAAAAATAACTACTATATTCGTAAACAATACAACATATGGTATGACTGGTGGGCAAATGGCTCCAACTACACTAGTTGGACAAAGAGCTACTACTGCTCAATCAGGAAGAAATGCTGAAACTCAAGGTTATCCAATAAGAGTAAGTGAAATGTTAGCTACATTAACAGGAGCTGTATTTGTAGAAAGAGTAGCAGTTGATACTCCAGCTCATGTTAGACAAGCTAAAAAAGCTATAAAGAAAGCATTCCAAGTTCAACAAGCAGGATTAGGATTTGGAATAGTAGAAGTATTATCTACTTGTCCTACAAACTGGGGACTAGCTCCAAATGATGCTTTACAATGGTTAAGAGACAATATGATACCATACTATCCATTAGGAAATTTCAAAAATGTTGAAGTTGAGGAGGTGAAGTAAATGTCTACAGCTAGAGTAATATGTGCAGGCTTCGGAGGCCAAGGTGTTATGTCTATGGGACAATTACTTACTTATGCAGGAATGCTAGAAGGAAAAGAAGTTTCTTGGTTACCATCTTATGGACCAGAAATGCGTGGAGGTACAGCAAACTGTGCAGTAACTGTATCTAGTGAGCCAGTTGGTTCTCCACTTATAACAGATGATGCAACTGCAGCTATATTATTAAACATACCAGCATTTGAAAAATTCAAAGATGATGTTATCCCTGGTGGAAAAATAATAGTAAATAGCTCTTTAATAAAAGAAAAAGTTGATAGAACAGATGTAGATGTTTATTATATACCAGCAAATGAATTAGCAGTTGAGTTAGGAAATGACAAAGTTGCTAATATGATAATGCTAGGGGCTTACTTAAAAGTAGCTGATACTGTAGATATAGAATCTGTATTAGAAGCATTTAAGAAAGTTTTTGGACCTAGAAAAGAAAAATTCGTTCCATTAAACAGAGAAGCTTTACAAAAAGGTATGGATGCTGCATGTTCTGTAGCAACTAACTAATAAAGAAAAAAGATGTCAAAAAAAAGACAATAGAATTATTTCTATTGTCTTTTTTGCTGATAAGTATTAAAATGTTTTTATGACTGAAATTAAGAATATAATGTTATTTTATGAACTATAAAAATATAATACAAATTGCAAGCTTTTCAATTATGAAAGGAGAATCTTTAGTGAGAAAGTATTTTGGAACAGATGGAGTTAGAGGAGTAGCGAATACAGAATTAACATGTGACTTAGCATATAAACTTGGTAGAGCTGGTGGTTTTGTTTTAGCTCAAGGAGACCACAGAGTAAAAGTAGTGGTAGGTAAAGATACGAGAATATCAGGAGATATGTTAGAAGCATCTTTAATAGCAGGTCTTATGTCTGTTGGATGTGATGTTATTACTGTTGGAATAATACCAACACCTGCAGTGGCATATTTAACTAGAAAATATGGTGCTGATTGTGGCGTGGTTATATCTGCATCTCATAATCCTGTTGAATATAATGGAATTAAATTCTTTAATAAGAATGGATATAAATTGGATGATGAAATTGAATTAAAAATAGAAGAATATATAGATGATATAGACAAAATTGAATGTCTACCAATTGGTGAAAATGTAGGACGAAAATTACATGAACATTATGCACAAAGAGACTATGTAGACTATTTGAAATCAATAATAAGCACTGATTTTAAAGGATTAAAAGTAGTATTGGATTGTGCAAATGGTGCATCATATAAAGTAGCACCAATTGTATTTGATGAATTAGGAGCAAGTGTAATTTCAATAAATAGCTCACCAGATGGAAATAATATAAACGATAAATGTGGTTCTACACATCCAGAACAACTTCAAAACGCTGTTTTGGAACATAATGCTGACTTAGGTCTTGCATATGATGGAGATGCTGATAGATTAATTGCTGTAAATGAAAAGGGTCAAATTGTTGATGGAGACCATATAATGATATTGAGTGCTTTAAATTTAAAGAAAAATAATAAATTAGCACAAGACACTTTAGTAGTTACAGTTATGAGTAACATAGGATTAACAATAGCTGCTAAAGAAAATGGAATAAATTTATCTACTACAGCAGTTGGAGATAGATATGTTTTAGAAGATATGGTTAAGAATGGATACAATCTTGGTGGAGAACAATCTGGGCATATGATATTCTTAGATTACAATACAACTGGAGATGGAGTACTTAGTTCTTTAATACTTGCAAATATAATCTTGCAAGAAAAGAAACCTTTATCAGAGCTTGCATCAATAATGAGTCAATATCCACAAGTATTAGTAAATGCAACAATAAAAAATGAAAATAAAACTAAATATATGGAATATCCAGAAATAAAAACTGAGATAGAAAGAATAGAATCTATTTTAGATGGAAATGGTAGAGTTCTGATAAGACCATCGGGAACTGAGCCATTAGTTAGAGTTATGTTAGAGGGTAAAGAGGAAGGTCAAATAAAAGAATTAGCAACAAATTTAGCTAATCTTATACAAGAAAAATTATCGTAATTTATAAGGGTATTCTCAGGTATAAATACTGAGGGCACCTTTCTAAGCGCCAGAACTTAGTTATAGACATAATTATTAAGTAACATAGGAACTAAGTTGACGAGGTCAGAGTTAATCGAATTGTCGGCGGATGCTCTGCGGTGTGTTTACCATCGAAAGACTTCTTTAAATAATAGGAGTAATCCTATGGACAAAGGGAAGCCAAAGTAAACTTATATGACCTAACTCTTAAAATATATAAATAATATTTTTTAGGAGGACACAAATAATGTGTGGAATAGTTGGATATTTAGGAAGTAGAAAGGCAGCAGAAGTTATAGTAGAAGGACTTTCTAAGTTAGAGTACAGAGGTTATGATTCAGCAGGAGTAGCAGTTAATAACTCTAATGGAGAAGAACTTAACATTAGAAAGTTTAAAGGCAGACTTTCTGTATTGGCAGAGGATTTAGAAAAGAATCCTATTGATGGAAATTTAGGAATAGGGCATACAAGATGGGCAACTCATGGAGAACCATCTGATGTAAACTCACATCCTCATTTTAATCAATCTAAAACAATAGCAGTTGTTCATAATGGGATAATAGAAAACTATATGGAAATAAAAGAAGAATTAATTTCTGAAGGTGTTAAGTTTGAATCTCAGACAGATACAGAAGTAATAGCACATTTAGTAGATAAATACTATGAAGGTAATTTATTAGATGCTGTATACAAAACTATATCAAAATTAAGAGGAGCTTATGCACTAGGTGTTATATGTAAAGAACATGGAAATGAATTAGTTGCAGTAAGAAAAGATAGTCCTCTTGTAGTTGGCGTTGGTGAAGGCGAAAACTTTATAGCATCAGATATACCTGCTTTATTAAAGTATACTAGAGATGTTTATTTCTTAGAAAATGGAGAGATAGTTCATTTAAAGGATGAAAATGTAACAGTTTATGATTCTAATAGAAATCTAGTAGAAAAAGAAGTATTCCATGTAACTTGGGATGTAGAGGCTGCATCTAAAGGTGGATATGATTACTTTATGTCAAAAGAAATTCACGAGCAACCAACAGGTGTTAGAGAAACTCTAGAAAGAAGACTTGATGACAATGGAAGTATAGTTTTAGATAGTATAAATATTTCTAAAGAAGATTTAGATAAAATAAATAAGGTTTATATAGTGGCTTGTGGAACAGCATATAATGCTGGATTACTTGGTAAGTATGCTATAGAAAAATTTGTAAATATACCAGTAATAACTGATATAGCGTCAGAGTTTAGATATAGTGACCCATTTGTAGATGAAAATTCATTAGTAATATTAGTTAGTCAATCTGGAGAGACAGCAGATACTCTAGCAGTATTAAGAGATTCAAAAGCTAAAGGAGCAAGAATACTTTCTATAACTAATGTTGTAGGTTCGTCTATAGCTAGAGAATCAGATGATGTTTTCTATACTTGGGCAGGTCCTGAAGTAGCAGTTGCATCAACTAAGGCATATACTACTCAAATAACTTCTCTATATATGATAGCTCTAGATTTTGCTATTAAAAAAGGAACAATAAATAGAGAATTTTATGATAGTATGATTTCTAAGATGAAAGAAATACCATCAAAAATACAAGAAATACTAGATAATGAAGAGTATATAAAAGAAATTGCTAAAACAGTTGTGAGTTCTGACCATGCATTCTATTTAGGAAGAGGAATAGATTATAGTTTAGCAATGGAAGGTTCATTAAAGTTAAAAGAGATTTCATATATACACGCAGAAGCTTTTGCAGCAGGAGAATTAAAGCATGGAACAATAGCTTTAATAGAAAAAGGAACTCCTGTAATTGCTATAGCTACTCAAGAAAAATTATTTGAAAAAATGGTTTCTAATATGGAAGAAGTAAGGGCAAGAGGAGCTTATGTAGTAGCAATAGCTCAAAGTCATAATAAAGATGTTGAGAAATCTGCTGATAAAATAATCTATATACCAAACTCAGATGATATTTTATCTCCTATATTAGCTGTTGTACCAATGCAGTTACTTGCTTACCATGTTTCTGTATTAAGAGGATGCGATGTTGATAAACCAAGAAATCTAGCAAAATCAGTAACAGTTGAATAAAAATATATTAAAAATTAAATAGATAATATTTATTAAAAAGCTCATTCTATTGTTTGTAATCTATAGGATGAGTTTTTTATGAGGTTTAAATATATTTTTTTTGTTATAATTAATCTAACACCTTATAAAAAAATAGTTTTAACATAGTGAAATGATTTGAAATAAAAAATACTATGATTTGAAATAAAAAATACTATAAATAGGAGAATAAATTATGTCAGATGATTTTAAAAAGAAAAATAGAGAAGATTTTTTTGTTAATCTTGAATCAATTTCTACTGAGGTCTTACAAGAAAAGGTACAAGACAAATCTTGGATTATAATTGATACTCGTTTAAATGATGCCTACAATGGATGGAAGTTAGATGGAGTAAAAAGAGGTGGACATATAAAAGGTGCTGTAGACTTTTCTGCTAATTGGTTAAGTGTATACTCAGATAAAAAAGATAAAGTGCTAGAACAAGCACTGAGAACTAAAGGAATTGATTTAAATAAAAATATAGTATTATATGATGCAAATGGAAAAGATGCTTTGCTTGTAGCAGATTATTTGTTTAAAAAAGGATATAAATATTTATATAAATATGATATTAAGCAATGGGCAGAGAATGATAACCTTCCAATGGAAAGATATAAAAATTATCAAATGATAGTTCCAGCTTCTATAATAAAAAAGATACTCGATGGAGGAATACCTGAGACATTTGAAAACTCCAAGAATATAAAAATGATTGAAGCAAGTTGGGGAGAAGAAAAAGAATCGTATGCAAAAGGGCATATACCTACAAGCATTCATATAAATACTGATATTATAGAACCTCCTCCAACATGGATGCTTGATAATGATGATAATCTAACTCAGTTTGCTTTGGATTATGGATTCACAAAAGATGATACTGTAATAGTTTCAAGTAGTACAACTATGGCATCTTACAGATTGGCTGTTATATTGAGATATATAGGAGTAAAAGATGTAAGGGTATTAAATGGTGGAATAGATTCATGGATATCAGCAGGATATGAATTAGAAGTTACTAGTAACTCAAGGCATTCATGTACTAATTTTGGAGCAAATATACCCGTTAATCCACAATTAATAGTTACAACAACCGAATTAAAACAAAAACTAAAAGAAAAAAATAAATGTGCATTAATAGATATTCGTACTTGGGATGAGCATATAGGTAAAATATCTGGATATACATATTATGATAAAAAGGGACGTGTCCCAGGTGCTTTATATGGACATTCGGGGAGTGATAGTGTTTCACTAGAAGAATATCGTAATATTGATAATACAATGAGAAACAAATATGAGATTTTAGAAATGTGGAATGAAGAAAGTATAGATATGAATAAACAGCTTATATTTATGTGTGGAAGCGGCTGGCGTGCTGCTGAAGTATTAACCTATGCAAATGTAATAGGTGTTGAAGAAACCTCTCTTTATAGCGATGGATGGATGGGATGGAGTCTTGATAACTCAAATCTAATTGAAGTTGGAGAACACAAATAGAGTCAGTCTTTAAAAGTACAATAGAATTATTTAATATATAAGGTATATTTAATTTATTAAGTTGAATATACCTTTGTTATGTTTTAAAATATAAACAGAGTTAGAATATGATTATATAAATGTGGACTTATTTAAACATATTATTAGCAGTATAAAATTATAAATATAATATGAGGTGTGAAATATGATTAGCAAAGATGAAAAAGCAAAGTTGAAAGCAGAAGGTATATTAGCCCAAAGCCAAGAAGGATATTTCTCAATAAGAATATTGAGTAGAGCTGGAAACTTTACAGCAGAACAACTTAACAACTTATCAAAGTTATCTGAAAAATATGGCAGAGGTTATTTAGGGGTTACTACTAGATTAGCTATGGAAATACCATGGATAAAGTATGAAGATATAGATTTAATAAAAGAAGATTTGAAGGCTGTAGGTCTAGAACATGGTGGTACAGGGAAAAAAGTAAGACCACTAGTTGCATGCAAAGGTACTGTATGTCAACATGGAATATATGATACACAAGAGTTATGTGGAAAGTTACATGATTCATATTTTGGATATGATTTACCATCTAAGACTAAGATTACTTTAGTTGGATGTCCAAACAATTGTGCAAAGGCTAATACTAATGATGTAGGTATTGTAGGACAAGCATATGTAAAATTTAATGAAGATAAATGTAAGAATTGTGGACTATGTACATCATCTTGTAGACAAAAATCAGTATATATGGAAAATAAGAAACTAGTGTGGAATAAAGACGAGTGTGTAAATTGTGGGAAATGTGCTGAGGTATGTCCATTTGGAGCTATGGAAGTTGATAAAAAAGGATTAGCTGTCTATCTTGGTGGTAGAATGGGAAGAGGTTATAGATTTGGAGACAGACTTGGCAATCTGTATACAGAAGATAATATAGAAGAATTAGTTCAAGATGTATTTGATACATATAAACATTTAGCAAGTCCAGGAGAAAGAATAAGTAAAGTATTAGAAAGAATTGGTATTGAAGAATTTGAGAAACATTTAATGAATACAAAATCCAAAAATGCATAAAAATACATATTGAGGAAGTATATCTCTCTTAAATTTGTTAATAATTCTGTTATACAGAAAAACATATTTAAGGGGGATTTTTTATTATGAAAAGAATAAGATTAGCTATATGCTTTTTTATATTAATGATTATAGGAATGACAATATCTTATGCAGATACAAGTATAAATACTAGATATAATAGATTAACTAATGCACTTGAAATTTCAGAAGCAGATTTTAAATTTTATAATGTAAAAATCAATTCTGTTATAAATTATAATTTATCAAATAAAGAATTTCGTAATATTTTTATAGAAATAATTAACAATCTAAAGTTGGATGAAAAAGGAATAAATTGGAATCAAAAAGGGTATGGCAATAAAATGCAATTATGTGCTACTATAAAAGGTAGCGATAAAGAAATTTCTATAAAAGGAATAAATAAAAATAATAAAGAAGGTTACATAATAGTTGACATATTGGACAACAAAGTATATAAACATAAAGAGGATATTTATCGTAACGTAGAAAACGTGTTAAATAAATATTCATCTCAAGTAGATGTGTCTGCTTGCATTGTTGGAGAATACACAAAAAGGTTACAAAACAACAAATATGATGATATTTTACAAGAAATATTATATAATATGAGTGCTAAGCAAATAGATAAAGTGAAAGACGTAAACTTTTTATCAATAACAGCATATAGTAAAGTATTAAATGATGATTTAGACTATTTAGGGGAAAAAATTAATTTAAATATAGGAATTAAATATAATGAGGATAATGGAAAAACACTCATATATATTGCCACACCAATTATAAAATTAGATTATTAATTATGAGGAGATCAAAAAATATGGCTAAGATAATAGTAAAAAAGAGTAATCCACTTAAAGGTAGTGTTAAAATAGATGGTGCAAAAAATGCAGTTTTACCAATAATAGCAGCAACTTTATTAGCGAACGGAAAATCAACATTGAATGGAGTACCAAATTTAAGAGACGTTCATGTAATATCAGATTTATTAAGACATGTAGGAGCAGAGGTTGAATATAAAGAAAATACACTTACTGTTGATGCAAGTAATATAAAAACTTGTGAAGCTCCATATGAGCTTGTAAGAAAGATGAGAGCTTCTTTTTTGGTTATGGGACCATTACTTGCTAGATTTAATAGTACAAAAATTTCTATGCCAGGAGGTTGTGCTATAGGAACAAGACCTATAGATTTACATTTAAAAGGATTTAAAGCTTTAGGTGCAAAGATAGAAATGGACCATGGTTTTGTTGAAGCAGCGACAGAAAAATTAGTAGGAAATAAATTGTATCTAGATTTTCCATCTGTTGGAGCAACTGAAAATATAATGATGGCAGCTTCTTTAGCAGAAGGTACTACAATAATAGAAAATGCAGCAGAAGAGCCAGAAATAGTAGATTTAGCAAACTTTTTGAACGAAATGGGAGCAGATGTTAAAGGTGCAGGTACTAACACTATAAAGATAAAAGGTGTCAAAGAGTTAAAAGGAGCAGAACATAATGTAATACCAGACAGAATAGAAGCAGCAACTTATATGGTTGCAGCGGCTATGACAAAAGGTGATATAACTGTTGAAAATGTTTTAATGGAGCATTTAAAGCCAGTTGTGGCTAAATTAAGAGAAGCTGGTTGCGAAATCACAGAGATGGACAATTCTGTTAGAGTAGTAGGTCCAAAAGTGTTAAAACCAATAGATATAAAGACTTTACCACATCCAGGGTTTCCTACAGATGTTCAAGCACAATTTATGGCTATGCTTACTGTAGCAAATGGAACTGGTGTAGTTATAGAAACTGTTTTTGAAAATAGATTTATGCATGTTGCTGAGTTTAATAGAATGGGCGCTAATATAAAAATAGATGGAAGAAGTGCAGTTGTTAATGGTGTAGATGAATTGCATGGTGCAGCAGTAAATGCTACTGATTTAAGAGCAGGTGCCGCCCTTATTTTATGCGGTCTTATAGCAGAAGGAGAAACTCAAATAGGAGAAATATACCATATTCAAAGAGGTTATGTTGATATAGATAAAAAGATAACTGCATTAGGTGGTCAAATCGAAATAGTAGAAGATTAATAATTGGTTTAGAGAAGAAAGTTATAAATTAATAGGGTTGTTCATATACTTAAATACAAGGTTTTAAAAGCTAAGGAGGAGAGTATATGAAGAACCCATTGGTTGTTTTGTTAGGATTCGTGACTTGTTCTGTATTAGTTCCATCACTTATAACTTTAGTTTCTTATAAAAATGTAGAACTAACTCAAAAACTAGAGAAATCAGTATCTATAAACAAAACTATTAAAAAAAGTGATATCAAAGACGAAGGTAATAAAGAAGAAAAAAAGATAGTGAACTATGAAACTGTAAATAAAAAAACACCAATCATCAATGTGTACAATCATATAACAGGAAAAGTTGAAAAAATGGACATGGAGAATTACTTATGTGGAGTAATAGCTGGTGAGATGTCTTCAGAGTTTGACATAGAAGCGCTAAAAGCTCAAGCTGTGGCAGCTAGAACATATGTAGTATATAAGCAGGAACATGAGAAACCAAGTAAACATAAAAATGCGGTAGTATGTACTGACTACAAACACTGTCAAGAATACAAGAGTTATGATACTCTTAAAAAGTTGAATGGTGAAGAATGGATTAAGAATAAATACTCTAAAATCCAAGAAGCTGTCAGAGGAACTAAAGGACAGATAATAACTTATAGTGATAAAGCAATACTTCCTCTTTACTTTTCTACATCTTCAGGAAAAACAGAAAACAGTGAAGAAGTATTTTCTGCAAAATATCCTTATCTAAAATCTGTAGAAAGTCCTTATGATAAGTATTCTCCTAAGTTTGCATCTACACTTAAAATAAGTAATACAGACTTTGTTAAGAGTCTTAGAAGAGCATATAGCACTATTGTAATAGATACAAATAATTTAAGCAAACAAGTCTCAATAACTCAAAGAAGTGATGCAGGAACTGTAGAAAAAATAAAATTAGGAAATAAAGAGTTGACTGGAAAAGACATTAGAACTGTTTTTAAGTTAAACTCTGCCAACTTTGACATAAAATTTGGAGAAGGATACATAGATTTTGTAGTAAAAGGATATGGGCATGGTGTTGGTATGAGCCAGTGGGGAGCAGAAGGAATGGCAGAAGAAGGCTATAAATATTATGACATATTATCACATTACTACACAGATACAAAAATAAAAGATATATACTAATAATTGTATAAAATACCAAAAACACGTCAATAATCCAAATGTAGAAATATATTTGGAGGTGCAAAATGAAGAAAAAGCTGTTAGAAAAAGATGGTTTTTATTTATCTTTATTTGTATGTGTTTGTTTATTAGCAGTAGGTGGAGTTTGGTTTACAAATAATAATGTAGATAAATTAGCTTCTAATAAAGGCATGATGGAAAATGCTAATAAAGATAGTGAAGAGGAAATACATTTAATTGAAAAAGACAAGAAAGATGCTATTCCTACTGCAACAGATTCAAAACAAAACTTAGAAAAAGCTAAGTCAAAAGAAGAAAATAAGTCAAGTACAACAAAATTAAACTACATTGGAGATAAGATAATAAGAGGATATTCAGAAAAAGAACCTAGTTACTCTAAAACACTAGATGTCTGGGAAACTCATAAAGGTGTAGATGTTAGTTGTACTAAAGGTAAAGAAATAAAATCTCTATTAAACGGAATGGTAGTAGATGTATTTGATGATGAAGAATATGGAAAATCAGTAAAAATAAAAAGTGACAATAATATTGTAGTTGTATATTCAAATTTAGATGAAAATGTTAGTGTTAAAAAAGAACAGAAGGTAACAGAAGGACAATCTCTAGGTACTGTAGGAAGCACTTCTCAAGTAGAGAGTGAAGAGGGCATACATGTACACTTAGAGGCATATAACGGAGAGAAATCTATAGACCCAATGAGTCTAATTAAGTAAAAGTATAACAAGTTTAATCATATTTGGTTAAGCTTGTTATATTTTTTGGTGTTTTTACATATATATCATTAAAGCTATTATGTGAGGGGGGTAATCTTTGAGATCTCATATAGAGGAAAGGGCCATAGTGGTAGCAAAATATATACTTGAAAAAAACACTACAGTAAGACAAACCGCCAAGACATTTGGAGTAAGTAAAAGTACAATTCACAAGGATGTTACAGAAAGATTGAAGGAAATAAATCCATCCCTTGCCAAAGAAGTTAAAAGTGTGCTAGACAAGAATAAATCAGAGAGACATATTAGAGGGGGATTAGCAACTAAATTAAAGTATGAGAAGGAACATAAAAAAATGTAGGTTAAAAACCTACTTTTTTTATTGAATTAGATTATTGTAATAAATATATTAAATAATTATAAATAGCAGAATAATAATACTCTTAAAACATTTATTTTCTCTTGATTAAAGCGAGATTTTTGTATATGCTTTATTATAGGAGTATTAAAATAGACTTATAATATAATCTAATATATAAATGAAGGAGTTGAAAAAATGGCTGGAGCTGATATAGGCATAGATTTAGGTACTGCAAATGTACTTGTTTATGTTAGTGGTAAGGGAATCGTTTTAGAAGAACCATCTGTTGTAGCAATAGATAATAGGACAGATTCTGTTTTAGCTGTGGGAGAAGAAGCTAAAAAAATGATAGGAAGAACACCAAGTAATATAGTTGCTATAAGACCTTTAAGAGATGGTGTAATTTCTGATTATGATGTAACTGAAAAGATGTTAAAATCTTTTATAGATAAGATAGTTGATAAAAAAGGATTTGGAAGATTCTTCATGCCAAGGATTATGGTATGTGTACCAACTGGTGTCACAGAAGTAGAAAAAAGAGCAGTAGAGGATGCTACTAGACAAGCCGGAGCTAGAGAAGTATATATCATAGAAGAACCAATAGCAGCAGCCATAGGGGCTGGAGTAGACATATCACAGCCTAATGGGAATATGATTATAGATATTGGTGGTGGGACTGTAGACATAGCCGTAATATCTCTAGGAGGAGCTGTTGTAAGTGAATCTATAAAAGTTGGTGGGGATAGATTTGATGATTCTATAGTTAAGTATATGAAAAAACAACACAACCTTCTTATAGGAGAAAGAACAGCAGAGAAAATCAAATTTGAAATTGGTTCTGCATTTAAGAGAGAAGAAGAAAAATATATGAAGATAACAGGAAGAAACTTAATTACAGGACTTCCTAGTTCTATAACTATAAATTCAACAGAAATGCTAGAAGCTCTTAGAGAATGTGTTGAGCAAATAGTAGTTGCCACTCATGCTGTTTTAGAAAAAACACCTCCTGAGTTAGCAGCAGACATAGGAGATGTTGGTATAATAATGACTGGCGGAGGTTCATTATTATATGGATTAGATAAAATAATAGAACAGAGAACAGGGATAACTGTTACAATAGCAGAGGAGCCATTGTCTTGTGTTGCAAAAGGTACAGGAATAGCTTTGGGTTCAATAGACTTACTTGAAACAGGTGGGTCTTTTAGAAGAAAATAATTAGGAGAGTTTATAATGCTAAATATAGATGAAATAAAAAAATTAATACCACATAGATATCCATTTTTATTGGTGGACAAGATTACAGAACTAGAAGTTGGAAAAAGAGCTGTTGGTATAAAAAATGTAACAGTTAACGAGCCATTTTTTCAAGGTCACTTTCCAGAATATCCATTAATGCCAGGAGTTTTGATAGTAGAGGCTTTGGCACAAGTGTGTGGAGTTGCAATGATGTCTGTAGAGGAAAATAAAGGAAAATTAGGTGTATTTGCAGGTATAGATAAAGTTAGAATTAAGAGAGAAGTAAGACCAGGAGATACATTAACTATGGAAGTTGAAATGACAACTCTTAGAAGAAATATAGCTAAGGCAGATGCTAAAGCATATGTTGGTGAAGAGCTTGTCTGTAAAGGTGAATTAATGTTTGCTTTGGTTGAAAAGTAAAAACTAACAACATAAGAGTAAAAAGGTAGATAATTTGGAGTATTTAATCAGATACTCTAAAATATCTACCTTTTTATATAAAGAATTTTATCGGTTACTTCACATTGGACTTAGGTGGATACTAATAAAGCTAAAGCTATTGTTTCAGCTAAGTCCAATATAAAGCTAAGACGTATATTATTAAATGAAAGTCTATTGTTTTCATCAATTTTATCTACAATTCCCACTATAGAATAATTTCCTATTTGAGGTAGTTTTTTGCCAACACCTTTTCCGGGCAGGATAGGTCCTTCTCTAATTTGTATATTACCTATGTTACTCTGCGACCCCAAGCAAGCATCTATAGCCAAGAAGTTACCTTGCATATGTGTATTTTTTATAGTATCTAAAGACTCATATATGTTTAAGGCGTGAATAGGGTTATCTAGTGTACCGTAAACGGGGTATTTAAATTTACTGTTCTTAAGTATTGTTCCAACTAAAGGGCCTAAAGTATCACCTATAGCCCTGTCTGTTCCTATGCAAACAACAATCGTATTTTCATTAATTATAGTTTTTAGAACTGAACTTAGCATCTGTATAACATCATCATCGCTGTAATTTACTTTAGCTAAATACAATAGGAACACCCCCTTCAAAAAAATATATGAATAAAAAACAGTAAAAAGACCTAACTTTAAATTTCAGATAGAGATAATATTTTATTTGTCTTACAAAAAAAGGTATGGGAAAAATATGACTAAAAATCTTGACAAAATTTTAAAAAAATAGTAAGCTAGTAAAGTAAAACAAAACTTAAATCTTGATTACCTTATCAAGAGCGGCTGAGGGATAGGCCCTGTGAAGCCCAGCAACCACCCAAATGGGAAAAGGTGCTAATTCCTACAAGACAAAAGTCTTGAAAGATGAGGTCAGTTAATTAGTATACAATTACGATTATTAACCTCTTCTTATAAAGGAGAGGTTTTTTATTTTGAGTAAAATTTCTAAAATTAAAAATAAGGTAAAACCTATAATAAAAATTAAGAATGTATAAGGGGGAATAAAAATGGCAAGACATTTATTTACGTCAGAATCAGTTACAGAAGGACATCCTGATAAGATATGTGACCAAATATCAGATTCAATATTAGATGCATTATTAGAAAAAGACCCACAATCTAGAGTAGCTTGTGAAACTACAGTTACAACTGGATTAGTTTTAGTAGCAGGAGAAATAAGTACATCTGCTTATGTAGATATTCCTAAACTGGTAAGAGAAACAGTAAGAGAGATTGGATATACAAGAGCAAAATATGGATTTGACTGTGATACTTGTGCAGTTATAACTTCTATAGATGAGCAATCTGGAGATATAGCTATGGGAGTTGATGAAGGTCTAGAAAGCAAGACTGGAGAAGAGATAGAAGAAGAAATAGAAAAAGTTGGAGCTGGAGACCAAGGTATAATGTTTGGATTTGCATGCAATGAGACTCCAGAATTAATGCCACTTCCAATATCTTTGGCTCATAAATTATCAAGAAGACTTACAGAAGTTAGAAAGACAGGTTTAGTTGATTATTTAAGACCAGATGGAAAAACTCAAGTTACTGTTGAATATGAAGGAAATAAAGCTGTAAGAGTACATACAGTTCTTATATCAGCTCAACATTGTGAAACAGTATCAAATGATAAAATAAGAGAAGATATAATTAATCATGTTATTAAAGAGGTTATACCAGCTGAATTACTTGATGAAGAAACTAAAATTTATATAAATCCAACAGGAAGATTTGTTATAGGAGGACCTCAAGGAGATACAGGTCTTACAGGAAGAAAAATAATAATAGATACTTATGGTGGATATTCTAGACATGGTGGAGGAGCTTTCTCAGGAAAAGACCCTACAAAAGTTGATAGATCTGCTGCTTATGCAGCTAGATATGTTGCGAAAAATATTGTTGCAGCTGGCCTTGCAGATAAATGTGAGATAGAACTTGCATATGCTATAGGTATAGCTAGACCACTGTCTATATTTATAGATACTTTTGGGACAGGTAAAGTTTCAGAAGAAAAACTTGTTGAATTAGTAAATAAACACTTTGATTTAAGACCAGGAGCTATAATAAGAGACTTAGATTTAAGAAAGCCACTTTACAAAAAAGTTGCTGCTTATGGTCACTTTGGTAGAACTGATATAGATTTACCTTGGGAAAAAATTGACAAAGTTGAGCAATTAAGAAAAGATGCTCTAGGTGAATAATTTTTAACTAAGAGACTGTTAGAATGTAATTTTAAGATTACTTTCTAACAGTTTTTTTATTGTAGATTAAATATTTTTAATAAATGTAAATTTCTCATCATATAATAAACAAACAGTATTTAATTAGATTAGTGTATTTTGTTTTATAATATTATGGCAAATTGATACATATTATAGGATATATGTTAAAAACTGGTTAAGAATGTGTTAACTACTGTTAAATTATTAAAAATATATTGAAATATCACAATAATACGTCTAATATAATCTTAATAAACTTACACTTAAAAAATTATTTTAATTAGGGGGGAGTAATGTATGTCAGGCAAGATAAATGTTAAAACTGTTATAAGTTTTGCTGGAGCTTATGTGGCTACTGTAATAGGCTCTGGATTTGCAACTGGTCAAGAAATACTGCAATTTTTTACGTTTTATGGATATGCTGGTATTATAGGTGGAATAATATCTATGGTATTATTTTCATGGTTTGGAGCAGAAGTTATAGATAAAGGAAGAGAATTGAAGCTTAAGGAGCCAATAAAGATTTATCAAGTGTACTGTGGAAAATATCTTGGCACATTCTTTGAATGGTTTGGACCACTATTTTTATTTGGAACATTAGTAATAATGATTGCAGGAGCAGGAGCTACATTATCAGAGTACTATGGATTAAATCCATATGTAGGTAGAATTGGTATGGCAATCGTTTCCCTAATAACTGTTTCTTTAGGTTTGACAAGGCTTTCTAAAATACTAGGTAATATAGGTCCTATAATAATAATATTTACACTTTTAGTAGGAGCTATTAGTTTGTGTAGTAATATTGATGCTTTACCAAATGCTGGAGCTATGGTTGATAGTCTAAACATTAAAACTGCTACATCAAGTGGGTATTTCTCAGGTGTGCTTTATACTTGTTATAATGTAATAATAGTAATAACATTCTTGACAGGAATGGGTTCTTCTGCAGTAAATAAGAAAGATGCTGTGTGGGGTGGTATAATAGGTGGAGTAGCTCTTATGGCAGCAGCTATAATGATGAATTTAGCATTACTTTCAGACATAGGAAATATATATACAAAAGAGATACCAGCACTTTATTTAGCTGATAAGATATCTCCAATAATAGGTATTTTATTCTCAGTAGTTCTTTTATTAGGAATATACACTACAGCTGTACCACTATTATGGTCAGTAACTAATAGATTTGTAGAGGATGACCATCCTAAATTTAGAATGATAACAATAGTAGTAAGTATACTAGCATGTATAGGAGGTCTATTGCCATTTGATAAGCTAGTAGGAACACTATATCCGTATACAGGTTACATGGGAATTTTGATTTTACTATGTATGCTTTATAGAAGAATTACTAAAACCAGTGGGTATAAGGAAAATAAATCTGAGATAAGTTAATATTAGAATAAATTTATGAAATTTAGTTTGTACTTTACACATGAAGTAATTAAAATAAAATAGTTATTAAAATATGGTACCTGTTTTCTAAGGTGCCATATTTTTTGGATGCACATTTTTTTTGTTTCTGATAAAATGTATAATAGTTGGAAATTAGGTTAAGTATAAAAATATAAAAACTTTTCTAGAACTATCATAGTCTAACATATAAAATATACTAACTTAAATGGAGCGAGTATTAGTATTTTTAGGAGATAAAAATGGAAAAATTAGAAGGAATGATAAGTGAAATAGTCTTTAAAAATGAGGACAATGGATATACAATAGCTCATCTGGTAAATGAAAAGGATGAAATTGTAATTGTAGGATGTATGCCTACTTTGGCAATTGGAGAGAGTATCGAAGTTGAAGGTAAATGGGTAAACCATAAAATTTATGGTACTCAGTTTGAAGTGAATAGTTTTATGCCAGTGACACCATCATCCTTAGAAGGAATTTATGTTTATTTATCTTCTGGAATGATACATGGTATTGGTGAAAAAATGGCTAAGAGAATAATTGATAAGTTTGGTGTAGATACACTAAATGTGATACAAAATTCACCAGAAAGACTACAAGAAGTAGAAGGTATAGGGAGTAAAAAGGTAAAACAAATAGTAAAAAGTTATGAAGAAGACAGAGAGCTTAGAAACATCATAATAGAACTATCTCCTTTTGGAATAACGCCAAATTACTGTCTAAAAATATATAAGAAATATAAAAGCAGTGCAATAGAAGTCATAAATAAAAATCCATACCAACTTGCTGAAGATATAAGAGGAATAGGATTTAAGGTGGCTGATAGTATAGCCAATAAAATTGGCATAGATAAAAATTCTAAAGATAGAGTTTGTCAGGGAATTTTATACACTTTAAATAAATCTCTAAGCAATGGACATACATATTTACCAGAGCATGTTCTAATACAAGATTCGGAAAAATTATTGGAGCTAAATGGAGAAATAATAAAAGAGTGTATAATGATGTTAGTTTATAACCAAAAAATACATATAGAGAAAGTAAACAATGAAAATCTTATATATCTTATGCCATATTATTTAGCTGAAAATGGAGTATGTAGTCAAATCGTAAAATTATCACAGTATGAATTTGAAGACTTGAAAATAGATATAGATAGTGAAATTAATATTTTAGAAGAAGATAAAAAAATCAAGTTAGCAGAAAAACAAATTTTAGCAGTCAAAGAATCTATTAATAGTGGAGTATTAATTATAACTGGTGGTCCAGGGACTGGTAAGACAACCACTATTAACTCTATCATAGAGATATTTGAGAATAATGGTAAAAGTGTGACCTTAGCAGCTCCGACGGGAAGAGCAGCAAAGAGAATGAGTGAAACTTCTGATAAAGAAGCAAAAACTATACATAGATTATTAGAAATGGGTTTTTCAACAGATGATGATTTAACTTTTTTTAAAGATGAAGAAGACCCAATAAATTCAGATGTAATCATTGTTGATGAGGTATCAATGGTAGATATAATTTTAATGTACAATCTACTTAGAGCTATAAAGATAGGAACAAGAGTAATTTTGGTTGGAGATAGTGACCAACTACCTTCTGTAGGAGCTGGAAATGTACTTAAGGATATGATTGATTCTAATATTATAAATGTGGTTAAATTAAATGAAATATTTAGACAAGCACAAGAGAGCATGATAATTGTAAATGCTCATAAAATAAATAATGGAGAGCCGCTTTATTTAAATACAAAAGAGAAAGATTTCTTTTTTATAAGAAAATCTACCAATGAAGAAATATTAAATGAAATAATAGGATTAGTTAATGAAAGATTACCTAAATTTTATAAAGTTGATAAATTAAAAGACATACAAGTTTTATCTTCAATGAGAAAAGGAGAGTTAGGAGTTACTAATCTCAATATAGAGTTACAAAAGTATCTTAACAAAAAAGAAAAATTTAAAGTTGAAGAGAGTTTTTCTAAAAGACTCTTTAGAGTAGGCGATAAAGTAATGCAAGTAAAAAATAACTATACAAAAAAATGGGAAACAGAAGACCAAAAAGAAAGTGGAGAAGGCATCTATAATGGAGATATAGGATATGTTTATCATATAGATAAAGATAAGAAAACTATATATGTATTATTTGACCAAACTAAAATTGTATCTTATTTATATGATGAATTAGATGAAATTGACCATAGTTTCTGTACAACAATACATAAAAGTCAAGGAAGTGAATTTCCAGTTGTAGTATTACCAATAACTTGGGCTCCTCCCATGTTACTTAGCCGTAATTTGTTATATACAGCTGTAACAAGAGCAAAAAAATTAGTTGTATTGGTTGGAGATGTAAAGTATCTTGAATATATGATAAAAAATAATAGAGTGAACCAAAGGTATTCAAATTTAGGATATAAGTTGAATAAATTTAAGCGAGAAGGGTTGTTGATAGAATAAATATGAAAATATGCAATGATAATTTTATTAAGCGTTTACAAAACATGATTAATAAATGTCTGGATTTTATATATCCTGAGAATATAAGTTGCATAATTTGTGATAAATCCATAAAGAAAACAAATACTTATTCAATATGTAAAAGCTGTTTTAATGAAATGAATTTTATACAAGATGGTTGTATGAAATGTGGAAAACCAATAACACGTCATTCAATTGAAAAGGAGTTTTTTGAAGACTGTAGCTATTGTTTTAATAAAGATTTTTATTTTGATAAATCTATATCTTGCATTGAATATAATGATGTAAGCAAAAAGATAGTATTAGGACTAAAATATAATCAAAAAACATTTATGGCTAGGTATATAGCTCAGATAATGAAAGAAAAATTGTATTTGGAAAACTTAAAATTTGATTATATACTATTTGTTCCACTTCATAAAAAAAGGTTGAACAAAAGGGGATTTAATCAAGCACAAAAAATAGCGTCTAATTTAAGTAAGATACTTAATATTCCATTATTAGATTGTATAAGTAGAAAAAAATATACAAGAATGCTCTATAAATTAAACAAAAAAGAAAGAAAAGAAGAACTAAAAAATGTATTTGAAGTTAAAGAAAATATAAAATTAATAAATGATAAAAATTTACTTTTAATAGATGATATATTTACTACAGGTTTGACAACAAATGAAATTTCTAAACTTCTAAAGTTATCTGGTGCTAATAAGGTATTTGTATTGACTCTACTGACAAGAGCAAGTGATAATTATGTTATGGAATAATCTTATATGTTGACAATTTTAATTTAAAATATTAAAATGAATAAGTGATATTTAGGTCTGTGGTTGAAAGTCCAAGCCAGTCGCAGGCAAAAGGATCCACGTAAGTTAACACTAAAAATTGGGTTAATGATCATGGTGCGGCTTAGAAGTAAGACCTACCGATAATAAAATCGAGAGAGAGTAGTAGTGCGGCGAACCCAAGCGAACCCTCCAGTAGGCGAGTGTGGGGTCAAAAACCAGGTCAGCTAAATATCATATTAAAGAGAGCTAGCATAATACTTTTATGTGTAGCTCTTTTTTGTATATAATAAATTAAGGCTAAGTCATAAAGAGGTGATATATTTGAACAAAAGACAAGAAAACTTATTAACAACATTGCTATTAAAAGAAGAGTTTATAAATGTCAATGAGATTGCCAATGATTTTGAATGCTCAGAAAGGACAATAAGAAATGATTGCAAATATATTGATGAATGGTTATCTACTTTTTGTAATGCTTATATAAAAAGAAAACCTAATATAGGAGTCAAATTTAGTGGAGATGATACAGATAAAATACTAGTAAATCAGAAGTTACGAGGTGAAGTTAAAAGAGTAAATAGTGAGCTTCATAAGCAAGTTGAGATATTAAATCTACTACTTTGTAACAATAAAAAAGTCACTTTAAATGATTTATCTAATAAATTGTACATAAATAAAAATATTGTCAGAGAAGAAATAAGTAAATTATCAGTGGCATTAAATAATTATAACTTAAATGTCTCAACCAAAAAAGGTAGTGGTATATGCGTTGAAGGGGATGAGAAAGATATAAGGATAATGTTAGTATCATTCTTATTTAAATACATAGATAAATACAGGCTAAACATAGATGAGATAGAATATTTTCATATAGTAGATATAATAATTGTCAAAAATATAATGTCTACTATAGAAGATAATATGGATATAAGACTTACAGATATATCATTCAGACAACTGATGCTATTTTTACTTATAAATATAATACGAATAAGGCTAGGCAATTCTTTGAAAGTATTAAATACTAAGAAAGAGCTCAAGTTAAAAATGCTTATTTTACATATAGAAGATGAATTAAAATCCAATTTATCTATAGTATTAAATCATGAAGAAAAATTATTTATAGAATCTTTAATATTTGGTATGAATAAGCAGATAAACAGTAGTAACACTAAAAAAGCACTATATTTAAATGAAGAATTAGCAGAGTATACAAGAAAAATTATAAATTTAGTGTCAGAGGAATCAGGAATAAATTTCAATAATGATATATTGCTTTATGAGCAATTAATATGCCATTTAAATGTTACAATGCACCAAATGAAAAGTAATGTTTATTTGGAAAACCCACTATTAGATAATATAAAAACTAAGTTTTGTTTTTTATATACAGTAATATCAAATTCAATAGAAATTGAATTAAAAGGAAAACAAATAACTGAAGATGAAATAGGTTATCTTACACTTCACTTTCAAACATCTCTAGAAAGGAAATATAATAAAAGAGAATCAAATAAGAGAGCAAGCATTGTATGTCCATTTAGTTTTGGAGTGAGTATGCTATTAAAAGTAAAAATAGAAAAGAGATTTGATACTATAGAAATTGTTGAAACACTAAGAGAGGAAGATTTAAAAAGAGATAACTTTGACAAAACAATAGACTTTATAATTGCATTTCAAGAATATGAAAATATTCAAAAGCCAATTTTCATAACAACTCCATTATTTACTGATGAAGATGAGAATAAGCTCAAAGAATTTACAAATAAAATAAAAGAAAAAGATACCTCATATAAACTTATGAACAGATTAATGATGTCTGATTATTTAATAAGGGAGTTAGAGCATGATGATATTTATGAAGCCATAACATATTTAACTAATTTATTGATTGAAAAGCATTATGCAGAAAAGGAGTATTTAGAATCTATTATAACAAGAGAAAAATCATATCCAACCAATGTTGGAAAGGGAATACTATTCCCTCATGGAGACATGAAATATATAAAGCAATCTGTATTATGTTTTGCAAGATTAAAAACACCAATAAAAATTAGAAATGGAAAAGATATAAATATTATACTTTTATTAGCTTATAAAAAGGACGATGACAGAAAAATTTTTAGAGAATTATTTAAAGAAATATCTAATCTAACAGAAGATGAAGGTATGTTGGATACTCTAAGTAAATGTGATATAGCAAAAGTAAAAGATATTCTTATATAAAATTCATAGTGATTTATGGATAAGCACAAAATTTTCCAGGTGATGGAAAAAGTTGTGCATGTTTTTTTGATTTTATACGATATTATATGTTTGTAAGATATAAACTAGCTAAAAGTAGAGAAGCAATTTAGGAGGAAAAAATGGAAGAAATAGTTTTAAAGATTATAATTCATGCTGGTAATGCAAAATCCATGCTTTATGAAGCTCTTAACTGTTCAAAGGAAAACGATTTTAAAAAGGCAGATGAATTAGTTGAAAGTGCAAACGAAGAAATCTTAAAAGCACATAAAGTACAAACTGAACTTATACAAAAGGAAGCTGGAGGAAATAAGTCAGATATATCTATCTTATTAATTCACTCTCAAGACCATTTGATGACTTGTATGAGTGAGAGAAATCTTATAAAAGAAATGATTATATTAAGAAAAGAAATTCAAAAATTAAAATAAAAAGAATTAAGGGGGATTTAAAAGAATGAAAAGAAAAGTATATTTATTTTGTAGTTTTGGAATGTCAACAAGTTTGCTTGCAGGTAAGATGCAGAAGGTAGCAGATGAGTATAATTTACCAATAGAAGTAGAAGCATTCCCAATCGCAGAAATTGATAAAATAGTTGAAGAAAAGAATCCAGATTGTATATTATTAGGACCACAAGTTAAGTACATGTTAAAGGAATTAAAACCAAAGTTTGAAACTCAAGGTAAACCTATAGATATAATAAATGAAGCTGATTATGGAACTATGAATGGGGAAAAAGTATTAAAACTTGCTATAAAGTTAATAAAATCTAAACAAGCATAGAATCATAATAGAAAATAATTGGAAATGAGGGTGGATAGATGAATAAATTGGAAAGAATACTTATGCCATTGGCTGAGAAAATAGGTAAAAATAAATTATTAATTGCAATTAGAGATGGTTTTTTAGTATCATCACCATTATTAATAATAGGTTCATTATTTTTATTAGTAGCAAATTTTCCGATAAAAGGATGGGATGAATTTGTAGGTCAAATTTTTGGTTCAGATTGGGCTGTCAAATTACAACAACCAACTGTAGCAACATTTGAAGTAATGACTCTACTTGCAGTTTTAGGAATTGGATATTCTTATGCAAAACAAATAGATGTAGACCCAATAGCATCAGCGGCAGTTGCAATAGTTGCTTTTTTTATAGTAACACCATTTGTGATACCATATACACCAGATGGAACAACATCAGTCTATATGGTAACAGGTATACCACTAGGGTGGATGGGTTCTAAAGGAATGTTTGTAGGTATGATAACAGCAATAACTTCTGTAAAATTGTTTGCAGCAGTTGTCAAAAAAGGATGGACATTAAAAATGCCAGATGGAGTTCCTCCAACTGTATCAAAATCATTTGCTGCGCTAATACCAAGTGCAATAGTTATGATAGTCTTCTTTTTAGTTAAGATAGCCTTTGAAGCTACACCATATGGAAGTATACATGAATTTATATTTAAATTTTTACAGATGCCATTATTAAAACTAGGAAATAGCTTAGGTGCAATGGCAATCGCCTACATATTCTTACACTTATTCTGGTTCTTTGGAATAAATGGAAGCAGTGTTGTTGGAGCTGTGTATAATCCTATATTAAAAATTTTATCAGCTGAAAATTTAGCTGCATTCCAAGCTGGTTCAAAAATACCAAACATAATAACTGGTCAATTCCAAGATATGTTTGCAACATTTGGAGGAGCAGGTAGTACATTATCATTAGTTATAGCTATGTTATTAATATGTAAAAGTAAACGTATAAAATCAATGGGAAAACTGTCAATTTTACCAGGAATATTTGGTATAAATGAACCATTGATATTTGGTCTACCAATAATGCTTAACCCAATATTATTGATACCATTTGCAATAGTTCCAACAATAAATATAATAATAGCTTATTTCTGTATGTCAGCAGGTTTAGTGCCACTTACAAATGGAGTTCAATTACCATGGACAACTCCAATTATATTCTCTGGCTTTCTAACAACAGGATGGCAAGGGGCTGTTTTACAATTAGCACTTCTTGTACTAGGAATATTTATGTATATGCCATTTATAAAAATGCTAGATAGACAATATTTGAAAGAAGAAAAGACAAATGTTGAAGAGGAAGATGATGATATATCTTTTGATGATTTAGTATTATAGGAGGAAGATTATGAAAAAAATAGTTATGATATTGGACCAAATACAAGCTGGTGCTGGAGGAAAAGAAAAAAACAATATACCTCCTGCTGGAAAATCAAGCCCATTAGGTCCAGGTATAATGATGGAACCATTTTTAGATGAGTCTAAAGTAATAGCTACATTATTTTGTGGAGACGAATTTTTTATAAATAACGAAGAGGATGTGACAAACAAAATGATAGCAATGGTAAAAAAATTAAACCCTGATGTAGTAATTTGTGGACCAAGTTTTAATTATGAAAATTTTTCTAAGATGTCAGCTATATTATGTAAAAATATAAATGATAAGACTAATATATCAGCATTTGCAGCTATGTCAGAAGAAAATATAGATATAATAAACGAATATAAAAATGATATATGCATAGTTAAGACACCAAAAAAAGGTGGAATTGGACTTAATGATTCACTAAACAACATATGTAAATTAGCAAAATCAATGGCAAATAAAGAGGATATAACTTTGATGAAAGAAGAGTTTTGTTATTAATTAGTGTTCTAATGTTAACAAACTTAAACAATACACTATTTATAATAAAAATAGATTAGTAAAATCTATATAATAAGGAGGGGAATTTTGACATGTGGGGAATGATAGCGACATGGAGAATGGCTCTAGAAGGTATAACTGAGGCATCAGAGCGTTTAGAAAAAGGTATGGAAGCAGGAGATGCCGTAGAACTTGCTGTAAGAAGAGTTGAAGATTATCCATTCTATAAATCAGTTGGCTATGGAGGACTTCCAAATGAAAACTGTGAGGTAGAGCTTGATGCTGCATTTATGGATGGTAATACATTAGATATTGGGGCAGTTGCTGGTATAAGGGATTATTCTAATCCTGTAAGTATAGCTAAAAAGTTAAGTTATGAGAAGGTAAATAATTTCTTGGTTGGAATAGGTGCTGAAGAGTATGCTCATAAAAATGGCTTTGAAAGAAAAAATATGTTGACTGATAGAGCAAAGTTGCATTATAAAAAGAGAAAAAAAGAAACTCTAGACAAGGGGTTAAGCCCATATGCTGGTCATGATACTGTTGGCATGATATCTTTAGACAAAAATGGTAAGATGTGTGCAGCTACTTCAACGAGTGGATTATTTATGAAAAAAAGAGGCAGAATAGGAGATTCTGCACTATCTGGTTCGGGATTTTTTGTTGATAGTAGTATAGGAGGAGCTACAGCTACTGGTCTAGGAGAAGACCTAATGAAGGGATGTATATCTTATGAGATAGTTAGACTTATGAAAGAAGGTAAGCATCCACAAGAAGCTTGTGATATAGCAGTAAATGAATTGGATGAACAACTTATCAAAAGAAGAGGAAAAGCTGGTGATTTATCATTAGTTGCCATGAATAATAAGGGTGAATGGGGAGTAGCTACAAACATAGCAGACTTTACTTTTTCAGTAGTAACTGAGGAAGAGGCTCCTACAGTCTATATTTCAAATAGAGTAGATGGTAAGACTATACATAAGGTTATATCAAATGAATGGATGGAAGCATATGAAGCTAGAATAAAAGCTCCAATAGAAGTGAAAGAATAAATCAGTCATATAATAAAGTAGAGTTTTTTATAATAAGGAGATTTTTATGAATATCATAAATAATAAAGTAGATGAATTAAAAGAAGATTTATTAAGTGATATTATAGATATTGTAAAAATGCCTAGTGTAAAAGGGGAGTCAGAAAATGGCTTCCCTTTTGGTGAAAAAGTAGGTAAAGCACTTAATAAAGCATTAGAAATTTCAGAAAAATTGGGATTTAAGGTTAGAAATTTAGATAATTATATTGGGTATGCAGAATATGGAGAGAGTGAAGATTATGTTTGTGTAATTGGTCATGTAGATGTTGTACATGAAGGCGAAGATTGGGAGTATCAGCCTTATGAAGGGGAAAAAGCCAATGGGAGAATTTATGGTAGAGGGGTATTAGATAATAAAGGACCCATAATATCTGCTTTATATGGATTGTATGCTATTAAAGAATTGGATTTAAAACTAGATAAAAAAGTTAGGATAATATTTGGTACAAATGAAGAAAGTGGATTTGAAGATATACCATATTATTTAGAAAAAGAAAAAGCCCCTCTTATGGGATTTACACCAGATTGTAAGTATCCTGTTGTATATGGTGAAAAAGGAATGGCAAGGATTAGAATCAAAAGTAAAAGCATCTATGAAGAAGACACATTCTTAGATTTTATAGAAAACCTATCTGAAAATGTGATTGTTACATATAAGGAGTTAAGTAAAAAAGATGGTGATATTATATTAGATATAAAGGTAAAATATGATTTTAGCTATAAACTAAGAAATCTGTTAGATGAAATAAGATGCAGTTTTCCAAGTAGCATTGAGATAGAAGTAATTTCTAATTTTAATCCAGTATATTTTGATTGAAAAATAGCTACGCACACTTGTGACTTTAGTCATGAGTTAGTAGCTAAAATAGTCAGCGTATAGGGAAACTTATATGTAGAGATAGGAGAGAACCTATCCAATACTACTTGAATTGCTGGAAACCCCTAAAGCTAACCAAACTAAAACATAAGGATGAAATAAACCTAAGTGTGAAAGTTACGAAAGTAGAAAAAATTGGTTAGATGGTATAAGGTTAAACCCTAAGTACTTTAAAATGGGCAATCAGCAGGTAAGCTCCAAATAGGAGAAACTTCAACGACTATTCCTCTTGAGGGAAGTACACTATAAGTATGGTAGTGGAAGTGGGTAGACCTTAACGATAAGCGAAGGATAAGATATAGTCTGTGCTTCATGAAATGTAAGAAGTTCATAAGAGAACTGCATAGGTAGTAGCGAACTTATGTGAACGACAACCTCAAAAA
>NZ_AVHW01000018.1 GCF_000449425.2 Clostridioides difficile CD160
AATAATCAGATAGGTTTAGATTTAGGAATTAAAGAATTTTGTATCTCAAGTTGTGGACAATTTATAGAAAATCCTAAGTATCTTCAGAAGTCGTTAAATAAACTTGCTAAATTACAAAGAGAACTATCGAGAAAAACAATTGGTAGTTTAAATAGAAATAAGCAAGTTAAAAGTTGCAAGACTTCAAGAACATATAGCTAATCAAAGGAAGGATTTTTTACAAAAACTATCTACAAATTAATACGAGAGAATGATATTTTTGCATAGAAGATTTACAAGTAAAGAATATGACTAGAAATCGTAAATTATCTCTTTCTATTTCTGATGTGTCATGGTCAGAATTTGTTCGTCAATTAGAATAAAGGCTAATTGGTATGGTATACAAATTGTAAAGATAGGTAAATTCTTTGCAAGTTCACAAATATGCAATAAATGTGGGTACAAAAACGAGGAAATGAAGAATTTAAATATAAGAGAATGGATTTGTCCTTGTTGTAATGAAACTCATGATAGAGATATAAATGCAAGTATAAATATATTAAAAGAAGGATTAAGACTAATAACAGTTTAAAATAAATAACTTATGTAAGAACCATAGGAACTACGGGGATAGCCTGTGGAGAGTTTGTAAGACATATTTTAGTATGCAAAATTCTATGAAGCAGGAATCCTGTGACTTTAGTCATGGGAGGTTCAGAAAGAGAGTAAGCTTATTAAAAAGCTTCAGCTAGCTTATGAAAGAGTAACATTATTAGATGGGACTCCAGTAACAACTAATGGAGGTACATATGCAAAAGTAATGCCAAATATAGTCCCATTTGGACCTTCATTTCCAGGACAAAAAGGAATAGCTCATAATCCTGATGAATATATGGACATAGAAGATATAATTTTAAATGCAAAGATATTTGCAAACGCAATATATGAATTGGCAAAGGAGTAATTATGTTAGAGATAATAGGAATGACAGTAGAAGACGCTAAAATCATAGAAGATTGTGGCGCAGATAGAATAGAGTTAGTTAGTGCTTTAACTGAAGGTGGATTGACACCAAGCTTTGGTCTTATAGAAAGGGTTGTTAACAGTGTAAAGATACCTGTGAACGTAATGATAAGACATCATGCAAAAAGTTTTACTTATAGTGAGGAAGATATAGGCATAATGCAAAAAGATATAAGTATAATTAAAGAGATTGGTGCTAATGGAGTTGTATTTGGTATGTTAGATAAAGATAATAACATAGATGAAAAAAATTTAAATGTTTTATTGGAATGTTGCGATAATCTTGATGTTACATTTCATAGAGCTATAGATGAATCAAATATAATGGATAGTATCAAAATTTTGAAGGATTATGATAAAATTACAAATATATTAACATCAGGTGGAAGGGGAAGTATAGTTGATAACATACAAATAATAAAGAATATGATGTTTGGTTCTAATCATATAAAAATTCTTTTAGGTGGGGGACTTAATTTCAATAATATAGAGAAGATAAAAGAATCAACTAAAGCAAGCAATTTTCATTTTGGTACAGCTATTAGAATAAATAACAATCCTTTTGAAGATATAGATAGACAAAAACTTAAAAAGCTCGTAAATATGATTTCAAGATAGTATAAACATAAAATACTAAACCTAAATAAAGAGTGTGAGTTAATTATAATTTGGGTATATACATGATAATAGGTATTAAGCATGAAATTATTGTTGTAAGTGGTTTATTACTTTTATATAGTCTTGAATACTAATAATGAAAGAAAAAATAGGATATGGAGGTTTTAGAGGGTTTATATTTATAAAAAATTTATAAAAGATAAACGGCATATAATACATATAATTTCCTAAAATTACCAACTTATGACATGAATTCACATATTAATAAACAATTAATGGAGATATTTGTGGATAGAAATAGTGGTAAAAATAGCTTTAAATAAACAAAAACAAGAGTTATTAACAGTTTTATCCACATTATCCACAGGTAGTTGTGATAATATTAATCCACATGAGTATTAAGATAACTAAAAATGAGAAATAATTCTATCAATTGAATAGAAAAAATCATAAAAGTTAATAATAAAAAGAGGATTATGAGAGTTCGTGTAGAATATATTACTAAAGTATAAATTTTCTTATACTGGCATAATTGAAGGGAGATGTACTTATGAACATAATTATATCTGGAAAACAAATCGAATTAACTGATGCAATAAAAAGTAAAATCGAAAGCAAACTAAGTAAGTTAGATAATTACATTCATCCAGACACTGATGTAAAAGTTACAGTAAGTGCTAAAAAAGCAAGACAAAAAATAGAGGTAACAATAGCTACTGTAAATGGACCTATAATTAGAGCAGAAGATATGCAGGAAAATTTATACACAGCTATAGATGTTGTATATGATAAATTAAGTAAACAATTAAAAAAATATAAAAAGAGACTACAAGATAAACATAAAGACAACAAGAGTATAAGATTCCAAGATGCAGAAATAAATCTAGCTGATGATCAAGTAGATTATGAAGATGAAAATCAAGAATTAGTAATTCAAAGACGTAAGAAATTTAGTGTTAAACCAATGAGCGAAGAAGAAGCTGTATTACAGATGGAGTTAATAGGACATGATTTTTACATGTTCAAGAATATAGATTCAGATGAAATAGCAGTAGTTTATAAGCGTCATAATGGTGGATATGGTATAATAGAACATGAATAAAGCAATTTAGATTTAATCATATTAGCTATCGATAAATAAATTATCGATAGCTTTTTAAATTAATATTAAAAGTATAGTTTTTATGGTAAAATGAATAATAGTACAATAAAGAACGAGGAGAGATGTAAAATATGAGCTTTATGGATAATTTATTCAACATGGCAGATAAAAAAGAATTAAAAAAGTTCAATAAAACTGTTGATATAATAGATTCATTAGAACCTAAATTTGAATCTATGGCAGACTCGGAACTTAAAAATATGACAAATATATTTAAAGAAAGATTAGCAAATAATGAAAGTATAGATGATATACTTCCAGAAGCTTTTGCAGTAGTTAGAGAAGTTTCTAAGAGAGTGTTAGGACTTAGACACTATAGAGTCCAAATGGTTGGAGGTATAGTGTTACATCAAGGAAGAATAGCCGAGATGAAAACAGGTGAAGGTAAAACTTTGGTTGCCACTGCTCCTGTTTATTTGAATGCCCTTACAGGAAAAGGTGTACATGTTGTAACAGTAAATGATTACCTTGCAAAACGTGATAGAGACCAAATGGCAAAAATATATGAGTTTTTAGGCATGAGTGTAGGGGTTATTGTGCATGGCCAAAATCCAAAAGTTAGAAAAGAGCAATATGATTGTGATATAACTTATGGTACAAATAATGAGTATGGATTTGATTACTTAAAGGACAATATGGTAATACACAAAGAGCAAAGAGTTCAAAGAGGATTAAATTATGCTATAGTGGATGAGGTCGATTCTATACTAATAGATGAAGCTAGAACACCTCTTATCATATCTGGACCTGGAGATAAATCAACTCACTTATATTCAGATGCAAATACATTTGTCTTAACACTAAAACCAGATGATTACGAATTAGAAGAAAAAGATAAGGCGGTATCTCTAACAGCATCAGGTATACAAAAGGCAGAAGTATATTTTAACGTTGACAACATAACAGATATATCTCATACAGAGTTATATCATCATATAAATCAAGCTTTAAGAGCACATGTAATAATGAAGAAAGATGTTGATTATGTTGCTAAAGATGGAGAAATAGTAATAGTTGATGAGTTTACTGGTAGACTTATGTTTGGTAGAAGATATTCAGAAGGTTTACATCAAGCAATAGAAGCTAAAGAAGGTCTTAAAATACAAAGAGAATCTAAAACACTAGCTACTGTAACATTCCAAAACTACTTTAGAATGTATAAAAAACTTTCTGGTATGACTGGTACAGCAAAAACAGAAGAAGAAGAGTTTAAAGCAATCTATAAAATGGATGTTTTCCAAGTACCTACCAATAAACTTATGATAAGAGAAGATTTACCAGATTCTGTATACAAAAGTGAAATAGGTAAATTCAATGCTGTAGCACAAGAGATAATTGAAAGACATAAAGTTAATCAGCCAATACTTGTAGGGACAGTATCAATAGAAAAGTCAGAATTATTATCACAAATACTAAAGAAAAAAGGCATTAAACATGAAGTATTAAATGCTAAACATCATGATAAAGAAGCAGAGATAATAGCACAAGCTGGTAGACTTGGAGCTGTTACAATAGCTACTAATATGGCTGGTCGTGGTACAGATATAGTTCTAGGTGGAAACCCGGATTTCTTAACTAAGAGAGAAATGAGAAGAAATGGATTTAAAGAGGAAATAGTAAACAGAGTAGATACTCCAATAGAAGGGATACCTGTAAAAGGGAATGAAACTCTATTTGAAGCTAGAGCAGAGTATGAAAAACTATTTGAAAAGTTTAAACAACAAACACAAGAAGAACAAAAACAAGTTGTAGAAGCAGGTGGACTTGCTATAATTGGTACAGAGAGACATGAATCTCGAAGAATAGATAACCAGTTGAGAGGTCGTGCTGGTCGTCAAGGTGACCCAGGTAGTTCAAGATTTTATATAGGTCTTGATGATGACCTTATGAGATTGTTTGGAAGTGATAGGATATCTGGAATTGTAGATAAAATAGGCCTTGAAGAAGATATGCCGATAGAACATAGAATATTATCTAAATCTATTGAAGGAGCACAAAAGAAAGTCGAAGGTAAAAACTTTGGAATAAGAAAACATGTACTTCAATATGATGATGTTATGAATAAACAAAGAGAAATAATATATGCAGAAAGAAAACGTGTATTAGAGGGTGAAGATTTACAAGAACAAATACAATCAATGACTCATTCTATAATCGAAGAGGCAGTGACTCTTTATACACAAGATAAAGGGTTTGATGAAGACGGATTTAAAGAGCATATGTATAATCTGTTCTTACCAAAAGGTAGCATAGAAATACCAGAAATAGAAAAGCTTAATCCAGTTGAAATAACAGAGAAAGTTTATGAAATAGCTATGAAGATATACACTTCAAAAGAAGAACAAGTAGGCTATGAAAGAATGAGAGAGGTTGAGAGAGTAATCTTACTTCAAGCTGTTGATAACCATTGGATAGACCATATAGATGCTATGGACCAATTACGTCAAGGTATCGGGCTTCGTGCTGTAGGTCAGCAAGACCCAGTTATTGCTTATAAAATGGAAGGTTTTGACATGTTTGATGAAATGAATAAACATATCAAAGAAGATACTGTAAGATATTTATTTAATATAACAATAGAAACTCCAGTTGAAAGAAAAGCAGTTGTAGATGTTGAGAATCTATCTTCGCCATCAGATGGAACGCTTCCAACAAGCAAAACGGTTAAAAAAGATGAAAAAGTTGGAAGAAATGACTTATGTCCTTGTGGAAGTGGTAAAAAATATAAAAACTGTTGTGGTAGATAATCTTGGAGGATTAAATGTTAAAGATACAAGAGTATAGACATAGTGTGGAGCAGATAGCTTCAAATTTAGAAGAATTGAGGGTTTCTCTTTGACATAGCTTCATTGATGGAAAAAATACAAATTAATGAAGAAAAGATGAACAAGCAAGACTTTTGGAACGATAATGAATTCGCTCAAAGAGTACTTCAAGAAAATAAATCTTTAAAAGAGACGCTAGAAGAATATGAAAGTTTAAAAAATTTATTAGAAGATATAGAAGTATTGATTGAAATAGGTCTAGAGGAAGAGGATGACTCTGTAGAAAAAGATATAGAAAAGTCCATAGAATCAATAGAGAAAAAATTATCTGAAATTAAAATAAAAACTCTTCTAAGTGGAGAGTATGATAAAAATAATGCTATATTATCTATAAACGCTGGTACTGGCGGTTTGGATGCTCAAGATTGGGCTCAGATGCTTTTGAGAATGTATATAAGATGGTCAGAAGGAAAGGGTTATAAAGTTAAGCTTTTAGATATAATATCAGACCCTGAGGCTGGGATAAAGACAGCTACAATCCTTGTAGAAGGAACAAACGCTTATGGATACTTAAAGAGTGAAAAAGGGGTTCATAGGTTGGTGAGAATATCTCCATTTGACCCATCAGGAAAAAGACATACTTCATTTGCGTCTATAGATGTAACACCAGAGTTAGATGAGAATATAGAAGTAGAAATTAATCCATCAGATTTAAAGATAGACACGTATAGAGCATCTGGAGCTGGAGGGCAGCATGTAAATACAACTGATTCAGCAGTTAGAATAACACATGTCCCTACAGGTGTAGTAGTACAGTGTCAAAATGAGAGGTCTCAACATCTAAATAAAGATAGAGCTATGAGATTTTTGATGGCAAAGCTGATAGAATTAAAGGAATTGGAACAAAAGGAAAAAATAGAAGATATACAAGGAAAATATTCACAAATAACATGGGGTAGTCAAATTAGGTCGTATGTTTTTCAACCATATAAATTGGTTAAAGACCATAGAACAAATGCTGAGTTTGGAAATGTAGATAGTGTAATGAATGGAAATATAGACCTATTTATTAATGAATACTTAAAAATGAATAAAACAGTTTAATAAATATGCACTGTAATTAAGATATATGTATAAGAAGGTTAGTGCTTACTATGCACTTACAGCACTTAGGCTGAGGACGACAACCCTCAGCCTTCGTTCTGTTTATTATACTTATGAAAAAACTAACATTAGGAGTGAAAAAATTGGATATAAATCAAATCTTAAAAAAAGAATTTAATCTTAGAGATGAGCAAATAAACAATACATTAAAACTTATTGATGAGGGTAATACAATACCATTTATAGCTAGGTACAGAAAAGAAATGACTGGTGAGATGAGTGATGTTACACTAAGAGAATTTCATGAAAAATTGATGTACTTAAGAAACCTTCAAAGTAGAAAAGATGATGTAGTTAGACTAATAGATGAGCAAGGCAAGTTAACAGATGAAATAACAAAAAATATAGAAAAAGCAAAGACATTACAAGAAGTAGAAGATATCTATGCTCCATATAAACAAAAGAAAAGAACTAGAGCAACAATAGCTAAAGAAAAGGGATTAGAAAATTTAGCATTGTCAATACTAGAGAATAATCTAGATAGTATAGAAGTAGAAGCAAAGAATTATATAGATGAGGAGAAAGAAGTTCTTTTTGTTGAAGATGCATTAAAAGGAGCTAGAGATATAATTGCAGAATTAGTTTCAGATGATGCTAAGATTAGAAAATATATAAGAGAATTAGCATTAAGAGAAGGCATGATAGTTAGCAAAAGCTCTACTGATGAGAAATCAGTTTATGATATGTATTATGATTATAATGAAGCAGTAAAGAGCATGGCTCCACATAGAGTCTTGGCAATAAATCGAGGAGAAAAAGAGAACTTCTTAAAAGTTAAGTTAGAAATAAATAATGATAAAGTTTTAAATTACATAATAAATGAATATGTAAATGATAAAAATTTCAAAAATAAGGAAGAAATCGTAAGCTCAATAGAAGATTCTTATAAAAGATTAATTTTTCCATCAATAGAAAGAGAAATAAGAAATCATTTAACAGAAATAGCTCAAGAAAGAGCTATAAGTGTATTTGGAAAAAATGTTAAAAGTTTATTGCTTCAACCACCTGTTAAAGACAAAGTAGTTATGGGATTTGACCCTGCATTTAGAACAGGATGTAAAATAGCTATAGTAGATAAAAATGGTAAACTATTAGATTATACAACAGTATACCCAACAGACCCTCAAAATGATGTGGAAGGGGCAAAGAAAGTTTTAAAAGGATTGATTGAAAAATACGATATAGATATAATTTCAATAGGTAATGGTACTGCATCTAGAGAATCAGAAACTTTTGTATCAGAAATGATAAAAGAGATAGATAGGGAAGTACAATATGTTATAGTTAGTGAGGCTGGAGCCTCTGTCTATTCAGCATCTGAACTTGCAAATGAAGAACATCCAGATATAAATGTATCAATAAGAGGAGCTATATCTATAGCTAGAAGATTACAAGACCCATTAGCAGAGCTTGTAAAAATAGACCCTAAAAGTATTGGTGTAGGTCAATATCAGCATGATTTAAATAAAAAAAGACTAGAAGAAGTATTAGATGGTGTTGTTGAAGATTCTGTGAATAGTGTTGGAGTAGATTTAAATACAGCATCATACTCTCTATTAGAACATATTGCAGGAATAAGTAAAGCTATTGCAAAAAACATAATAGCATATAGAGAAGAAAATGGAGATTTTACATCGAGAGTACAACTGAAAAAAGTAAAACGACTTGGACCTCAAGCATTTACTCAGTGTGCTGGATTTATGAGAATCTTAGATGGTAAAAACCCACTAGATAATACAGGTGTGCATCCTGAAAGTTATGACATATGTAAAAAAATGATTGAGATAATAGGGTATTCTCTAGATGATATAAAAAATAAGAATATAGAAGAAATAGATGAGAAAATAAAAGAGATTGGTCTAAAAGAATTAAGTGAAAAGCTAGAAGTAGGTCAAGTTACTTTAAGAGATATTATAGCTGAAATTAAAAAGCCAGGAAGAGACCCAAGAGAAGAAGGAATAAAACCTATTCTTAGAACTGATGTCTTAAAAATTGAAGATATACAAGAAGGCATGTCTTTAAAAGGTACAATTAGAAATGTTGTAGATTTTGGTGCATTTGTAGATATTGGAATAAAAAATGATGGGTTAGTTCATAAATCAGAAATGAGTAATAGCTTTGTAAAAGACCCTATGAGTATTGTTACAGTAGGAGATATAGTTGATGTAAAAGTTATTGGAATTGACTTAAACAAGAAAAGAGTAGCTTTATCAATGAAAAAATAAACAAGTTTATGTATTGTTATTTTGAATTCTATATTTGTAAATACAACTTATAGTAGGTATGAGTATTAAAAATTAAAAAAGTATATTGTAAAAAACAATGTTAAAAAGAAGTAAGATAGTCTTGAAAATCAGGAGGAAAATGAATGATTTTTATAAAAAATGGTAAAATAAACACCATAACAAATGGAATAATTAAAGGCGATATCCTTATAGATGAAGGAAAAATAATAGAAATAGGAGAAGACTTAATAGCACCATTAGATGCAGATATAATAGATGCAAGTAATAAACTTGTGTTCCCTGGATTTATAGATGCTCATACTCATTTGGGTCTATGGGAAGATGGGATAGGTTTTGAAGGGGCAGATGGAAATGAAGAAACTGACCCAATAACACCACAATTAAATCCTATAGATGGAATCAATCCAATGGATAGAACATTTAAAGAAGCTTTTGAGGGTGGTATAACTTCTGTTTGTACAACACCTGGAAGTGCAAATGTTATGGGAGGTCAATGTATAGCTATAAAAACACATGGAAAAAGAATTGATAAAATGGTAATAAAAAATCCAGTTGCATCTAAAATAGCATTTGGAGAAAATCCAAAAAGTTGCTATGGTCAAGATGATAAATCTCCTCAAACTAGGATGGCTATAGCAGCCTTGCTTAGAGAAAATTTAAAAAAAGCGGAAGAATATCTAGAAGAGATTGATTTATATGAAAGTCATGATGATGAAGACTGTGAAAAGCCTGAATATGACATAAAAATGGAAAGTTTAATACCTGTGCTGAGAAGAGAAATTCCTTTCAAGGCACATGCTCATAGAGCTGATGATATGTTTACAGCAATAAGAATTGCAAAAGAATTTGACTTAAAACTTACATTAGACCATTGTACAGAGGGTCATCTTATTGTAGATGAATTGGTAGAAGAAGGATTTCCTGTGATAGTAGGTCCATCTTTGTCAGAAAGGTCTAAATTTGAACTTAGAAATCTGACATTTAGTACAGCTGGAATACTTTCAAATGCAGGTCTTGATGTATGTATAATGACAGACCATCCAGTAATACCAGTTCAATATCTTCCAATATGTGCAGGTATAGCAGTTAAACATGGTATGAAAGAAGAAAAAGCAATAGAATCAATTACAATAAATCCAGCTACGGCTTTAGGAATAGGAGACAAAGTAGGCTCTATAGAGGTTGGCAAAGATGCAGATATAGTAATTTGGGACAATTCTCCACTAGAGATTCAAAGTAATGTACTTTACACTATAATAAATGGCAAAGTAGTATATGAGAAAAAATAACTTGACAATTATTAAAAAATTAACTAATATAAGAGTGTAAGGAAAATTAAAAAATCAAAGAAGATCTTCGGGGCAGGGCGAAATTCCCTACCGGCGGTATAGCCCGCGAACTACTTAGGTGGTTGATTTGGTGAGATTCCAAAGCCGACAGTAAAGTCTGGATGAGAGAAGATATTTATGGAATATAAATAAGTTTATTTTAGTTTGTTTAAACTATATCCATAAAAACTCGAAGATAGGATCTTCGAGTTTTTTGTTTTTCCTAAAAAATATAAACTATTGATTAGGAGGAAAGTAGTTATGCAAAATACAGTAAAAAGAGGTAATATGATTTCAACAAGAACTTTGGTGGTTATGTCAATTTTATCTGCAATATCTTATTTATTGATGTTTATTCAAGCACCAATACCAGGTATTTTTCCAGATTTCTTAAAAATTGACTTATCAGATATCCCAGCAATATTTGGTGGTATGTCTTTAGGACCATTGGTTGGATTTGGTGTAGTTGTAGTAAAAAATATACTACAAATGATAACAGCAACAACAACTGGAGGAGTAGGAGAATTTGCAAATATATTAATTGGTGGTTCTTATGTACTTATACTTTGTTATTCATATAAGAGAAGTAAAGATTTAAAGGGTGTAGTAATTGGATTTGTATTAGGGACAATAACTATGACTATAATTGGTTCATTGGTAAATTATTTTGTAATGCTGCCACTTTATGGGCAATTAATGGGACTAGATGCTATAATAGGCCTAGGTTCAGCTATAAATCCTAAAGTTCATGATTTATTTACTTTTGTAATTTGGATGATAGCTCCATTTAATGTATTAAAGGCTGTTATAATATCTTTAGTAACATTACCACTTTATAAAAAAATGGGAAATGTAATAAAAAAATAATTAGACAAGAAAATATAAAATTTTAAAATTAAATGTATTGAATAGCCATAATTTATTTATAACTTCGGTCCTATATTGTGATTGATATATTAAATAGATTATGGCTTTATTAATTTATCAAAAATTGTATATAAAATAAGAAATATTTAGGCAAATTTAATTTTTAAAATAAAGGAAGAATTAAAACGATTAACTATTAAAATACTAAAAAGGTATCTATAATACACAGAGCGAATTCATAATAAATAAAAAATAAAGATATTATAAAAAATAAATAAAGATTTATGCTTAATTTTTTAATAATATCTAATTTAATAATGATAGGGGTGTAGATAGATGAGTATATCTAAAAAATTGAAAAAATTATTTTTAGATGATAAAGGGTATTATTTTAATAGTAATTGGGAAAATATTCATATAAGTGTTGATAACGAAGAGTTGAAAATGCCTTTAAAGTATATTACAAATGAATACATTGAAAATATGGAAAGTGTAAAGTATGATTATCGTGAATTAAAAAATATAAAAAATCAAACTGATGGGATGTGTATTCTAGCGATAAGGCAAAATTATAAAGCCTTAGAGTATGTAAAAAAGCAAACAGAAGAATTATGTTTAGAGGCAATAAGGTATAACTATAAAGCACTAAAATATGTAAAAGAACAAACAGAGTATATATGTCTTGAAGCTATAAAAAAGGATTGTAATGCACTTAAGTATGTAAGAAACCAGACAGAGAAGCTTATTATAAAAGCAATAAGATATTCTTCAAATATAGATGTTGTAAGTATACTAAAAGCTTTAGAGGTTCAAACAAGAAGTATATGTTTAGAAGCAATTAAAAAAGATGGTAGGTGTCTTGCATATGTTAGAGAACAGAGTGAAGAATTATGTATAGAAGCGATTAAGCAAAACTATAAAGCATTACAATATGTAAAAAATCAAACAGATAAGATGTGTATTGAAGCTGTAAATCAAAATGGTATGGCACTGCAATATGTAAATAAACAAAAAGATGAAATATGTATGGAAGCTGTCAAACAAGATGGAAGAAGTCTGCAATTTGTTAATAATAAAACAGAGGAAATATGTATAAAGGCTATAAGATATTTAGATAAAAAATATAATATTAAAGATGTGTTAAGTTACATAGATAATTATACAGAAGATATATGTATAGAGATTGTAAGACAAAATGGTAAGATGTTAATGTATATAAAAAATCAGACAGAAAAAATGTGTATTGAAGCAGTGAAAGAGAATTATAAGTCTCTTAAGTATGTAAAAGAGCAATCTGAGAAAATATGCAAAGAAGCTTTAAAGCAAAGTTGTAAGGCAAAAGAGTATATAAAAATTATTATTGAAGACTGTATATAATGTCTAGATATGGCCATCAATAAAAAAAGATAAATAGAAGTACTTTATAATAGTCTAGGCTTATACTATAATTAATTAAGCAGTGATATAAATTCACATGACGATTATATCAAAATGGAGATGAATTGATGGCAAAAATATATTTAGAAAATGAAAATAAAACTAGAGAAATAGGATATAAATTAGGTAAACTTTTGAAAGAAGGTAGTGTTATCTGTTTAGTAGGAGATTTAGGGGCTGGGAAAACTACAATGACACAAAGCTTAGCAGATTCATTAGGTATAAAAGATTATATAACAAGTCCAACTTTTACTATAATAAATGAATATGAAGGCAAAATACCTTTGTATCATTTTGATGTTTACAGAATAGGTAGCAGTGATGAAATGTATGATATTGGATATGATGAATATATAAATTCAAAGGGAATTTGCATAATCGAATGGGCTAATCTAATAGAAGATATACTTCCAGAGGAATATTTAAATATAGAATTAAAGTATAAAGATGATGGAAGAGAAATGATATTAACTCCAAAAGGAGATTTTTACAAAGAAATAGTTGAGGAGTTGACTAAATAATGAAAATACTAGGTATGGATACATCTTCTATGGCAGCAAGTGTATCAGTTGTAGAAGATGATAACTTAATATGTGAGTTTACAGTGAACAACAAAAAAACTCATTCGCAAAAACTTATGCCAATGATAGAAAGTATGTTGAACATGAGTGATTTAAGTATAAAAGATATGGATTTATTAGCTGTATGTATAGGGCCTGGGTCATTTACAGGTCTTAGAATAGGTATGGCCACAGTAAAAGCTATGGCTCATGTAAATAATATACCAATAATAGCAGTGAATTCTTTAGAATCTCTAGCAAATAACATGAATCTATGTGATAGGAAGATATGTTGTATATTAGATGCGCAGAAGAATCAAGTCTATTCAGCTAAATATAAACTTGAAAATGGAGAGCTAATAGAATTAGAGGGTGTTAATGTTGTGGAATTTGACACTTTATTAGAGGAAATAGTATCAAGTGATGAAGAATTTATAGTAGTTGGAGAAGCTGTATATAAGTATAAAGATAAGTTAGAAAATATAAAAAATGTAAAAATACCATCACCAGCTAATAATGTATCTAATGCAGGAAGCTTATGCTCTTTGGCATTAAGTAAATATAATAAAAATATAGATGTACATACTTGTTATACAATAAATCCTATGTATATCAGAAAATCTCAAGCTGAGGTACAATACGATGAAAAAATGAAGAGGCTAAATGATGAAAGATAATACAAAACTAATAGTAGATGATATAAAAATAGAAGAAATGACTATTAAAGATATAGATGAAGTTTTTGAAGTAGAAAAAAATTGTTTTGAAGATTATTGGTCAAAAGAATCTTTTAGAAAAGAGTTATCTAATGAAGTAGCAAGGTATATAGTAGCTAAACTAGATGGAAAAGTTGTTGGATACGTGGGAATTTGGCTTATACTTGATTAAAAAATAGCTACGCACACTCGTGACTTTAGTCGTGAGTTAGTAGCTAAAGTAGTCAGCATATAGGGAAACTTATATGTAGAGATAGGAAAGAACCTATCCAATACTACTTGAATTGCTGGAAACCCCTAAAGCTAACTAAACTAAAACATAAGGATGAAATAAACCTAAGTGTGAAAGTTACGAAAGTAGAAAAAATTGGTTAGATGGTATAAGGTTAAACCCTAAGTACTTTAAAATGGGCAATTAGCAGGTAAGCTCCGAATAGGAGAAACTTCAACGACTATTCCTCTTGAGGGAAGTACAACAAGCTATTGGTAGTGGAAGTGGGTAGACCTTAACGGATAATGCCGAAGGATAAGATATAGTCTGTGCTTCATGAAATGTAAGAAGTTCATAAGAGAACTGCATAGGTAGTAGCGAACTTATGTGAACGACAACCTCAAAAA
>NZ_AVHW01000019.1 GCF_000449425.2 Clostridioides difficile CD160
GGTATGGTAGACAAATTGTAAAAGTAGGTAAATTCTTTGCAAGTTCACAAATATGTAATAAATGTGGGTACAAAAACGAGGAAATGAAGAATTTAAATATAAGAGGATGGATTTGTCCTTGTTGTAATGTAACTCACAATAGAGATATAAATGCAAGTATAAATATACTAAAAGAAGGACTAAGACTAATGACAGTTTAAAATAAATAACTTATGTAAGAACCGTAGGAACTACGGGGATAGCTTGTGGAGAATTGGTAAGACATATTTTAGTATGCAAAATTCTATGAAGCAGGAACCCTGTGACTTTAGTCATGGGAGGTTCAGGAGGGGCATATAAATAATGTGGCTGTTCATAGTGACTATAGAGGCAAAAAAATAGGAGATAAGTTAATAAAAGGTATAGTTGATTTATGCAAAGATAATAATATTGCATCTATGACACTAGAAGTTAGAGCATCAAATAAAATAGCACAAAATTTATATAGAAAATATGGATTTAAAATGGGTGGAATAAGAAAAGAATACTACAGTGATAATAAAGAAGATGCAATTATAATGTGGAACCAATTAAAAGAGGTGTAGAGTTTATGAGTGATATAATAACATTAGCTATAGAAAGTAGTTGTGATGAAACAGCTGCATCAGTTTTAAAAAATGGTAGAGACGTACTTTCAAACATAATCTCTACTCAAATAGAGACACATAAAAAATTTGGTGGTGTAGTTCCAGAGGTAGCTTCAAGAAAACATGTGGAAAATATTGATATAGTTGTTCAGGAAGCTTTAGATAAAGCAAATGTAGGATTTAATGACATAGACCATATTGCAGTTACATATGGTCCTGGTCTAGTAGGAGCCTTGCTAGTAGGCTTATCTTATGCTAAAGCACTTGCATATACTTTGAATATACCACTTGTAGGAGTAAATCATATAGAAGGTCATCTAAGTGCAAATTATATAGAGCACAAGGATTTGAAACCTCCTTTTATAACATTAATAGTATCTGGAGGTCATACTCACTTGGTTGAAGTCAAAGACTATGGTAAATATGAAATTTTAGGAAAAACTAGAGATGATGCATCTGGAGAGGCATTTGATAAGATTTCAAGAGCAATGAATTTAGGTTATCCAGGAGGTCCAATTATTGATAATCTCGCTAAAAAAGGAAATAAACATGCTATAGAATTTCCAAGAGCTTATTTAGAAGAAAATAGCTACGACTTTAGTTTTAGTGGATTAAAATCTTCTGTATTAAATTATCTAAATGGAAAAAGAATGAAGAATGAAGAAATAATAGTTGAAGATGTAGCAGCATCTTTTCAAGAAGCTGTAGTAGAAGTTTTATCAACTAAAGCACTAAAAGCAGCAAAAGATAAAGGCTATGATATTATAACCCTTTCTGGTGGAGTTGCTTCCAATTCGGGTCTAAGAGCTAAAATAACAGAGCTTGCAAAAAATAGTGGGATAATTGTTAAATATCCTCCTCTAATTTTATGCACAGATAATGCAGCTATGATAGGGTGTGCAGGATATTATAATTTTATAAATGGTAAAACACATGATATGAGTTTGAATGCAGTTCCAAATTTAAAGATAAATCAGTAATATAAACTAAATTTATAAGTATATTAAGGATTTGTTTCAAAAAAGTAACTAGAAGTAAAATTGAATATAATAAAAATAAATATAGTATATATTAAAACTTGAAGTAAAACTATGTATAACATTTATATTCTAATGAATTGCAACATGTTTAGAATATAAAGGTCATCTTTAGTCTGAATTTGCTTCAAGTTTAATTTTTTTGTAGAAAGATTATTTTAAAAAGTGGGTAATGTACCCTTTTTTTTCCCTATTAAAAAGTCTTATACTAATTATAGAAAGATTAAGGAGGGGAAGAAATGAGTCAAAGTAAAGAAGACAAGATAAGAAGTATTTTAGAAGCAAAAAATATTAAGGCAAATTTTCAAGATAAAGAAAATTTAGATGAATTTAGTGAAAAAAAGGCAAGTAAAAGAGCTGATGATTTATTAAATGTATATTATAATACATTATCTACAGCTGATATGGAATTTCCATATTGGTATAATAGAGAATATAGAAAATCAGATGGTGATATACCTGTAGTTAGAAGAGCTAAGGCTCTTAAATCTGCTTTTTCTCATATGACACCAAATATAATACCAGGCGAGAAAATAGTAATGCAAAAAACACGCCACTATAGAGGGTCATTCCCAATGCCTTGGGTAAGTGAAAGTTTCTTCGTAGCTCAAGGTGAACAAATGAAGGAAGAAGCAAATAAGTTGGCTAGTAATACAGCAGATGAACTTACAAAATTTGGTTCTGGTGGGGGAAATGTAACTGAAAGTTTTGGAAATGTTGTTTCAATAGCTGGTAAGTTTGGAATGAGAAAAGAAGAAGTACCTGTACTTGTAAAAATGGCTAAAGAATGGGTTGGAAGATCAGTTGAAGATGTAGGTTTTCATTATGAGAAAATGATGCCAGATTATGATTTAAAAGAAAAATTAATGAGTACGCTTATTTGTATGTTTGATTCAGGATATACACTTCCTCAAGGTAGAGAAGTTATAAATTATTTTTATCCTTTGAATTATGGATTAGATGGAATCATAGAAATGGCAAAAGAATGTAAGAAAGCAGTTGCAGGAAACGCATCTGGAGATGGACTTATTGGAATGGATCGTCTATATTTCTATGAAGCAGTTGTTCAAGTTATTGAAGGATTACAAACTTGGATTTTGAATTATGCAAAACATGCAAAATATTTAGAGAGTATAGAAAAAGATTTAGAAGCTAAAAAAGAATATTCAGATTTAGTGGAAATATTAGAACATATTGCACACAAACAACCTCGTACATTTAGGGAAGCGCTTCAATTGACTTATACAATTCATATAGCATCAGTAAACGAAGATGCTATATCTGGTATGTCTATAGGTCGTTTTGGTCAAATCTTATATCCTTGGTATGAGCAAGATATAGAAAAAGGAATAATCACAAAAGAAGAAGTAATTGAATTATTAGAACTTTATAGAATAAAGATTACTTGTATTGATTGTTTTGCTTCAGCAGGTGTAAATGGAGGAGTATTATCAGGAAATACATTTAATACATTATCTATAGGTGGATTAAGAGAAGATGGTTCTACAGGAGCAAATGAATTAGAAGAATTACTATTAGAAGCAAGTATGAGATGTAGAACTCCTCAACCTAGTTTAACTATGTTGTACGATGAAAAACTTCCAGAAGATTTCCTAATGAAAGCTGTTGAATGTACAAAGCTTGGTTCTGGTTATCCAGCATGGGTAAACAACTCAAATGGAACAACTTTTATGATGAGACAATTTGCTGATGAAGGTATGACTGTTGAAGAAGCTAGAGCTTTTGCATTAGGTGGATGTCTAGAAACATCTCCAGGATGTTGGAAACAGTTAACTTTAAATGGAAAAACATATTCTATAGCAGGTGGAGCAGGGCAAACAGCTGGTTCTGGAGTACATTTTTTAGCTAATCCTAAAATATTAGAACTTGTTCTTATGAATGGTAAAGACCATCGTATGAATGTACAAGTATTTGAACCTCATAATAAACCTCTAGATACATATGAAGAGGTTGTAGAAGTATTTAAAGATTATTATAAACAAGCAATAAATGTTCTTGAAAGAGCAAATAATATTGAGCTAGATATATGGAGAAAGTTTGATACCTCTGTAATAAATTCACTATTAAAGCCAGATTGTTTAGACAAAGGTCAACATATAGGAAATATGGGATATCGTTATAATGCAACATTAAATGTAGAGACTTGCGGTACTGTTACTATGGTTAATTCATTTGCAGCACTTAAAAAACTTGTATATGATGACAAATCTTTTACACTTGAAGAAATGAAAGAGGCTATTTTGAATAACTTTGGATTTAAAGATGCTTTAGAAGTTGGAAATTATTCTATGGCAGACCAAGTAAAAGTAGATGAAACTGGTAAATATGATGCTATTTACAAGGCCTGTCTTGATGCACCTAAATATGGAAATAATGATTTATATGCAGATAGCATTCTTAAAAACTATGAAATATGGTTAGCAAAAGTATGTGAAGAAGCACAATCTTTATATGCTAAAAAGATGTACCCTTGTCAAATATCTGTTTCTACACACGGTCCACAAGGAGCTGCTACTTTAGCTACTCCAGATGGTAGATTAAGTGGGACAACATATTCAGATGGTTCAGTTTCTGCATATGCAGGAACTGATAAAAATGGTGTTTATGCATTATTTGAGTCTGCAACTATTTGGGACCAAGCGGTAGTTCAAAATTCTCAAATGAATTTAAAACTTCACCCAACAACTATTAAAGGACAACAAGGTACTAAAAAATTATTAGACTTAACAAGAAGTTACTTAAGAAAAGGTGGCTTCCATATACAATACAATGTTGTGGATTCAAAAACATTAAAAGAGGCACAGAAAAATCCTGATAATTATCGTCAATTAATGGTGCGTGTTGCTGGATTCACTCAATACTGGTGTGAATTAGGAAAACCAATACAGGACGAAGTAATTGCTAGAACAGAGTATGAAGGGGTGTAAAATATGAAAAAACATAGTGATTGTATGAATTTTTGTGCAGTAGATGCTACTAAAGGAATTTGTAGATTATCAAAACAAATGCTTAACTTAGATGATGAAGCTTGTGAAGAAATAAAAACAATGCCAAAATGTAAAAATTGTAAAAATTTTATTGATGTTAATGATGAAGGTATAGGCAAATGTGTTGGTCTTGAAAGGGAAGACTGGGTATATTCAACATTAAATGCAATTACTTGTGAAGGACATACGTTTAATGAGTAGTCAAAATCAACTAGAAGGCATGATTTTTGATGTACAAAGCTTTTCAGTCCATGATGGACCAGGTTGCAGAACAACAGTATTTTTAAATGGATGTCCACTTAGTTGTAAATGGTGTGCAAATCCTGAAAGTTGGACTGTAAGACCACATATGATGTTTAGTGAGTTATCTTGTAAATATGAAGATGGGTGTACTGTATGCCATGGCAAATGTAAAAAAGGTGCATTGAGTTTTAATCTTGATAATAAGCCAACCATAGATTGGAACATATGTAAAGACTGTGAAAGTTTTGAATGTGTCAACTCATGTTATTATAATGCGTTTAAGCTATGTGCAAAACCTTATACTGTAGATGAGCTTATAAGAGTAATTAAACGTGATTCTAACAACTGGAGAAGTAATGGAGGAGTAACATTTAGTGGGGGAGAGCCACTACTTCAACATGAATTTTTACATGAAGTATTATTGAAATGTCATGAGATAAATGTGCACACTGCTATTGAGACAAGTGCATGTGTTTCCAATGAAGTTTTTAATAAAATATTTAAAGATATTGATTTTGCATTTATTGATATAAAGCATATGGATAGAGAAAAACACAAAGAGCAAACTGGTGTGTATAATGATTTAATATTGGAAAACGTATCAAATCTTGCTAACTCTGACTGGAAAGGAAGATTGGTACTTAGAGTGCCAGTCATAGGAGGATTTAATGATGGTACTGAAAATATAAGTGATATTATATCTTTTATGCACAAAAATAATTTGGTAGAGATTAACTTGTTACCATTTCATAGGCTAGGAGAATCAAAGTGGATTCAATTAGGCAAGGAGTATGAGTATTCTGATAAGGGAGATGTTGATGAAGAGCATCTTGAAGAATTACAAGATATATTTTTGGATAATGGTATAGCTTGTTATGTTGGTCATGAGACAGCTTTTTAAAAGTAAATGCCATAAATTTTAATTAAAAAGGATGTCACACTAAAAGTTAGAGTGACATCCTTTTTTGTGTAAAAATAATCAAGTAAAGTTTTATATATTACTTAATATCCATAAAGATTGCTTCAAATTTATACCTAAATATCTATTTTGTATAGCTTAAATTATGACTAGAACACCTATTATGTTTACTTTATAGTGGTAGAAGCCTTATGGTAAAATATTACTATGAAAAAATTTAATATAATCTGTATTAGAAACAACCAAAAATAATAATTAGGAGGAAGATATCTATATGAACAAATTATGGAACAACTTTTTTATTAAGAACAAAGACAAAAAAGTACGTTCAGGGTGGATTATTATAGCCGTTATGGCTACCTTTTACATACTTCAGTATTATTCAAGTTCTATACTTATACAAATATTACGAAAAATTTTGATTGCTACAGGTGATATTAATCCAAAAACAAACTATTTTTCGGAATATGCTAATTGGCTAAATGATGTTTGTTTACCAATTGTATTTCAAATTCTAACAGATGCTCTTATGATTATTATTCCAATAATTGTATGGAGATTTATTATGAAACATCCTATTAGTGAAATGGGATTACATTCTTATAGGGTTAAGAAAAAAGAAGGATATGTGGGAATGTTGTTAGGAATAGTCAATTGTACAATAGTTTTTATTATAACAATAACAATTGGTGGAGGGCATGTTGTTTCATGGGTACCAAAACTTTCACTTTTAACAGTTTCCTGGATAGCTGTCTTTATTGTAGTTGCTTTTGCAGAAGAAATTTTAAATCGTGGTTTTTTAATGGCAGTTTTACGAAGATGTAACAATATTTATTTTATAATGATTGTTCCATCTGTTGTTTTTGGATTGATTCATATATCAAATCCTGATGTTACATTTTTATCTATAGTTAATATTATAATTGTTGGAATCCTTTTCTCATATATGTTTATAAAATCCTCAAATATATGGATGTGTATAGGCTATCATTTTACATGGAATGTATTCCAAGGAATTATATATGGTATGCCTGTTAGTGGACTTCAAGTCCCAGGGATTATAACTACACAAATTACTAATAGTAATCTATTAAATGGTGGTATGTTTGGTATTGAAGGTGGGATTTTGACTACTTTTATTAACATACTTAGTTTTATATTTGTATGGTATTACTATAGAGATTCTAAGTATGATTTTATTAGTAATAAAGTAAATATGCACAATATCAAGAATTAGTTAATTAGTATAAATTTTAAAATAAATCAATACTATTACAGGTAAATTATGTTATTTGGTAGAGATGATACTAATAAAGGTGTGTATGGATTTACACATTAGTAGTATTTCTTTATAACACAGTCAATTTGAAAATATTTATATAAAATAATACCTTATATTCAAGTAAAATAAAGAATAGCAACTAATAAGACATAAATAGTTGTTATTCTTTTTATTTGTCTATTAGCTTAATATAAACTTTTTTTACATATCTTTAAGTGACTGATTTTATAGAAATTATAAATAAAAGGTACAAAAGTATATAGTTTATTTATAGATGTCTGTTTTTTACAAGATTAAATGTATATTATATGATATAATCGACTCAATTATTTCAATAAGACTTATATTTTTTTATTTATACCATATCTTATTGAAATCTACATAGTTTAATTTTACTTATACAATATAAATAAAATATACATATATCAAGGAGGTAATATGAAATTTTTAAATGCTTTAATAGTGGTTGAAGATATTGAGAAATCAAAAAAGTTTTATTATGATGTTTTAGGATTAAAGGTAATCTGTGATTTTGGAGAAAATGTTGTATTAGAAGGTGAGATATCATTACAAGAAAAAAAACTTTGGTTAGAGTTTATTAATAAGAGTGACAATGAAGTTAAATTCAAAGGAAATGATGCTGAGTTATATTTTGAGGAAGAATATTTTGATACTTTTGTTGAAAGATTGAGTACAATGAAAGATATAGATTATGTTCATCTGGCTGTAGAACATAGTTGGGGTCAAAGAGCGATTAGATTTTATGATTTAGATAAGCATATTATTGAGGTTGGGGAAACTATGTCATCTGTGTGTAGACGTTTTTTAGATAGTGGACTTTCAATGGATGAGGTAGCTAAAAGAATGGATGTAACTGTTGAATATATTGAATCAGTTTTAAACTAGGCATAGATTATATTAAAATAAAGGCGTCAGCTAATATATGCTTTCGCCTTTATTTATTATTTTTTATAAAGAGTTTATAAAATGTTATTGAATTTTTTCTCCAGAAATATATAATTTTGAATCTTCTGATTTATCTTCATACTCAATACCCTTATTTTTTTTCATAATTATGTATAGAGGTGCTATTAATAACATTGCTCCTAATCCTATTAAAACTCTATTTTGAGTTATAGGTTTTGCCATATCTTCTGCCCAAGCTTGCTGTAGCAACCATAAGCTACCTAAAATAGCTACTGTTGGTATAACAGGTCCAAATGGAATCTTAAAAGAAGCTTGAATGTCTGTTCTTTTTCTTAAAACTATTACTGATAAACAAGTTGGTATATACTGAGCAAATCTTGCAATTACACTCATTACTGCAAGCTGTTCAAAACTTCCAGTCAGTACAAGTGGTATACAACAAATTAAAGATATTATTATTGCTACATATGGAGCATCATATTTATTTGTTTTTCCTATAAATGATGGAAGAGAACCTTCTTCTGCTAGAGAAGAACCACATTTAGGAGTTACTATTGAAGAACCTATATTTATTCCAAATATAGAGATTAATGTTGCTACAGATATAAATACCTTACCATAGTTACCTAAAAATACACTTGAAGCATCTGCAATTGGAATACTATTTTCAAATAGTTTATCTCCAAGTATACCCATACAGACAACTTGAATTAAAATATAAATTATTGCACATATAAATATAGTAGTTATTAAGGCAATTGGAAGATTCTTTTTGGGATTTTCCATCTCTCCACTTGCTACAATAAATGATTCAAATCCAGTAAATGCGTAAAATACCAATATGATAGCTGGTCCTACACTAGAGTTAACTACATTACCAGAAGGGACAATATTTCCGAATTTTATAAAGAATATTCCGACTATTACAAAAACTATTAATGGTACTAATTTAGCTATAGTTATTACGTTATTCATTATCTTTGTGCTTTTAATTCCAAATAAGCTATTTATAGAAAGTAGTGTTACTAGCAATGCTGCTATATAGCCCTTGTATTCAGTTGCAGCTTCTGGCCAAAATGAACCTAAAGCTGTTGCAAATCCTACTGCTAGAGTAGACCATGATATAATTCTTATAACCCAAGACATGGTACCAACTTCAAAACCTATAAAATCTCCAAAAGCTTTTTTGGAATATAGATATGCACCTCCATTTTTATCAAACATACTTCCAACTTCTGCAAAACATAAAAGTATTGATAGAACTAGAATTGTAGCAAAAATATATATAAATATACTGTTTTGACTTGCTAGATTATAAACTTTACCTGGTAGTAAGAATATACCTGAACCTATTATACTATTAATTCCTAATAATATCATACTAAATAACCCTAATTTTTTAGCTTTTTCCATATTAATTTATCTCCTATTCTTTTATTAATTATCGCACTAATTAAAATATAAAGTATTCATTACATGCATCATAACACCTATTGGTAGACAATCCTCATCTATATTGAAGCTAGAGGTATGCAGAGGTGAAGTTAACCCCTTTTTCTCACTTTTACATCCTAAGTGAAAGAATGCTCCTTTGCAATGTTCTGTGTAAAAAGAAAAATCTTCCCCACCTAAAGAAGGGTTTGGTCTCAATATAAATTTTTCCTCTCCAAGTAATTTTTTAGTACTTGAGATAACAGTGTCTACTAATTCTTTTTCATTTATAACAGCGGGATAATTTTCATCACTTACATGCAATGTCCCAATACAGCCAAATGCAGAAGCCGTATCTTCAACAATTTTAGATATCTTATCAATCATAAAGTTTCTCGTTTTGCTATTTAAAGTTCTTAAAGTACCTTCTAGTTTTACATCTTCACATATTACATTGTGTGCATCTCCACCATATATTTTACCTATAGTTAAAACAGCAGCATTATTTGGCTCTAAGTTTCTACTTATTATAGTTTGTAATGATGTAACAATTTGTGAAGCTGTAACTATTGCGTCAATACCATTTTCAGGATATGCACCATGAGCTCTTTTACCCTTGACATTTATTTTTATAGTGTCAACACTAGCATTTAATGTATCATATTTTGTTTCAATAAATCCTGTTTCAATATGTGGCATAACATGAAGCCCAAATATATAATCAGCTTTAGGATTTTCTAAACATCCATCTTCAACTAAGAATTTTGCTCCTCCAAAACCTTCCTCTGCTGGTTGAAATAAGAACTTTACATTTACATTCAATTTATCTTTTATTGAATGTAAAACTTTACATGCTCCAAGTAGCATTGTTGTATGAGCATCATGACCACAAGCATGCATTTTTCCAGAATGTATTGATTTGTAAGGTAAATTATTTTCTTCTTCTATAGGAAGGGCATCCATATCTGCTCTTATACAAATTGTTTTACTTGCATTTTCTTTTAAAATATATGCCATAATCCCATTGTGTTTTGTAAATTCCATATAATCAATTCCTATTTCTTTTAAGTAAGAAATGACTTTTTGTTTGGTAAGGTTTTCTTCAAGAGCTAATTCTGGAATTTTGTGCAATTCTCTTCTTACATTTATTAGCCAAGGTTTTATAGAATTACAACTTTCTATTACAAAATCTTTTCCCAGTTCTTTAGTTTGATATTCTAATTTTAAAGCCTGTTGCATTTTTATTCCTCCAATTACTTTTTATTGTTTGGTTAATATAATAGCAATTATTATGCCATAATTTTTAATGAATAAATTTTGTTTTTTATAAGAATTTTGAATTAAAATAATCATTTGTTTGTTGATAAAATATAAAAAATGATTATTTTATTGCAGTTTTCGGAAAAAAATATTGTTTTAGATAAGAATAATCTTATATATTAACCGATATAAAGATAATAGGGATTATTAAATTTATCCTATTCCCATTAATTCCTATTAATTACATACAAAATAATGTACTATATTTACATATCTGAAAAATAAAAAATCTATTGAGGAAGCGTCTTGCACCTGAATAGATTTCTTTGTTTAATATATTATAAATTTATAAACTTTCATATTTTAATTTATTATAAAAGTCTTCTCCTTGTTGAGTTATTTTACTTCCATATCTTCCTGAACCACAAATTATAAGTTCTTCTTTTTTTAGATATTCAAATATTTTTTTAATTTTACCTTCTGTAATTTGGATATTTTTATCTAGTAATGTCTTTAAAATTAATCCTCTACCAATTCCAACATCTGATTCCTTATTTAAAATTAATATCTCGAGTATATTTAATATATCATTCTTATTATATTTTAATTTCAATGATGAATTTTTGTTATCTAAAGTTCTTAAATTTGGGGGTAAATCTTTTTCTAGTATAATATTATCACACATAATATTTAAATAAGATGTTACATTTTGAAGTTCCCTTATATTGCCTTTCCACTTATAGTTTTGTATAAGTTTTTTCGCCTCTGGTGTAATTACTAATTTCTTGTTAATTAAATCTTCCATAATAATTAATATATCTTCTTTTCTTTCTCTTAGAGGAGGGATATTTATTGGTATTGTATTTAATCTATAATATAAATCCTCCCTAAACTGCATCTTATCAATCATTTGTTCTAAGTTCTTGTTTGTAGCAGATATGATTCTAACATCTATATTAATTACATTGTGAGAACCAACTGGCATTATTTGTTTTTCTTGAAGAACTCGAAGTAGTTTTGTTTGTAATTCTAAGGGCATATCGCCTATTTCATCTAAGAAAATTGTCCCATTATTAGCAAGTTCGAATAGTCCTTGCTTTCCATCTTTTAGACCACCAGTAAAAGTTCCCTTATCATATCCAAATAACTGACTTTCTAGTAAATTCTCAGGAACAGCTGCACAATTTACTGCTATAAAGGGCTGATTTTTTCTATTTGAATTATTATGTATAGATTGAGCTATTAGTTCTTTACCAGTTCCACTTTCGCCTCTAATAAGTATACTTAAATCAGATTTAGAAACTTTCTTAGCTAATTCGATGCATTCAATCATCTTGGAGCTATTTGTTTTTATATCCTTAAATGTATATTTTGCTATTTGTCCTTTTTCTCTTAATTTCTTAGTGAGATTTTGTTCTAGTTTTTTTATGTATGTTATTTCTTGTAAACTATAGTATGTACCCATTTTTTCATCTCTATTGTATATATTTTTTTTATTTACATTTATATATTTTTTATTGAATATAATAACTTTGTCTAGTATCTCTTGTTCATTCAATAAAACTTTTAAACTATCTATAAATATTTCCTCAATGTGTTTTCCATATATATCTTCTTTTATGTCTAAAATATCTTTTACCTTACTATTATATGTATTTATTTCACCATCTTTTGAAGTAAATAGTATACCATCCTTTGATAAGTTTAATATTGTATCTAATTCTTCTATTTTTAAGAATAGTTCCTTATATTTATCTTTTATACCAGTATCTAAACTTATTATCTCTTCTGAATATTTAACTAGATTAGATTGTATTTCTTTTGAATCAATTTGTAATAAGTTTATTATTTCTATAAAAGTGGATATATCTATATATCTATGACCCAAGTCAAATATATCTGAGATAAAGCTAGGCACTTTTTCTGGAACTCCTGGAGTTATAGCTATCTTTATATCCTTATAGTTATTGTCATTCATATATGGAATTGGTCTGATATTAGTTACTCCAATTTTATAAAACAAACTTATGGTTTCTAGAGTAGTTTCATCAGAATCGTTTACGATTAGAGCATTTGTACCTTGTGGTAAAGATAATAAATTATATATTTTATCTTCCTTAAAAGTTCTTCTTATAACAATAACTTTTTTCTTATCTAATATATTATTTATAATTTTATCTAATCTTTCTACTGACATTACTAATATCACATCATCATTTATAATATCATTATCATTTATTTCATCTATAAAGTATCTGTTAATATTTATATAATCTCCAAAAACTAATTTCAAATTATTTTCTAAAAAATCTATTAAATCTTTTCTACTATCATTTACCAATGCCACTAATTTTTTCATTAACTTCTCCTTATATAATAAATAGTCTCTAACAAAAAGGTTGTATAGAGCTATATGATTCTGGTAATTTAAATTTATCAAATAAAAAAGAAAGTGTCTATCCATGACTTTATAAAAGTCGCCTTAAGACACTTTCTTTCTTATAATTAAATCTTGTCACCAAATCCCCCTAATTGTTGCTTAAAATTCAAACTGTATGTATATTTTTCATTTCTATTCGATTAAATTATAATATACACCTAAAAAATTTATTTTAATAAATTCTATTGATAAAATAATTTCATAAATATAGA
>NZ_AVHW01000020.1 GCF_000449425.2 Clostridioides difficile CD160
AGAAGGATTTTTTACAAAAACTATCTACTAAATTAATACGAGAGAATGATATTATTTGCATAGAAGATTTACAAGTAAAGAATATGACTAGAAATCATAAAATATCTCGCTCTATTTCTGATGTGTCATGGTCAGAATTTGTCCGTCAATTAGAATACAAGGCTAATTGGTATGGTAGACAAATTGTAAAAGTAGGTAAATTCTTTGCAAGTTCGCAAATGTGTAATAAATGTGGGTACAAAAACGAGGAAATGAAGAATTTAAGTATAAGAGAATGGATTTGCCCTTGTTGTAATGTAACTCACAATAGAGATATAAATGCAAGTATAAATATACTAAAAGAAGGATTAAGACTAATAACAGTCTAAATATAGATAACTTATGTAAGAACCGTAGGAACTACGGGGATAGCCTGTGGAGAATTGGTAAGACATATTTAAGTATGCAAAATTCTATGAAGCAGGAACCCTGTGACTTTAGTCATGGGAGGTTCAGGAAAGCAGAAAAAACAAGCATATACCCGATTATCAAAAATAATTTAAATCAAGTGTCAATTGTTGAATATAAAAAGGGTCAAAGGTTTGTAGCATCAGATAAAGATTTACAAGAAGTTTTTTTTATAATAGAGGGAATTGCTTTAGTGGAATGTACTACTAGAGGAGGAAATAAATTTCTTGTTGACATTGTACCTGAAAATGAATTTATAGGTAAAATCAGCTATATATATGAACATAATTTGAAATGTGATATATTTGCCAAGACCAACATAAAATTATTTCGATTTGAAAAACATATATTTGAAGAGTTTTATCTTAAACCAGATTTTATTGCTCTATTTCACAGCAAATGTACAAGAAGGATATATGAGTTGTATAAAACTAGAATGGTAAGAGAGTTATTTTCTTGTACAGAAGTCATTGCATATTGTATTTTAAAAAAACAAGAAAATAATATCTGTAATATAAAAGCTATACGCAATTTTAGTGAAATATATTCAATCAGTAGAAAAAGTAGATATTATTCCCTATTAAAGTTAACTGAGAAAGGGATAATAAAAAAAATAGGTAATACATATGAAATTTTAAATTATGATGAATTACATAGGTTAGCATTTGAAGTAAAAGAGTTTTTGGAAGATGAATAAAGACTTATTATTCAATCAAAATAGTATATAATGGCATTTATAAAAATAGAAATAGTCTCACTGAAAAACAAAAATATTTTATCTATTTTCAATGAGACTATTTATAAATGTTATATACTTACAAGATATAGTATTATTAATCAATTTCCTTTACTATATTAATAGCCCATTTTTTAGATAAGGCTCTAGGAACACCAAATATAAATTTAACAACTTCTTCACTGTAAGTGAGTAGAACAAGGATAAATATAGGTGCGCCTTTAAATGCGGCTATAAAAGTTAGAGGAATAGAAGCTAGCCACATACATCCTAATTCTAAAAACAGAGCGTATTTAGTATCTCCTCCACTTCTTAAAATACCAATTATGACTAATGTATTAAAGGATTTAAGAGCCATTAGTATACCCATTATGAAGAATATCTTAGTTATATCAGAAGATAAGCTATCAGAAACACTAAACATTTTTAATAATAATGGGATATTCAAAATTAAAATAATTCCAAGTATTAAGCCAGCCAAAAACACCAAATAGAAAATTTCTTAGCATACTCAATAGCTCTCTTAATATGGTCTGCTCCAAGTTCATTTCCAAGCATAATAGATGCACCAGATGCAATACATACAGCCGTCATTATAAAGAAGTTTCCTGTGCTGGTTGCTATTTGACTTGCTGCTATAGCTGATGTACCTGCTCTTGCATATGCGACAGAGTACAGGACAGTTCCAACTGCCCATGCAGAGTCATTTACAAATATAGGAAAGCTTTTTGATGAAAAAGATTTTACAAAAATCTTATCAATAGCTTTTAAATTTTTTAAGCCAAATTTTAATATATAGTCCTTTTTATAAAAATAAACATAAGTAATCATTAAAATTAATTCACATATTCTGGCAATAACAGTTGCTAAGGCTGCTCCTTTTACACCTAATGCAGGGAGACCAAAATTACCAAAGATAAATCCATAATTTAAAATAACATTTGTTACAAGAGCAAAGGCACTACAAATCATACCTAACTTAGGATTTCTAACACCTCTTGAACCTGTACTAAATACTGTACTTATAGCTATTAATGGATAACTAAATACTGCAATACTAAAGTAATCTATACAAAGTTTTACGACTTCTGAATCATAAGAAAATATATGTATAATTGGCTTTGGTGTTAGTAAAGCAGGAATAACAAATATAAAACTTAAGATAATGGCCAATATACAAGTAAGACCTGTAACTTTTCTTATATTGCTGACATCTTTCTTTCCATAAAACTGTGAAATAAAAACTCCAGCTCCTCCTGTAATTCCAGATAGGGACATATTAAAAAGAAAGAAAAATTGGTTTGCAACTCCAACTGAAGCTACAGATACCTCCCCCAAACTACTTATCATAACTGTATCTATTACATTTACAGAAGTAGAAATTAAGTTCTGTATAATAATAGGTATACATAAAGATAACAGTATTTTATAAAATCTTTTATTTTCGTCTTTTAAAGAAAATAGTTCTTGCAAATAATCCTCTCCTTTTTACATAAATTCTTCCCACTCATCATACAGAGAGGCAAGGTTATTTTCTAAATTAATTTTTTCTTGGCTAACTTCCTTAGCTTTATCTGGATTAGAGTATACTTCTTCTTGACATAAAAGTATATCTAATTCTTCAATTTTAAGTTCTAACTTTTCAATTTCTTTTTCTATATTTTGTCTTTTTATTCTATTTTTCTTTTCTACTTCTCTTTGTTCTCTTTCTTTTCTTTTTTCATCTTTTATCTGAGTTCTAGTTTTTTCTTCTTTTTCTTCTATAAGACTCATCTCTTGGATTTGCCTTTTTTTATCGATATAATAGTCATAGTTTCCTAGATATTCAGTAACTCCATTTTCATCTAAAACTAAAATCTTATCAACAACTGTATTTAGAAAATATCTATCATGTGATATTGTAAATATAGTCCCATCATAATTAGTTAATGCCTCTTCAAGAACTTCTTTAGAATCAATGTCTAGATGGTTAGTAGGCTCATCTAATAATAATAAATTTGCATTTGATAGTATAAGTTTAAGTATAGCAACTCTAGCTCTTTCTCCACCACTTAATGTAGAAATCTTCTTAAAAACTTCTTCATCAACAAATAAAAATGCTCCTAACATATTTCTCAAAGTAGTTTGAGTAAGATGATTATTATTTTCCCAAATCTCATCTATTATTGTGTTATCCAAATTAAGAGTTTTTTGCTCCTGATGGAAGTAAGAAACATGGACATTAGTACCAAATTTAATATTACCACTAATAGGTTGTAATTCATTAGTTATTATTTTAAATAATGTAGACTTACCAATGCCATTTGCACCAATAAGAGCAACTTTTTCTCCTCTATATATATCTAAATCCAAGTCTTTAAAAAGTACCCGTTCTCCATAACCCATAGATACATCTCTGATTTGAAGAACATCATTACCACTTTGGACAGATGGAGTAAATTGTATACGAGCTTTTTTTCTATAAGCTTCTGGCTTATCTAGAATATCTACTTTATCCAATGCTTTTTCTTTACTTCTTGCACGTTTTAGATGCTTTTCTCTACCATAAGCTTTAAGTCTTTCTATTGATTCTTCCTGTTTTTTTATTTCTTTTTGCTGGTCTTCAAATTTCTTAAGTTCTAGTTCTTTTTCTACTTTAGATAACTCAACAAATTTAGAGTAGTTACCATTATATACTTTAAGTCTTTTATTGTGAACTTCAAAAATTCTATTTACAGATTGGTCTAGGAAATATCTATCATGAGATATTAACATAACAGTACCCTTATATTGTTTTAGAAATACTTCTAACCATTCTATAGCCTCAGAATCTAAGTGGTTAGTAGGCTCATCAAGTAGCAATAAAGTTGGTTTTTTAAGAAGTAATTTTCCTAAAAGAACTCTAGTCTTTTCACCACCAGAAAGTATACTTATTGGTTTATCCATATCATTTTCACTAAATCCTAATCCTTTTAAAACCCCTTTGGCTTCAGACTTATATCCATATCCATTTAAATCTGAGAATAATTCCAGTTTATGTGAATACTCATCCATTATTTTTTCTAGAATTGAAGAGTTTGTTTTTGTACTTTCTTCAGATATTTTAACCTCCAATTCTCTTAAATAAGATTCCATCTCTATCAAATTTTTAAAAACTTCCAATACTTCTTCCAGAATCGTATTATCCGAATAAAAATTGGTATTTTGTTCTAAATATCCGATTTCACAATCTTTAGAAGTGTAAATATCTCCGCTATCATAACCATAAATTCCTGAAATTATTTTAAATAAAGTAGTTTTCCCAGTACCATTAACCCCAATTATACCAATTTTATCGCCTTCATTTACTGTAAAACTAATATTTTCTAATATAGAATCTATACCAAAACTTTTATTTAAGTTATTACATGACAAAACAATCATAAATTTCTACCTCCTTGAACTATCTAAAATTATAATGTTTTGATATAATATAATCAAGGTTATATGTATTAGTTTTGAAAAAGAAATATTTTATTGTGAATCAAACAAAAAAGAGGACACTTTTAGGAGGTGAAGATGTTGGGAAATAAAAATATATCAATGGCAGTTATAAGAAGGCTCCCAAAATATCATAGATATCTTGGAGACTTATTAGATAGGGATATACAAAGAATATCTTCTAAAGAATTGAGTGATATAATAGGATTTACCGCTTCTCAAATAAGACAAGACCTAAACAACTTTGGCGGCTTTGGACAACAAGGATATGGTTATAACGTAGAGGCTCTTCATACTGAGATAGGTAAAATTCTTGGATTGGATCGACCATACAACGCAGTTCTTGTAGGAGCAGGTAACTTAGGACAAGCCATAGCCAATTATGCAGGATTTAGAAAAGCTGGATTCGAGATAAAAGCTTTATTTGATGCAAATCCTAGAATGATAGGTTTAAAGATAAGAGAATTTGAAGTATTAGATTCAGATACTTTAGAAGACTTTATAAAAAATAATGATATAGATATTGCTGTATTATGTATACCTAAGAATGGAGCACAAGAAGTTATTAATAGAGTTGTAAAAGCTGGAATAAAAGGTGTGTGGAATTTTGCACCATTAGATTTAGAAGTTCCGAAAGGTGTTATAGTTGAAAATGTAAACCTAACAGAAAGCTTATTTACCTTATCATATTTAATGAAAGAAGGAAAGTAGACAACTTAAATATATTAATAATAAGTAGTTATGAAGAGTATTGAGAAAGTCAGAAGATTTAATATTAAATCCTCTGGCTTTTTGAAGTATTAGGATAAAATAAAAATTTAAATAATGTATACAAATAAATAATCTTAGGGAGAGTGATTTTAGTGGAGGAATTATGGAAAAAGGTTATTGAATTTCATGGGCATGAATGTCCAGGGTTGGCTATAGGTTTTAAAGCAGCACTCGCAGCAAGAGAATACTTAGAATGTAAACAATCAGGAGATGAGGAGATTGTATGTATTTCTGAAAATGATGCTTGTGGAATAGATGGTATACAAGTAGTGTTAAGTTGCACAATGGGTAAAGGGAATTTACTACTTAGGATGACTGGAAAATCAGTATATCATTTTTTTAATAGAGAAAACGGAAAATCTATAAGAATATATGTAAAGTCTAAACCATTTGATATGGATAGAGAAGGATATAAAAAATACTTATTAGAAAGTGATTTTGAAGAAATATTTGATATTACAGATACGAAGTTAAGACTACCTGAGAAAGCTAGAATATTTAAATCTCTTAAATGTGAAGTATGTGGTGAATTTGCACCTGAGCAGTACATAAGAATTCAAGAAGGGAAGAAAGTATGTCTTGATTGCTTTGATAAATATGAAAGATTTTATGAAGAGGATTAAATTTATATTAAATTAAAAGTATTTAGATGTATATTAATAGTATATTAAGAAGAATCATATAAAGAATATAACAAAATATATAAATTATGATACTTGAATTATGTATAATTAAAAAGAGACTGATTAATATTGATAAAATAAAATCAGTCTCTTTATGAATAACGAATTATTATTCTGGTTGAGGTGCATCTACAGGACAAGCTCCTGCACAAGAACCACAGTCTATACAAGAACCAGCATCTATAACATATGCGTCGTCTCCAGCTGATATACAGCTAACAGGGCATTCAGCCTCACAAGCACCACAGCTTATACAAGCGTCAGTAATTTTATATGCCATTTTGAAATCCTCCCTTTTATATGTATTGTAATTCAATAACATTATAACAAATATTATTGAATATAACAATTAAATTAATTCTACAACAAAAACTTTATTGTGATATTCTTGTTTGAAAGTTTTACAATAAAGTTTAATCTGCTTATATTTTTATTTATCTTAAAAGGATTTATTTTAAAAATAAAATTAAAGTTAAAGAATATGGTATCGATTCTATTTAAAAATGTTATACTCTAAAAAAGTATATTTTATCTTAAAATCTATTAATGCAAAGGAGATTTAATATGAAAAATAAATTAGTTTACATATGTATTATGAGTATGGTGTTATTTGTAGTAGGATGTTCTAATAATCCAAATAAGGAAAGCAATACTAAAAAGGATTCTAAGAATAGCCAAAGTAAGGTTGAAGAAGAAAAAAGAGAACCTGTAAAAAAAGATATAACTATAAGTTTCGCTGGTGATGTAACTATGGGAAACTATAAAGGTTCATCATATTATGGTAGCTTTGACCATGAATTTAAAAGACAAGGAGAAGACTATGATTACTTTCTTAAAAATGTAAAACCTGTATTTGAGAAAGATGATTTAACAGTAGTTAACTTGGAAGGGCCACTTACTACTGCGTCAAATGCAAAAGAAAAGAAGTTTGCATTTAAAGGGACTCCAGGATATGTAAATATTTTAAAATCTGGAAGTGTAGAGGCAGTAAGTGTTGCGAACAATCATTCAGAAGATTATTTTGAAGAAGGAATGAAAGACACACAGTTTATCTTAGATGAAAATAAAATAAATTATTTTGGTCTAGGCAAAGATGCTGTTATAGATGTCAAAGGAATTAAGGTAGGATTATTAGGATATAATGGATTATCAACTGAATATAATGAAAAGAACTTAAAACAAATGGAAGATGATATTAAAGCTCTAAAGAAAAAATCAGATATTGTTGTGGTGTATTTTCATTGGGGTATAGAATTAGATTATTATCCAGATAAAAAACAAAAAGATTTTGCTCATTATGTAATAGATAAGGGAGCTGATTTAGTTATGGGTTCTCATCCACACGTTATTCAAGGTATAGAAAAATATAAAGGTAAGTATATAGCTTATAGTCTAGGAAATTTTTGTTTTGGAGGAAATAAGAATCCTTCTGATACAGATAGTTATATATATCAACAAACTTTTTCTTTTTCAGATAACAAACTAACTTCAATTAAAGAGCCAAATATAATCCCAACATCAATAACATCTAGTAGCTCTAGAAATAATTATCAACCAAAAGTACTGGATGGAAGTGAGAAAGATAGAGTTTTAAATAAACTAGAAAAAATAAGTAAAGATTTGAATAAATAAAAATGTAAAAAAAAATAAATATATATATTTATTTTAATAATTTATATTTTGTTTAGGATATGGTAAAACGTGGTATTAAATAAGTAGATTTTAATAGTTAAATTATAATCAATTATAATAAAGCTATTTAATCTACTTTTTTAATATAAAAATATAAGGGGGAATTTGTAATGGCTTGTAACACTTGTAAAATGTGCGAAAGTGCAGACAAGAAATTAGAAAGTTTTGTAGCTTCAAAGGATGTTGAAACAGCATTTCATAGAACAGAAGATCAAAAAGTTAAATGTGGTTTTGGACTTCAGGGGGTTTGTTGTAGACTCTGTTCAAATGGACCATGTAGAGTAACTCCTAAATCTCCAAGAGGTATATGTGGAGCAGATGCAGACACTATAGTAGCAAGAAACTTTTTAAGAGCTGTAGCATCTGGAGCAGCTTGTTATTTACATGTGGTAGAAAATACAGCTAAGAATTTAAAGAATGTTGGAATAACTAAAGGTGTTATTAAAGGAGAAAAAACATTAAATCAATTAGCAGAGATGTTTGGAATAGAAAGTGATGAAAAATATGATAAATGTATAAAAGTTGCTGATAAAGTTATTAATGATTTATATAAATCAAGAGATGACAAAATGGAATTGGTAGAAAAAATAGCTTATGCACCTAGAGTGAAGAAATGGAAAGAGCTAGGGATAATGCCTGGTGGTGCAAAGTCAGAAGTTTTTGATGCAATAGTAAAATCATCAACAAATTTAAATAGTGACCCAGTAGATATGCTAGTTAACTGTTTAAATCTAGGTATATCAACAGGATTATATGGTCTTACACTAACTAATCTTTTAAATGATGTTATGCTAGGAGAACCAGTTATAAGAATGGCTCCTGTAGGATTTAATGTAATAGACCCAGACTACATAAATATAATGATAACAGGTCATCAACATTCAACATTTGCAAATTTCCAAGATAGATTAAAAGATGAAGATGTTATAAAATTAGCTCAAGCAGTTGGAGCAAAAGGATTTAAGTTAGTAGGATGTACATGTGTTGGTCAAGATCTACAATTAAGAGGAGAACACTATCAAGAAGTATTTGCTGGACATGCAGGTAATAACTTTACAAGTGAGGCTGTTTTATCAACTGGAGCAATAGATATAGTTCTTTCGGAGTTTAACTGTACTATACCAGGTCTTGAGCCAATAGCAGATAAATATAAAGTGAAAATGGTTTGCTTAGATGATGTTGCTAAAAAAGCAAATGCGGAATATATAGGATTAGACAGAAGTAAATTAGATGAACTTAGTAATACATTGATAGAAAAAGCATTAGAATCTTATAAAGAGAGAAGAGAAAGTGTTGAAATAGACATACCAAAAGACCATGGATTTGAACAATCTTTAACTGGTGTAAGTGAAAAGAACTTGAAAGCGTTTTTAGGGGATTCATGGAAACCTCTTATTAATTTAATTGCAGAAGGAAAAATTAAAGGTGTTGCAGCTGTTGTAGGATGTTCAAATATGACAGCAGGAGGACATGATGTAAATACTGTTGAGCTTACTAAAGAATTGATTAAAAAAGATATAATAGTACTTTCAGCAGGATGCTCTACTGGAGGATTAGAAAATGTTGGTCTTATGTCACCTGGAGCAGAAGAATTAGCAGGGGCAAACTTAAAAGAAGTATGTAAGACTCTAGGAATACCACCAGTATTAAACTTTGGACCATGTCTAGCGATAGGAAGACTAGAAATAGTAGCAACTGAATTAGCAGCTGAACTTGGAATAGACTTACCACAATTACCATTGGTGCTTTCAGCTCCACAATGGTTAGAAGAACAAGCCTTGGCTGATGGAGCTTTTGGTCTTGCCCTTGGTTTACCTCTTCATTTAGCTTTACCTCCATTTATAACAGGGGGAAAATTAGTAACAGAAGTATTAACAGAAAAATTAAAAGACTTAACAGGAGGACATGTTATAGTGAATCCAGACCCTAAATCTTCAGCTAATCAATTAGAAGAAATAATAATAGACAGAAGAAAAAATTTAGGGTTAAAGGATGTGGAATGTAATGCATAGAATTTTTATAAATAAAGATTTATGTACAGGATGCAAGAGTTGTGTATTAGCATGTATGCTAAAGCACAATAAAGACTATGATATGTATACTCTTGATTTAGAAAATATAGATAATGATAGTAGAGGACATATAGAATTAGATAGCAAACATAATAATCCAGTTCCAATTCTTTGTAGACACTGTGATGAACCAGAATGTGTATTAGCATGTATGAGTGGTGCAATGCATAAAGACAGTGAAAGTGGAATCGTTTCATATGATGAAGAAAAATGTGGTTCATGTTATATGTGTGTAATGTCTTGTCCATATGGATTATTAAAACCAGATGATAGAAGCAAGCAAAACATACTTAAATGTGATTTATGTAAAGATGAGGAGTATCCTAGATGTGTAGCTAATTGTCCAAGTGGAGCAATTGAATTACAGAAGGAGGAAAATGATGAATTATGTAGTGTTAGGAGCTAGTGCTGCTGGTATCAATGCAGTAAAAACATTAAGAGAATTAGATAAAGATTCAAATATAGTAGTAATTTCTAAAGATGAAAATATATACTCAAGATGTATGTTACATCATGTTATATCTGAACACAGAACTTTGAAACAAATAAATTTTGTTGATGAAGATTTTATGGAGAAAAATAATGTAAATTGGATTTCAGGTAAAACTGTTAAAGGTATAGATATAAATAAAAAAGAGGTTCAGACAGAAGATATTACTGTAAATTATGATAAACTTTTAATAGCTACAGGCGCATCTTCTGCTATTCCTCCAATAAAAAATTTAAGAGATGGAAATTTTGTATACTCTGTGAGAAACATAGATGATATTTATAAAATAAAAGAAAAAGCAGAAAGCTCTAAAAATGTAGTTATAATTGGTGCTGGTCTAGTTGGTATAGATGCATTAGTTGGATTATTTAAATACGAGCAGTTAAATATTTCTGTAGCGTTTATGGAAAAATACATTCTAGATAGACAATTAGATGAATATACAGCATCAGTATATGAAAATAAATTTAAAGAAAAGGGTGTAAAATTTTACCCAAGTGCATCAATTCAAGAAATTGTCTTAAATGATAGTAAAAATGTTAAAGGTGTTGCGTTTTCAAATGGAGATATTCTTGATGCAGATATGGTAATTGTGGCTACAGGTGTTAAACCGAATGCCGATTTTTTAGATGGAACAGGAATAGAATATGATAGAGGTATAATAATAGATGATATGTGCCAAACAACACAAAAAGATATATATGCAGCAGGAGATGTTGTTGGCAAAAATGCTATTTGGCCTTTAGCAGTAAAGCAAGGAATTGTAGCTGCGTATAATATGGTTGGAAAAGATAAAAAGATAGAAGACGAATTTGCTTTTAAAAATAGTATGAATTTCATGGATATACCAACTATTTCTATAGGTATGAATACACCTTTAGATGATAGTTATAAAGTATTAATTAGAGATGGAATTGATGATTATAAAAAATTTGTTTTTAAAGACAATGTAATTTATGGAGCTGTTATACAAGGAGATATTTCATATGTAGGAGTATTAACTTATTTGATAAAAAACAAAGTTGAAATATCTGATTTAGAAAATAGAATATTTGATGTATGCTATGCAGACTTTTTTAATATAAAAGAAAATGGAGAATTTTGTTATAGCGTATAAAGCTATAGTAGAGTAATGTTTACGATATAAAAATCAATTAATAGAGCTATTCTAAAATAAGAAATCTTATTTAGGAATAGCTCTATTTTTATACTTAAGTTTAAACTATATTACAGTTTATAAAACTATTATTTTGAATGAGAATACATATATTCTCTAGTAAGAGGTAAATCATTTTTTATACCTTTAGTTAAGAGTATCTGATGTATATCTATAATACCAGTATTGAAAGCAGCAGCACAAGAACAAAGGTACAAGTCCCACATTCTTATAAACTTATCATCAAACATTTCTTTAATCTTTGGCAGATTTTCATAGAAATTTTTTTGCCAATGTAATAAGGTTTTTACATAATGCAATCTTAGACTTTCTACATCTATAGTATGATATTTGTAGTCGCTACAAATATGTATCATTTCTCTTAGACTAGGAATAACCCCTCCTGGGAAAATGTATTTTTTTATCCAAGGGTCTCCATAAGATTCTTTAAGACCACTTATATAGTGAAGTAAAAATAATCCTCCATCCTTTAAGACAGCATTTACATTTTTAATAAAAAGTTCATAGTTTTCTCTACCAACATGTTCAAGCATACCAACACTTACAACTCTATCAAACATAAGGTCTGAGTTTTTAAGCTCCCTATAATCCATAAGTTTTACTTCGAGATAATCTTGAAGATTCTCTTCTTGGATTCTTTTATTAAATTCTTTATATTGTTCTTCACTGAGTGTAATTCCAACGCCATGAATCTTATATTTTTTTGCTGCTTCTATTAATAGGAATCCCCAACCACAACCAATGTCAAGAAGACTCATACCTTCTTCTAAATTTAGTTTAGTTAATATGTGGTGAACTTTATTGACTTGAGCCTCGTAAAGAGTATCATTATCATTTCTAAAGTATGCACAAGAATAACTAAGAGTTTTGTCTAACCATAAGCTATAAAAATCATTGCCAATATCATAGTGAGCATGTATTTCTTTTTTTTGATGTCTAATAGAATTTGATGAGTGTAATAGATGTTTTACAGCTGAATTATCAATATTGAATTTGTCTATTTGTTTCAAAAGCAGATTCAAAGTTAAGAATAAATCTCCTTCAACTTCGATATCTCTATTTATGTAGGCTTCTCCAAGTGCTAAAGATGTACTTTTTAGTAATTCAGATTTGCTAATATCATTATTTACAATAACTTTAAACTGAGGAGAGCCATCTCCAATTAGAAATTCTTCTCCGTCTTTAAGCCTAACTAGAAATGGTGTTTCGCCAAATCTTTCTAAATAGTCTCTTAAAAAATTTTTTGTAATATTCATATTACCAGCTCCTTCTAATGTAAATCCAGTAAGTTTTCCTTGCTTAAAGTATATTATATTCCTTTTTTTAAAAAAGTAAAATTTTTTTCAGTAAATTTTCTATTTGAAGGAAATTTATCTTTTGTAAAAGAATTTCATATTGTAGTATATTTTTTGCTTATAAAATTTCATATTGGATATAATATTCAACTGTTAATGATATAATAATTTTAATCAATAAAGTGTAATAAAATTTTGTAGTAAATAGATTTAAGCTATCTTATGAAGGAGATGTGAAATGGAAGTATATGCTTTGGTTGGGTCAAGTGGTACAGGAAAGAGTTTTAAGGCTTTAGAGTTTGCATATGAAAATGATATAGATTATATAATTGATGATGGAATTTTAATATATAAAAACAAGGTTTTAGCTGGAATATCAGCCAAACAAGCAAGTACTACCATAGAAGCAGTTAAAAGGGCTATTTTTTATAATTTGGAACATAGGAAAGAAGTTAGGGAGACAATTAAAAAAGAAAATATAAGAAGAATTCTTATTATTGGAACATCAAAAAAAATGGTTAATCAGGTTGTAGATAGATTATCAATTGGAAGAGTTTATAAATTTGTGAATATCCAAGAGATAAGTACTAAATATGAAATAGAAATAGCAAAACAATCTAGAAAAGAAGGAAATCATGTAATTCCTGTTCCAGCAGTTGAAATAAAAAGTATGGCAAGTGGCCTTAGTATAAATCCATTAAAGAGACTTTTTAGAAAAGGAAATAATAGGAATATGGTAGTTTTGGAAAAAACAATAATAAGACCAACTTTTAGCTATATCGGAAAATTTTATATTAGTGAAGAAGTAATTAAACAGATTATTGAATATGAAGTGTACAACTTTGGAAGCATTGATAGAATAAATAAAATCAATATAGAGAATTGCAATAATTTTATGAATATTTTTGTAAGTATAAATATCAATGATTTAGAAGTTATAAAAAAAATTGAAAGTATGCAACAGATAATAAAAAAGTCTATTGAGAAAATGACTTTAGTTAATGTACAAAAAATAGATATTAACATTCATAAAATTAAAAAAATAAACTTCCTCCCATGTTAAAAAATAAACTGAAAAAATGATATACTAATTTGCAATAAAGTGTGCTATAATTAAACTGTAAATTTAGGAAATGGTTTTTTCTAAATGGAGTATACATAATTATAACGTATTTATAAGGGGGCTTTCAAATGTCAGGAAAAGATGTAAATGTCTTCGAGATGGCGCAATCTCAAGTAAAAAATGCATGTGATAAATTAGGTATGGAACCAGCAGTTTATGAATTATTAAAAGAACCTATGAGAGTTATAGAAGTTTCAATTCCAGTTAAAATGGATGATGGTTCTATAAAAACTTTTAAAGGATTTAGATCACAACATAATGATGCAGTAGGGCCAACAAAAGGTGGAATAAGATTCCATCAAAATGTTTCAAGAGACGAAGTAAAAGCTTTATCTATATGGATGACTTTCAAATGTTCTGTAACAGGTATACCATATGGTGGAGGGAAAGGTGGAATAATAGTAGATCCATCAACTTTATCTCAAGGTGAATTAGAAAGATTAAGTAGAGGATACATAGATGGAATATATAAATTAATAGGTGAGAAAGTTGACGTTCCTGCACCAGACGTAAACACTAATGGACAAATAATGTCTTGGATGGTTGATGAGTACAATAAATTAACTGGACAAAGTGCTATAGGTGTTTTAACTGGTAAGCCAGTTGAATTTGGTGGTTCTTTAGGAAGAACAGCTGCTACTGGATTTGGTGTTGCTGTTACTGCAAGAGAAGCTGCTGCTAAATTAGGAATAGATATGAAAAAAGCTAAGTTAGCTATTCAAGGTATAGGAAACGTTGGTTCTTACACAGTTCTTAACTGTGAAAAACTTGGTGGTACTGTTGTAGCTATGGCTGAATGGTGCAAATCAGAAGGTTCTTATGCTATATACAATGAAAATGGTTTAGATGGTCAAGCTATGTTAGACCACATGAAAGAGCATGGTAACTTATTAAACTTCCCAGGAGCTAAGAGAATATCTTTAGAAGAGTTCTGGGCTTCAGATGTTGATATAGTAATACCAGCTGCATTAGAAAACTCTATAACTAAAGAAGTTGCTGAATCTATAAAAGCTAAATTAGTTTGTGAGGCTGCTAATGGACCAACTACTCCAGAAGCTGATGAAGTATTTGCTGAAAGAGGAATAGTTCTTACTCCAGATATATTAACTAATGCTGGTGGAGTTACAGTTTCTTACTTCGAGTGGGTACAAAACTTATATGGATACTACTGGTCAGAAGAAGAAGTAGAGCAAAAAGAAGAAGTAGCTATGGTTAAAGCATTTGAATCTATTTGGAAAATCAAAGAAGAGTACAATGTTACAATGAGAGAAGCTGCTTACATGCATTCAATTAAGAAAGTTGCTGAAGCTATGAAATTAAGAGGATGGTACTAGGATTTACTCTTAATAAATAATAGGATATAATTATTTAAGATATAAAGGGGCTGTACATAGTACAGCCCTTAAATTATGTGGCTCAGATAATATGGGTCATTTTTTGTTTTAATTTATAAATTATGTAATATAAAAATTAAAGTGCTATAAGTAAGATGGGTGAGAATTAATGGTTGATTTAATTTTAAATGGAATTTTTAGAACTCTTATAGTAAGTAGTTTATGTATTCTTTTAATATTAGCTTTTAAGAAAAGCTTTTTTAAAAGATTTAGTAAAAAATTTAACTATTATATATGGATAATAGTAGTTATTAAATTGTTATTACCTTTTACATACTATACTCTTACTTTAAATATTTTTAGAAGTAAAGAAAATATAAATATTGATAATATTAATTTGGAGTATTTTAATGAAGTATCAACTTCAAGTAATAGTATTTTATTGTATATTTGGATTTTTACCGTAATAATATATTTAGTTTATACTGTTTTGAAGTATATAAAACTTAAAAATTTAGTAAATGATTTATCTTATGAAGTTGATGACAAAGAAATAATAAGCCTTTACACAAGTTTGTTAAAAGAATTCAATATATCTAAGGAAATAAAACTTAAGTATTCTTATGAAGTTGAAACACCAGCATTTTTTAATTCATGTGTACTTTTACCACCGCATGATTATAAATTAGAAGAGTTAGATTGGATTTTTAGACATGAGCTAATGCATTTTAAAAGTAAAGACCTTTATTTAAAATATATAGTACTATTTTTAAAAATAGTATATTGATTTAATCCATTTGTATATATGATGGATAAAGCAATAGATTTAGATTGTGAACTTTATTGTGACGAAAGAGTTTTAAAAAATTGCAATGTACAGCAAAAACAAGAATACGCTTTAACCATTATAAATTCAATGAAGAGAGGTACAAATTTTTCAAATAAATTTGTAGCTGGTCTAAATAAACAATCTGATATTAGAAAAAGAATAACAAATATGTTTAATGAAAAATATAAAAATGGTATTTTAATAGCCTTAATTATAAGCCTGTTGTCTTCTATTACATTTTTAAAATTTGATTAAAAAATAGCTACGCATACTCGTGACTTTAAGTCGTGAGTTAGTAGCTAAAATAGTCAGCATATAGGGAAACTTATATGTGGAGATAGGATATAACCTATCCAACACTACTTGAATTGCTGGAAACCCCTAAAGCTAACCAAACTAAAACATAAGGATGAAATAAACCTAAGTGTGAAAGTTACGAAAGTAGAAAAAATTGGTTAGATGGTATAAGGTTAAACCCTAAGTACTTTAAAATGGGCAATCAGCAGGTAAGCTCCTAAGTAGGAGAAACTTCAACGACTATTCCTCCTGAGGGAAGTACACTACAAGCTATTGGTAGTGGAAGTGGGTAGACCTTAACGATAAGCGAAGGATAAGATATAGTCTGTGCTTCATGAAATGTAAGAAGTTCATAAGAGAACTGCATAGGTAGTAGCGAACTTATGTGAACGACAACCTCAAAAA
>NZ_AVHW01000021.1 GCF_000449425.2 Clostridioides difficile CD160
GCATAGAAGATTTACAAGTAAAGAATATGACTAGAAATCGTAAATTATCTCTTTCTATTTCTGATGTGTCATGGTCAGAATTTATTCATCAATTAGAATACAAGGCTAATTGGTATGGTAGACAAATTGTAAAAGTAGGTAAATTCTTTTCAAGTTCGCAAATATGTAATAAATGTGGGTACAAAAACGAGGAAATGAAGAATTTAAGTATAAGAGAATGGGTTTGTCCTTGTTGTAATGCAACTCACGATAGAGATATAAATGCAAGTATAAATATACTAAAAGAAGGATTAAGACTAATAACCGTTTAAAATAGATAACGTATGTAAGAACCGTAGGAACTACGGGGATAGCCTGTGGAGAATTGGTAAGACATATTTTAGTATGCAAAATTCTATGAAGCAGGAACCCTGTGACTTTAGTCATGGGAGGTTCAGTCAACCAGTCTTATTGAAGAAAATGATTTCTTAGAGAGCTCAAGATATACATTTGAAGGAAGAAAAGAAGATGTATTTGTAACAATAGATTTTACATATGCAGATGCACCTAAAAAATTTAGGAGAGAACATGAAGAAAATTGTAGAGCAATTGGGATAATTCCAAAAGATTCAGATCCAATAGAAATGATGCCTAGATTTTTTAAAGATTGCATGGATATAAAAAAATAATGTTAGACTTAATCTTAAAGTTAATATTATGAAATTTTTATATTTAGACTATCAAATCTTAATTATAGCTTCGACTTTGTATATTTCTAACTGTCAAATTTATAGATATTAAATTAATGATGTTTAATGCACAGTAATCATTACTAAGCTATAATTAAGTATAAGGATATTTCATAAATCATGCCTTAAAATAACTATAATATAAGACAATAAAACATAGTTATTTATTACAGAAAATATATATTTTAAGTAATAAATATGATATGAAGGTATTAAGAACTAATTAAAATTAACTATAAAACACTATTAAATAAGATAGGGGAAAAATATATGTCTAACTTTATTCTAAATGGGATTTTTAGAACTGTTATAGTGAGCAGTTTAAGTATTCTTCTGATATTAATTTTCAAGAAAAATATATTTAAAAAATTTAGCAAAAAATTTAATTACTATATATGGATGATAATTGTTATCAAATTATTTTTACCATTTACATATTATACTTTTACAATAAATATATTGAGAAGTAAAAAAGATATTAATATCAATAACATAAATTTAGAAGGATTTAATAATATTTCAACTATAATTAGTAGTGTTTTAGTATGCCTTTGGACTATATCTGTAGTTATATATTTAATTTATACTATATTCAAATATGTAAAACTTAAAAACTTAATAGGTGATTTATCCTATGAAGTTGATGATGAAGAGATAGTAAATCTTTATAAAAGTATATTGAAAGAATTTGATATAACAAAAAATATAAAGCTCAAGTACTCATATGAAGTAGAGACTCCAGCATTCTTTAATTCATGTGTGCTTTTGCCACCACATGATTATAAATTAAAAGAATTAGATTGGATTTTTAGGCATGAACTTATGCATTTTAAGAGTAGGGACCTTTATTTAAAATATGTAATCTTGTTTTTAAAAATAGTATATTGGTTTAATCCATTTGTATATATAATGGATAAACACATAGATTTAGATTGTGAACTTTATTGTGATGAGCGTGTTTTAAAAAATAGAAACTCAGAGGAAAAAAAGGACTACGCTTTGACGATTATAAATGCAATGAGAAAAGGAACAAATACTTCAAATAAATTTATAGCTGGTCTACATAAGCAATCTGATATTAGAAAGAGAGTAAAGAATATGTTTAATGAAAAGTATAAGAATGGTATATTAATGGCATTAACTCTATGTTTATTATCTTCTATTACTTTTTTGAAGGTAAATTCAACTAGTATGATTAATTTTAATGTATTGCCTAAAGACATGGAAGATGCCCATATTATTAATAGCATAACTGTCACAACGATAGAATTTACATATGCAGATGCTCCTAAAAATGTTAGAGAGGCACATAAAAGAAATTGTGAAGAACTGGGTTTGATTCCTAAAGACTCTGATCCAATAGGTGTTGGTGTGAGGTATTATGACAGTCTATCAAAGTGATTAAGAAAATATTGTTTAAACTATAAGTAATAGCATCATATTGTAAACTTGGATTATAACTGTGGTGGCATATTCAACTTGCACTATATTTAAATATATAAAACTTAAAAATTTAATGAGTGATTTATCCTATAAAGTTGAGACTCTAGACTTCCTTAATTCATGTTACTTTTGCCACCACATGGTTATAAACTAAAAGAATTAGGTTGGATTTTTAGGCATGAACGTATGCATTTTAAGAGTAGGGACATTTATTTAAAATATATAATCTTATTTTAACAAATAGTATATTGGTTTAATCCATTTGTATATATAATGGATAAACATATAGATTTAGATTGTGAATTTTATTGTGATGAACGTGTTTTAAAAAATAGAAACTTAAGAGGAAAAAGGACTACGCTTTGACGATTATAAATGTAATGACAAAAAGCTCAAATACTTCAAATAAATTTATAGCTAGTATACATAAACAATTTGATATTAAAAATAGAGTAAAGAATATATTTAATGAAAAGTATAAGAATTGTATATTGATGGCACTAATTTTATGCTTATTATCTTCTATCACTTTTTGAAAGTTAATTCAACTAGTATCAGTAATTTTGATATATTACCTAAAAATACTGAGAATGAAAAGATTACTTCTAGAGCTATATTCTCATACATATCTTTTACATATGTAGATGTTCCTGAATATATGAGAAAGAAATATGAAGAAAAATGTAAACGATTAGGCATTACACCCAAAGGTTGTGAGGTAATAGCAATGATTGACGTAGATTATTATAATAAATTAGCTCCTGAATTTTCGGCTGATTAATTTAGAGTAATTACTACTTAAGAATAAGCATAGAAGAGTTTTTTATTCAAAGTTAAAAAAATCACAAAATGACTAACTTTATAGTAATTCACTCAAAAAATATACGCCACATGAAAACGCATAAAAAAACACATAAAACAATATTTATGCGTACTTTGGTCTCTAAAGGTACAAAATTCTTTACTTTTACAGACTCGTATTATATAATTAAGTAAATAATGTATATTTAGGTGACATATTGGATAAACTAAGTTATTTATTTTATTAATATAATGATACTATAAAAGTTATATAAAGTGGTTTACAAAAAAGTTACAGATAGAGCTTTTATTAATGTATTGTGTATTAGTATTTTATCCTTAGGTACACTTCACCTACAAAATAGAATCATAAGATAATTATGGGAAAATTTTAGGAGGTTTATCGTGAAGAAAAAGATATTAATACCAGTATTTGCATCAGTTATGGCATTATCAGTAAGTTCAATTGTAAATGCGGATGAAGTAAATGATTCATCTCAAAATAAGGATGATAAAACAAATACTGAATTAAATTTAGGTGAATATAAAGAAGTAAAATATAAAGTTGCAAAGATAAAAGATGGAGTAGCTATAAAGATAAGAGAAGAAGGTCAAGTTCAAAATATAGCTTATTCTGGTGATGAATTTACTGTTCTAGGAATTCAAGGGGAATGGGTTAAGGTTAAAGTTGAAGATGGTGAAGGTTGGTTAGCTACTAGATATGTAGATATATCTGAAGGTGTAGGATATACTAACGCTGATAAGGTAAACTTAAGAAAAGATAAGAGCGAAAGTTCAGAAGTAATTGAGGAGCTAGAAAAAGGAAGCTCTTTATTGGTGTTGGAAGAAAATGGTGAGTGGTTAAAAGTTAAAGATGGAGAAACAGAAGGATATGTAAAAACATCTTATATATCAGATAAAGCTCCAGTAATAGAAGAACCAGAAGTAAACCCAAGTATTAATCAAAATGGAAATTCTACAGATAATAATCAACAAAATAATAATACAAATGTGCCAACAGCTAACTCTAATGCAGTTCAAGCTGTACTTAATTTGGCATATTCTAAACAAGGTTGCCCATATGTTTGGGGAGCAGAAGGACCAAATACTTTTGACTGTTCTGGATTTACACAATATGTATATAAAAATGCAGTAGGCAAGAAAATACCAAGAACATCTAAAGCACAATCTAATTATGGACAAACTGTAAGCAAAGCAAATTTACAGCCAGGAGACTTAGTATTCTTCACAACTAATGGTTCTGGTTCTGTTAGTCATGTTGGTATATATGTAGGTGGAGGTAATATGATACATTCACCATCAACAGGAAAAACGGTTCGTGTAACTAGTATAAATTCAGCATACTATACAGCAAGATTTGTTACAGCAAAAAGAATATTATAGTCACTTTGTAATTTGACAAATTGATAAATACATAAGTATAAACGCTCTATATTATATTTAATTTAATCAGGAAACAAAAAATGATTATATTTTAAATGTAATATAGAGCGTTTTTGTATGGATTTACATTTAACCAATATTCAAGTTAATATTACTATTAAATAGTAGTCTTTCCATATAATGATTATTTGTGCAATCCCTTGACAGGATAAGGCAAAGGTGGTAAGCTACTAACAGTACAAAAATACTTTTAATTTTAGTTCAGAGAGGCTAAAAAAGGAGGACGAAAGATGTTAAAATCAAGAAATTTAATCCAACCAGAAGACTTTTCAATAGAAGAAATAGATGAAATATTAGAATTAGCTCAAAAAATAATTGACAATCCGTCAAAATATTCTCGTATATGTGAAGGCAAACTATTAGCTACATTATTTTATGAACCATCAACAAGAACAAGATTAAGCTTTGAATCTGCAATGAACAGGCTAGGAGGTCGTGTTGTAGGTTTTTCAGAGCCAAACTCATCCTCTGCATCAAAAGGTGAAACTTTAGGTGATACAATGAGAATAGTATCTAGTTATGTTGATATAATAGCTATGAGACATCCTCAATCAGGGGCAGCGTCAGAGGCTGCTAGATTTACGGAAGTGCCATTTATCAATGCAGGAGATGGCGGAAATCAACATCCAACCCAAACACTTACAGATTTACTTACTATAAAATCATTAAAAGGAACTTTAGAAAACCATACGATAGGATTATGTGGTGATTTAAAATATGGAAGAACTGTGCATTCTTTGGTTAAGGCTATGGCCAGATACAAAAATACAAAGTTTGTATTTATAGCGCCTGAAGAATTGAAAATGCCAGATTATATAAAAGAAGCTATAAAAGGACATGCATACTATGAAACTAATAATTTAGATGATGTTATAGGAAGCTTGGATGTTTTATATATGACTAGAGTTCAACAAGAAAGATTTGAAGATAAATCAGAATATGAAAGACTTAAAAACTATTATATCTTAAATAAAGCTAAATTAGAAAAAGCATCTAAAGACATGCTGGTAATGCATCCATTACCAAGAGTAAATGAAATAGATATAGATGTAGATGATGATGATAGAGCTGTATATTTTAAACAAGCTAAATATGGTATGTATGTTAGAATGGCTTTGATAATAAAACTTTTAGGTATAAATGAAGATTAATAGCCCTCATATAATAGTAAAGTAAAGGAGATTTTGGGATGTATAAAATTCTGGAAAATATATACATAGGCGAAGATATGTATAGAATGAAAATAAAAGGTAATTTTGAAGGTAGAATGGGACAATTTTATATGCTAAGAGCATGGGACACTTATCCAGTACTTTCAAGACCTATAAGTATACATGATATAGATGAAGAAGGAATAACTTTTCTTTATAAAGTAGTAGGAGAAGGAACTCAAATTTTAAGTAACCTAAAAGTAAATGATACTATAAAGTTAGAAGGACCTTATGGTAATGGATATACTAAGGTTGATGGAAAAGTAGCTCTAGTAGGAGGCGGAATCGGTGTAGCGCCACTATACTTAGTTGCTAAAAACATAAAAAACTGTGACGCATATCTTGGATTTAGAGAAGATGTTATATTAGAAGATGAATATAAGCAAGTGTGTAATGAAGTCCATACAACAGTAGGTAATACTTTTGTAACAGATATAATTGATGTGGAGAAATACGATTACATATTAACATGTGGTCCAACTCCAATGATGGAAAAATTAGTTAAGATGGTAGAAGGTACTAAAACAAGAATTATGGTGTCTCTTGAAAACCATATGGCATGTGGAGTCGGTGCTTGTTTAGTATGTACATGTAAAACTAATGAAGGAAATAAAAAGACTTGTAAAGATGGCCCAGTGTTCTGGGGAGAGGACGTGATTTTTAATGGCTAATTTAAATGTAAAATTTGGAAGTATAGAATTTAAAAATCCAGTAATAATGGCGTCTGGAACTTTTGGATTTGGAAGAGAATATAACGACATTTATGATATACAAAAACTTGGTGGTATAAGCAGTAAAGGACTTACTTTAAATAAAAAACCTGGTAACAATGGTATGAGAGTTCATGAAACACCATCTGGGATGATGAATAGCGTTGGGCTTGAAAATCCTGGAGTTCAAGGATTTATAGATAATGAATTGCCTTTCTTTAGCGAATTAGATTTAGTTAGAATCGCTAATGTTGGAGGTGGTACATTAGAAGACTACTTATTAGGTGTTCAAATGTTAAATGACAAACCTATAGATATTATTGAATTAAATATATCTTGTCCAAATGTTAAAGCTGGAGGCATGGCTTTTGGTATAAAAAATGAAGTGGCAAGGGAAGTCGTTCGAGAGGTAAGAAACATAACGAAACTACCTTTAGTAATAAAACTATCACCTAATGCAGAAGACATTGTAGGAATGGCAAAAGTTTGTGAAGAAGAGGGTGCTGACGGGGTATCTCTAGTTAATACTTTTAAAGCAATGGCAATTGATATAAAAAATAGAAGACCAGTATTTGAAAATGTCTATGCTGGGTTATCTGGTCCAGCTATAAAACCTATAGCTTTAAGAATGGTACATGAAGTGTGTAAAAATGTAAATATACCTGTAATGGGAATGGGCGGAATAACTAAAGCTACAGATGCTATAGAATTTATAATGGCAGGTGCTACTTGTATTCAAGTTGGAACTGCAAACTTTATGAATCCTAAAATTGGTCTTGAAATAATAGATGGAATTAATAAATTTATGGAAAAAGAAGGAATAAAGAGTTTAGAAGAAATAAAAGGAATTATATAAGGTAGTATAAATAGTATTTTAAAAATAAAAAATATAGATTAAGTAAACAATAATTTTATAATATTAATATGGAGGAAAAATAATATGAGTAAAGTAGATGTAGTAGATATATTAAAGAAAAGTGATGCATTATTAGAAGGACATTTTCTATTATCTTCAGGAAAGCATAGTAATAGATATGTACAATGTGCAAAAGTATTAAGATTTCCAGAGTATGCTGCTCAAGTATTAAGTACAGTTGTTGAACAAATAAAAGATTTAGATATAGACTTAGTAGTAGGGCCAGCAATGGGTGGAGTAATAGTTTCTTACGAATTAGGAAGACAGTTAGGGAAAGAAGCTGTATTCACTGAGAGAAAAGACAATACAATGGAATTAAGAAGAGGATTTGAAGTTAAAAAAGGTGCAAAAATAATAATTGCTGAAGATGTTGTAACTACTGGTAAATCAACTATAGAGACAAAAAGAGTATTGGAAGCATTAGGTGGAGAAGTTATAGGTGTTGCATGTATAGCAGACAGAACTAATCATGATATAGGTATGCCTATATATAGTGCTATAAAACTTGATATACAAGTTTATGAATCTGATGAATGTCCTCTATGTAAAGAAGGAAAATTACCAGTTGTTAAACCTGGAAGTAGAGAATTTAAAGAATTAGGAATGTAACAAATAACTTGATTAATTTTAGTGGTACTTAGAAAATATAAATTTTTTAGAGTAAAAACTATTAATGTGAGATATAGATTAAAGAAAAAACAGTTAGCCTTATAAACTAAGGCTAACTGTTTTTTTGTTAAAAAAATATTTACAAAATAGGAGCTAGTAGCAGTACAATATAAGTATAAGATAAAAAAATTATTATATATATTGAGGAGGGATAAGTATGAAAAATCAATTGAATGAAACTCAGAAAAAGGTTATATTTTTTGGAGTAGGAGCTGTAGGGGCTACTTTTGCAGAACAATTTTTAAATTCCAAGTATGATTTTAAAATTCTTTGTGACAAGGAAAGAAAGAAAAGATATTTAGAAGATGGATTTATAATAAATGGGAAAAGGTATGATTTTGATTATGTAACTAAGGATGAGTATAAACAAGAGGCTGATTTTATAATTATAGGCTTAAAATATAATAATTTGAGAGAAAATATAAGAGAATTAGACGGATTAGTTGGAAAAAATACAGTGATAATGTCTTTATTAAATGGAGTTGATAGTGAAGAGATAATAGGAGAAAGATTTGGAATTGAAAAAATGGTATACTCATATGTTACCAATATAGATGCTAAGAAAATTAATAATAATATTATACATACTACTAATGGAATCATTGTATTTGGAAACAAAGATAATAATGAAGATAGAAAAACTAATATAATAACTGAGGTATTTGATAGTGTAAATATAGAATATATTCTATCAAAAGATATTCAACGAGATATATGGTGGAAATACATGGTTAATATAGGTGTAAATCAAACGTCAGCTATACTAGGTGCATCTTATGGGGTATTTCAAAGCTCTGAGCATCTAAGGGAATTAGCAAAGTCTGCAATGAGAGAAGTAGTTGATATAGCTCAAGCAAAAGGCATACATCTTACAGAAGATGATGTAGAAAATTCGTTACATAGAATATTAGAACATTCAAAAGAAGGAAGAACATCAATGCTCCAAGATGTAGAAGCTCATAGACTTACAGAAGTAGATATGTTTTCTAAAAATATTTGTGAACTTGGAAAGAAATATAACATATCTACCCCTATAAATCAGACTTTTTTTTACATGATAAAAGTAATTGAAAGTAGATTTTAAAGATTATTTATACAAAACTTTGATAAGAATTGATTTTAAATTCTATTAATATTATAAACTGTTTAAATTGCTAAATACCTTTAACTCATCAATAAAAATATTTGCTGCTTTTGATAAAGTTATATCTTTTGGATGTATATATGAGAAATGTCTGTTGTAGTTGCTTCCAAGCTCTATGACAGACAGTTCATTATTTAAAACAGGTAAGCTTGTAACTAGATTAGAAACTATTGTAATTCCTAAATTATTTCTAACAGATTCTTTGACAGCATAGTTACTTCCAAAAACCATCATACTTTTTGGAATAATCTCTTTAACACTTAAAAACATATCTAAATAATCTCTAGTACCAGAGCCATCTTCTCTTACTATCCACTTCTGGTCTTGTAGCTTGTCAAAGCTAAAGTCTTTTAACAAAGGGCTATTATATGGAAGTGCTAAAACCATCTTATCTTCAAAAAAATATTCTTGAATAAATGTAGGAGAAGAACAAGTGCCTTCAATAAGTCCAATATCTAAAATGTAATCCTTAACATGAGAAGATACAATTGATGTATTTTCTATGAAAATTTCTACATCTATGTCAGGATACTTTTGTGAAAATAATGCTAAGAAATTAGGTAGAATATACTCTCCAATGGTTAAACTAGCACCAATTTTTAAGCGTCCAGTTATAACATCTGAAACTTGGCTTACATCATGATAAGTAATATTTAAAAGATTTAATATTTCTTTAGCCCTTTTATATAATATTTGTCCACTTTCTGTTATAAAAATAGTCTTTTGCTTAATAGACCTGTTTATAAGTACAACTTTAAAGTAGTTTTCTAGATTTTTAATGTGTTTACTTACACTTGGCTGTGATAAGTTTAAGTATTCACCAGCTTTAGTAAAATTTTTATATTCAACTACAGCCACAAATGTTTTTAATTCCTCAAACAATTTTATATCTCCTTTACTTAATGAAATTTTACATTTTTTATATGCTTTCTACAAATAATTATACTACATGTAATAATCATCAAAAATATTAATCATTACGATATTATATATTTATTTTACTTATGGTTATTACAATTATATACTATTATTGTAAAGAAAACTATATTAATTATAAGGTAGGTATATTATGTTAAAGAATAAAAGTAATTTGACATCAAAAACTATAAAAGAAATATTACCTGGACTGATTGTATCAGTACTAGTGGGCTACATGAGTATATTTATTTCTACTCTAATTCCTAAGGTAGGAGCAGCATCAATTTCTATATTTTTAGGCATGTTTGTAGGAAATTTATTCTTAAATCAAAAGGTGTTTCAAAAAGGCTATAAATTTTCAGAGACAGATTTACTATCATATTCAATAGTACTATTAGGAGCAACACTCAGTGTATCTGCCTTAATAGACTTAAAAGTTTCAGGAATTTTATTTATAATATTACAAATGACAATAACAATAATAGCAGCACTTTATATAGGCAAAAAGTTAGGTTTTGAAGAAAATTTTAGATTTTTAATGGCAAGCGGAAACGCAGTATGTGGTTCTTCTGCTATAGGAGCAACAGTTCCAGTAGTTGGTGCTACAGACAAAGAGAAGGGAATTGCAATAACTATTGTAAATGTTACTGGTATATTTCTTATGTTTTTACTTCCAATAATAGCTCAACTTTTATATAGCCATGAACTTGTAAAAACATCAGCAATGATAGGTGGGACTTTACAATCAATTGGTCAAGTTGTAGCAAGTGGAGCAATGGTTGGAGAAAATGTAAAAGATTTGGCAACTATTTTTAAAATAGTAAGAGTGATATTTTTAGTTGTTGTTGTATTAGTATTTGGGCATATGAAAAATCAGTCTAATAGTGAAATATTTGAAGAAGAAAAGGACGAGATAAAAAAGAAAAAAGTAAATATACCATGGTATGTAATTGGATTTTTTATAACTTGTGCACTTTTCTCAATGAACATTATACCAAAAGAAGTATCTGTATTGTGTAAAGAAATAAGTAATAAATTTGAAATAATAGCTTTAGCAGCAATTGGCTTGAAGGTTAATGTAAAAGATTTAGTGAAACAAGGGAAAGAAGTTTCTTTATATGGTTTATTTGTAGGTACAGTGCAAGTTGTATCAGCTATAGTTTTAATAAAAATATTTATATAGTACAAAAATAGTGTTTGTAATATTAATTTGATTAATTAAAATAATATGATACTAATAATTTATAATATAAATAAAAAATGAATTTCGATAAGTTTAAATGGGTATAAACTTATAGAAATTCATTTTTTATTTAAAGTGAAAATTTAAAGTAAAATATTATTTTACATAATAATAACATTATAAATTTTGAAATTACTTATCTTTGTGTTAAAATAAGTAAAATACACATATTAAAGTTAAGTTTTTAAATAAATGGACAAAATAAAAATATAAATATTAAGGAGATTTGGTATATGAATGTTTATGAAAAGGATAATGGAGTTATACTAGAAGGGGTAACAGATTTTGATCCAAAACATATATTTGAGTGTGGTCAATGTTTTAGATGGCATAAACAAGAAGATGACTCATACACTGGTGTTGCAAAGGGTAGAATATTAAATGTAAAAAAAGAAAATGATAAAGTATATTTAAATAATACAAATTTAGAGGAGTTTAATAGTATTTGGTATAATTACTTTGATTTAGGAACTGATTATACAGAAATAAAGAATAAGCTAAAAAATATGGATGAATATTTAAATAAAGCTACTGAGTTTGGATGTGGAATAAGAATATTAAGACAAGATGGGTGGGAAATGCTTATATCATTTATAATTTCCTCTAATAATAGAATTCCTATGATACAAAGAGCTATAGAAAATTTATCAAAAAAATTTGGTAAGTACATAGGTGAGTATGAGGGTGTTGAATACTATGCATTCCCAACACCAGAAGAGCTGAATAAGGCCTCTCAAGAGGAAATAAGAGCATGTCAAACAGGTTTTAGAGACAAGTACATAAAAAGTACTACACAGGCAGTTATAGAAAATAATGATAAGGTATCTGAATATACAAATTTAACTACAGATGATTGTAGAAAAGAACTTTTAAAATTCAATGGAGTAGGACCTAAAGTATGTGATTGTATTGCATTATTTGGCATGCAAAAATATGATTCTTTTCCAGTTGATGTTTGGGTTAAGAGAGTTATGCAAGAGTTCTACATAGATGAAGATATGAGTTTACCTAAAATGAGAACTTATGGGATTGATAAATTCGGAGATATGTCTGGATTTGCTCAACAGTATTTATTTTACTATGCAAGAGAACTTGGTATAGGAAAATAGAATTAAGGGGGAGAAATTATGGGAGTAATAGGAACAATATTTCTGTTCTATTTAATTATATCATATCTAGCTGGAGCCATAATTTCTGTGATTATATTACTTGAAAATAGAGATCCTGCAAAAACCATGTCATGGTTACTAATGTTTATTATATTTCCAGGGATAGGTTTAATTGTATATGCTATATCAGGTAGAAATATTAGAAAGCGAAAATTATTTAAGACTCAAAAACTAGCTAACAATATAAAAGAAAAGAAACTTTTTGATACATTAGAAAAGATAACAGAAATCGTTGAACTAGAAAAAGAATCTATAAAGCAAAACAAGCTTTTAAGAGATGAAGAGGATGGTAGTTACAGAAAAAGAGTAATAAATATGTTGTTAAAGACTGGTATGTTTCCCTTCACTAAAAATAATAAAGTAGATGTATTTGTAGATGGAAATGAAAAGTTTAAAAGGCTTATAGAAGATATAAGAGAAGCAAAAGACCATATACATCTAGAGTACTTTATTATAAAAGATAGTGATATAGGTAGAGTGTTAAAAGAGGAACTTATAAAGAAAGCCAAAGAAGGCGTTAAAATAAGAATTTTATATGATGATGTAGGATGTTGGAGATTTTGGTTTAATAGAAAATTTTTCCGAGAAATGAGAGAAGTTGGTATAGAAATAGCAGCATTTTTACCTACAAAATTTCCTATAATAGGAGGAAAATTGAACTATAGAAATCATAGAAAAATTGTTGTTATTGATGGAATAATTGGATATACAGGTGGAATAAATATAGGAGACGAATATTTAGGAAAAAATGATAAATTTGGGTATTGGAGAGATACTCATATCAGAATTAAAGGTATTTCTGTATACATGCTTCAAATGACATTCTTAATTGACTGGTATTACACAACTAAAGAAGTTTTAGTGACTAAAAATTACTTTCCAAGTGTGGGTAATGTTGGTGAAAGTATGATACAGGTTGTTGCAAGTGGACCAGATAGTGATTGGGAAGATATTCATTATGCTTATTTTTCTGCGATATGTCAAGCTAGACAAAATGTTTATATAGAAACTCCATATTTTATTCCAGATGAGAGTTTACTAAAAGCAATAAAAAGTGCTGCACTTAGTGGAGTAGATGTGAGAATAATATTTCCAAAGATTGCAGACCACAAGATAGTAAATATAGCATCCTATTCCTATTTTGAAGAAATATTAAGAGCAGGTGGTAAGGTTTATTTGTATAATAAAGGGTTTATACATTCTAAAGTCGTAATAATAGATGATAAAATTGCTTCTGCAGGTACAGCTAATATGGATTTAAGAAGTTTTATGCTTAACTTTGAAGTAAATGCATTTATCTATGATGAAGAAGTTATTGGAGTAATGACAGATGATTTCTTTGAAGATTTAAGTCACTGTGAAGAGCTGAATCTGGAGGTATTTAAGAATAGAAGTATAATACAAAAAATCAAAGAATCTGTAGCCAGATTATTTTCACCAATATTATAAAAAATTATTAAAAAAGGTATTGAAAATTATGTGTGATTGGTATATTATAATAATTGTTAGCACTCTATTGAATAGAGTGATAATAAACAAAAAGTATATATATAAATCTACATATAAAAGTAGTATTAATTTAAAAATAACTAAAAACATAGGCGAACTAGTCTATACTTAATATTTTAGGAGGCGTAAAGAATGAAAATAAGACCATTAGCTGACAGAGTAGTAATTAAAAAAGTAGAAGCAGAAGAAAAAACTGCAAGTGGAATAGTTTTACCAGGAGCAGCTAAAGAGCAACCTCAAATAGCTGAAGTTGTAGAAGTTGGACCAGGTGGAATAGTTGAAGGAAAAGAAATAAAAATGGAATTAACAGTAGGAGATAAAGTTATATTCCAAAAATATTCTGGAACAGAAGTTAAGATAGAAGGACAAGAGTATACAATACTAAGACAAAGTGATGTATTAGCTGTTATTGAATAAATATAGAATAAGTTTATTAGGAGGGGTTTAAAATGGCTAAAGAAATTAAATTTTCAGAGGAAACAAGAAGAGCTTTAGAAGCTGGTGTAAATAAATTAGCAGATACAGTAAAAGTAACATTAGGACCAAAAGGAAGAAATGTTATATTAGATAAAAAATTCGGTTCTCCACTTATAACTAATGATGGTGTAACTATAGCAAAAGAGATAGAGTTAGAAGATAGATTTGAAAATATGGGTGCGCAATTAGTTAAAGAAGTTGCAACAAAAACTAACGATGTAGCTGGAGATGGTACTACAACTGCTACAGTTTTAGCACAAGCTATAATAAGAGAAGGTTTAAAAAATGTAACAGCAGGGGCTAACCCAATATTATTAAGAAAAGGAATACAAAAAGCGGTAATAGTAGCGGTAGAAGAATTAAAAAATCAATCAAGAATAGTAGAAACACAAGAAGCTATATCTCAAGTTGCCTCTATATCTGCTGGTGATGAAGAAGTTGGAAAATTAATAGCAGAAGCTATGGAAATAGTAGGAAAAGATGGAGTTATAACTGTTGAAGAATCTCAAACTATGAATACTGAATTAGATGCTGTTGAAGGTATGCAGTTTGATAGAGGATTTGTTTCTGCATATATGGTTACAGATGTAGACAAGATGGAAGCAGTTTTAAATGACCCATATATATTAATTACTGATAAAAAAATATCTAACATACAAGAATTATTACCAGTTCTTGAGCAAATAGTTCAACAAGGTAAAAAGTTATTGATAATAGCTGAAGATGTAGAAGGTGAAGCATTATCTACATTAGTAGTTAATAAATTAAGAGGAACATTTGATGTAGTAGCAGTTAAAGCTCCAGGATTTGGAGATAGAAGAAAAGAAATGCTTCAAGACATAGCAATACTTACAGGTGCTCAAGTAATATCAGAAGAATTAGGTTATGATTTAAAAGAAGCTGATTTATCTATGTTAGGTAGAGCTTCATCTGTTAAAGTAACTAAAGAAAATACTACGATAGTAGATGGTTCTGGAGATAAAAAAGCTATAGAAGATAGAGTAGCTCAAATCAAACATCAAGTAGAGCAAACTACTTCAGATTTTGATAGAGAAAAATTAATGGAAAGATTAGCTAAGCTTGCTGGAGGAGTAGCTGTTATAAAAGTTGGAGCTGCTACAGAAGTTGAGTTAAAAGAAAGAAAGTTAAGAATAGAAGATGCTCTTAATGCAACTAGAGCAGCAGTAGAAGAAGGAATAGTAGCTGGTGGAGGAACTGCTTTTGTTAGTGTTATACCAGCAATAGGTACACTAGTTGAAAGTTTAGAAGGAGAAGTTAAACTAGGTGCTCAAATAGTTAAAAAAGCATTAGAGGAACCATTAAGACAAATAGCTATAAATGCTGGTCTTGAAGGTGCTGTAATTGTACAAAATATTGTTAATTCTGAAGCAGAAACTGGATTTGACGCATTAAATGAAAAATATGTAAATATGATAGAAGCTGGTATAGTTGACCCAACTAAAGTTAGTAGAAGTGCTTTACAAAATGCTGCATCAATAGCAGGTACTTTCTTAACTACTGAAGCTGCTGTTGCTGACCTTCCTGAGAAAGAAGATGCAGGAATGCCAGGAATGGGTGGCGGAATGCCAGGTATGATGTAATTTAAAAAATTTAGAACATAAATCTTAATATAAAGAACTATTCTGACTTAGTTTTAATTTCTAAGTTGGAATAGTTCTTTTATGTATAAGTAATGTTACATAAATATTAATTGAGGTATAATTGTTATTAGATAAAAAATTAAAATTAAAAAGGATGCGAGAGTATGGACTTAAGAAAGTTGCTTGAAGAAGTTAAAAATGAGAACATTGATATAGATGTTGCATTGGATAAATTAAAAGATTTACCATATGAAGACCTTGGATATGCAAATATAGACCATCATAGAGAGCTAAGAAATGGATACCCAGAGGTTATTTATTGTGAAGGAAAGAGTGACGAACATATTTTAGGAATTATTGATAAAATGAATCAAAAAGGCTCCAATATATTGGGGACAAGATGTAGAAAAGATACATTTATAAAAATTAAAGAAATCTATAATCATGCTGAGTATGAAGAATTATCTAAAATTCTTAAAATTCAAAACCATGATATAGAGAATATAGGAAAAGGCAAAATTGTGATTGCTACAGGGGGAACTTCTGATATACCAGTAGCAGATGAAGCATATTATACAGCTAAATTTCTAGGTAATGATGTTGATAGAATCTATGATGTAGGAGTGGCAGGCATACATAGGCTTTTAAACAAAAGACACAAAATAGATAGTGCTAGAGTAATAGTAGCTGTTGCAGGAATGGAAGGTGCACTTGCAAGTGTAGTTGGAGGATTGGTTGATGTTCCAGTGATAGCTGTTCCAACTTCTGTAGGATATGGTGCAAATTTTGGAGGGTTAGCAGCATTGCTAGCTATGTTAAATAGTTGTGCATCTGGGATATCTGTTGTAAATATTGATAATGGATTTGGAGCAGGATATTTAGCAGCAATGATAAATAAATTATAATAAATATATTGATATAAATTAAACATAAATTACATAATAAAATCTAATTTCTATTATATTTTTATTGTTAAAATTAAGGAGACATATATGAGTGAAAAAATACTTTATTTTGATATAATAAGTGGTATATCAGGGGATATGACCCTTGCAAGTTTATTAAATTTAGGTGTACCTAAGGAAATTTTTCTGGAGGAAATTCATAAACTAAATATGAGCGATGAATTTAATATAAACATCAGCTCAAAAAATGAGAATGGAATAGTAGGTACAAAAGTAGAAGTAATTACAAAAGAAACGCATACACATAGAAATTTAGTGGATATATTTGAGATTATAGATGAAAGTGGTCTAAATGAAAATGTAAAATCTAAAGCAAAAAAAATATTTATGGTAATTGGAGAAGCAGAAGCAAAAGTTCATGGAACTACGATAGATAAGATACACTTTCATGAGGTAGGGGCTATAGATTCAATTGTAGATATAGTAGGAGCTTCTATATTAGTTGATTTACTTTGTGTAGACAAAGTTTGTGCCAGTACAGTGACTGTAGGTTCAGGATTTGTAAAATGTGAACATGGAATTATACCTATACCTGCACCTGCAACTATGGAAATTTTAAAAGATGTACCAATTAAATTAAATAATGTAAAAGGGGAATGTACAACTCCAACAGGAGCTGCAATCATAAAAGTTTTGTGTGATGAGTTTGTAGATGAGTTTGAATTTTCTCCAAAACAAATTGGATATGGAATAGGTCATAAAAAGTTTGAAGTGCCGAACATGCTAAGAACTGTATTAGGTGAAAAAAAAAAGAAGAGTTAATTTATGAAATTAGTGCAAACATTGATGATATGTCTTCAGAAATCTATTCTTATTTGTATGAAAAAGTATTAGATGAGAAAGCGTTAGATATTTATACAGAGAGCATCTATATGAAGAAGAATAGACCTGCAACAAAAGTATCTATTTTATGTAATAAATCAGATTTAGAAAAATTTATTAAAATATTACTTTTAGAAACTAGTACTTTTGGAGTGCGATATAATGCATACAATAGAGAAATTCTAGAGAGAAAATTTGTAAAATTGGATACAAAATATGGAGTGGTCACAGTAAAATTAGGGTATTATAAAGATAAACTAGTCAAAGCTACTCCAGAATATAATGAATGTAAAACTATAGCAAAAAATGAAGATATTCCTATAAAAAAAGTGTTTGCTGATATAAATTTTAGAATAAAAGAAGAATTTAGTGAAAACTTATTGACATAAGCAATAAATTTTGATAAATTAATACTCAGCTTTATTAAATAAAAGCAAACAGAAAAAAATATATAAAATATAAACTCACTCGTATATGCTCAGAAATATGGTCTGAGAGTCTCTACCAAGATACCGTAAATATCTTGACTATGAGTGAAATTATTATACCAAAAGACCTAGTTAAGTAAATGTGTAGGCTGAGTTATACTCCCTATGTGTTGGCTATAAGATAAAGGTATTTTGGAAGCCTGTATAGTAATTTCACTTTTGTTAGAAATTATGGAAGTTACTATACAGGTTTTTTGTGTAAAAAGATTTAATATAATTTAGACTGTATTGTGTTAAAATAAATATATAAAAACTATATTATACAAGGAGAGATGTAAATTTATGAAACATGAATTAGTACTTGTAATAGATTTTGGAGGACAATATAATCAGTTGATAGCTAGAAGAGTTAGAGAAAACAACGTATATTGTGAAATACTTCCATGTACTGCAAGCATAGAAAGAATAAAAGAAAAAAATCCAAAAGGGATAATATTTACTGGTGGACCAAATAGTGCATATTTAGAAGATTCACCAACAATATCAAAAGAGATATTTGAACTAGGAGTTCCAATACTTGGAATATGCTATGGGATTCAAATAATGTCTCATGTATTAGGCGGAGTTGTAAGAAAAGGTAATAAACAAGAAAAAGAATATGGAAAAACAGCTATAACTTATGGAAAATCATCATTATTTGAAGGTATAACTACAAATAGTGTATGGATGAGTCATACGGATTTAATAGAAAAAGTTCCAGAAGGATTTAATATAGTTGCAAATACTAACGATTGTCCAGTAGCGGCTATGGAAAATGTAGAACAAAACTTATATGGAGTTCAATTCCATCCAGAAGTAGAACACTGTTTGGAAGGCGATAAGATACTTACAAATTTCTTATACAATATTTGTAAGGTAAAAGGTGACTGGACTACAGATTCATTTATAGAAGATAAAATAAAAGAATTAAAAGAAAAAATAGGTGATAAAAAAGCTTTATGTGCTTTAAGTGGAGGAGTTGATTCTTCTGTTGCTGCAGTTCTTATTCATAGAGCAATTGGGGACAACTTAACTTGTATATTTGTTGACCATGGTTTACTTAGAAAAAATGAAGGAAATGATGTAGAAAGAATATTTAGAGAGAAATTTGATATAAATTTAATAAGAGTTAATGCGGAAGATAGATTCTTATCTAAGTTAAAGGGCGTTTCTGAGCCAGAGGCTAAGAGAAAAATAATAGGTGAAGAATTTATAAGAGTATTTGAAGAAGAATCAAATAAATTAGGAAAAATGGATTTCTTAGTTCAGGGAACAATCTATCCAGATGTTATAGAAAGTGGGCATGGAAATGCTGCTACTATAAAGTCTCATCACAATGTTGGTGGAATTCCAGAAGATGTAGACTTCCAAGAAATTGTAGAGCCATTAAGAGAGTTATTTAAAGATGAAGTTAGAAAAATAGGATTAGAGCTTGGTATAGAAGAAGGATTAATATTTAGACATCCTTTCCCAGGACCAGGTCTAGGAATAAGAGTTATAGGTGATGTAACTAAAGAAAAATGTGATATATTAAGAGAAGCTGATGCTGTTTATATGGACGAGCTTAGAAAAGCAGGTCTATATAGAGAAATATGGCAAGCTTTTGCAACATTACCAGATGTTAAGACTGTTGGAGTTATGGGAGATGAAAGAACATATGCTTATTTAGTTGGTTTAAGAGCAGTTACTTCTTCTGATGGAATGACTTCTGACTGGTATAAGATGCCTTATGATGTATTAGAAAGAATTTCTAATAGAATAATAAATGAAGTTGATGGAGTAAATAGAGTAGTTTATGATATAACTTCTAAACCACCAGGTACTATTGAGTGGGAATAATAAATAAAAAAGCTATAAACCTTGTGATTTCAAGGTTTATAGCTTTTTTAATTTATCTAATAATAAACTCACCTAGACTTGTTTATCTACATTAGTCAAATTTATTTAAATAATAGATTTTCAAGTTATTTTATTATTTCTTCGATTTCATCATTATTTAACTTGTAATAAACTCGTCCAGATTTTTTTTCGATATTGACCAAGTTTAATTGTAGTAGAACTAACATATGATATTTAAATTTTTTACTATAAGATTATTTAATTGTAGATAAAACTAAAAAGGTCTTTCTAGAAAACAAAACCTACCTAATTATACTTACTTACCAATATCATCACTTGATGTAGGCAAGATTCTACCACATTTTCTCCGTACTCTAGTATAAAATCATCTAGCTGTGTATCTATAAAATCACAATAATCATATGGACTACCAATATAAGCAGTCAATATATGTGTACATCTATCCATTTTATCTCCAAACATAATATATTTATCCCCCTAAAAAACTTTCATGAAAAACAAAAAGATTATATCTTTTTGGCAACTGGCTGACATAACTTATAACTGATTTTATAAGTCTTAGTCCCTATAGCTTTGCGTCACTAAATTTCTCTAGTTTTGCCGATTTAGTTTTATTCTACAACTACAATAATACAACAGAATTACTTATTATTCAACATGATTATTTGAAAATTGAATAAATTTATGCATATGAATGTTATTTTACTTCAAAAAACAGACCAGATGTATTGATTATGATAAATTTTGCCTGTAGTTTTTCTATTAAAAAGCTTCTATTATTAAATTAAGAAGATGGTATAAATTGAAGCAAATAGAAGTAGTTAATAAATTAAGTAGAGAGAAATTAGGTAACTTTGGGATATATTGTAGAGGAGATGAGGTAAACTTGACAGTAATAAGCATATAAATTATACTTATTAGCAAAGGTCAGATAATGTTGAAAATAGTATTAAGTAAGATAAGATAAAAAAGACTAGAGATTAAGTTATCTAGTTTTTTAATTTTTAACATTTTATGTATATGAAAATAAATATGCTTTCTGTACATAATGTATTAATATTAATACTATAGAATAATTTGGTAGTTAATATATTAAAATGAATATTTTAGAAGATGGAGGGATTATGAAAAATAAAATAATTATAGTAGTTACTTTTCTATTTGCAGCACTGATGTCTGGGTGTGCCTCAAAGAAAACAACAGAAATAAATGTGTTAGCGACTACTGATTTACATGGTGTTATACCTTATGAATTAACTTCTTATGTAAAAGAAGAAAGAGAAAAAGATAAAAATATAACTTTGGTAGATGCTGGAGATTTTTTTGATAGTGGACAGGTATTAGGTAGCAGTATGGATGATTATTTTAGTGCTAGATATAAAAACAGTGACAATAACACTGAGAGTTATATTGAGGCACCTCTTGCAAGAGATATGAAAGAAGTAGGTTATGATGTTGCAGTTCTTGGAAATCATGAATTCATAGCTAATAATAAATTCTATTTAGATAATATGATATCTGATTTTGAAAAACAAAAAATAAATATATTATCAGCAAATACTTATAAGAAAAATGGGGAAAATTATACAAAACCATACATAATAAAAAACATTAATACACCTGAAGGAAATGTAAAACTTGGAATTTTAGGGCTTACTATAAAAGAAGTTGGAGAGAGAAAACAATGGAAAGATGGAGGGCTTGTAGATTCTAAATCATTAGAGTTAAAAGACCAAGAAGGATATAATGGTGAATTGTATATGAATGATTTGGTAGAGGATGCTAAAAAATGGGTTGGTATAATGAAAAAAGAGAAACCTGACATCATAGTAGCGGTTGCACATACAGGCGAAAAACCCAAAAAACCTAGAAACCCAGGAAATAGAATACAAGACTTAGCGCAACAAGTTGATGGAATTGATGCTATAGTTGCTGGACATAATCATGTTCAAATTGAGCAGCATGATTATAAAAATAAATCAGGAGAAAATGTTATAGTTACTGAACCAGGTAAACATGGGGAATGTATTTCTAAGATTAACTTTAAATTAGAGAAAAATAATGACAAATGGAATGTGGTTGACAAAACTAGTAAATTAGTTAAATTTGAAAAAAATAAAGAAGATGAAAAATTTGGAGAGTTCATTTCTTCAGTTAATAAAATCAGTAAAGGTAAGAGCGAAATAAGACTATCAGAAGTAACGACTCCTGAATGGGATAAAATATATGTTTTTAAATCTGGGACACCAGCAGAGGATATATATAAAACAGTAGGATATAAATGGAGAAATATATCATCTCCAAAAGGTGATGGTATGGTACAGGTTGTTGTAATGAACAAAGATAAGCCTATTACCTATCTATGTGAAGAATCTGAAATTATGCCACTTAATATAAAATGTGATGAATCAGAGTATAAAGATAATGTTGTGACTATTTATCCTAATAAAAATGATAAGTTTAGAGTTGAGAAAGGTAAAAAAGAATATATTATTAATTTAAAACATATACAATAGAGACTCTCGTCTTATTTTAGTTTAGATGATGTCTAAAATAAAGTGTGTATTATTCTAAAGAGTGGTGATAATTAAAATATCACAATATCAAAGAATAGTACACACTTTTTCCATTTAACAAAAATTGATGTTAAAAAATCAAATTTTCAAACTAGAGTATATTGGTTATATTGTCTAATATTATTTTCAAAGGTTGTGTGATATTTTTATCCTTATGTAAGATTGCTAACATTTTATTTTCCATATCTATTCCATCTAATTTAACCAATCGTAATTTATTATGTAATAACGAATCTGATAATAAGTTTTCTGGTAAAATGGTTATACCTAACCCTGCCTCTGCAGCTTTAATAAGTGCAAAAGAACTAACACTTTCCCAAACGGGATAAGCCTTTTGGCTGGAAAGAGATAATACACTATCTAAAGTATCACGAATAGCACTTCCTTTTTCACGTAACAACAATGGAAACGTACATAATTGGTGTAGAGATATTACTTGTTCTGATAAAGGAAAAGTTGGAGCACATGCAACACATAATTTATACGAACCTAATAAAATTGTACGGAATGCCCCTTGAGGTTCTGTACCTTCCCAAAAAGCTATATCGGCTTCTCCATTTTTTAAAATATCCATAGCTGAATTAGCACTTTCAACACGGACATTCACTTTAAGAGATGGAAATGAATTCTCTAATCGACTTAAAATTGGAGGAAGTAAAAAAGAAGCAATTGTAATGCTAGATACAATATTTATAGGTGTACTTTCCTCTAAATGGCTAATTCTCTTATCTAAATTGCGACAAGCGGTTAGTATACTGCGTGCTTCTTCTAAAAGAGAAATACCGCAACGAGTCAGACATACTCCTCGTGGTAATCTGTCAAATAGTGCTGTGCCAGCCTGTTGTTCAAGTTCAGCTATGGCATGAGATACAGCAGATTGTGTGATATGTAATTTTTTTGCAGCACCTGTGAATGTTCCTGTTTGCTCAATTGCCTCTAAAATCTCTAAATATCGTATGTTCATAATAAGTATCCTCACTAGACATGAATAAAATTAATTGATTCTATTAAATTCTATCATTTTACAGATTGAAGGGCAAGAGATATACTAAATAAGAGAAGGAAGAAGGAGGTAGATTTTGAAGAAAAGCAAAAAACCATATTTTTGGCTTCTAACTATCAATTTATTCATTAGCACATTCACTTTTGGAGGGGGGTATGTAGTTGTACCTATGGTTAGACGTTATTTTGTAAAACAGAAGCAATACTTTACAGAGGATGATTTGATGAGTATGGCGGCAGTTGCACAATCAACTCCTGGAGCAATTGCAATCAATTTATCTGCTTTGGCAGGTTATCGAGTAGCAGGTACTTTAGGAGCTGTTATTAGTTGTATATCTGCTATAATACCTCCACTTGCTATTCTTGGATTAGTATCAGTATTTTACACAACTTTTATCTCCAATGTTATTGTTGCTGCAGTATTAAAAGGAATGCAAGCTGGTGTTGCTGCATTAATCGTAGATTTGATTATTGATATGTGTTCTATGATACTAAAAGAACGTTCTCTATTCTTATCAGCTATGATACCTATTGCTTTCTTTGCAAATTTTGTGATGGGTATAAATGTAGCTCTCATATTAGTTGTTTGTTGCTTTATGTGTGTAATACGAGTTTTTTACAAGAAGAGGGAAAATAAATGAATACAATTTGGAACTTATTTTTTATATTTTTGAAAATAGGATTGCTTAGTATTGGTGGTGGCTATGCAATAATACCTTTAATTCAAGAGCAAGTAGTAAATCAAACTGGATGGATAAGTGAGAAAATGTTTACAGATATTATAACTATTTCGCAAATGACACCAGGACCATTAGCTGTTAATACTTCTACTTTTGTTGGGCTTCAAATTGGAGGTTTTTGGGGAGCAGTTGCGGCTACTTTAGGTTGTGTATTATGTGGGGTAGTAATATCTCTATTTTTATATAATTTTTTTCAAAGGCACCAAAATTCTACTTATATATTTGAAATATTAAACGGTCTAAAGTCAGCATCATTAGGTTTAATTATCTCAGCTGCCGCCACAATTATAATCCTTGCATTATTTGGAACGAGTACAATGTGTTTTAATTCCATATTTAAGACGTTAAATTGGATTGCACTAGTAATATTTTGTGTTATGTTATTTATAGTGCGTAAATGGAAGACTAATCCCATCGTAATTATGTTAATAAGTGGTATAGTGGGAGTGCTTTTTTATTTATAATGTCATCACTCAAACACATTATACAAGTTCCGTGTTTGGGTGAGTTTTAGCACATGTCAATCAATAATAAAAATGTCCAAATAGCCAATAGAGTAAGGCTATTCAGACGTTTAAGAAGATTTGAAAAGACAATCTAAAACTTACATAGTCTTTAGATTAGATTTATTATTTACCATACAAGAAATGATTTTTCTTTGAATAGATATTATTAAATTAAGCTATAGATATAATTGTTTATGCCAAGAATTCATTTGAGTTTAATATATCAATACTTAATGTTAAAATAGGTGTATTGACCATCAATATAATATTTACTTAGTAACATAATTCTACACATTATTGATTTTCTAAAAACCAATTATATGCTTCTCGACAAAATTTATCACTGTCTAAATAGTAACTATTATGAACATTATCAATTTCAATAAGCTTCTTCTTACATTTTAAAGAATTATAATAACTATCAAAATATTGTATTTTAAAATATCTGTCATGAAGTGTTTTGAAGACAAGAGTGGGTATATTAACTCCATTTTTTATTGTACTATCTTGTGCAACAAAACATTCTAACATGGTGCTAATCATTTTTGTACTATTTTTCCAAATATGAGGATTTTTCTTTTCCAATACTTTATAAAATTCGTTATCATAGACTTCGTTATAACCTTCATACTTAGGAGGTTTTAATGTTATATGGAAATTAGGGAGATATTTGAGAAAAAAGTTCAATAATTTAACAATTGGATAGGGATAACCTACTCCTGTCGTATTTTTATAATCAACACAAGCGAACTGAGCAAAACTTTTTAGCTTATTGTTTGAACATGCATAATATTGGGCAAACATACCACCAATACCAGTATTTCCATATAGATGTATGTTAGAAGAGTAATTTTCTTCTATATATGTAACAACAGAATCTAAGTCTTTTACAATTGAATTCCGAGAGAAATCTTTTTCATTTCCATCACTTCTCCCTGTTCCTGAAAAATCAAAAGCGAAGATATTTACATTATATTGAGTAAGTGGTTCATAGGCTTTTTGCATCTCAAGTGTAGTAACAATGGGAGTATGCGTAACAATAATATTCATAGATGATTTTCCAGTGATGAATGAATTACAAAAAATATTTATATCTCCATTTGGTATTTTTATATGCTGCCAATTCATTTGGTTTCCTTTCCTTATATTACAAAAATATAATGATTTCTAGAATCTAATTTATAGGTTAGTCATATTTTATCACAGCAATATATTAAAGTTAACTCTTTTCTTATGTAGCTACAGTAATAATTTTTTCATAATAACTGCTAATTTTATCTTTCAATTTATTCTAGTTTCATTCGCAATACCTTAATTTTATATAAAATGTCCTGTAATGCTATTTGGATTTATTCTTATTTCATCAGGCGTTCCTGAAGCAACGATTTCTCCTCCATTTGTTCCACTGTCTGGACCTATATCGATAACCCAGTCAGAAGCACATATAACTTCTGTATTGTGTCCAATAATTAAAAGTGAATGTTGCTCATTTACAAGTTTTTTAAAAGTAATTAGCAAATTCTCTATATCTTTAAAATGAAGTCCAGTAGTAGGCTCATCTAATATGTATAACATTCTTTTTTTAGTTTTTGTTCCTAATTCTTTTGCTAATTTTATCCTTTGAGATTCTCCTCCACTTAATCCTAATGTATTTTGTCCTAGTTTTAGATAGCCAAGTCCCACTTCATCTAATAGGGAGAGTTTTCTATATATATCAGGACAATCACTAAAAAATGATTTTGCTTCTGTTACTTCCATGTCAAGTATATCTGCCACTGTTTTTCCTTTGTATTGTACAAACAGTATTTCTTTTTGATATCTCTTACCTTGGCATTCACTACAAGTTACCCATTGGTCTGCCATATATTGTAGAATAGTTTTTGTTTTGCCTAATCCTTGACAGTTGGGGCATTGACCCTTTTTGCTATTAAAGCTAAAATGGCTTTCATCCAATAATTGTTGTTTTGCTTGTGAAGTTTTAGCAAATAGAGAACGAATTTCATCAAAGATATTGATATAAGTAGCAGGTGTAGAGCGACTAGATTTTCCAATAGGTGTTTGGTCCATTAAGATAAAATCATCAATAGTATCAAATCCAGTAAGTTCGGTATAGTTTTTATTTGGGATAGATTTTTGGTTTAATTTTTCTTCTAAAGCAGGAAGTAAACTGTGAAATACAAGAGAACTCTTACCAGAACCACTAACACCTGTAATAGAGCACATACAGTTTAAGGGAATTTTTATATCAATATTTTTTAGATTATTTGCATGGCATCCCTTTAAATTTAACCATTTACTTGGCTTAACATTATTTTTTGAACTTATTTTATTGGATGTACTCAGATATTTGCCTGTTATAGAATTTGGATTTTCTATAATTTCTTGAGTTGTACCTTCTGCAATAATGAAGCCACCTTTTGTACCAGCGTTTGGACCTACATCAATAATATGATCAGCAGCCAGTATTGTATCCCTATCATGTTCCACGACTATAACAGTATTACCGTTATCTCTTAGCTCTTCTATAGTTTTGATGATTAGATTATGGTCTCTTGGATGTAAACCAATAGATGGTTCATCTAGAATATAGGTTAAGCCTACTAATTCACTTCCTAGCTGACTTGATAATCGTACTCTCTGTAGCTCTCCTCCAGATAAGGTTGGAGCTGTTCTATCTGTTGATAGATAGCTAAGACCTACCTTTAATAGATAACTAACTCGAATTTTTAATTCTGTTAATATATCATTTACCAAAAATATCTCATTTTGTTGAAGTTGATTTGGTAATTCACACAACCAATTCCACAACTGTTCTATCGTCATTTTTGTTAATTCAGGGAAGCGATAACCTTTGATTGTAGTGAATCTAGCTTCAATACATAGCAACTCACCACCACATGTATGGCAAGGAATTTTGTTCATATATTGATGTAAGGCATTATTTTGAGAACTGGATTCTCTAAAAAGTCTTTGAATGTGGTTGATTGCCCCTGATGCAGGTCTTTTAATCTTTGATTCTCGCCCCCTTGATTCAAAGCTAAATTCATATATCTTATCGCCTGTACCATATAAGATTGCATCTATAAAATCTCTTGGCAATTCATTCCAAGGCATATCTAGGTCGATATTTTTATCTTTTGCGATTGCATATAATTCACCTACCATCCAATTACCATTTGGCTTTTTCCCCCTCAATTTTCCAAAGTAGTAAGTAGCTCCATCCAATATTGAAATAGTAGGGTCTTTTACAATTAATTGAGGATTAACTTGATAGGTAAAACCCAATCCATTACAATCATGACAAGCTCCAGTATGGGAATTAGCATTGAAAGTTGAAGTATTTATCTTAGAAAAAATAGTTTGGCAATGTGGGCAATAATTTTTTGTAGTATTCTTTTTTTCTAATGGAATTTTGCAATATGGACAGTAACTTTTTCCAATTGATACAAATAACATTCTTAAGTAATCCCAAATGCTTGTAAGAGTACCAACTGTAGAACGAGGATTTTGGCTTCCTTTTTTTTGTTCAATAGCTATAGTAGGAGTTAATCCTTGAAGTAAATCGAATTCAGGTTTTTGAAGATGTTCTGAAAGTTTTGCTCCATTACTTAGGTTTTCAAAATAACGTCTTTTTCCTTCTTCATAAATCGTATCGAAAGCTAAAGAGGATTTTCCACTACCACTTACACCTGTAATAACAGTTATTTGATTCTTTGGAATTGTAACCTCAACATCTTTTAAATTGTTTTGCCTTCCTCCTTTTAAATAAATAGAACTTTTATTGTGACAAAGTGAATTTTTAATTGGTTTATTTATTGCTTTGGTAAATTTGAATTTTTTTTCTAGTTCAAGAGGATTACCTAATTCTTTTGTTTCCGAAATACCTAACATTTTTAACTGAGAAAAGATTGATGTCAAATAATCTTCAGGTAATTTTTCTATTAACAAATTAAGGTCTTCTATTTTTATATTGCCACTTGATAATATCTCTGCCATTTCATCTAACAAATTTTTTTCTGCTCTTGTTAATTGATTGTATTTTTTAGAACTTAATTCTGTCCATAAATCCCATGGAAGCAATTCCAAACCAATCATATTATTAAAGTCATGTAGAAGGGTACCCTTTATGGAGTGCCAACCTTTCCAATTTTTATTATATCCAAAGTCATCTGGGTGAGTATGGCCTTGTCGACAACTTATCCAGGCTTCTGAGCCAGTTAAAAACCCATCTATTTTTCTGACATCATGAGTGTCAAAATTAATTTGAAAATAATTTTTTTGTATGTTATCTATTTGCGAATCTATTTTTATCCACCTTTTTGTTACCGTATCATAGTATTCTACAATCCAGTGGTCTTCATAAGGAAGCTCACTTTCAAAATAATTAGCAAAACCTGCTCTCATTCTAGCTTCAAAACCTCTATATCTTAGGAAGGATACAAGAAGTAAAGAGTAGTCTCTGCACATACCAACTAATCTCTGTTTTGGCTTTCTTGGAATAGTTAGTGAGTTAGAATCTATTTCAAATATTCTTTTTAACATTTGAGGAATTGTACGAAGTAATTCTTCATCGGCTTGTTGCCTATTAAAGGTTATACCATATAGTTTTCCTTGGTCTCCATGAATTACTAGGTTTTGGACTACTTTTAATAATTCTACTGGAGTATTTGGTAAATTTTGATATTTATTTTCAAATATTCTAGGATTTGTAATAATACTTTGTTCTTTATAATTGTTTATTTTCATTTATTCTTCACCTCTCTGAATGCATAATATACCCTAACATGGTGTTAGATTCAAGGGAAATTTAAATTTTTCTCGGGATTGTTTTAATTCATGATAACATTAAATTTTTAATGAAATAATAAATAATACTTAGTTTAGGTGTTAAAATTTAAAAATAAATAAAAAAATAATATAATGATGAATTGTAATACAAATATAGTTTGTGTTATATTTGTTGTAATGAGTATAAGTTGTATTTACAGTTTGTTAAAATTTGCAATGGGATATTGTAGGAGGCTGAGATGACAGAACGTGAAAAGATGTTAGCAGGAGAGTTATATGATTGTGGAGATAAGGAATTGTTATATCAATGGCATAAGGCAAAAGATTTGACTAGAGAGTATAATAATTTGAAATCAGATGACAAGATTAATAAAGAACGTATTTTAACTGAGCTCTTAGGTAAAAGAGGGGAGAATATATGGATTACGGCACCTTTTTATGTTGACTATGGAAATAACATTTATTTTGGAAACAATTGTGAAGTGAATATGAATTGTACCTTTTTAGATGATAATGAAATAATAGTAGGTGATAATGCCCTAATTGCACCTAATGTGCAAATATATACAGCTTTTCATCCAACAAATGCTAAAGATAGATTTGGAGAAAAAACTGATGATGGATTTAAGTTTTGTAAAACTATAACAGCTCCAGTTAAAATTGGGAATGATGTTTGGATTGGTGGAGGAAGTATTATTTTACCAGGTGTAACAATAGGAGATAATGTAACTATTGGTGCAGGAAGTGTTGTGACAAAATCAATATCATCTAATACTATAGCTTACGGTAATCCTTGTCATGTTATTAGAGAAAATAAGTGAGAACTATTGTAATATATTTATTCATGAAATATCGAAGACATTATTAAAATAAAGAGCTATCTCAAAATTAGGGGTAGTTTTTTTTATTAATAGATATTAGCCATTGTATTTATTCCATTTACTATATTTATGCACATAAAGAATTATATCTCATATGATTGATTAATAAAGATATTATTTATGAATTATTAACATAATGTTAATATGGAATTCTTGAATATTAAGAAATAGGGTACTATAATATAGTGTGAATAGATTCTTAGTAACGAAATTTGTAGGTGCTAATATACATTTAAAAAATAGATTTATAACCTGGAGGACAAAAAATGAAATTATCAAGGTATAAGAAAAATAGTTTAGTTTTGTCTATAATCTTATATTCACTTATTATTTCAATCCTTGTAATTATTATTTTCAGTACCATAAAACTGCACAATATATCTAATAAACAAACTAAAAGCTATTTAAAGGATGTATCTACACAAATTGTAATGAATGTTGATTCTAAAATAAAATTTATCTTATCTGATTTAAGAATAATGGCAGATTTTATTAAACAATATGAGGGTGATAGTCGATATGAGTACTTATCTAAAAGAAAGACTAGTTATAAGTATTATGACATTGGAATAATTGATTTAGAAGGTAAGGCAGAGTTTTTAAGTGGAAAAAAACTTGACTTGAAGGATACTGTTTCATATAAAAAAGGAATAGAAGGTAAAGAATACTCAGAAGTAATAGAGTCTTTAGGGGTTGTTCTCTATACTGTGCCTATATTTGATGATAAGCATGAGATTTCTAGCCTTTTAATAGGTGTCTCTGATAAAGAAAGTATGAATGATATTCTTAAAATAGATAATTTTAATGGAAAAGGAACTATTGAAATTATTAATAGACAGGGAAGCCCTCTTTTTATAGGCAAAAACAGTGAATTAATAAAAGACCTTAGTTACAAATATAAAGATTCAATAAATGAGCCTTGGGCTCAAAAGATGCTTAATGATTTTGAAAATGAAAAGTCAGGAGATATTATAATAACATCATCAAAAGATATAAAATGTTTATTAACTTATTATCCAATTACAAAAGGTCTAAATGATTGGTATTTTGTTCTTATAGTGCCTGAAGAAGCTGTACTTGGTGAACTTAATAAGCTAAACTCTTTTACAATAATAATGACGTTTATAGTTACATGTATTATTGGAATTATAACATGGCTTTTATATACTATAAGAAAAAAATATGTAAATCAAATAGAAAATATTGCATATTTAGATAATATAACAAATGGTATTAACCAAACCAAATTTAGTATGTTAGTAAAACCCTTAATTTCAGAATCGCCAGATAGCACCTATATGATGATAGCGATAAATATAAAGGAGTTTAAGTTAATAAATGATTGCTTTGGTAGTGATAAAGGAAATATGACACTCAAACATATTTATAATGTTTTATCTAAAAATATTACTAAAAATGAAGAATTTGTATGTCGTCATGATGCAGACCTTTTCTATTTGTTTATTAAAAATAGACCAGTGTTAGAAGTTTTAGAGTTATTGTATAAAATAGAAGCTGATATAAATTATTTTAATGAGAGTAGAGAAAATCCGTACTTTTTAAGAATATCAGCAGGTATTTACACTATTGAAAATCGTAATGAAGATTTAATCACAATACAAGACTATGCAAATACAGCAAGAAAAAGCTTCAATAAAGCTCATCAAAGTGATTTTTCTTTTTATAGTGATATAGAAAGAAAGCGATTAATATCTGAGAAGGAAATTTCAAATTTAATGGAAAAAGCCCTTGAAGATAAAGACTTTTTTATATGTTTACAACCAAAAATTGATATAAAAAATGGTAAAATCAGTGGAGCAGAGTCTCTTGTGCGTTGGAGAAATTCAGAAAAAGGTATAATTTATCCAAGTGATTTTATTCCTCTTTTTGAAAAAAGTGGATTTATATGTAAATTAGACTTATATATACTTGAAGAGACATGCAAATTGATTTCTAAATGGATAAAAGAAGGTAAAGAAGTATTGAGAATTTCTGTTAATGTATCAAGACAATATTTAAATGATAAGTCTTTTTTAGAAAAATATGAACTTATATGTAATAAATATAATGTACCAACATATCTGATAGATTTAGAGCTTACAGAATCTATCTTCTTAGAAAATCCAGAAGCTATAGATGTAATAAATGATATTCATTCTAAGGGATTTAAGTGCTCTATAGATGATTTTGGATTTGGATACTCATCATTAGGGATATTAAAAGATTTTAAAGTTGATATAATTAAATTGGACCGTTCATTCTTTGTCAGCAAAAATAATATAGGCCGTGGTAAGGTAGTTATTGAGTCTATTATTGAACTTGGCAAAAGACTTGGTATGAAGATAATTGCTGAAGGAATTGAAGAGTTAGAACAAGTTGAGTTTCTAAAAAGTATAGGATGTGATTATATTCAAGGTTATGTTTTCTCTAAACCACTATTAATATCTGAATTTGAAGAGTTCACATATGCTGATAATAAAATAAAAAGTTTAAAAATATCGAATGATTAAATATCTAAAAGAAAAATCTAAGCAGGTTATATGATTGAAAATATAACCTGCTTTTTTTATTTGTATATTTAATAAAAAAGAAAGCTACAGATTTTGTAAAAACAATTTTCAAATGTTGTAAGTTGTCGTTAAAGCTTTATTGTATTATTCTGAATATATAGAAAGTCAGTTCCTATTTTCAGACATAAAGAAAGTAAAATATACATAATAATATAAAATTTGCTGTTTTTATAACTCTAATTATTTTGAAAGGAGGAAAGTATGATAAGTGGAAGAATGTTACTCATTATGAATTTTCTAAAAGATAAAAGTAAGACAAGTTACCGGGAAATTAGTCAACAGTTAAGCATAGAAGAAAGAAAAGTTAGATATGACATAGACAATCTAAATGTTCTTTTGCAATCATTAAATAAACCACTAATACAAAGGATGAATAAAGGTTCATTAATTATTCCAAGTGATTTCCAAGTAGTATATATAGACAATAATGACTATGTATTTTCCTTAACTGAAAGAGTATCTATTATGAAGATTATATCAATGTTTAAAATAGATAAGTTAAACTTAGAAAAATTGAGCAAAGAGTTTAAAGTTTCTAGAAGTTCGATTAAAAATGACCTTAATGTTTTATCAAATGAACTCGAGAGAAATCAAATAACTATTACTTATGATAAAGTTTTCAAAATAAATGGAGATGAAGATACTATATATAAACAAAGGTTAAACATATTAAAATTATATTCTTACCTTTTTGGTAAAGAAAAATCTGATTTGAGTGTGTTTGAGAAGTATATAGTGAAGGTAATCGAAAAAATATTCAAAGGACTTTCCTTGAATGATATATATAATTGGTCTACAGATTTACTTTTACAAATGGGCTGGACTCTAAATGATGAGTCTTTTACATGGTATGTATCAAATATTTTTCTTTTTACATGGTACATACATTCAGATGAAAAACATCCTTTAGAATCTTCTTCATTGAGTGAACCATATTTTGAGAATAAATTTGACCAAGAATTTGAACAAATCATTCAAAAGAAGTTAACTAAAGAACAGATTTTATTGTTAAATAGTTTTGTATTTTTTACAAATAAGTATGCAAGTTTAAATGAAGATATGGATTTAATTAGTACAGAGATAATAGTTCAGGATTTAATTTATAATATGTCTGAAATACTGAACATTGATTTTAAAGAAGATATGATTCTTTATAAAGGTCTACTTAATCATATCGCTCCATTGATAGAGAGAATCAAACAAAATATACAGATTTATGAAGAGTTATTCCATGTAATACCAGATAAATATCAATATGTACTTGAAGCTACCAAAACTTCTGTACAAAAAAATAGGATGTTAAATCAAATAAAGAATGAAAATGAAATAATACTTCTAGCAATACATTTTTTAGGAAGTGTACAAAGAAACGAAAGTAACAATTATAAAAATATATTATTAGTTTGTGGATTTGGGTATGGTGTAATTGCTATATTAAAAGATACTTTAATAAATGACTATCAGATAAATATAGTAGATAGCATTCCATCATACAAATTACAAGATTACAAAGACTGGGAAAATATAGATTTTATCGTAACAACATCAAAAATAGTAGTAGACTTACCTAAAACAATTATTGAGATTAATCCTTTTTTACAAGAAAACGATTATTTAAAACTTGAAGAAAAAGGAATAAAAAGAAAGAATGTCTTGACCAATTACATATCAATTAAAAAGAGATTAGATTTTTTAGAAGAAGATGCTCAAAAAAGAGTACTGAATATTATATGGCAAGAACTAGGATATAGTGATGAGAGAATGCTATCTAGACAGCTTAAACTAAGTGATTTAATAGGTATTGATACAATAAGCGTGATTGATAAAGAAATAAAATGGAAGATGCTGTGAAAATTAGTTCAAATATACTTGCTGATTGTGATTTTGTGTCAGCACAATATGCTGATAATATTATAGATATTCTAAATAATGTAGGTTTCTATGCTGTAAAGGATGACGAATTTGCTTTGTTACATGGTAATGATAGTTCATTGGTCAAAGTAAGTTCAATAAGTTTATTAATATGCAAAGAAGCAGTCAAATTTGGAGATAAGAAAGTTAAAATCATATTTTGTCTAGCAAGTAGAGATAAAAAAGAGCAAATTCCTGCAATAATTAATTTAACTAAAATGGTTTATAAGACCAATTTTATTACTATGTTAGAAAGTGTAAAGACAAAAGAAGAAGCAGAATGTTTAATTCATAAATATGAGAAGGAGGTCACTGAATGAGCAAATTAGTCAATGTAAAATGTTCATTTGAGATGAAAGCAACTTCAAAAGAAGAGGCTATTATATCATTAGTAGATGTAGTATCAAAAGAGGGTTATCTGAAAGAAAAGAATCAATTCTTAGAAGATGTTTTAAAGAGAGAAGAAACACTGTCAACCTATATTGGGCATGGTATAGGCCTTCCTCACAGTCAAAGTATTGGAGTTAAGGATTCTTGTATTACAATTGGAAAACTTGATACATCTATTGAATGGACAGAAGAAGGTGAAAAGGTAGATTTAATATTTTTAATATCTGTGGCAAAAGACAATGAAAATAATCTTCATCTAAAGATTTTATCAAAGCTTGCACGTTTGTTAATGCATGAAAGTTTTAGAAATCAAATTAGAGAGTCAGACGAACAAACAGTCTATAATCTTATAAAAGAAAAAATAGGGGAGGAAGATTAGAATGAGGATTTTAAAGTTTTTACAAAAACATCTTATGACAGCAACTTCATATATGATTCCATTTGTAGTTGCTGGAGGTATATTATTTGCTCTATCAGTAACTCTAAGTGGACAAGCTGCTGTTCCTGAAACTGGATGGCTAGCTAAACTTAATCAAATTGGAGCTGCTGGTCTAGCTTTGTTTATTCCAATATTGGGTGGTTATATAGCATTTAGTATGGCAGATAAGCCAGGGTTAGCTCCAGGTATGATAGGTGCATATTTAGCAAAAGAAGTAAATGCTGGTTTTATAGGTGGTATCATAGCAGGATTTATAGCAGGATTTGTTGTTTTGCAATTAAAGAAAATTAAATTGGCACCTACAATGAGAACTTTAGGTTCAATATTCATTTATCCTTTGCTTGGAACATTGATTACAGGTGGTATAATTGTATTTTTAATTGGAGAACCTATAGCTTCTTTTATGACATGGATGACTAATTGGTTGAATGGAATGTCTGGTGTTTCTAAAATACCTTTAGGTGGTATCCTAGGAGGAATGATAGCTTCTGATATGGGCGGTCCTATAAATAAAGTAGCTGCGACTTTTGCCCAAACTCAAGTTGATACACTTCCATATTTAATGGGAGGAGTTGGTGTTGCAATTTGTATACCTCCAATTGGATTAGGGTTAGCTACATTATTGTTCCCAAAAAAATTTAGTAAAGAGGAAAGAGACTCAGGAAAAGCCTCTCTATTAATGGGATGTGTTGGAATTACAGAAGGAGCGATTCCATTTGCAACAGCAGACCCTGTTAGAGTAATTCCATGTATTATGGCTGGGTCGATTATAGGAAACATTATGGCCTTTTTATTGGGGTGTTTAAATCATGCACCTTGGGGAGGTCTGATAGTATTACCAGTTGTTGATAATAGATTGGGATATATTGCATCAGTCATAACTGGAGCAATAGTCGTTGCAGTATTAATGAAATTAGTAAAGAAGGATGTAAAAGAAGACGAAGAAATTGAAGAAGATATAGACGATTCTATTGAACTAGTATTTGAAGAATTATAGATATATAGATATAAATACTGTTAATTTATATGAAAACCTATTATAAAAATAATCATACAAAATTCTAATTTTAAAGGAGATAAGAATATGAAAATTGTAGCAGTAACATCTTGCCCTAGTGGAGTAGCACATACTTATATGTCAGCTGAATCACTTGAATTATCAGCAAAAAAATTTGGTATAGAAATAAAGGTTGAGACTCAGGGGAGTTCTGGAATAGACAATGAGTTGTTACCTAAAGAGATTGAAGAAGCAGCCTGTGTAATACTAACTAATGATGTTGAAATTAGAAATATGGATAGATTTAAAGGAAAAAAAGTTGTAAGAATGAGTGTTTCTGACATAATTAAAAAATCTGATGCATTAATTAAGAAAATAAAAGATACTTTTCAATAAAGTTTGATTTATTTTACATATAACATTAAGATGTATTTGATATTAATTCTATTAAATACATCTTAAAAATAGAATAAAAGGAGATATAGTCATGAAAAAATTACCAATAAAGACTGTCGTACAACGACTACTAGACTTACAAGAAGAGGGGAAAAGTGCAACACTTTTAGGAATTGGTCCTATGTCACCAAACTTGTTACAGGCAAGTTTTGAACTAGCAAAAGATGATGATTTTCCTTTAATGTTTATTGCCAGCAGAAATCAAGTAGATGCAGATGAACTAGGTGGTGGTTATGTAAATGGTTGGAATCAAGAAACTTTTACAAAGGATATTAAGAAGATAGCTGATAAAGTTGGATTTGATGGTTTATATTACTTATGCAGAGATCATGGAGGCCCATGGCAAAGAGACAAAGAAAGAAATGACCATTTGCCTGTTGACAAAGCCATGGAATTAGGAAAAAAATCTTATTTAGCTGATATCGAGGCAGGTTTTGATTTATTAATGATTGACCCTACAAAAGACCCGTTTGAAATGGGAAAGGTAATCCCTTTAGATATAGTCCTAGAAAGAACTGTAGAATTAATTGAATATTGTGAAAATGAAAGAAGAAGACTCAACCTACCAGAAATAGGCTATGAAGTTGGGACAGAGGAAACAAATGGAGGATTAACTTCAACTGAGACATATGAAACATTTATAACTAGATTAAAAATTGAACTTGAAAAGAGAGATTTACCAATGCCAACATTTATAGTTGGTCAGACAGGGACTCTAACTAGAAAAACAGAGCAAGTAGGCACTTTTAATTTTAAGAATGCTTATGATTTAGCTCAAATGGCTAAAAAGTATGGAGTTGGCTTAAAAGAGCATAATGGAGATTATTTAGATGATGTAACTTTATTAGAACATATACCTTCTCAAATTATTGCTACAAATGTTGCTCCTCAATATGGCACTGAAGAGACTAGAGCATACTTGAAACTAGCAGAAGTTGAAAGAAAACTAAAGGAAGAAGGATTAATTGAAAAAACTTCAAATATTAGACACGTTCTTCTTGTAGATGCTATAGAATGTGGACGTTGGAGAAAGTGGGTAATGGGAGAACAGAAAAATCTAACTACTGAAGAAATATTTAAGGATGAAGTTTTATCTAATGAGATATTAGATATTGCAGGTCATTATACATTCAACAATGATGATGTTAAAAGAGAGATAGAAGTGCTTTATAGTAATTTAAGCAAAAATAATATTGATGGTCAAAGATTTGTTGTAGACCATATTAAACGACCTTTACGTGATTATGCAGAATGTTATAATTTAAAAGGTGTTACTACAAGAATTTTAAATAAATAATAGGACTTATAGTGGTAAGTATTATTATACTAGGTATTTATAGTTATAATTATACTTACCACTATTAAATTTAGGAGGATTAATATTTTGATTAATTTAATTTTTGATGTAGATGATACTTTATACAACCAATTGACACCTTTTTATATTGCATATGATAAGTTGTTTTCTTCAATAAAAGGTGTTTCTGTTGAAGATTTATATATAAGCAGTAGAAAATATAGTGATGAAGTATTCCATTTGACTGAGAGTGGAGAGATGCCAATTGAGAAAATGCATGTATATAGAATAATGAAGGCTTTTGAAGAATTAGGAAATCCTATTACAGAAAAGGATGCTCAAAATTTTCAAGATGAGTATATATATCAGCAATCACAAATTACTTTAATACCAGAAATTGAGCAGATTTTGAATTTTTCTAAAGAAAGAAATATTAATATAGGAATCATAACGAATGGGCCATCAGCGCATCAAAGGATGAAGTTAAAGCAGTTGAATATTGAAAAATGGGTTGACAAAAATCATATTTTTATTTCTAGTGAGGTTGGTTTTTCTAAGCCAGACATCAATATTTTTAGAGTGGCTGAGAATGTCATGAATCTAGATAGAGAAAATACATATTATATAGGCGATTCTTATAAAAATGATGTAGTAGGTGCTAGAAAAGCTGGATGGAAGAGTGTTTGGATGAATCATAGAGGTCATGGAGTAGAAGAATTGTTTTATAAGCCTGATTTTGTAATTTTGAAATATAAGGATTTATTGTCTTTACTTATAAAAGTATGTAGTAAATCAAATATTAGTAATAGAATTATATAAAATAATTAAGAGTAGCTATGTAAAATTATATATTTAAATTGTAGGGAATCTATTTTTTATTAAAAAACAGATTATTTAGAAAAAGGGGAGGTCTTAAAATAAAAATTTGAGTATCCCCCTTTTGATTATCTAATTAAAATGAAATAATTAGAAATATATTTTATTTAGCTTAATCAATAACGTTTTGAGATTCCTTATAGCTACATGTTAACTGTTGAATAGGCTTGTCATATGGCTTAACCCATCCTTTATTAATACTTAATTCTGCAAGTGCTGTATGACCTTCAACCATTTGAGTTAGTGAAGCTGAATATATAGCTCTCAATTCAGGGGTACTACTTGTTAATGCAGAGTTAAGGTACATATTAGCAGATGCTTTAGAAGATGCAAGCATACTTAATATTATTACTTTATCGTCTATATAAGTATTGTTTTTAATTAGATTTTCTATCATATTTCTCATATTGTCTATACCTCCTCAGAAATTAGTATTTCATTTTCAACTATAAATTGTTGCATAGCTTTAATTCTTCCTTCTGTTGCTAATATACTAGATTCTGATTGTCTTTTTAGGTCTTCATCTGATATTAACATATTTATTGCTCTTTGCATAAGTAATCCATCAGATTCCATTTTTATAACAGCTGCTAAAGATATTTTTTCAGTTTCTGAAAGTATTCTCATTTAATCATCTCCTATATTGTAATTTATTCTTTAATATTATGTCTTCCTTTTTAATGAAATAACCATAACATTTTTTTACAGTATCTTATATTCTATTTATATCAAATTTTAATCAACTCATAAAATTTTTTAGGAGGATAAAATGAATTTTAAAAATAAAACCAAAGTATTAAGTTTATGTTTAATATCAATACTAATGATATTTACATCGTGTACGAATCCTAAAAGAGGGAAACAACTGAAATCAATATATTAGCAACTATAGACTTACATGGAGAAGTTACATATAATAAAAAAATAAATAAAGAAAAAAGAACCTAATATGATATTAGTAGATTTTTATGAGTCAGATGATTTAAGACAATGGAGCAATATCCTAGTGATGCTTGAGATGTTTACGGAAACGATGAAATAGTTAAAAAAGAAATGACTATAATTATACAAATGAGTGAAGTTAAATATGATTCAGTAGTATTTGGTAATAATGAGTCTGTTGCCATCTCTAAAAAATGATTTACTGTTAACTAATATATAAATAATATTAGAAAAGAAGGTTTATATTATGATATTTAACAGGCATTCTTTTAAAAAAGAGTTGATAAGGTAAAAAAGAAGTAATAAAAAATAATATATAAAAATTCAAAAAAGGAGTTAAATTTAAAAGTTGATTAAAAAAATCAATCTTGAGACTATCCATTTTTTATTTTAACAAAAAAATATAAATATAGTTCGACACAGGGCGAATGAAAAAAATACAAGAAATATTTTTTTTAAAAAATTTCAAAAAAGAGTTGATAATATATGTATATTAATATAAAATTTAAGGTGTATAATTCGTATAATGATACGAATGATTTGAAATGTAAAATAACTTATAAACGGAGAGGGGAAGTCTAATGAAAGTAGCAGTAGTTATGGGTTCAAAATCAGATTATCCAAAATTAGAAGAAGGGATAAAACTACTTGAAAAATATGGAATAGAAGTTGTAGCAAGAGCATTATCTGCTCATAGAACACCAGAACAACTTTCAATATTCCTAAAAGAAATAGAAGATGATACTGATGTAATAATAGCAGCAGCAGGAAAGGCAGCACATTTACCAGGTGTAATAGCTTCACAAACACTAATTCCTGTAATAGGATTACCTATTAAATCATCAACTATGGACGGACTAGACTCACTTTTATCAATAGTTCAAATGCCAAAAGGAATACCAGTTGCAACAGTTACAATAGATTTAGGTTTAAACGCAGCTTTATTGGCATTACAGATAATGACTTTAAAATACCCAAAATTAAAAGAGGATTTGAAATCATATAGAGAAGAGATGGCACAAAAGGTGCTAGAAGACGACAAGAATTTAAGGGGGTAGCAGAAATGTTATTATATGAAGGAAAAGCAAAACAAGTATACTCTACAGATAATGAAAATGAATATGTTGTTTATTATAAAGATGATGCAACAGCATTTAATGGAGAAAAAAAAGCAGAAATATCTTCAAAAGGTATACTAAACAATAAGATATCAACAATAATCTTTGAAATGTTAAAAGAAAATAATATAAATACACACTTTATAAAAAGTTTATCAGATAGAGAAATGCTAGTTAAAAAAGTAGAGATTTTACCATTAGAGGTAATAGTAAGAAATATTGCTGCGGGCTCTATTTGCAAAAGAGTTGGTCTTGAAGAAGGTGAAGTTTTCGATGAGCCAATCTTTGAAATAAGCTATAAAAATGATGCTTATGGTGACCCAATGTTAAATGACGATTATGCAGTAGCAATGAAATTAGCAACTAGAGAAGAATTAAAATTCTTAAGAGAAGAAACTTTAAAAATAAATGAATTACTAAAAGCATTTTTCTTAAAATTAAACCTAAAGTTAGTTGACTTTAAAATAGAATTTGGTAAAGATTCAGAAGGAAACATAATATTGGCAGATGAAGTATCACCAGACACTTGTAGACTTTGGGATGTAAATACAAATGAAAAGTTAGATAAGGACAGATTTAGAAGAGACCTTGGAGACCTTGTAGAAGGTTATATGGAAGTACTTTCAAGAATGAATAATAAATAGGAGGCAAATGTATGTGTGGAGTTTTAGGGATTTACTCTAATAAAGATGTAACTAAAGAACTATATTATTCTTTATATTCTATGCAACACAGAGGGCAAGAAAGCTGTGGTTTAGCTCTTTTGGATGATGGAGAAATTAAGTACAAAAAAGATATGGGATTAGTTGGAGATGTTTTTAAAGAAAGTGAACTATCTAAGTTAAAAGGAAATATAGGTATTGGACATGTTAGATATTCAACAGCTGGGGGAAGTCATGTTTCAAACTGTCAACCTTTAGTTGGAAGTTGTAGAAAAAGACAATTAGCCATAGCTCATAATGGAAATCTAGTTAATGCAAATTATTTAAAAGACATGTTAGAAGAAGATGGATATATGTTCCAAACTAATTCAGATACAGAAGTGATTTTATATATACTTGCAAGATATTACAAAGGTGATATAGTAGAAAGTTTAAAAATGACTATGGATTATATCAAAGGTGCATATGCTCTTGTAATAATGAGTCAGGAAGAATTGGTTGCAGTTAGAGACCCACATGGATTCAGACCTCTTGTACTTGGTAAAAAGGGCGATGAATATATATTTGCATCAGAAAATTGTGCAATAGACATACTTGGCGGAGAAGTTATAAGAGATGTAGAGCCAGGGGAAATAATAATAGTTAAAGATGGAGAATTAAAATCATATTTTTATTCAGAAAATTATAAGCCGGTTAAGAAGAGTTGTATATTTGAACACATATACTTTGCAAGAAACGATGCAACTATAGACAATGTAAATGCATATGAATTTAGAATTAAATGTGGTGAAAGATTAGCTCAAAATGAAAATGTAAATGCAGATATGGTAGTTCCAGTTCCAGATTCAGGTTGGCCAGGAGCTATTGGTTATGCAAATGCTAGTGGATTAAAAATAAGTGAAGGCTTAGTTAAAAATAGATATGTAGGAAGAACATTTATAAAACCTACACAAGAAGAAAGAGAAATAGCTGTAAAAATAAAATTAAATCCTCTTTCAACAATAATAAAAGGAAAATCTATAATTTTAGTAGATGATTCAATTGTAAGAGGAACTACATCTAAACAGTTAGTAAAATCTTTAAGAGAAGCAGGAGCAAAAGAAATTCATCTTAGAATAACATCTCCTCCAGTAGCTTACTCTTGTTATTATGGAATAGATACTCCAAATCGTTCTAAATTAATTGCATCAAGTAACAACGTAGAAGAAATGAGAGAATATATTGGATGTGATAGTCTAAAATTCCTAGATATAGAAGGAATGTTAGATGCAGCAGAGCACAAGTCTACTTTCTGTAAAGCTTGTTTTGATGGAGAATACCCAGTTAAGAAAATTGATAAGGAGGAATTACTTTCATGTTAACATATAAAGAATCAGGTGTAGATATAGATGAAGGAAATAGAGCAGTAGACCTTATAAAAGGTAAAATAAAAGGGACTTATGATGGAAATGTAGTTGGAGATTTAGGTAACTTTAGTGGATTATACAGTTTAAAAGATTTTGTGGGAATGAAAGAACCAGTTTTGCTTGCATCTACAGATGGTGTTGGGACTAAGTTAAAAATAGCTCAAATGATGGACAAGCATGATACTGTTGGAATAGATTTAGTTGCAATGTGTGTAAATGATTTAATTTGCCAAGGAGCAAAGCCATTATTTTTCCTTGATTATATAGCTCTTGGGAAATTAGTTCCTGAGCATATAGAAAAAATAGTTGGTGGAATTGCAGATGGTTGTAAAATGTCTGGTTGTGCACTAATTGGTGGAGAAACTGCTGAGATGCCTGGTATGTATGGAGATGATGATTATGATTTAGCGGGATTCTCTGTAGGTATAGCAGACAAAGAAAAGATTGTTTCTGGAAACAGTGTTAAATCAGGAGATGTATTAGTTGGTATATCTTCAAGTGGAGTACACAGTAATGGATTTTCTTTTATAAGAAAGATATTTTTAGAAACTTACAACTATAAGATGGAACAATATGTTGAAGAACTAGGAATGACAGTTGGGGAAGCGCTTTTAACACCAACTAAAATATATGTTAAATTAGCTTTAGATGTATTAGCTAAACATGATATAAAAGCTATAGCTCACATAACTGGTGGAGGGCTTATAGAAAACATAACAAGGGTTATACCTAAAGGATTAGGATTAGACATCAATAAAAAATCTTGGGATAAGCCTCCTATATTTAAAATGATAGAAGGTTTTAATGCTGTTGATGAGAGAGAACTTCACAAAAGTTTCAACATGGGTATTGGACTAGTTTTAATAGTAAATAAAGAAGATGCTAACAATGTTGTAGACTTTATAAACAATAGAGAAAATGACAATGCTGCTTATGTAGATAAAAAATACAGTGAATTATTAGAAGATAAAGCATATATAATTGGTGAAGTAGTAGAGAGTCATGAAGGTGTAGAATTATGTTAAATATAGGAGTTTTAATATCTGGTGGGGGAACAAATTTACAAGCAGTTATAGATGGAACTGAATCTGGAAAAATAAAAGGTCAGGTTAAAGTAGTTATCTCAAGTAAGCAAGATGCTTATGGCTTAGAGAGAGCTAAAAATCATAACATAAAGGCAATTTGTGAAACTAATGAAGACAAGATAATAGAAATTCTTAAAGAAAATAAAATAGATTTAGTAGTTTTGGCTGGTTATTTAAAAATAATCAGCCCAAAGCTGGTTAATGAGTTTAGAAACAAAATGATAAACATACATCCATCATTAATTCCTTCATTCTGTGGAGCTGGATTTTACGGAGAAAGAGTTCATCAAGGTGTTATAGATTATGGAGCCAAAGTAACTGGAGCTACAGTTCATTTTGTTGACGAGGGTGCTGATACTGGACCAATTATAATGCAAGATGTAGTTAAGGTTAATCAAGATGATGATGCAAAGACACTTGCAACAAGAGTGTTAGAAGTTGAACATAGGATTTTAATAGAAAGTTTGAGTCTTTTTTGTGAAAATAAATTAAAACTTCAAGGTAGGAGAGTGTTTATAAATGAGTAAGAGAGCTTTAATAAGTGTAACTGATAAGACAGGTGTAGTAGAATTTGCTAAAGAGTTAAATAAGCTAGATTATGAAATTATATCTACAGGAAATACTTTCAAGACATTAAAAGAAAATGGAGTTAATGTAATGCAAGTTGAAGATGTTACAAACTTCCCAGAAATATTAGATGGAAGAGTAAAAACATTAAATCCATATATACATGGTGGGATACTTTACAAAAGAGATAAAGACTCTCATGTGAAAACTGTAAATGAACACAAAATACATTCAATAGATTTAGTAGCTGTAAATTTATATGATTTTGAAGGAACTTTAAAGGCTGGAAAAAGCCACGATGAAATGATAGAAAACATAGATATTGGTGGCCCATCTATGATACGTTCTGCTGCTAAAAACTATAAAGATGTAATAGTAGTAGTAGATATAAAAGATTATGAGTCTATAATAGAAAAATTAAAAACAGACACAATGACATTAGAAGACAGAAAAAAATTATCATATAAAGCTTTCTCAACTACAGGAAGATATGATGCATTAATATCTAGTTATTTTGCTGGAGAAGTTGGAGATACATATCCTGACATATTAAATTTAACTTTCCAAAAAGAACAAACTTTAAGATATGGAGAAAATCCACATCAAAATGGTTTCTTATATTCACAATCAAATGCAAAAAATCCAATCTTAAATTATGAGCAATTAGGCGGTAAAGAACTTTCTTTTAACAACTTAAACGATTTACATGGATGTTTAGAAGTAATGAGAGAATTTAAAGATAGTGAAGAAGTAGTTTCAGTAGCTATAAAACATGCTAATTCATGTGGAGTGGGATTAGGTAAAGATGCTTTTGAAGCATATACAAAATGTTATGAAGCAGATAAAGTTTCAATATTTGGTGGAATAGTAGGAATAACTTCTACTGTAGACAAAGCTACAGCAGAGAAATTAAATGAAATATTCTTAGAGATAGTAGTAGCATATGATTTTGAGCCAGAAGCTTTAGAGGTACTTAAACAAAAGAAAAATTTAAGAATACTAAAATTAGCTAAGATAGAAGATAGTTTACAACCATATGAAATGAAATATTTAGATGGAAAATTATTAATACAAGATAGAAATAGCACTTTAGCAGAAAAAAGTGAAAATGTAACAAAAGCAAAACCAACAGATGAACAACTTAAGGACATGGAATTTGGTATGAGAGTAGTAAAAAATATGAAATCAAATGCAATTGCGATAGTAAAAAATGGTCAAACTTTAGCTTTAGGTTGTGGGCAAACATCAAGAATTTGGGCATTAAAAAATGCTCTTGAAAACAACAAAGATAAAGACTTTACAGGAGCTGTTTTAGCATCAGATGCATTTTTCCCATTTGATGATTGTGTAACATTAGCTCATGAATATGGAATATCAGCAGTAGTTCAACCAGGTGGTTCTATAAAGGATAAAGATTCAATAGAAGCTTGTGATAAGTATGATATGGTTATGGTATTTACAGGAATAAGACACTTCAAACACTAAGGAGGATATTATGAAGATATTGGTTGTAGGCGGTGGCGGAAGAGAGCATGCTATATGCTGGAAACTAAGCAAAGAAAAGAATATAGATAAAGTTTATTGCGCGCCAGGTAATGCAGGGATTGCAAATGTAGCAGAATGTGTAAATATAAGTGATACTAATATAGAAGAACTTTTAAAATTTGCAAAAGAAAATAAAATAGGTCTTACAATAGTAGGGCCAGAAGTACCACTAGTTATGGGTATAGTAGATGAGTTTGAAAAGGAAGGTCTAAGAGTTTTTGGGCCTAATAAAAAATGTGCTCAACTTGAAGGAAGTAAAGCTTTTTCAAAAGATTTTATGATAAAACATAACATACCTACTGCAAAATATAAAGAATATACAAACTTAGAAGAAGCTATATCAGAAATAGATAGCTTTGGGTATCCAGTAGTAATAAAAGCGGACGGATTAGCTGCTGGAAAAGGTGTTGTAATACCTGAAAATAGAGAAGATGCTATAGCAACTTTAAAAGAAATGATGTCAGATAAGAAGTTTGGAGCTGCTGGAGATAAAATAGTACTTGAAGAGTTCTTAAAAGGAATAGAAACTTCAATCTTGGCATTTGTAGATAACGACACAATAGTTCCTATGGCAAGTGCAAAAGACCATAAGAAAGTAAATAATTATGAACAAGGACCAAATACTGGTGGAATGGGAACTTTTTCACCTAGTGAAATATATACAGAAGAATTAGCAAATAAAGTAAAAGAGACAGTATTAGAAAAAACTTTAGAAGGATTCAAAAAAGATGGTCTTAACTTTAAAGGTATTTTATTTGTTGGTCTTATGATAACTGAAGATGGAGAGAAAGTACTTGAATACAATGTAAGATTTGGAGACCCTGAGACACAATCTGTTTTATTTAGATTAGAAACAGATTTACATGAGATAATGGAAGCTATATTGGATAATAAATTAAAAGATATAGAAATAAATTATAGTGATGATGAAGCAGTATGTGTTATGCTTACATCAGGAGGGTATCCAGACAGTTATGAAAAAGGAAAAATTATAACTGGTCTTGAAAACCTGGATGATGATATAGTAGTATTCCACAGTGGTACTAAGATGCTTGATGGTAATTTAGTTACTAATGGAGGAAGAGTAATTGGTATAACTGCAAAATCAGCTACAGTTAAGGACGCAGCAGAAAAAGTTTATGAGAATATAAAGAAAATAAACTTTGAAGGAATGCACTATAGAACAGACATAGGAAGATAATTTTTCTAAAATGGAGGATAAGGTATGTTGAATACTGAAAATAAAGACTCAATGGTTAGAAGAGTACTAGTTGAAAAAAGAGAAGGTTTTGACCTTGAGGCTAAAGCTTTAAAAAAAGACTTGTTAGAAAGTTTACACATAAGCAATATAGAAAATTTAAGAATATTAAATAGATATGATGTAGAGGGAATATCAGAAGAAGTTTATGAAAATGCAGCAAAAACAATATTTTCTGAACCGAATCTAGATGTAGTATATTATGAAGAAATACCAGAGTTAAATGGTGAAAGAGTATTTGCGATAGAATTTCTTCCTGGTCAATATGACCAAAGAGGTGATTGGGCAGCTCAATGTATCCAAATCGTAAATCAAGGTGTAAGACCTGCTATTAATACAGCAAAGGTTTATATATTATCAGGTCAAGTAACTGATGAAGAGTTTTCTAAAATAAAAGATTACTGTATAAATCCAGTCGATAGTAGAGAAGCATCTTTAGAAAAACCAGAAACATTAAAAATGGAAACTGAAATACCAACAACAGTTGAAGTATTAGATGGGTTTATAGATTTAGATGAAGATGGACTAAAAACATTTGTAAGTGAAAAAGGGTTAGCAATGACTTTAGGAGACTTACAACACGTTCAAAAATATTTTAAAGATACAGAAAAAAGAAACCTAACTATAACAGAAATAAAAGTTCTAGATACTTACTGGTCTGATCATTGTAGACACACTACTTTTATGACTGAAATAGAAAATGTAAAAATAGAAGATGGTAAGTTTAATGATATAGTAAAAGAAGCGTATCAAATGTATCTTAACTCAAGAGACAATGTATATGTGAATAGACATAAAGATATATGTCTAATGGATATAGCTACAGTTGCAGTAAAAGAATTAAAGAAAAATGGAAAATTAAATGACCTAGATGAAAGTGAAGAGATAAATGCATGTAGTATAAATGTAGATGTTGAAGTTGATGGAAAGATGGAAAAATATTTAGTAATGTTTAAAAATGAGACTCATAACCATCCAACTGAAATAGAGCCATTTGGTGGAGCAGCTACTTGCCTAGGTGGAGCTATAAGAGACCCATTATCAGGAAGAAGTTATGTTTATCAAGCAATGCGTGTTACAGGAAGTGCTGACCCAAGAACAACTTTAGAGGATACTTTACCTGGAAAACTTATGCAGAGAAAAATTACTACAGAAGCTGCTCATGGTTATAGTTCATATGGTAACCAGATAGGTCTTACAACTGGACAAGTTGCAGAAGTATATGATGAAAACTTCGTTGCAAAGAGAATGGAAATAGGTGCAGTTATAGCAGCAGCACCAAAAGAAAATGTAGTAAGAGAAAGACCTGAAGCAGGAGATGTGATAGTTCTTCTTGGAGGAAAAACAGGAAGAGATGGTTGTGGAGGAGCAACTGGTTCATCTAAAGAGCATAGTGAAGAATCAATCTTAACTTGTAGTGCAGAAGTTCAAAAAGGAGATGCTCCTAACGAAAGAAAAATACAAAGATTCTTTAGAAATAAAGAAGTCGCTCAAATGATAAAAAGATGTAATGACTTTGGAGCAGGTGGGGTTTGTGTTGCTATAGGTGAGATTGCTGATAGTTTGGACATAAACTTAGATTTAGTGCCTAAAAAGTACGATGGACTTGATGGAACTGAACTTTCAATTTCAGAATCACAAGAGCGTATGGCTGTGGCTATAAAAAAAGAAAATAAAGATAAATTTATACAATTAGCAGTAGAAGAAAACTTAGAAGCTACACATGTAGCTACAGTAACTGATACAGGATATTTAAGAATGTTCTGGAATGGAAAAGCAATTGTAGATATAAATAGAGAGTTTTTGGACACAAATGGAGTAAAACAAACTACTGATGTTCATGTTACTAAAGTAGATGAAGAAAGCACATTCTTTAACTCTAATGAAATAGTAAAAGACGTTAAATGTGCAAGTATGAAAGATAAATTTACAAAAGTATTATCTGACCTTAATGTTTGCTCTCAAAAAGGATTAGTTGAGATGTTTGATAATACAATTGGTGGCAATACAGTACTTATGCCATTTGGTGGAAAGTACCAAGCTACTCCAACTCAAGGTATGGTTGCTAAGATACCAGTGCTTGGTGGAGAAACTAATACTTCTACAATAATGACTTATGGATACAATCCAAAGGTAGGAAAATGGAGTCCATTCCATGGTGCTTTATATGCAGTAGTAGAATCTGTGTGTAAATTGGTTGCTATTGGAGGAAATTACAGTACAACAAGACTTACATTCCAAGAGTATTTTGAGAAACTTGGTAACAATCCAGAAAAATGGGGTAAACCATTCTCAGCACTTTTAGGAGCATTCTATGCACAAAGTAAATTTGAGATACCTGCTATAGGTGGAAAAGACAGTATGTCTGGTACATTTAAAGATATTGAAGTTCCGCCAACTTTGGTTTCATTTGCTGTTGATACAGTAGATGCTAGAAAAGTAGTATCTCCAGAATTTAAAAAAGCAGACTCAAAAGTAGTAATGTTATGTGTAAATAAATCAGAAAATGATGTTATAGATTTTGAAGAATTAAAGAAAAACTTGGATAAAGTAAGAGAACTTATACATGGAAATAAAGTTTTATCAACATATGCATTAGGATTTGCAGGTGTGGGTGAAGCAATAAGTAAAATGTCTTTTGGTAATAAAGTAGGATTTAAGTTTAGTGAAGAAGCTGAAAAGGCACTTACAGATGATAAATTATTTGAGGCTAGTTATGGAAATATAGTACTTGAATTAGCGAATGATGATTTAAATGTGTTAGATGGATATAATTACATAGTGCTTGGAAGTACAGTTAAAGAAGCTAGTTTATTCATCAAAGGTGAAGAACTTTCATTAGATGAATTATATAAAGCACATTGTAGTACTTTAGAGCCTATATTCCCAACTAAAGCAGAAGAAGTAAAATCAAAAATAGAGACTATAAGTTATATATCACAAGGAGAAGCTAAGAAATCATCATTAAGTATAGCTACTCCAAGAGTATTTATACCAGCATTCCCTGGAACAAACTGTGAATATGACTCTGCAAGAGCATTTGAAAGAGCAGGAGCTAATGCAAATATAAGAGTATTTAAGAATTTAACTTATAAAGATATAGAAGATTCTATAGATACAATAGTGAATGAGATAAAATCTTCTCAAATAATAATGTTACCAGGTGGATTTAGTGCAGGTGATGAGCCAGATGGTTCTGGTAAATTTATAGCTACTGTATTTAGAAATCCTAGAGTACAAGAAGCTATAAATGAGTTCTTAACTAAAAAAGATGGTCTAATGCTAGGTATCTGTAATGGATTCCAAGTATTAATCAAATTAGGATTAGTTCCTTATGGAGAAATAAGAGTTCAAAGTGAAAATGCACCAACACTTACTTACAATAATATTGGTCGTCATCAGGCTAAGATTGCTAGAACTAGAATTTCTTCTAATAAATCTCCTTGGTTAGCTCAAACTAATGTTGGTGATATTCACAATATAGCAGTTTCTCATGGAGAAGGTAAGTTTGTTGCTAGTGAAGAGGTTATGAGAGAATTAATTGCTAATGGACAAGTGGCAACTCAGTATGTTGATTTTAATAACGAAGCTACTTATGATATTGAATTTAATCCAAATGGCTCATTCTATGCTGTTGAAGGTATAACTAGTGTTGATGGTAGAGTGTTTGGTAAGATGGGACATTCTGAGAGAATTGGTGAGGCAGTATATAAGAATATTATAGGTGAAAAAGACCAAAAGATATTTGAATCTGGAGTTAAGTATTTTAGATAAGGTCTTAATATTTAATTGGTAATTACAATTTATATTTTGGATATTTAAACTTAGAGAGATGTAATAATATGATTATAATCATTCAATATTACATCTCTTTTTTATTTATATAAAAATAATACATTCTACTCAAGTCAAAATATAAGCTATGTTATAATTAATTATTAAGCAGAATTGAATATTTATTGGAGGTAAACACGATTAATGAAAATATTAATAACAGGGTCTAATGGTCAATTAGGAAAAGAATTGGTCAACCAATTAAAATCAATCAATCAAAGTACGAATCAACTAAAATATGCTATATTAGCTACAACAAGAGATGATTTAGATATATCTAATCAAATTAGTGTAGATGATTTTATATTGTATAATAAACCTGATGTAGTTATAAACTGTGCAGCATACACAAAGGTTGATGCATGTGAGGATAATGTAGAGATTGCATATAAAATAAATGCATTAGGAGCAAGAAATCTAGCTATAGCATCAGAGAAAATTAATGCAAAACTTGTTCACATATCAACTGACTATGTGTTCAATGGTTTTTCTAAATATCCATATATGGAAGATAATAAAACTGAACCCAAGTCTGTGTATGGGAAAAGTAAACTTATGGGAGAAAAGTTTGTGGAACAATTTTCACATAGGTACTTTATATTAAGAACAGCATGGTTATATGGTGATGGGAATAATTTTGTAAAGACTATGATAAGACTTTCTAAAGAAAACAAAGAAATTAATGTCGTTGATGACCAATTTGGAAGTCCAACAAGTACAGTAGACTTAGCAAAAGTTATAATAAATATTATGGAAACAGAACATTATGGGGTTTATCATGCGACATGTAAAGGGGAATGTAGTTGGTATGATTTCGCCAAAAAGATATTTGAATTAAAAAATATAGATATAAAAGTAAATCAAATTAAAAGTAAAGATTTTAAATGTAAGGCTCAAAGGCCCACCTATTCTGTATTGGATAATTTTATGTTGAAATTAATTGGATTAAATTCATTTAGGAAGTGGGAAGAATCTATTGAAGAGTATCTGAAAGCATATGACATAGACAGGAAATAAAATAATATGTTGTATAAAATATAAATATTTCTTTTATTTATCCGATAATCATAATATGACAAAAACAATTTTAAGGATGGAATAAAGTATGAAAGGAATTATTTTAGCAGGAGGGTCTGGAACAAGACTATATCCTATAACAAAATGTATATCAAAACAAACACTTCCAATATATGATAAACCAATGATATATTACCCTATGTCAGTTCTTATGTTAGCAGGGATACAAGATATACTAATAATATCTACACCAAGAGATATAACAGCATTTGAGGAACTATTTGGAGATGGAAGTTCATTAGGACTTAAAATAACATACGCAACGCAGGAAAAACCAAATGGGATTGCAGAAGCATTTATAATAGGAGAAGAATTTATAGGAAATGATAGTGTATCTCTTGTATTAGGTGATAATATATTTTATGGGTATGGGTTTAGTGAAAGATTAGAGAATGCAGTTAAAAGAAGTGGTGCAACTATATTTGGATATCATGTAAGCAATCCAAATGAATTTGGAGTTGTAGAATTTGATAAAGATTTTAATGTATTATCGATAGAAGAAAAACCTAAAATACCTAAATCTAATTATGCTATACCAGGATTATATTTTTATGATAATGATGTTGTAGAGATAGCAAAGTTTGTTGAACCATCAGCTAGAGGTGAACTAGAAATAACTTCGATAAATAATGAATATTTAAGAAGAGGAAAATTAAAGGTAGAACTTTTAGGAAGAGGTATGGCTTGGCTTGATACTGGTACACATAAAGGTCTATTAGATGCTTCTAACTACGTAGAAGTGGTTCAAACAAGACAAGGATTGTACATAGCATGTTTAGAAGAAATTGCATATACAAAAGGATATATAAACAGAGAACAACTAATGAAATTAGCTAAACCACTGATAAAAACCGAGTATGGTCAATATCTATTAAATTTAGCTAGTGAAGATATGTAATTATGGTAAATAAAATTTATTATAAATTTTATTAAGGAGTTTGTTATAATGGGAAAATTTAAATTTATAAAGACAAAAATAGAAGGATTATATATAGTTGAACCAAATGTGTTTTGTGATGAAAGAGGATATTTTATGGAAAGTTACAATAAAAAGGATTTTATGGAGCAGGGCCTTGATATGTGTTTTATTCAAGATAATGAATCCAGTTCAAGAAAAGGCGTTTTAAGGGGAATGCATTTTCAAACTAGATATCCTCAAGGAAAATTAGTCAGAGTTATAGAGGGAGAAGTTTTCGATGTTGCAGTTGACTTAAGGAAAGATTCACAAACATTTGGAGAGTGGGAAGGAGTAATACTGTCTGATAAAAATAAAAAGCAATTTTATATTCCAGAAGGATTTGCACATGGATTTTTAGTTTTATCAGAAAAAGCAGTATTTACTTATAAATGTACAAATTATTATCATCCAGAATTTGAAAGTGGTTTTCTGTGGAATGATAAGCAAGTATCAATTGATTGGCCTTTAGAAGAAATTGAAAAAATATTATTGTCAGAAAAGGACAAAAAACAGAAAAGTTTTAAAGAGATTTGTATAGAGGTTTATTAGAATTAAAATTTAGGAGAAAAATATGAAAAAAATATTGATAACTGGAGGAGCAGGATTTATTGGGAGTAATTTTGTACATTATGTGCTTAATAAGTATGTAGATTATTTTATTGTTAATTTAGACTTGTTGACTTATGCTGGTAATTTGGAAACATTAAGAGAAATACAAGACAATCCTAACTATAGGTTTGTTAAAGGAGATATTTCAGATAGAGAACAGGTATATAAGTTATTTGAAGAAGAAAAGTTTGACATGGTTATCAACTTTGCTGCTGAATCCCATGTAGATAGGTCAGTTAGGAATCCTGAATTATTTATACAAACAAATATTATGGGAACCCAAGTGCTTTTGGATGCATCTGTAAAATATGGAGTAAAAAGATACCATCAGATTTCTACTGATGAAGTATATGGGGATTTGCCAATTGATAGAAAGGATTTATTTTTTACTGAGAAATCTACTGTCAATCCAAGTTCGCCTTATGCTGCTTCTAAAACATCAGCAGACTTATTAGTAAATTCTTACTATAGAACATATGGATTGCCAATAACAATTTCTAGATGTTCAAATAATTATGGACCATATCATTTTCCTGAAAAATTAATCCCTCTCATGATTCTAAATGCTTTAGAGGATAAGAACTTGCCAGTATATGGTAATGGAACAAATGTAAGAGATTGGTTACATGTATATGACCATTGCACTGCTATAGACTTAATAATACATAAAGGTAATATAGGCGAAATTTATAATATAGGTGGTCATAATGAAAGAAGTAATATAGAAGTAGTAAAAATTATATTAAATCTTTTAGGTAAATCTGAAGATTTAATATCCTATGTAAACGATAGACCTGGTCATGATTTAAGATATGCTATTGACCCATCTAAAATAGAAAATGAGCTAGGTTGGAAGGCGAAATATGATTTTGATTTAGGTATAAGAGAAACGGTTAAATGGTATGTAGAACATGAATATTGGTGGAGAGCTATTTTATCAGTTTAATTTTGAAGTTTATAAAGTTTAGAAAGGGGAGTTTTATATTGAATGATATAAGTTCACTAATTAATATATTGGCATTGACTCAATTATCTGGTAGCAACACTACAAATCAGTGTAATTGTACATATAATAATTCATCTGGATTTGACATGATTATGATGACTTTGTTAAAAGCAATATCACAAAATAATCAACAGACTTCTAATGGATACAATTTATCATCTAATTCTGAAAATTTATTTAATGAGCTTGATAATGTAGTAAATAATACAACTAGTAGATTTATAGATGTTGATACAAAAGATAAAAGTGTAAAGACAAGAATTGAAAATGCTGTAGAGCAAGCATCAAAAAAATATAACATAGATGCAAATCTTATAAAGGCAATAATTAAAGTTGAATCAGATTTTAATCCTAATACAGTTTCTTCTGCTGGAGCTAAGGGTCTTATGCAACTTATGCCAGAAAATTGCAGAGACTTGGGTGTTACAGACCCTTTTAATATAGAACAAAATATAGATGCAGGAACTAGACATATTAAAGAATATATAGATATGTTTGGAGGTAGCATAGAAATGGGGCTGATGGCATATAATGGTGGTCCTGGAAGGATGAAAAGCAGAGGGGTGGAATCAATTTCTGACTTATATAAAATGCCAAAAGAAACACAAAATTATATTCCAAAGGTTATGAAATATTATAGAGGGTAGGCTTTATTATGGGTATAAATATAGATAAGCTAAACATAAGTCCAAGTAGAAATATAGAAGTGAAAAAAACAAAGGAAAATAATAAATTTTCTGATAGCTTAGGTTTCGTAAAACAATCTTCTTCATTAGAGGATATAAAAAGAAATTTTGAAAGTGTAAAAAAGGCTGGAGAAAGGCTTGTACTTACTCAAAATTATGGAGACATTAATAGGTATAAAAATGCTGTAAAAGAATATCTAAAATCTGTTGTAGATAATATGTATTCACTCGATAAAAATAGTAGTTTTTGGGAGCATCAATATTACAAAAATGTAAAGATTGTTGATAATAAACTTGAGGATATGACTAGTAAGTTACTTAGTGAAGAAAAAGAAAACATAGATATTGTCTCTACTGTTGATATGATACAAGGCCTGTTAATAGACATGTATAGATAAGGTTATACGAGGAGAAAAGTTTTATGAATAACAAAAAAGAGGATATATATGAATTGAATTTTGGTCAACTAATAGAAGAAAAGACTGGAGTTATAGAAGAAAATCAAAATGTTTTTAATGCAAAAGTAAATGTATCTGTTTCTATAGGAAAAACAACAGAAACAATAAAAAACATATTAGATTTAAAAGAAGGCTCTATAATAAAATTAAATAAGAATGTAGATGAAAAATTAGATATATATGCAAATGATAGATTGTTTGCTTATGGAGAAAGTATTATTACAAATGAAAAATTATCTATAAGATTATCTAAAATAGAAGATTCAGATATAAATTAACATTTTAAATAGTATCCCTTTAGGTTATTCTGTATGAGTTTAGCTAAGGGGATATTTTTATAAAAATTTTAAAATATGTTCGAATCATATAAATATTTTTATTTTTTGAGCGATAATTAAAATATAAGAATGTAATTTTGGAGGTGAAACTATGGATATTAAAAATGTGAGTTCAAATATTGTAATAAATAATTATCTAAAAAATACGTCAGATGTAAAAAAAGTTCAAGAAGTTCAAAAAACCAGTAAAACAGACAAGATAGAACTATCTAAATTTGCAAAGGAAATGGCAAGTGTATCAAGTATGAGTGATGAGACTATTAGAAATAAAAAAATAGAGGAAATAAAAAGTGCGTTGGAAAATGGAACTTACAAAATAAAGCCAGAAGAAATTGCAAAAAAAATGATAGAGGATATGCGAGGATAAAGTCATGATTACAGACTTAAAAGTTATAATATATGAAGAAAAAAAGATACTTAGTAATATGATGGAGTTATTAAAGGAACAATTTGATTATATAGTTGTAAAAGATATAGAAAATCTAAATAGGTTAAATACTAAACTAGAAGATATCAGTAGAGAACTTGCATCTATAGAGATAAAAAGAAGACAAATTTTTAATGATAATGTCTCAATGAGTGAAGTTATTGAAAATAGTAATGATGAATATTTAAAAGAAATATATGCAGACCTTAAGCGTATTATTGCTTTGGCTAAGAATCAACAAGAGTCAAATGATTCTCTAATAAAGAAAGAACTTATCTTTACGAAAAAAATGATTAATTTTATAAAGCCAGTTGATAAACAAACTACAACTTATAATTCTTATGGAAATATTAGAAAATAGATATTGGGAGGAGAAATATGGCAGGATTATTTTCCATTTTAAATACAGCTAATTCGGGCATGAATGCGCATCAAAAAGCAATACAGACAATTTCTCATAATATAAGTAATCTGGACACCGAAGGTTATTCTAGGCAGAGGACAGAGTTTGCTACAAATAGCCCAATGTATATGCCTAGCTTGAATAATGCAATTGGACGAGGTCAGCTGGGTACAGGTGTACATGTAACAGATGTAACAAGAGCTAGAAATAGTTTTTATGATTATCAATTTAGATCAGAAGCTCATAAATATGGTAAGACAGTTTCAAAGTATGATTATTATAATACTATAGAAACTATAATAAATGAACCATCAGATTATGGTATATCTGCAGGTATAGATGACTTTTTTAAAGGATGGGAATCATTAGCAAAAGATATAAATAGTGACAGTAAAAAAAGTCTCGTGGTAGAAAATGCATCAAATTTAGCAACTTTAATAAGTGAAAGTTATAAGAAGCTTGATAAATTAAAAGGAGATATAGATGATAATATAAATTCTGAAATAAAGCAGATAAATGATATGTTAAAAAGTCTTGAAGATTTGAATAAATCTATTGATGTTATATCTGGCTCGGGTTCTACTCCAAATGATTTACTTGATGAAAGAGATAGAATATTAGATGACTTAAGTTTTAAATTAGACCTTGAAAATAGTGATGTTAAAAATATGCTTGCAGATGGTAAATTAGAACTTAATGAACTAAAAAATCCGGATGGAACTTGGAAAACAGGTGTATCAGGAACCTTACAAGGTTTGTTTGAAATGCATGGCAAAGTTGATACATATAAAAGTGATTTAAAAGATGTATCTGATGGATTAGCTAAACAGATAAACGATGTTTATAATACTTCTGCTGGAATAACAGTAACAGATTTTTTTATAACTTCAAATGTAGCTGGTGAAGATATTATAAAGGTAAATCCAGCTATAAAGAGTAACCCAAACGAATTAAAGCTTACTGCTGATGAGGCTTCAAAGATTGCTAAGTTAAAGGATGAAAAAGTAGATATTGGGGTAGTTGGTGGAAAAGTAAGTACAATAAGTGATCACTATAAAGCTTTTGCAGAATCAGTAGGTTTAGATTCTCAAAAAGTAAATCAAGATGAAGTGAATCAACGTAAAATTATAAATAATATTGATAACTCACGAATGAGTGTTTCAGGTGTATCTTTAGATGAAGAAATGACAGAACTTATAAAAGTACAACGTTCCTATCAAGCTAGTGCAAAAGTTATGTCAACAGCTGTACAACTGTTGGATGTTGTAATAAATGGAATAATTTAATAGCAGGAGGAATCTATAATGAGAGTTAGTACAGGTATGATGTCTAGTAGTTATCTAAACTCGCTACAAGATAATCTACAAAGATTAGATAAGGTTAATAGACAAGTTAATACAACAAAAGAAATAAACAAATTATCAGATAATCCATATAAAGCAATAAAAATATTGAACTCAAAGAGTGAAATAAAAACTATGGAGACTTATGTTGAGAATTGCAAAGATACAGGTGATTGGTTAGAAACTACTGATACTGCATTAGACCAACTGGGGAAATTATTATCAGATATAAAGAAAACTTTGGTAGCAAGTGGTGATGGTGCATATTCAGAGGGAGAGCTAACAACCCTTAGTAAAGAAACTAATGAAAAAATGAAAGAAATTGCAAATGCTTTAAATGCAACACATGAAGGGAAATATATATTTTCAGGTTCAAATACAGGTATACCACCTGTTGAATGTATAGATAATGCTGATGGCTCAGTGAGTTTAAAGTTTAATTCTAGTATAAATCTTAATAAATTAAATGATTCTTTAAGTATGGACATAGCTCAAGGAATAAGTGTAGATTACAATGTTAAATTGAGTAGTCTTGGATTTGACCCAACACAGGCTGACCCATTTAAAGAGCTAAATAACATATCAAAAAAATTGGCAAATCCAGATGCCGATGCTATAAAAGAGCTGACAACAACTTGTCTAGGGGATATGGAGAAACTAATAGAAAATACAGTAAATGTTAGGTCTATATATGGAACAAAAGCAAATACAGTAGAGGCTATGAAGGAGAAAAATGATGATAGTTTGATACAGTTAAAGGATATTCTTTCACAAAATGAGGAAATAGATTATGGAGAAAAGCTTGTTCAATTAAAGGCAGCAGAGTTAACTTATCAAGCTTCACTACAAACAGGAGGAAAGTTATTTAATGTATCTATATTAGATTACATATAGTAAAATAACACAGATATGATGAAGGTTACATTAAAAAAAGGAATACTAGGATTTGAAGATTTAAGAGAATATGAACTTTTAGATATAGAAAATAATGATGTTCTAAAAGAATTTAATTCTACTGAAGAAGATTGTATAGGATTCATTGTTGTATCACCATTTGAAATTATGAATGAATATGAAATATTTTTAAGTCAAGAGACAATTGAAAAACTAGATATAAAGTCTCCAAATGATATTATGTTGTTTAACATAATCACTCTTGGAAGGACATTTGAAGAATCAACTGTGAACATGAAAGCTCCTATAGTAATAAATATAAGAAATAATTTTGCAATGCAAATAATATTACCGGATGAGGAATATTCAATCAAGCATCCACTATTGCGAGGTGATGGTGGATGCTAGTAATTTCAAGAAAAAAAGATGAAGCAGTACTTATAGGAGATAACATAGAAGTCAAAGTTGTAGGAGTAGATGGAAATAATATAAAACTAGCTATATCTGCTCCTAATAACATAACTATATTGAGAAAAGAAATATATGAGAAAGTAAAAAGTGAAAATATAAAGGCCACAAATAAAAATATAAAAATTCTAAAATCATTAAAATAAAATGTTTGGAGGAAGTAATATTATGTATGGAGAAAATCCTTATAATTCGTACAAGCAAAATGCAGTTTTTATGGCATCAAAGGAGCAACTGTTGCTTATGCTTGTTGATGGGACAGTAAAATATACAAAAATAGCCAGAGCAGCTATTATAGATAAAAATACACAGAGAGCACATAGAGAGCTTATAAGAGTTCAGGATATATTTACAGAACTGATGGTTACATTGGACCAAAGTGCAGGGCAATGGGCAAAAGATATGTACAAAGTTTATGATTTTGTAAGATATGAACTTTCAAGAGCCAATATTAGAAAAGATATTCAAATAATAGATAATGTGTTACCTGTAATAGAACAAATTAAAGATACATGGCATGAAGCTGATAAAAAAAGTAAAGAAGAAAGAAGTAGGTATAAATAATGGATTTAAATTTAGATAAACTAAATGAGTTATCACAAGAAGAGTTATTACTAATGCTTGTAGATGGGACAGTAAAATATACTAATATATCAAGGGATGCACTTTTAAATAAGGATTATTTAAAAGCACATAACGAACTTGTAAGAGTTCAAAATATATTTACAGAATTGATGGTTACATTGGACCAAAATGCAGGGCAATGGGCAAAGGATATGTATAAGGTTTATGAATTTACAAAAGCTGAATTAATAAGAGCTGATGAAAATAAAGATGTCAAAACAATTGATGATATATTGCCAATAGTAAAACAAATCAGAGATACATGGCATGAAGTTTATAATAAATTAGAAATATAATTATAGATGGGGGATAAAAATATGTCAAGTATAAGTCCTATAAGAGTTACAGGCCTTTCAGGAAATTTTGATATGGAAGGTATAATAGAAGCTAGTATGACAAGAGATAAAGAAAAAGTTGATAAAGCAAAACAAGATCAACAAATAGTTAAATGGAAGCAAGAAATATATAGAAATATTATACAAGAATCAAAGGATCTTTATGATAAGTATTTAAGTATAGACTCTCCTAACAGTATAGTAAGTAAAAATGCCTACTCTGCTACAAGAATAACTAGTTCTGATGAAAGTATTATAGTAGCAAAGGGGTCAGCTGGTGCAGAGAAAATAAATTATCAATTTGCAGTTTCTCAAATGGCTGAACCAGCAAAAGTTACTATTAAATTAAACTCAAGTGAGCCTATTGTTCAACAATTTCCACCAAATGCTAGTGGAGCAAGCTCTTTAACTATCGGAGGTGTAAATATACCAATATCTGAACAAGATACCACAAGTACTATTGTAAGTAAGATAAATTCACTTTGTGCAGATAGTGATATAAAGGCTTCTTATAGCGAGATGACAGGTGAATTGATTATTTCGAGAAAACAGACTGGTTCATCATCAGAACTTGATTTAAAAGTAAATGGGAATGATAATTTAGCTCAACAAATTGCTGATGATAATGGTATTACATTTGGAACTGATGCTAGTGGAAGTAAATTTGCAGTAGTAAATGGGAAAAATATGGAAGCTGATGTAACTGATGAACAGGGAAGAGTAACGCATATAAGTAAAGAACAGAACTCATTTAAAATAGATAATATTGATTACAATGTAAATTCAAAAGGTACTTCTAAACTAGTTTCTGTTACTGATACTGAAGAAGCTACTAAAAACATGAAGGCATTTGTAGATGATTATAATAAGTTGATGGATAAGGTTTATGGACTAGTTACCACTAAAAAGCCAAAAGATTATCCACCTCTTACAGATGACCAAAAAGAAGATATGACAACTGAGGAAATAGAAAAATGGGAAAAAAAGGCTAAAGAAGGTATACTTAGAAATGATGATGAACTAAGATCTTTTGTTGAAGATATTCAATCTGCATTTTTCGGAGATGGAAAAAATATTACTATATTAAGTAAACTGGGTATCAATGAACATGAGAATTATAATAAAAAGGGTCAAATATCATTTAATGCAGATACTTTTTCAAAGGCTCTTATAGATGATAGTGACAAAGTGTACAAAACTTTGGCTGGATATTCTTCAAATTATGATGATAAAGGAATGTTTGAAAAGCTAAAAGATATTGTATATGATTATTCAGGAAGCTCATTCTCTAAATTTGTTAAAAAGTCTGGAATAGAAAAGACTTCTTCTGCCAGTGAAAATGTATATTCAAAACAAATTGCAGAGCAAGAAAAAAATATAAACAGACTAGTTGAAAAAATGAATGATAAAGAAAAAAGACTTTATGCTAAATACTCAGCTTTAGAGTCTTTATTAAATCAATATTCTTCTCAGATGAACTATTTCTCGCAAGCACAAGGTAATTAGTTATGGATAAATTAAAAGAAAAAATAAATTTATATAAAGATATATCTTTACAAATTATAGCTTTGATTAAAAAAGAGGAGTATAAAAATATAAGTAATAGAATAAATGAGAGACAAGATATTATAGATAGTATAAGTGAAGTGGATAAAGATGATTTTATACAGCTTTATAATGATAATGAATTAATTGAAATTGATGATAGAATAAAAAATTATTTACAAGAACAATTGTCAGAAGTAAAAAAAGAGTTACATGAGTACAAGCTTACTAAACAAGTAAACACAATGTATTATAGTTTAAATAGAGAAAAAGTAAATATTTTTAATAAAAAAGTATAAAGTTATAGGTTAGCTTGTCCGATGATATAAGTGAAGAATTAATATAAAAAGTTAAAAGTAGAAATGACAAGGATGTCAACTATACTAAGGAGGGTAAAATAATGAGAGTTAATACAAATGTAAGTGCTTTGATAGCAAACAATCAAATGGGAAGAAACGTAAATGCTCAAAGTAAATCTATGGAGAAGTTATCTTCTGGGGTTAGAATAAAGAGAGCTGCTGATGATGCTGCTGGACTTGCAATATCTGAGAAAATGAGAGCTCAAATAAAAGGTTTAGACCAAGCAGGAAGAAATGTTCAAGATGGTATATCTGTTGTACAAACAGCAGAGGGTGCATTAGAAGAGACTGGAAATATACTACAAAGAATGAGAACTCTATCATTACAATCTTCAAATGAAACTAATAATGCTGAGGAAAGAGATAAAATAGCTAATGAGTTATCACAATTAAAAGATGAGGTTGAAAGAATATCAAGTTCAATAGAATTTAATGGTAAGAAGCTACTTGATGGAAGTTCTACAGAAATAAGATTACAGGTTGGGGCTAACTATGGAACAAATGTTGCAGGTACAACTTATAATAACAATGAAATAAAAGTTGCACTAGTAAATACTGCAAGTATAATGAGTAAAGCTAATATAACAAGCACTACAATAGCAAGTATGAATGTAGATGGAGCTTCAGGAACTGAAGCAGCTAAACAAATGGTATCTAGTTTAGATGCAGCTCTTAAAGAATTAAATACATCAAGAGCTAAATTAGGGGCACAACAAAACAGACTAGAATCAACTCAAACTAACTTAAGTAATACTTTAGAAAATGTTACAGCTGCTGAATCAAGAATAAGAGATACAGATGTAGCTTCAGAAATGGTTAACTTATCTAAAATGAATATATTAGTTCAAGCATCACAATCAATGCTTGCCCAAGCTAATCAACAGCCACAAGGAGTTTTACAATTATTAGGATAAAATAATTTTGTATATTAGATAGAGAAGAAAGAGTAGGGCTTTGCTTTACTCTTTTCTTTTTTAGAAAATATATCTTTGAAAGGAAAATACATATGTTACTTAGTATAGTTATGGTTGTCAAAAACGAAGATAAGATACTTGAAAAAACTTTAAAATCATTAACAACATTAAGAAATTCTGTAGATAGTGAGCTTATAATAGTCGATACAGGCTCTACAGATGATACTATAAAAATATCTAGAAAATATACAGAAAATGTATATTTCCATAGTTGGAATAATGATTTTTCTAGTATGAGAAATATATCAATATCCTATGCAAAGGGTGAATGGTTACTTATATTAGATGCAGATGAAATACTAATTGATTCTTCAACTATTGTAAGGTTTTTTAAAGATGGGCTTGATAAAAAATTCAATTCTGCTTCTATACAATTAAAAAACCTTTACTCATATGATAAAAAATCATATGGATATTGTTCAGTACTAAGACTTTTCAAAAACATTGACTTTAAATATCGTGGTAAAGTACATGAACAACCAATATACAAAAATCCTATATTTAATAATGTTGCTGATTTTGAACATTATGGATATTTGTTTGAAGATGAAGAAATAAGGATAAACAAAGTAAAAAGAAATGAAGAATTATTATTTGAAGAGTTAAAAGAGAATGAAAGTTCTCCATATATAAATTATCAATTAGGGAAAAATTTTATTATATTAGGAAAATATCAAGAAGCTTTAGATTATCTTGAGAAATCTTATGAATTATACTCTGAACTAGAATCTGCGCCTGGTTACTTGATAACAAGCCTTGTAAAAACATATTTATATCTAGGAAAGCATAAGAAGTGTGAAAAATTATGTTTAAAATATATTAAGAAAGATATGAATAATATTGATATATATTATTATATGGCACAAGCGCAAGTGGATTTAGGTAAATATGAGAATAGTATAGATTCGTATAGAAGATATCTTTATCTATTAGATAATTATGAAGTAAGTACACAAGCAAATAGTTTATTTTCAGATACTGATACAGTAGGGCTTAGAGATGAAGCTATTATTACACTAATAAAAGTTTATTATAAGCTTGAAAAATATGATTCAGTAATTTCGGAATACAATAATATTGAAGATATTGAAAAAAAGAAAAATGTGTATTTTAGTGTATTTATGTCCTTATATAAATTGAATAGATTTGAAGATATAAAAAGATATTATAAAGAAGTTCCAAATTCTAAGGTTGAAAAAAATAGTTTTTATAGAGATATAGAAGAAGTTATAAATAATCTCAAAGATGATGAAAAAGAATATGTATATAAAATCCTTTGTGATATTGATAGTAATTATGGTCTTTTAAATCAGATAAGAATAAGTAAATATGTATCTATAGATAGGTGTAAAGAAATACTCAATGAAGAAAAAGAAGTAATTTATGCATATCTTATAAAAATAGTTTTTGAAGAAGATATTGATTTGTTAGATATTTTTTATGAAATGGAATATGTATGGATAGAGAAATATTTAAAATATCTTTTAGCATTTGAAAGAAGTCTTAATCTTAAGTTATATAAATATATAATTAGTCGTCCAAATACATTAGAAATAGAAAAGATAAGAGTATATAAAATTATATCTAAAGTAGTTTTAGAAAATATTAGTTTAAATGACAAAAAGTATAAGGATGTTTTTTATCTTTATATAATGTACTCTTATAAATACATAAAATACATATATAGTAACCTGAGTGATTTTGAATTAATAAAGTTTGTGTGTAATGATTTAGATAAATTTACTATAGAATTTAAACATATACTTGATATTAAAAATAGGGTAAATGATGATAATGAAAAATTAGAATATATACGTAATCTGAAGAAATTACTAAATGAGTATCCTTTTTATAATAAAATAATAAAAATACTTATAAATGAATTTGAAGAAAATATAAAAGAAAGCCAAGAATTTAAAGAGTTAAAAAATAGCTTTATTATTAGTATAGAAAATATGATTGAAAATGGGAAAATAAATGATGCAAAATTATTGGTAGAAGACTACTCAAAAACATTTATGGATGATGTACAAATTTTAAATATAAAGGGAATTTTATATATGTTTGAAAATAAGTTTGATGAAGCTGATTTTATATTAAAAAAGGCATTATCATTAGATGTAGAAAATGAAGATACTATATATAATATAGAATACTTAAAAAGTTTAAGATAAACTCAAAAATAGGAGACTTGAATAATGAATGTACCAATAATGGTTAATGAAAAATCTAAAGATATAATAAAAGATTGGCAATATACATGTGAAAATGAAGATATAAAATTTACAAGTATAATCATATTGACATACAATCAAATAGAATATACTAAATTATGTATTGAAAGTATTAGGAAATTTACTCCAAAAAATAAATATGAAATAATAATAATTGACAATAACTCTACTGATGGAACAGTTGATTGGTTAAATGAACAATCAGATATAAAATCTGTATATAACAACAAAAACTTAGGATTTCCAAAAGGGTGTAACCAAGGGATTGAATTAGCTAGAGGAGAAAATATATTGTTATTAAATAATGATGTAATCGTTACTCCTAATTGGCTTTACAATTTGAATAAGGCTTTATGGTCGCAAGATAACATAGGTGCTGTGGGACCGATAACAAATGCATGCTCATACTATCAGCAAATTGATGTGGATTACGAGTCAATTGAGGATATGTTTATATTTGCTCAAAAGATAAATAAATCTAACATCAATTCATGGAAATATAGGGTTAAATTAGTTGGTTTCTGTATGTTGATAAAAAAATCAGTATTAGATAATGTAGGTGTTTTAGATGAGTTATTTACACCTGGAAATTTTGAAGATGATGATTTATCTTTTAGAATGTTAGAAGAAGGACACAAGTTATTGTTATGTCAGGATACTTTTATACACCATTTTGGTAGTGTATCTTTTAAAGAAAATCGCAGTAAATATACAGATATAATGGATATTAATAGAAGAAAATTTGAGGCTAAGTGGGGCTTTAATCCAGAATACAGTGGGATGATACGAATTGATTTAATTTCTAGAATGGATGACAACAAGGAGAAAAATATTAATGTTTTAGAAATAGGATGTGGGATAGGAGCTACACTCCTAGAAATAAAAAATATGTATAAAAATTCATCTGTATATGGAATAGAAATAAGCGAATCGGCAGGTAAATTAGCAAAAAATATTGGAGATGTACTGATAGCAGATATAGAAAAAATACAATTAGATTATAAGAAAAACTTTTTCGATTATATAATATTGGGTGATGTGCTTGAACATTTAGTCAATCCATGGAATATAGTCAATGACCTAAAGAGATATCTAAAGAAGGATGGGTATTTGATATCAAGTATACCAAATATTATGCATGTATCTGTTTTAAGAAATCTTGTGCAAGGGCATTTTACATATACTGATTCAGGAATTTTGGACAAGACTCATTTAAGATTTTTTACATTAAATGAGATAATAAAAATGTTTAATGATAGTAATTACATAATAGATAATATTGGTGCTACAAAAACGAATCTTTCAGAAACTGATAGTAGATTTATTGATACAATATGTACAGAAAGTGATGAAGATATAAGAGAACAATATGAGTGCTATCAATATATAGTAAAAGCTTCTAATTATGCAGATACTAAAAAGTATTCTAGTGTTAGTATGGTCAATTTAAAATATGCTTTAATGAGAATTGATAATGAATTAGATGTAGATAGTAATCTAAGTTATATATTTGATAATTATAATATAACTGAACAGTGTTTTATTGATGATATTGAATATTTAGTTGATATGTTTTCAATAAATAAGACAACTATACTAAATAGATTAGGTGCTGAGGCGTATAATAGAGGTTTAGGCGATTTTAGTATAAGTATGTTTATGGTAGCTTTAAATATAGATAGAGATAATATTGATACAATGTATAATATAACTAGTGTATTATGTGATTTAAGAGAATTTGAAGTTGCTTATGACTTAATTATGAATAGTAGTGAGAAAGTACAAAGTGATAGCGATATAAAAGATATATTTAATTTTATTGAGGGAAGAAAGAAGTATGAATAATGAAAAGATATGTTTTATAACCTGTGTAAATGATGAAAGGCTTTATGAGGAATGCCTTGTATATATAAATAGCTTAGATATTCCAAAAAATTTTAACATAGAAACAATTGCTTTGAGAGGAACTAGTTCAATTGCATCTGCTTATAATAAAGCCATAAGAGAAGTAGATGCTAAATATAAGGTATATTTACATCAAGATACTTTTATAATTAATAAAAATTTTATATATGATATTTTAGATATATTTAATAAAAATACTGATATAGGAATGATTGGTGTAGCTGGAGTAAAAGATATACCTATGAGTGGAGTTTGGTGGGATTCTGATAATAAAGTAGGAAAAGTATATGATAGTCATACAGGGAGAATGGATATTTATGAATTTAATAGTTTTGAAGGCTATTTTGATGAAGTCATGGCTATAGATGGATTAATTATGATTACTCAGTATGATGTATTATGGCAAGAAGATAAATTTGATGGATGGCATTTTTATGATTTATCACAAAGTATGGAGTTTAAGAAAAATAACTACAAGGTTGTTATACCAAAGCAAGATAAACCTTGGTGTATGCATGATTCTGGGATAGCAAATATAAGTAATGGCTATAATGAATATAGGATGAAATTTGTAAAAGAGTACATGAAACTTGATTTAAATAGAGAAGGTTTTTTTGAATTTGATAAGAATAAAGCAAAAGCAATACTTAAAAGTAATAAATCTGTTGTGGATTGTATGAAAGAGGAGCTTGAGATAGAGTTAAAATTAAAGAATTATGGAGCTGTTTTGGAGATTGTTTCTAAAATTGCTTGTTTTTCTGTTTTTAATCACACTGGTTTGTATTCTTGTGAAAGATGTGAAAGGTCATTATTAGAATGTGCTAATAATTTACCTAAAGTAGATAATATAAAATTATTTACGAAAAAAGATTTTAAGAGAAAAAGAGTATTGCATGTTTTAAGTGAAGGATATCCAACAGGTGGCCATACAAAAGTAGTTAAAAACTGGATTGATAATGATAAAGATTCTATTCATTCGCTTGTAACTACATGGCAATCAAAGACTTTGCCAAGCTGGTTGCTAAAATCAGTAAAAGATAGTGGTGGTGAAATTATATCTTTAGATTCAATCTCCAATGACTATTTGGAAAGAGCTATGGCTTTAAGGACAATAGCTTATGATTGGGCTGATATAATTGTTTTATATGTTCATATGTGGGATACAATACCCATTGTAGCTTTTGGAATGGATGGGAAAATACCTGTTTTATATGTTAACCATTATGATAGTACTTTTTGGCTAGGGTCAAGTATTACAGATATTGTTATTGATTTTAGCGAAGTTAGCCAACTAGTTACATTGAATAAAAGAGGTATAGATAAGTCTGAGATACTACCCATTCCACTAAAAGAAAAAGAACAGTTTTCGAAATCTGAAATTAGAAAAAAGTATGATTTGGATGATGATATAACAATAATTTTAACTATTGCCAGTGAAAGAAAATATAATAGCGTAAATGATATTAATTACTTTAAAATTGCTAAAACAATAATTGAAAATACAGATAATACTATTATTATTGTTGTAGGTGTTGATACTAACAATAGCTATTGGAAAACACTAAGTAGTGTTACAAATGATAAAGTTATATGCTTTGGAGTTATAGAGGAGATAGATGATTTATATAAAATATCAGACATATATCTAGAATCTTTTATGGTGGGAAGCCATACTTCAAAATTAGATGCAATTTTATATGATTTAATTCCTGTCAAGTTTAAAAATGAAACTTCACCAATTTTTACAAATATGTGGGATTTTATAGATAAATTTGACTATGATAATATTGGAGAGGTTGTAGATATGATAAAAAGATATAATGCTGGTGGTCTTCATAGAAAAAAGCTAGAAGAAAAACAGTCAAAAATAAAACATTTCATTATAGATAAACATTGTACTGCAATAAAAGACTGTATAGATAAAGCGTATAGTAAGGCTGATATTCATAAAGTCAAATATAATTTACATAAAAATGATGAAATTGAAAACTATCAATTATTTGTAGCCTTATATGGGCATGTAGTAGAAAATAAAAAGAGTTATAGGTGATAAAATGGATAATATTTGTATCAAACAATTTGAAAATTATTTTCAGGAAGATTGGGACTATTTTGTAGAAAATAAATCTATAAATGGAACATTTCTTCAAACTCGAAATTTTATTAATTATCATAAAGAAGGTAAATTTTATGACCATTCACTAATGATATATAAAGGTAAGGAGATAATTGCAGTTATACCTGCATGCGAAGTTTATGAAAATAATGAAAAAATATTCTTTTCTCATTTAGGTAGCACCTTTGGTGGAATTTTAATAGGAAGTAGTTTCAATGATATTAAACATGTAAAGGCTATTACAAGTATATTAGAAGAATATTTATATAAAAAAAATTTTAATAAAATATTACTAAGAAATACGTCAAAAATATTTTGTAAAGCAGATACTTCATTGTTAGAGTATTTTTTATTTAAGAATGATTACATGTTTTATGATGAATTAAGTATGTTTTTAGAATTAAATAAGTATAAAGAAAATATATTGAAAAACTTTAGTTATAGCAAAAGAAGAGATTTTAAATATTCTTTAAAGAATAATCTTACCTTTAAGAGATTATATGATGATAAAGATGTAATATCTTTTTTTGAATTATTATCTAATTGTTTAGATAGAAAAAGTGCCAAATTGATACATTCAATAGAAGAACTCTTGGACTTCAAAAATAATAGATTAAAAGATATTGTAGAATTTTATGCAGTATATATTGATGATATTATGATTTGTGGTAGTATGGTATTTAATTTTCAAGATAAGGTTTATCATACTCAATATCTAGCATCAGATTCAGCATATAATAAATATTATCCAATGATATTTTTAAACTATAATCTGATTAAAAATGCCTCAGATAGGAATTTCAAATATTTGTCATTTGGAATTAGTACATTAAATAAAGGAAAATACTTAGATGAAGGTTTGGCAATATTTAAAGAAGGCTTTGGCTCAAGTGGTGTTTGCAATAGAACATATTATAAAAATATAAATAAGTAATAAATCATATTTTATAAAATTTCTTGATTGCAGTAAATCTGTAGTATTTTAGTTTTTATATAAAAATAATTAACTTATAAAGAAGGTTTGTATATGAAAAGATTAATGATTTTAGGCTCAATTAAGTACTTTGAGAATATTGTTATGTCAGCTAAAAAAGAAGGAATATACACAATTGTTTGTGATAATAGAATTAATACACCTGCTAAAAAAATATGTGACGAATCCATAGATGTTGATGTATTTGATTTTAATAAAATAAAAAATATAGCTATAGATAAAAAGATTGATGGAGTTTTGACTGGATTTACAGATTCTTTGATGGAACCATATTCTTATATTGCAAATGAATTAAATTTGCCATGTGTAATTTGTTGCAATCAACTTGAGTCTGTAACTAATAAATCAGTTATGAAGGCATATTTTAAAGAAAATAATATACCGACAACTAATTATTGTGTAATTGAAAGCTTAAAGGAGATAGAAAAAATACAAGGATTAAAATTTCCACTTGTAGTAAAGCCAGCTGATGGCTATGGTTCAAGAGGAGTCTATTTTACAGCAGATATAGATGAATTAATAGAAAAATTCAAGTTTTCTAAGGAAACTTCACAAAATGGACAAGTAATAATTGAAGAATTCTATGAAAGTGATGAAATCCAAGGTCTAGCTTGGGTTTATAATGGAGAATCACATGTATTTTATATTGGAGATAGAGAACTTGTAAATATACATGAAGGGAGAGCTGGAAAACCAGATAGATTACTGTATCCATCAAAGTATTGTTTCCAGTATGAAGAAGAAATAAAATCAATATATCAAAAGATAACTGAGGTTTTTAATATAAAGAATGGACCTCTTTATGTTCAGATGTTAGTTGGCGTAGATGGAATAAAGGTATCTGAAGTTATGCCAAGATTACCTGGGGGATGTGATTATTTGGCAATCTCACAGATAACAGATTTAGATATAGGAAGGCTATTTGCAAATTTTAGTGTGAATAATCATATTGATTTTGATAAAATAAAAAAGTACAATATGAATTTATCAAAATGTGTATATGCATTACCAATATACATAAGACCTGGGACAATAAAGAAGATAAATAACATAGATAAAATAGAAAATTTAGATTATGTAACTCAAATTTTGTTGCTTGTAAAAGAGGGAGATACTATAGAGTTATATGAAGATGAGAGACAAGATTGTGGAAGGATTTATGGAATAGCAAATAATATATTTGATGCAAATAAGAAGAAGAAATATATTCATGAAATGATAGAAATACTTGATGAGAACAATGAGAATATGATAGAAAATTTTTAAATAAGGGAGCATGGTAGATATGAAGTTAATAACTCACGAGCAAATTATGTCATTAAATATCTCTCAGAAGCAAGGATATGAGTGGATAAAAGAATCATTTTTAACAAAAAAGGATTGTCAATTACCACCAAAAATAAGTATGGTAGAACAAGGACATATATTTTACAATGTAATGCCATCCTTAAATCATAATCATATGATTGGTGGAATAAAAATGGTTACAAGATTGCCAGGAAGAAATCCAAGTTTAAATTCAGATATATTTCTATATGATATGAAGAATGCTAAACTAAAGGCTATTTTAGATGGTAATTATATTACAGCCTTTAGAACTGCTGCAGTGGCTGCTCTAGCAATTGATACTTTTGCTAAAAAAGACTTTAATACTATTGCTATTATGGGGTTAGGTGTAACTGCGTCTTCTATAATGAATATGCTTTTATATACTCTTAAAAACAGAAATATAAATATAAAGTTGCTTAGATATAAAGACCAGGCAGAGTCGTTTATACAAAAATATAAGGATAATGAGCAGTTTAATTTTAAGATATGTGATACACATAAAGAGCTTATTGTAGATTCAGATGTAGTGATTTCGACTGTTACATACACAGATGAATATCTTACAAAATTTGAATGGTTTAAAAAAGGTGCTTTACTATTACCTGTACATGTTATGGGATTCGGAAATGTAGATTATTTATTTGATAAAATATATTTAGATGATTATGATCATTTGAGACATCTAGAAAATATAGATAAATACAAGTATTCCTGCGAATTTCAGGATGTTCTAAGCAAACAAGCAAAAGGAAGAGAAAATGACGATGAAAGAATAGTATCCTACAATATAGGTTTATCAATACATGATATATTATTTGCAAGTAAAATCTATGAACTATGTGAAACTCTGAATTGTGAGGAAATAGACTTAAAAGAACCAAAAGAAAAATATTGGATGTAGCATATTTTTTATTGACAAGAATCTATTGTAAATTAAAGTATAAAGTGATATCTTGTTAGAAATTTATTAGAAATAGGATAGGTATATTTATGGACAAGTATAATTTGATTAAGTTTGAATCTATTGGAAATGAGAATGTAGGAAGTTTAGTTGCATTAGAGTCAAATAAAGTCATACCTTTTGATATAAAGAGAGTGTATTACATATATGATGTACCACATAGTATAAAGAGAGGATTTCATGCTCATAAAACTTTAGAGCAAGTATTAGTTTGCCTAAATGGAAGTGTTAAGATAAGATGCTATGATGGAATAAGAGACACAATCATTGCTATAAATAAAAATGATGTGGGACTATATATAGGGCCTGGGGTATGGCATGAAATGTTTGATTTTGATGATAAAACAGTCTTAATTTCAATAGCCTCTGAATACTATGATGAGGATGATTATATTAGAAATTATGAAGAATTTTTAAAATATATAAATATTATCTAGTTATTATGCATATAAATATTATCTTGATTAAACAAATTCAGCATAACTATATAGATAATAGATAGGTAAGGGTGTAACTTTATGTTAGTTAAATTTAATAATTTATTAGAGCAATTTAAGGTTCATAAAGAAGAATATGAGAAGAAGATTAAGGATGTAATGGAAAGTGGATATTACATCCTTGGAAATGAAGTAAAGTATTTTGAAGAAGAATTTGCTAGCTATGTAGGTAGCAAATATTGTGTTGGTTTAGCCAGTGGTTTAGATGCACTGATAATTGCTTTTAGAGCATTAGGAATAAGCGAAGGTGATGAAGTAATAGTGCAATCAAATACATATATAGCTAGTGTCATGGGAATAAGTATAAATGGGGCAAAACCAGTATTTGTAGAACCAAATGAATATTATAATATAGATTCATCTAAGATAGAAAAAAAAATAACTAGTAAAACCAAAGCTATATTAGTAGTACATTTATATGGTCAGGCAAGTAAAATGAAAGAGATACAAGAATTATGTAAGAAATATAATTTGTATTTAATTGAAGATTGTGCCCAATCCCATGGAGCTAAATATGATGGAAAAATAACAGGTACATTTGGGGATGTAGGTTGTTTTAGTTTCTATCCAAGCAAAAACTTGGGAGCATTTGGAGATGCAGGTGCTATAGTAACTGATAATAAAGAAATAGCTGATAAAGTGAAAGTACTTAGAAATTATGGTTCAGAAAAGAGATACCATAATAAATTTGTTGGATATAATTCAAGATTAGATGAAATTCAAGCAGGTCTGTTAAGAGTAAAACTTAAATATCTTAATGAAATTGAAAATGAAAAGTCAAAAATTGTAGATAGATATCTTAATGAAATTAGCAATCCAAAAGTTATACTTCCCAAAATAGAAAAAAACTGCACACATGTATGGCACTTATTTGTATTACAAGTTGAAAAACGAGATGCATTTATGAAATACTTAAAGAAAAATGGTATAGAGTCTATAATACATTATCCGATACCTCCTCATTTATCTGAAGCATATGCTTATTTGGGATATAAAAAGGGATCTTTTAATATAGCTGAGAATTATTCAAATAAAGTTGTTAGTATACCTTTATTTGTTGGTATGAAGGATGAAGAAGTTAGTTATGTAATTAAAAGCATAAATGAATATTAAATAAATTGTAATAATATCATAAATAAATTTTTCATATATAATTTAGTTAAAATTCATTAATTAATATTTTT
>NZ_AVHW01000022.1 GCF_000449425.2 Clostridioides difficile CD160
TAGAATAAAGGAATAGTTTGTCTTATATTTTTACGAAATGAAAATATTTTAGTCAAATTTATTATAATATGGGAGAATATAGTATTTATAATCTGTATAATTAATAATAATTAATTTTTGAAAATAAAATATTCAAGTATACATAAAAAAGATATTTAAAAAATTTGTTATTTATTGTATACTTAAATTAAAACTAAATAGGCAAAACTAAAGAAATTTAGTGACGCAAAGCTATAGGGGCTAAGGTTTGTATATGCGAACTATGCTAGCCAGTTGCCAAAAAGAGTCCTAAGTATATTTGTATACTTAGGATTAGTCGAAGTGACTGCTTTTTTGGCGGTCATTTTATTGTGGAAAAATTGCTTTATTATAGTAGAAAATACACATAATAACATATTTTACCAATTATAATATAAAATAAAGGAAATTTATCTAAAAAAGTTACTATTTTACAAAAAAAGGCAACTTTATGAGGGGAAAATTAAATACATATTAAAATTTTTTTTTATTTTTATTGGATTTAATTGAATTCAAATTAGATTTCTTACTAAAATAATTCGTTATTATATTAATGTAATAGAATTGTAATAGATTTAAATGAACAAAGAAGTCATTTTTTGTAATATAGCAACTTCATTTTTTTAATCATTAAATATAGCAAATAAATATATTTTGAGGAGGGGTGAGTATGAATACATATGACATTATAAAAATGGGACTAGATGCAACTAATCTAAGAAGTCAAACAATAGCAAATAATATAGCAAATATAAATACTGAAGGTTACAAAAAACATTATGTAACTTTTGAAGAAACATTAAATGATGCCATGCCAAAAATAGAAGAAAAAATAGACAATTCCAAAGGTCTAAGGGTAGATGGCAATAATGTAGATATAGAAGAAGAAAAAGTAAAGCAAGCAATGGCAACATTGCAATACAATGCTCTAATAGGTTTTGCAAATGGCAAAATTGCAATGACTAAATCAATAATAACTGGGAGGTAACTAGAAGATGAGTGTGTTCAGTGGAATGGAGATATCTGCTAGTGGATTAACAGCAGAAAGTTTGAAAATGGATATCATATCATCAAATGTAGCTAATATAAATGCTACAAGAGGTCCAAATGGAGAAGCATATAGGAGAAAAATTGTTTCCTTTGAAGAAAACTATGATAATAAATTAGGTATGTTAGGAGTAAAAGTTACATCTGTTGAAGATGACAAATCACCTCTTAAAGAAGTATATGACCCATCTCACCCAGATGCAAAGCCAAATGGATATGTGGAATATCCAAACGTAAATATATTGGTTGAAATGACAGATTTAATAACAGCTTCACGAGCATATGATTCCAACATAGATACACTGAATGCTCAGAAGTCTATGATATCTAAAGCTTTGGAAATAGGAAAGTAGGGATAAATTATGCCAATTACACAAATTAACAATTTAATGCAAGGTGCAAAGTTAGATAATTTGATTGGAGAAACAAAACAATTAAATATTAATAATAAAGAAGAAAAAAAGAATTTTGAAGATGTAATAATAGATACTATAGACAAAGTCAATTTTCAACAAGTGACAGCAGATGACATGAAAGAAAAATTTATAAAAGGCGAAGATGTTTCTATGCATGAAGTTATGTTAAAAGGTCAAGAAGCACAGCTATCTATGCAATATTTAATAGAAGTTAGAAACAAGATTCATGATGCATATCAAGAAATGAATAAAGTACAAATTTAGCCTTTTGAACAGGAGTAATAATCAATGATAGCCAGTTTTAAAAATAAGATTAAGGAGCAAGTTGCTAAATCTAGGACAAAAATAGGTTCTTTAAAAAAAGGAACTAAGATAGCATTAGGTATAGGGATTGTTGCTATATGTTTAGCGCTAGTATTTACAGCAATATCTGCAAGTAAAAATAAGTATGCAGTCTTATTTTCAGAACTAGATGTTCAAGATGCTGCAGATATATCAGCAGAATTAGAGTCTAGAAAGATAGATACTAAGGTAAAGGGAAGTACAATTTATGTTCCTAGAACAGAAGTCGATAAGTTGAGGCTGGAGCTAGCTCCAAGTCTTACAGGTGGTTCTAAAGGATTTGCACTAATGGATGATAGTTCATCTATAGGGCTTACTGATGAAGAGTTTCAAATTAAGAAGCAAAGAATCATACAAGGTGAAATAGAAAAAACAATCAAGAGTTTTCCACAAGTGGAAGATACTAGAGTACATATAACATTTGGAGAATCATCAGTGTTTGAGAAAGAGGCAGTTCCAGGAAGTGCAGCAGTTTACTTAATGTTAAAACCAGGAACAACCTTAGAAAAAAATCAAATAAAATCTGTTATGGCACTTGTATCAGGAAGTGTTACAAATATACCAGAAAAAAATGTTCAAGTTATTGATAATAAGATGAATTTATTATCAGAAGGTATCTTAGACGATGAAGAAGTTGATGAAAATAATCAACCAATAAATGGTGGTATTAGTGTTGATAAAAATAAGGCATCTGAACAAGCATTGAATAAACAATTAGAAAAGTCTATTTTGGAAATGTTAGAACCAATATTTGGGACAGGCAAAGTAAAAGCTACAGTAAATGCTGATTTAAGTTTTGATACAGCTGAAAAAACTGAAATAAAGATTGACCCTGATAAAGTTGCAATAAAAGAAACAAGGTCAAAAAATTCATCTAAATCTGCGACAAATAATGTCCAAGGTGTAGATGCTAATATGAATAATCAAGGAAATAAAAATGGCACTAACACAGAAGATAGTTTGGATGAGAGCTTTGAATATGAGACAGGTAAGATTGAAACTCATACGATAGTTGCACCAGGAGAACTTAAAAGATTGACAGCTTCTGTTGCTATAGATGGAAAAATAGCTAAAGGTGTTCAAGCTGATGTAGAAGATATTGTTAATAATGCTATAGGTATGGATGGAGCGAGGGGAGATACTCTTAGTGTTGTTTCAATGGTCTTTGACCCTAAAGGAAAAGCCGAGGCTAAACAAGAACTGGAAGAGATTAAAAAAGAAGGCTTCAAAGCTAATATAATCAAGGCAGTTATTGGAGTAGTGGCAGTTGTTGCAGTAGGTGCCATTGGATATTTAATATATAAGAAGAGAAGTGAACAAGAAGATATGGATTATGAGGATGAAGTTTATAGTGCTAATTCTGGTACTGTTGATAAAAAAGATAATCCTCTATTAGGGGATGATCCAGAATTGACATTAGAGGAAGCTGTTAAAATGTATGCAGAAGAAAAACCAGACCAAGTAACAGAAATAATAAAGACTTGGTTAAATGAGTAAGGGGGATAGAATGTGTCCACAGAAATTACAAATGTTAGTGCATTTGACTTAAGTGATATAAGTGAAAATGAAAAAGAGCAAAATGAAAAAATAGAAGGCGAAGGTTTAAAAAAAGCTGCTGTACTTTTAATGACATTAGGACCAACTGTGTCTAGTGATATAATAAAAAGTCTTCCAGATAAACAGGTTCAAAAAATAGGTTTGGAAATTGCAAATATTTCTTCTATAGCTTCAAAAGAAAGAAGAGAAATATTAAAAGAGTTTGTAGAAATAAATAAAGCAAAAGATTATGTTATAGAAGGTGGACTAGAATATGCAAGAGAATTACTAAGTAATGCTTTGGGAAATGTTAAAGCAAATAAATTACTTGAAGGCATATCAATGGATACAAGTACAAAGCCTTTTAAACATATTATAAATCTAGATGCAAAGAAGATATTAGAAATACTTAGGAATGAAAGTGCACAGACCATAGCTATTTTACTTGCACATATGGAACCACAAAATGGTGCAGAAGTTTTAGCGCATTTAGATCTTAATTTACAAAATGAGGTAGCTATGAGAATAAGTTCAATGGGCACAATATCTCCAGAAGTTATAAAAGTAATTGAAAATTCATTAGAAGATAAATTACATTCAATAAGTGGTGATGATTTTAAAGATTATGGCGGAATAGCTACTTTAGTTCAAATATTGCTTAATTCTGATAGAAAAACAGAAAAGAATATTTTGAGTACTGTTGAAGAAAGAGACCCAGCTTTAGCTGCCCAAATTAAATCTCATATATTTGTATTTGAAGATATTGTCAAACTAGATGATATGAGCATACAAAAAGTACTAAAAGAAGTAACTATGAAGGATTTAGTCTATGCATTAAAAGGTGTGGATGATGAAATATCGGATGCTGTATATAGGAATCAATCTTCTAGAGCAGCAGAAGCACTTAAAGAAGAGATGGAAATGGTTGGTGTCATAAAGGTTGCACAAGTTGAAGGTGCTCAGCAAAAAATAGTAAACAGTGTAAGAAAACTTGAAAGAGAAGGTGCCATAACTATTGTAAGGAATTTTGGTGATGACTTTGTTGAATAATAAAATTATTAAAAGTAAAAAAGCATCATATAAAGGAATTCTAGATTTATCTATAATAGATAAAGCTAGAGTAGGAGAACCAAACATAAATGAAGAGAATGACTGTAGATTTAGAGATGAAGTAATAAAAGAAGCTATAGAATCTGCCGAGCTAAAAAAGAATGAGATATTAGAAGAAGCAAAAACAAGTGCACAAAATATAGAAAAACAAGCCTATGAAAAAGGATATAGCCAAGGTCAAAAAAATGGATATGAGGATGGATATAAAGAATCATATGATGAATATACCCAAAAAGCTAAAGATGAAGCAGATTTTATAAGAAATCAGGCAAATTTAATTTTATTACAAGCTAATGAGAAAATGACTGAGTACATAAAGGAAAAAAACAAAGAAATTATAAGACTTGCTATTAACATGGCTAGTTCTGCCCTAAAAAAGCATTTTGAAGATGAAGAATCTATGAGTGATTTATTAAAGCAAATTATTCAAGATTATGAAGGAAGCAGTTCATTCATAGTAAGATGTAATTCTTTATATAAAGATAATATAGAGAAAGAGTTTGAAATATTCAAAGAAGAAACATCATTAAAGTCAAGTGTATTTGTTATTGCAGATGATAGTATAGATAAAGGAAATGCTATTATACAAAAGGAAAATGGAAGAATAATAGTTGGTATTGATTGTGCTATAGAAAAACTAAAAGAAGAATTGCTTGGTGAATAAAGTATGTATAAAACTGATATATCTATAGATTTTGACAAAATAAATAAGAAAATAGAAAATTTAGAGCTTACTATATCAGAGGGTAGAGTTAAGAAGATAATAGGGCTTACTGTAGAAGTTGAAGGAATAAAAGCTTTTGTTGGAGAGCTATGTGTTATATACAATCAAGTCAACAAACCAGTTAATTGTGAAGTAGTAGGTTTTAAAGATAAAGAAGTAATATTAATGGCATTAGGAGAGCTAACATTAATAGCACCTGGTTGTAAAGTTATTTCTAAGGGGATACCTTTAAGTGTTATGTGTAGTGATAATTTACTAGGTAAAGTGCTTGATGGTCTTGGAAATCCTATAGACAACTCAGAACTTGTTTTAGGGGATAGATACAACTTGAATAATGAACCTCCTGACCCAATGAAGAGAAAAAAAATACGAAATATAATGGAAACAGGTGTAAGAGCAATAGATGCATTTACTACTTGTGGTGAAGGACAGAGAATAGGAATATTCGCAGGAAGTGGAGTAGGTAAGAGTACAACTCTAGGTATGATTGCTAGAAATGCAAAAGCAGATGTAAATGTAATTGCTCTTGTTGGCGAAAGAGGAAGAGAAGTCCTAGATTTTATTGATAAAGATTTAGGAGAAGAGGGAATGAAAAAATCTGTTGTTGTATGTGCTACATCAGATAAAGCCCCTCTGGTTAGGCTTAAAGGAGCTCTTACTGCTACTGCAATAGCTGAGTATTTTAGAGACCAAGGTAAAAAAGTAATACTTATGATGGACTCAGTAACTAGATTTGCTATGGCACAAAGAGAAGTAGGAATAGCGATAGGAGAGCCACCAGCTCAAAAAGGATACACACCATCTGTATTTGCAATTTTACCAAAACTCATGGAGAGAACAGGCACATCAGATAAAGGCTCTATTACTGCATTTTATACAGTATTAGTTGATGGAGATGATTTTAATGAGCCAATAGCAGATACGACAAGAGGAATACTTGATGGTCATATAGTTTTATCTAGAGATTTGGCAAATAAGAACCATTATCCTTCCATAGATGTCTTGAACAGTTTAAGCAGACTTATGAATGAGATTGCTTCAAAAGAAGATATAAAAATAGCATCATTTGCAAGAGATATGTTATCTGAATATAGAGAAGCAGAAGACTTGATAAATATAGGTGCATATGCTTCAGGTACCAATAAAAAAATAGATGAAGCAATCTACTACCATGAGCATATTATCAACTTTTTAAAACAAGGGATAAATGAAAAAAGTTCTTTTAATGAAACTATAAGTAGTTTGAAAAGAATATTTGAATAAATAATTTAAAAAAATATTTGAATAGGTTGTGATGAAATTGGATAAAAATTTTAAGTTTAGATTACAGAAAGTTTTAGACTTAAAAATGAAAGACGAAGAAAAGATAAAAATGGAATTTGCTAAAATTCAACAAAAAAAAATAGATATAGAGAATAACTTGGAAAACTTAGAAAATAATTATAATAAGTATTCTATAAGTAAAGACAACGATAGTATTCAGAAACAAAAGATAACTATTAATTATTTGTTAGCTTTAAATAACTCTATAATGGATTTATCAGAGGAACTAGATAAGTCGACAAACGAACTTGAAAAAGCTAGAAAACAGCTTATAGACAAACAGATAGAAAGAAAATCTTTAGAAAAACTAAAAGAGAAAAAGTATGGACAGTATTATAGAGAAGAAAATCTAAAGGAACAAAAAACTAATGATGAGTTTGCAAGTATGAGTTATTTAAGAAATAGACAAGTTCTATAAGAATAGTAGGAAGTGAGGATATTATTGTATGAAGATACAAGCAGATTCTTATAATGTTATTAAAGATATTGGGGATAAAAAAAGCTCATCTAAGAATAAAGATGTGAAAAAAAATAAATTTGAAGACAATTTATACAAAGCAACAGACAATAAACCAGTTAAAGATAGAAAAGAAACAAATAATCAAAATGTTAGTTCAGATAAATCGGAAAATAGTGATAATGAGTGTCATTTAGATGAAGATAAGAGTAATCACTTAGAAGATGAAAGTACATATGAAAAAGATGGAAGTAAGATTAATGAGATTTTACAACAATTGTTAAATATTTTAAATAATGATGATAAAAAAGAAAAAGATATAAGCTCTATGTTAAGTAATATAGAAAAGCTAGGTATATCAGATGAATTAAAACAAGAACTTAAGATTAATAAAAATCTGTTGAATAAGATTGCAAACCAAAACCCAGAGTTAAATAAGGATAATATGAACAAATCTGATGATGTACAAAATTTAGATATGATGAAGTTAAGAGAGCTTTTAGACAATAATGCTAATGGGAACTTTGAAGTGATTAGTAAAACTACAGAAGAGGATACTAAAAGCATAGACTTATACAATTTTAATAGTAATAGAATTGACAATCTTAACTTAAATAAACAAAGAGATGATAGTTCTGATATTTTGGAAAAACTAGCATGGGCTAATGGAAATAAGAACGGAAACTTTAGCCAAGTAATGAATAAAAGTATAGATATCAACAAAAGTAAAAATGACAATGTTAATTTAAAACATATAGAATCAAACGTTATGGACGATTCTATTAAGGCTATTAAACATATGAAAACAAATGATATACAAGAGCTAACCATTAAATTAAGACCAAAAGAATTGGGAGATATGAATATACAATTACTGAAAGATAGTGAGAGTATGAAAGCTGTTGTGACTGTTTTTAATAAAGATGTATTTGACTCTATAAATAAAAATATTACAGATTTAAAGCAACATCTTGAACTTACAAATGTAAACATAAAAGATGTATCTGTGCAAATGCATAGTGACAATAGAAATACATCAGATACTTTTGATAAAGCATTTGAACAGCAGAATAGACAAAATAACCAAGAAAATATGAATAAGCAGGGTACAAATAATAAGCGTAACAATATCGCTATAGAAGATGAGATTAAAGAAAATATTATTGATGATGATAGAGTAGATTTATTAGCTTAATAAGGGGGAAGTATTGTATGTACGGAGTAGCAACAGCCTTAGCAGGTACTCAAGGAAACTATAGGTCAAATAACTTAAGCCAGTTTGAAAGAAATATTAATGATATTGCGAATAAACAAGTTAGAAGTAAAGGAAATCAAACAGTGACAGATAATGGAACTCCAATTATAGGACAAGGTGATGATGCTGATAAAGATTTATTTATGAAAATACTTGTAGCACAAATGGGTAATCAAGACCCAATGAATCCACAAGACCCAACAGAGTATGTATCACAATTAGCTCAGTTTGCAACTTTAGAAAAGATGTCTGCTATGAATGATAAGTTAGATGTACTTTTAGCTTTAAGCAATTCTACTCTAATAAATTCTGCATTAAGCATGGCAACATCATTAATTGGTAAAGAAGTAGAGGTATCTGGAGAAGAGAAAGAAGATGAAAATATTGTAGGTGTAGTAAAGTCCACATATATAAAAGATGGAGAGGTACACTTAGAACTGAAAGTAGAAGGCAGTGATAAAACTGTAGATGTTAAATATGAAAAATTACTTAAAATAGGAGAAGTAAACATAAATTCAGATGAAGAAGAAAATTCTCCAGAATCAGGTGAAGAAGAAAGTTCTCCAGAAGAAGTATAATATTAAACTAGAAAAGAGGTATATTCATGATAAAAGCAATGTATTCAGGTGTAAGTGGAATGAAAGCAAATCAAACAAAGCTAGATGTAATAGGTAACAATGTAGCAAATGCAGGTACTACTGCTTTTAAGAAAAGTTCTGCTAGAATAACAGATTCATTTTACCAAACTGTACTATATGCAAGTGCTCCAACAGCCGCATTAGGGGGAACAAACTTAGGACAAGTAGGTGTAGGTAGTAAGATATCAAGTATAAATAAAAGTATGATACAAGGAAATGTACAACCAACTAATAGACCATCAGATTTAATGATAGATGGAGAGGGGTATCTTCCAGTAGTAAGGCAAGGAACAGTTATGTATACAAGAGATGGTTCTTTTAACTTAGATACAGGATTTAAAGCAGCAGCTGGACCTTTGCAAAATATCAAAGGTGGAAGACTTGTAAATGGTGATGGGTATATGTTACAAGGCGAGGTTTATAAGGGTACGTATGATGCTGCTACTGGTGAATTTACTAAAAATGCTACTGCAGAAGGAAAAGAACCTATTGTAATACCACTTCAAAGCGTAAGTCCTAAAGATGGAACAGTCCAAAATGTACTAGAGTACAATATATCAAAGGATGGTACTGTAGAATTTTTATTAAGTGATGGTCAAAGAACACAGTTTGTATATCCTATACCTGATGGTAAAAAAGTAGGAGATGCATCTGGTTTAAATATTAATGATGGTAAGATTCAAAAAGTACAAACATATGCATTCCAAAATCCTGCAGGACTAGATTCAGAGGGAGGAAACTTATGTAAACCATCAGCAAACTCAGGAGACCCACAAATAGCAGGAGCTACAGGAACAATAATACAAGGAGCAATAGAAGCTTCCAATGTAGACATAGCAGAAGAATTCACAGAAATGATAATAGCAAGTAGGTCTTTCCAAGCAAACAGCAAAATAATATCAACATCAGATGAAATACTTCAAGAAATAATAAGTCTTAAGAGATAGTAGGTACATATTATGATAAGAGTAACCGATTTAAACGGAAGAAGCTACATATTAAATTCAGACCTTATAGTAAGAATTGACTCAGTGCCAGAAAGCAGAATACTCCTTACAACAGGAGAAAAAAACCTTGTAAAAGAGTCAGTAGACGAGATAGTAGATAAAGTAGTAAAGTACAAAAGGAAAATAAATGTAGGTTATATTAGGAGCGAGAAATAATGAAAAAAACAGATTCACTGACATTTATTGGACTAATATTATCTACAGTATTAGTTTTATTTGGAGCAGTAAAAGGTAGTAGTTCAGGGTTAAAAAGTTTCTTTGATTTTGCATCAATATTAATCACAGTATTTGGGTCGTTTGGAGCTTTAATGATTACATTTACCTTTGATGATATAAAACTTATAAAGAATGCACTACAATACTCATTTAAGACAATGAGTGTATCAAAATTAGACTTATTAAATCAATTTAAAACACTTTCTAAAAAAGCTAGAAAAGAAGGTCTTCTATCAATAGAAAGTGATGTTATGAAAATACAAGACCCATTCATGAAAAAAGGATTAGAGCTATGTATTGATGGTTTGGAAGTAAATGAGATAAGGTCTATATTAGAATTGGAGATAGATTCTATCGAAGATACAAATAATAGGTATTCTAAGATATTTAAAACTTGGGGTACTTTTGCGCCTGCGTTTGGGATGCTGGGGACTTTAATAGGTCTTATACAAATGCTATCAGACCTTACATCTCCAGACTTAATAGCATCTGGTATGGGAAAGGCATTAATTACAACATTCTATGGCTCTTTACTTGCTAATATCGCTTTGAATCCAATTGCATATAATATAGATGAAAAAACAGAAAAAGAAGTTTATGTGAAGGAAATGATGCTTGAAGGAATAATAAGCATACAATCTGGTGAAAGCAGTATAGTGGTTGAAGAGCGTTTAGCAACATACCTTTCAAGAAGTGAGAGATTACAGTTTACAAAATCCAATAAAAATACAGAAAGAGCAATGAGTAATGGGGCGTAAAAAAAATAAGAAAAAGGATGATATAAATCCAGATGCATGGCTAGCTACCTATGCTGATACAATAACACTTATTCTTACATTTTTCGTATTACTGTATGCTACATCAGTTGTAGATATGGAAAAATTCAAAAACATATCAAATGCGTTAAAAGGTCAGTTTTCTGGAATAAGTATGTTTAGTACAGGTTCAAGCACAAGTGAGAAATCACCAATAGATAGTACTTTAGTGGATAAAAGTGATAAGTCAAATTTAGAACAAGATTTAAAAGATAAGGTTAATAATTCTAATTTACAAAATAGTGTAACAGTTAAGGATGATAGCAGAGGGATTTTACTAGAGTTGGATGATTCAATACTATTTGACTCTGGGATTTCGGAGTTAAAAGTCAATAGTAAAGCTACTCTCAATAAAGTATATGACATGATAAAAATGATGAAAAATAAGATAGTTATAGAAGGTCATACTGATAATGTACCTGTAAAATCAAGTACACATGAATCCAATTGGGATTTATCTTCTAGTAGAGCAGTAAGCGTTGTAAGATACTTTGTAGAAGAAAAGGGCATGGACCCTAAACTGTTTTCAGCAACAGGATGTGGAGAGTATCAGCCTTTGGTTTCAAATGAAACAGCAAAAGGGAGAGCTGAGAATAGAAGAGTTAATATACTTATAACTATCGACTAGGAGGAAGAGATTTGTTCAAAAATAAAAAAGTTATTCTAATTATTTTGATACTAATTATTTTCTCAGCAGGAGCAGGATTTTTTTTATTAGGTGAAGGTGGAAATAAGCAAGTTGATAAGATTATAGGTTTGTTTATTCCAACAGGAAAAGATAAAAATGAAATAAAAACAGAAAATCTTGATTTAGAAGAAATGGTATTGAAACTAGCTGATGAAGGTGTAAGATATCTAAAAGTATCAATAACTGTATCTTATGATTCTTCATATAAAGATATAGAAAAAAATACACCTTTAATTAGAGACAATATCATAAATTGCCTTATGGCAAAAAGAGCAGATGATTTTGCTGCTGAGAATTTAAATAACATAAAAGAAGAGATAAAAAATACACTAAATACAAACCTAGGTGGAAATGTAATTCAAAATATATATTTTACAAATATAGTAGTGCAATAAAGGATGGTAAGACATGATACTTTATTTATTAAAGATATTAATATGTATTCCAATAATTTTAATATTGATAGTCTTATCTTTAAAAATTAGCCAAGGAAGTTTATTAAAAAAATACAATGATAAATATGTAAAAATATTAGATATTGTAAGTATAAATAAAAATAATAGCATAATAATTTTGAAGATAGGTGAAGAAGGATGCATTGTTGCATCTTCTTCGTCTAGTATGGATAAGATAAAAGATTTGACCAAGGAAGAAATATCAAAAATAGAAGATGATATTAAAGAAAGAAATTTTAAAATTCAAGATTTTAAAATGGAAAGAATTAAAACAAAATATGATTTCAGTAGATATATTGGAAAATTTACAAAAAAGGAAGATAAGTAAATGGAACTATTATCAAAATTACCTTTGGCTGATGTACCATATACAAGTTCAATGCAATTGTTTTTATTTTTAACTGCATTAATGTTTTTACCATTTGTAATGTTTATGATGACAAGCTTTGTCAGAATAGTTATAAGTTTATCATTTTTAAAATCAGCATTAGGAGCACAGCAGGCAATTCCAAGTCAAGTTTTGGTAGGGCTTGCAATAGTATTGACAATATTTATAATGAGACCAGTATTAAATGAAATAAACGAAAAGGCATTACAACCATATATTAAAGAAGAAATTACTATGGAAAAAGCTATGAAGGAAGCGGAAGGACCTATTAAAGAGTTTTTATTGAAGCAAACTAGACAAACAGACTTAGATTTATTTGTGGAACAAGCTGGTTTAAAAGAAAAAAAATTAACTCGTGAAAACATACCATTATCTGTTGTAGTTCCAGCATTTGCTATAAGTGAATTAAAAACTGCTTTTCAAATAGGATTTTTAATATACATACCATTTTTGATAATAGACCTTGTTGTTGCAAGTGTTCTAATGTCTATGGGGATGTTTATGTTGCCTCCAGTTATGATATCATTACCATTTAAGTTACTATTATTTGTAATGGTGGATGGATGGAATTTGATAGTAAAAACATTGATATTGGGATTTGGATAGGAGAAAAATAGTATGAGTGAATTTATGATAATGAGTGTTCTTAAAAATGGAATGTTTACAGGGGCTATGATTGCAGCTCCAGTACTAATTGTTTCTCTTGTAGTTGGACTTTTAATTAGTGTGTTTCAAGCTACAACTCAAATCCAGGAGCAAACATTGACTTTTGTACCAAAACTGATAGCAATTCTTTTAGTAGTAGCTATTGGTGGAAGCTGGATGTTACATACTCTTATTAGTTTTACTTCTGAGATATTTAATATGATATCTCTTATAACTAAGTAGGTAGGGTACATATGATTTTTGTATTTATTAGAATAGTAGCCTTTTTTGGAACGTTGAGAATACTATTTCCAGCTGGTACACCTGCTTTATTTAAGTCAATTTTTGCAATCATTATATCAATACTGATTTCAAGTACTATACAAATTGAATATGTTGCAAATATAGATAATATTATAATGTTTACGTTATATGGAATAAATGAAACTATAACAGGTATTATACTTGGATATATAACTAATCTGTGTTTTTATAGTATCAGAATGGCTGGTTCTATGATGGACCAACAGATGGGATTGTCAATGATTAATATGTTTGACCCAAACTCAATGACTCAGACAACTTTAATCGACAATCTTATGAACTGGACAGCGCTAATGATATTTTTTAGCATGGATGGACATCATATTTTAATTCGAGGTATAAGGTATAGTTTCGAGTTAATTCCAATAGGAAAATCATTTGTAGATAATAATATAGACTATATAATAAACATATTTGTACAGTGCTTTATAACTGGATTCAAAATAGCAATACCTATCGTGCTTTGTCTGCTTATGGCAGATTTTATCTTAGGACTTATATCAAGAAGTGTTCCCCAACTAAATGTAATGATAGTTGGTATGCCATTAAAAATATTGGTTGGTATAGCCTTATTTATCATATCAATACCTTTAATAGTTAGCCAGATAAGTCATCTACTTAGTCAAATACCAAAGATGTATGAGGGAACATTTGCTCTGGCTCCAATGTTTTTTATGGGTTCAACAGATAAGACAGAAGAAGCTACTCCAAAGAAAAAGGGTGAACAAAGAAAAAAGGGTAATATAGCAAAAAGTAGAGAATTACCCGTTGCAATGACTCTATTTGCATTCACTTTATTAGTTCCTACATTATTTTCATATGTAGTGGATACACTTAAATCTTCACTCAATTATTTTTTAAATGTGAATTTTTATATGAACATAAATTATTCAAATTTAGAAAACTTAATTATAGTGGGATTAATGGATTTTTTTAAGACATTTTTGCCAATAGCTATTCCATTCTTGGTTTTAGGTGTAGTAGCTAACTTATTTCAAGTAGGAATCTTGTTTACTGGAGAAACTTTGAAACCAAATTTATCAAAATTAAATCCTGTTAGTGGATTTAAAAATATGTTTTCTATGAGAAGCTTATCAACTTTAATAAAAGATACAGCAATAATATCTGTATTAGCTTATATAGGATATACATTTTTTCAAGATAATTACTTAGATATATTAAAGCTAGGTAACATATACCTACCTAGTTTAATGTATACAGTTAAAGATTTAGTATATTCCATATTAAGTAAAATTTGTATAGCTATGGTAGTTATAGCAGTCGCAGACTATTTTTATCAAAGATATAGCCATAAAAAGCAATTGAGAATGACAAAACAAGAAGTTAAAGATGAATATAAAAACGCAGAGGGAGACCCAGAAATAAAAGCTAAGATAAAACAAAAGCAAAGGCAAATTTCATCCCAAAGGACTATGCAAGCAGTCCCAAGTGCCACTGTAATAGTAACCAATCCGACCCACTTATCTATAGCAGTAAGGTATGAAAAAGGGAAGGACCAAGCTCCAGTAGTAGTGGCAAAAGGTGCAGACTATTTAGCCTTTAAAATAAGAGAAATAGCAAAGGGAAATGACATCCCTATAATAGAAAATAAACCTATAGCTAGGTTGTTATATAAACAAGTAGAAATAGACCAAGAAATTCCAGAGGACATGTATCAAGCTTTTGCAGAAATATTAGTAGCAGTATATAAAATCAAAAATAGATACAAAGTCCCAAAAAGGTAGGATAAGTAATGAATAAGTTTAATCTAAAGGAAAATATGGATGTAATAGTGGCTTTTGGTGTTGTAGGAATTGTCCTTATGATGATAGTGCCATTACCTACATTTATATTAGATATTTTACTGGCAATTAACATAAGTTTATCTGTGCTAATTTTATTAATGACATTATTTACAACTAATGTACTTGATTTATCTATATTTCCAACAGTGTTACTTGTTACAACACTATTTAGACTGGGATTGAATCTTTCATCAACTAGATTGATTCTAACTCAGGGATATGCAGGTGAAGTTATAGAGGCATTTGGAAGTTTTGTTGTAGGTGGAAATTACGTAGTAGGAATAATTATATTCCTAATTATATTAATTGTTCAATTTGTTGTTATAACTAATGGTTCTGGAAGAGTATCTGAAGTAACAGCTAGATTTACGTTAGATGCCATGCCAGGTAAGCAGATGAGTATAGATGCAGATTTAAATGCAGGAGTTATAGATGATAAAACTGCTAGAAAAAGAAGAAAAGAACTTCAACAAGAAGCTGATTTTTATGGTTCTATGGATGGTGCAAATAAGTTTGTAAAAGGAGATGCTATAGCAGGTCTTATAGTAACTGCAATAAATATTATAGGAGGAATTGTAATAGGCGCTGTAATGCTAAATATGACTCTTATGGGTGCAGCACAAACATATGTAAGGCTTACTATAGGGGATGGTCTTGTAAGTCAGATACCAGCTCTATTAATATCAACATCAGCAGGGATAATTGTAACAAGAGCTTCTACTGATGAAAATTTTGGTGGATTAGTAGGTAAACAATTAACAGCAATACCAAAGGCAATAATGATGACTGGATGTGTTTTAATTGTACTTGGTATGATGCCAGGACTACCTAAACCAGCATTTTTTTCACTGGGTATAGGTGCAATAGCAGCAGGTTATTTTTTAGGAAGAGAAAAGAAAGATACTTTAGAAGATTTAGAGTTTGAAAAACCTGATATGGTAAATCCAGATAAAAATGAAGTAGAAGATGTAACAAACTTAATAAATGTAGAATCTATAGAAGTAGAAATTGGATATGGATTAATATCTTTGGCTGATGAATCAGCAGGAGGAGACTTACTTCAGAGAATAGCATCAATAAGAAGACAGTGTGCTATCGACATGGGTATAGTTGTACAACCTATAAGAATAAGAGATAATTTACAATTAAATCCAAACCAATACAATATAAAGATAAAAGGCAATGTAGTTGGTGGGTACGAGATAATGCCTAATATGGTTTTATGTATGGACCCTATGAATCAAGGCTTTAATATATTTGGAATAAAGACAATTGAGCCTACTTTTGGAATAGAAGCACTTTGGATAGAAAGTGACAAGGTAGAAGATGCAGAGTTAAAAGGTTATACAGTGGTAGATTCATCTACAATACTTATAACTCACTTACTAGATATAATAAAATCCAATGCACATGAGTTATTGGGAAGACAAGAAGTTAAGACTATTATAGATGCAGCAAGAGAAAATTATAGTGCTGTAGTTGATGAGTTAATACCAGACTTAATGACACTTGGTGAAGTTCAAAAAGTACTTAAAAATCTGTTAAGAGAAAAAGTAAATATAAAGGATAGGGTTACAATACTTGAAACACTTGCAGACCAGTCTAGAAACACCAAAGATATAGAGCTTCTTACTGAATATGTGAGAATAGCTTTGGCTAGAAGTATTTGTACAAATTTGGTAGATGAAGACAAGTCAATTACAGTGGCTACATTGTCTCCAGAAACGGAGGAATTAGTATCTAATAATTTACAGAGGTCTGTAAATGGAACATATCCAGCCGTTGACCCAGAAAACACAAACAAAATATTTGAGAGTATACAAGATGTAATGAGTAATGTATATTTCAATCATAATATACCAGTAATAGTAGTATCACCAAAGATAAGAGCACCATTTAGAAAATTAGTTGAGCTTGTATATCCTAATTTGACTGTATTATCATTAAACGAAATACCTAACGATGTTAAAATCAAAGCAGAAGGTGTGGTGAGCATATATGATGACGAAAAAGTATACAGCTGATACAATTCAGGATGCTATGAATCTAGCCAAAATGGAATTAGGTGACAATATTACATTAATAGATAAAAAAGAAGTAAGAAAATCTGGCATACGAGGTATTTTTTCAAAGAAAGATATTGAATTAACTGTTGGATGGGAAAAGAGAGATAATATAGAACAAAAAGATTTAAAACGAGAGATAGAACAGTTAAAGTCAATTATAAGTAACATGGGGTTTGATAGTAAAAATGATAATGATATAGACAAAATATGTAAGAATCTACTAAATTTAGAGTTAAATGAAGAAATTGTAGACTTTATAAGAGCTGATTTACAAGAAATGAAATTTAATGGAATTGATACAAGCAAAAATTTAGTAGAAAGCCTAAAGAAAAAGATTAAAATAGAAAATCAAACAATAACTGGAAAAATTGCTCTAGTTGGACCACCAGGAGTAGGTAAAACAACTACAATAGCAAAGTTAGCTGCTAAATTAGTCTTTGAAGAAAATAAAAAAGTAGGTGTAATAACTATAGATACTTATAGGATTGGTGCTGTAGAACAGTTAAGGATATATACTGATATAATGAATATTCCTTTTAAAGGGGTAATAAGCCCTGATGAGATGGAGTTAGCACTTGATGAGATGAAAGATTGTGATGTTGTATTGATAGATACTACAGGTAGAGGTTATAAAAATTCTATGCAAATACTGGAAATCAAAAACCTTATAGATAAAGCTGAAACTAATAATATACATTTGGTTTTGAATTGTACAACAAGAGAAACTGATACAAAAGCTATTATAGATTCGTATAGAAATGTGAACTTTAAAAGCTTAATAATTACAAAACTAGATGAAACAAATACATATGGCTCAATATTTAACATAATGAATTATGCACAAAAACCAATATCATATATTACAACAGGACAAAATGTTCCTGATGATATTATAAAACCTAATGAAGATAAGATTATAAGACTACTATTAGGAGTTGAAAGTATATGATGGACCAAGCTCAAATCTTGAGAAAAATGGCAATCGAAAAAAAAGGACTTGATGAATCTATTACAGAGAATAGAAATACACCTAAGATAATTACAATAGCTTCTGGTAAAGGTGGAGTTGGAAAGAGTAATCTAGCTACAAATTTGTCTATATGCTTGACTAAACTTAATAAAAAAGTTCTTATATTAGATGCAGATATAGGAATGTCTAATATAGATATAATAATGGGCGTAAATGTAAAAGGAACCATAATTGATGTAATTAATGGTGAAAAAAATATAGAAGACATAATTTCACAGACTAAATATGGTGTAAACATAATCTCTGGAGGTTCTGCTCTTAATCATATAGAAGACTTCACAGAAACTCAAAGAAATAAGTTTATACATAGTATAGAACAGATTCATGATGTGGATTTTATAATAATTGATACAGGAGCTGGTATGAGTAAAAGTCTATTGTCATTTATATACTGTAGTACTGAATTTTTCTTAATAACAACACCAGAACCTACATCATTGACTGATGCATACAGTCTATTAAAAGCCATAAGTAATTTTGGTATAAAGAGAAGTGCAAACATAATAATCAATAGAGTGATTAATTTAGAAGAGGCAAAAACTACATATAACAGAATAAATATGGTTGTAGATAAATTTTTAAATCTTAATTTAGAATTGTATGGATATATAATAGAGGATAAAAAAGTGAGTGTATGTGTAAAGAAACAGATACCATTTATTCTAGAATACCCTACAAGTATTGCATCAAAATGCATTATATCTATAGCAAAGAGAATGGTAAGTCAGCCAAAAGAACAGCAAAAAGAAGAGCTTATTGATAATAAAGGTTTACTAAGAAAAATGTTTAGTATATTTAAAAGCTAAGGAGGCGTAATTTAATGAATAGAGAAGAATTAATAAAAGAGAATATGCCTCTTGTAAAGAGTATAGCAAGAAAATTTTTTATACCAGGGAAAGGCTTTGAATATCAAGATTTAGTAAATAGTGGAGTCATAGGGTTGATTGATGCAATAAATAAATTTGATGTTGAAAAAGGAGCAAAGTTCTCTAGTTATTCCTATATAAAGATAAAATCTGCTATATTAGATGAAATCAGAAATCAAAGTCCAATTTCTAAACATAACTTAACGAAAGTAAATAAATATAATAAAGTAATAGAAAAATTGCAAGCTGAATTATTAAGAGAACCGACTTCACATGAAATTGCAAGCGAATTAAATATTTCAAAAAAGGAACTCAATGATATTGAAAGTAATATAGATATGTTAAATATTGTGTCATTAAACCATGTAATCTTTGAAGATACAAATGAAACTATACAAGATGTAATAAGTTATAAAGAGGAATATACTCCAGCAAACATGATAGAAGAAGAAGAAAAGTTAGATATTCTATCTAAAGCAATTAATAACTTAAGAGAAAAGGAAAAATTAATACTTTCACTGTACTATTATGAAGATTTAAATCTAAAGGAGATAGGGAAAGTGCTAGGTGTTTCAGAATCAAGAGTTTCACAACTCCATAGAAAATCAATAAGAAACCTAAGAAGTAAAATAAAAGAACTTAAATATTCTATATAGATGGTGATTGATGTGATGATACAAATTATATTAATAGTAGTGTCTATTTTGATAATAGTAACTATAATTGCAAATTTACATAAGGAATCAAAAAACAAAGATAACAGGTACTTTGATAAAATATTTGAACAGGAATATGAGGCAAATGATAGATTGGTAGTTGCAGAAAAAAGAAGATTTTTTTTAGATAAAGTGATTGCTGAAATAAAAAGTAATAATTATATGAAAGTTTATGAAAATTATAACTTAATAAAGACTAGTTCAGTAAAGAAAGAAGATATTTTTATAGAATCAAAACAGGAAATAAAAGAAGAAAATGAGCTATCTCTTAGAGTGAAACATCTTATAAATTCAGGTTATGAGGATGTGGAAATATGCAAGATGTTAGGTATTGGAAAGGGTGAACTGTCATTAATAAGGAGTTGTTACAAGATATAAGAACATTATTGTTTGATAAAAAAGTCCTTTTAGGAATAGGGATTGGTATATTAATATCAACTCTATGTATAATGCTTTTTAGTAATAATGATATGAGTAAAGCAGAAATAGAAAAAAAGGCAAGAGAGCTAGGTATGAAATATGCAAGTGAGATGAAGGTTTTAGAATAGATAATATTGTTGGATAATTTACAAAAAAGGAGGTCATAACGTGATAAGAGGATTATATACAGCAGTTTCTGCAATGATAACTAATCAACAAAAGCAAAATGTTGTTGTCAATAACTTAGCAAATATGGATACTAATGGATATAAGAATAAACTACTTCTAACTAAAAGTTTTGATGAATTACAGTTAGATAGTTACAATAATTATGTGAATGGAACTAAACAAAAGCAAGAAATAGGCAAGTTAAGCCCAGGTGTTTCTATGGATGAAACTATCACAAATTTTAACCAAGGTCCTATAAAAACAACTGATAATAAAATGGATGTAGCTATCCAAGGTAAGGGATTTTTTCTAGTTAGTGATGCAGCTGGGAATCAATTTTATACCAGAAATGGTAACTTTAGAACAGATAATCAGGGTGACCTCATAACTAGTGAAGGATATTATGTACTTGGAACAAATACTGCAACCGGTGCTGTAGGACATATAAATGTTGGCAATAAAAAATTTGAAGTAGCAAAAGATAATACAATATCACTGGACGGAAATGCTATGTACAAATTTAATATGGTAGATTTTAATGATTATAATAAATTAAAAAAAGAAGGAGATAACTTGTATTCTGGAGGAGGAGCTGTAAAGGCAAATAATGCACTTACAATACAGAGTGCAGTAGAGTCTTCGAATGTAGATATTGTGTCTGAAATTAATAATATGATGACAATATCAAGAGAATACGAGGCAAATCAAAAGATAATTCAAGCTATGGATTCTAAATTGGCAAAGATAGCGAGTGAGATTGGCTCAGTAAGATAGATAATAGGAGGTGAATTTTTATGTACACAATGTTTTATACTAGTAAAACAGCTTTATCAGCAAATCAAAGTAAATTAGATGTAATATCTAATAATATAGCAAATAATGATTCCAATGGATATAAAAAAATAAATATGGAATACTCTGACTTAGTAGATGAAGTACTAAATAGACCATCATACCCTACAAATGGTAAAGATATATCAACTGGAACTGGAGCTAAGGCATCAGCCCCTATGAGAAATTATGAACAAGGTGCATTGGCACCTACAGGTAGTAAGAGTGATTTAGCAATAGATGGAGAAGGATTCTTTAGAGTAATAAGAAAAGATGGTACATATGCATATACAAGAGATGGTGGCTTTAATGTAGATGCTTTAGGTAAGATTGTAGATGCTAATGGAAATATATTAGATGTTCAATTTGATGCAGGATATAACTATAATAATACAAATATAGATAACACAAACTTAACAGTTGCAAGAAATGGAGATTTATCTGTAGATAATAAGAAAATAGGCAAAATAAATTTATATCAACCTATAGGAACTCAAAATTTCATCTCTGAAGGTGATAGTTTATTTGTTTCAACTGATGCAGCACAGATTAAACAAGTTGATAAGGTGGATATAGTTCAAGGATATAGAGAGAGGTCAAATGTTTCTTTACAAGACGAATTTGTTGACTTAATAGCCACTCAAAGAGCATTTCAAATGAATTCAAAAGGAATAAAGACAGCAGATGAAATGTGGCAAATAGCTAATAATTTAAGAGCTAAATAATTATGTAAGGTGAGGAATATTCATGTATGATATGAAAGATTATGATTTCGGCAAACCTCAGAGTTATTCAAGAGAAAATTTAACATGTTTAAATTTTTTATTAGCTGAATTCTGTAAAAAGTATAAAAATTATATAATTTATGAACTTAAGTGTAATTCTAGTATGATAGTTGAGAGTATAGACCAAGTAAATTATCAAACTTTTTTAGATAGAATAACATCTTCATGTATAATAGTACAGAATTCGATGGAACCTATCATGAAAAATTTTTCTTTTAGAATAGATAGAAGTGTGGCTGATATGTGGATTGACGTGACAGCTGGCGGTAATGGAATTGTAAAAGATAATAATAGAGAACTTACAGAACTTGATAAGAAAGTGCTTTTACATCTTATGGAGGATTTAGTAAGAAATATGCATTTATTTGAAGGATTTGAAAAAATACAAGTATTAGATACACATACACATATTAATTTACCGCAATTGTGTTCTCCAACTGCACCTGTATGCGTTGTAGATTTAAAGGTGGTAAATGATAATAAATATGTTGGTAGTGTTTCTCTTTGTTTTCCATATAATGCCTTAGAGGCTATGTTGGAGAGTATTTCTGTTGTAGAATTTTTAGACATGGATGCAGGTGATAATTCAGAAGAATTCACTAATAAAATATACAATAGTGTATCTAATATAGAATTAGCAATTATTGCAGAGATAGGAAAAGTATCCATTAATGTTGAAGATTTACTTAAGTTAGAGGTTGGAGATGTAATAGTAACAAATAAAAAAATAAATGATTATATAGATGTATTTGTAGAAAATTCAAAATCATACACAGCAACGCCAGGATTTATATCAAGTAAAAAAGGTGTGAAAATAAATGATGCTGTCAGAAAAGAGGTATAGTTATGGATAATAGTAATCTTATTTCAGATGAAGAAGCAAAGATGTTATTAAATGATAAAGTTGAAAGTGAAATTGATGGAGATGATGAACTAGCTTTAGATGTCTCTGAAGCTAATAAAAATAATATACAAAGAATACTTGACCTTAAGTTGGAGTTGTCTGTAGTTATAGGAAGAACGAAGATGAGTCTAAGAGATATTTTGAATCTAAATAAAGGCTCTCTTATTGAACTTGACACTTTAGCAGACCAAGATGTAGAAATACTAATAGACAATAAAGTATTGGCTTATGGAAAAGTAGTGGTAGTAGATTTGAATTTTGGTGTAAAAGTAACAAGTATAGTAAGTGAAGAGGATATGGTGAAATCTCTTGTTTAAAAATAACATTAATTAATACTTAAGGCATGAGGTGGTATTTATTTTAAACTTAAATGATATAAAAAAAGATATATTAAAACTCAATAAAAAAGACTCATGTGCTCTCTATAATGAATCTATTAATAATATAAACAATAATTACATATCAAGTGGATTAAAGTTTTTAAAAGAAGCAAGAGATTTAAATCCAGGTGATGTGGATGTATTAAATCTCATAGGTCTTGTAAATTTATTAAAATGCAATTTTGATGAGGCTGTAGAAAGTTTCTATAAGAGTTTACTTTGTGAAAAAACTGCTCTGTGTGAAAAGTATATAAACATGCTTACATCTGAGGAGTTTTTAATTTTCTTTGAAAGGTACAATCAACTTATAAGATTAATCAACAAAGGTATGTATAAAGAAGCCATACAAGGCTTTAAACTTATAACAGAGCAATACAGCGATTTAATAGAACCTTATGAGTTGCTTGCCTTACTTTATGATAAGGAAGAAGAGTATATAAAGTTTGATGAATGTGTAGAAGTATTGAAGAACATCGATAAAGAAAATCATTTATTAAATCAAGAAAATGATACATTAGATATATATAATAATGTTAACAGACAAGTTAAAAGTAATGTGAAATCAGATGATTATGAGAATGAACTTGTACATAAAAATATTAATAGTCATAAAATTGATGAAACTATTAATATATCTAAGGAAGTAAGTAAAGATAAGAAACAGAAAAATTTAGATTCTAATAAGAAAAAAAGTATTAGAAAAAATAAGTATTTATATATAGCAATAATATTATGCATATTATTAATAGGACAAAATATATATAGTTCTTATAGGACGAATAATTTAACTAATAAAATATCTAAAAATAATGAAACTAAAGACAAAGAGTCAATAGATTCTAGTTTGAGTAAGAAAGAAAATAATAAAGAAGAAAACGAGAGTGTTGATAAAACTCTTAATACCAATAACACTAAAAATATTAATAAAGAGGATGTAAAATCCAAAAAAAACACTGTAGAAGATGAGAATGAAAGTGATAAAGAGTCTAATTTATTTACAGAAGATGAATTGATGTCTAAGGCAAATACCTTAAAGTCAGAAAAGCAAACCAAATCTTCTATACAATTATATAAAAAAGTTGTAGATGTAGGTAAAAATAAGGGAAATACATCAGAGGCAACTTACCAAGTTGCTGTTCTTAGTGAAAAGTTAAAAGACTATGATACTGCTGAAGAATATTACAAAATGTATGTAGAAAATTATTCAGAAAAAGATTCATATTTTGATGAATCCTATTATAACTTAGGTATGATGTATTATAATAAAGGAGATTTACAAAATTCTAAATTAACATTAAAAAAATTAGTTAATAAGGTACCTAATAGCATGTATAATAATTCAAAAGTGAAAGAAATTTTGAAAGAAGAATAATTAAATTAGATAAGAAAGAGAAATTATTTTATTTTAAAACAATTTCCTTATAATATATTGACATACTATTTTAAAAAATTTAAAATATTAACTATAAAATGAGGAGGGATAAAAATGGAGTTTGAAAAAGGGAGTATTTCAATTCATACAGAAAATATTTTTCCTATAATTAAAAAATGGTTATATTCTGATAAAGACATATTTATAAGAGAGCTTATAAGTAATGGATGTGATGCAGTAAGTAAACACAAAAGACTTGTATCATTAGGAGAAATATCAGAAAACGAACCATCAGATTATAAAATTACAGTATCTGTAAATAAAGGGGAAGGCACACTTAAATTTATTGACAATGGAATTGGTATGACTGAAGAAGAGATAAAAAAATACATAAATCAAGTTGCTTTTTCAGGTGCTGAGGATTTCTTTAATAAATATAAGGATAAGATGGAAGAATCAAATGACATAATAGGTCACTTTGGATTAGGATTTTATTCTGCATTCATGGTGTCTAAAAAAGTTCAAATAGACACACTTTCATATACAGAAGGAGCAATTCCAGTAAGATGGATATCTGAAGGTGGTACAGAATATGAAATATCTGAATCAGATGCTAGACATGAGAGAGGAACTACTATAACATTATTTATTGATGATGATAGTAAGGAATTCTTAGATGAATTTACTGTAAGAGGTATAATAGATAAGTATTGTTCTTTCTTACCAGTAGAAATATATCTAGAAGATGTTGAAAGATTAGAAAGAGAAGCTAAGGAAGAAGAAGAAAAAGCTAAAAAACAAAAAGAAGATGGAAAAGAAGAAGTTGTGGATGCAAAGGTAATTGAGCCTTTAAACGATACTAATCCTCTATGGCTAAAATCTCCAAAAGATTGTACTGATGATGAATACAAAGAGTTTTACAGAAAAGTATTCCATGTATTTGATGAGCCTTTATTCTGGATACATCTAAATGTAGATTATCCTTTTAACTTAAAGGGTATACTTTACTTCCCTAAATTAAAAAATGAGTTTGAATTGACAGAGGGAAAAGTAAAATTATACAATAATCAAGTGTTTGTAGCTGATAATATAAAAGAAGTTATACCAGAATTTTTACTTTTATTAAAAGGTGTAATAGACTGCCCAGATTTACCATTAAATGTATCAAGAAGCTTTTTACAAAATGATAGAGATGTAAGCAAAATTTCTAAACATATAATTAAAAAAGTAGCTGATAAGTTAAAGTCTCTTTGCAAAAATGAAAGAGAAGAATACAATAAGTTTTGGGATGATATACAAATATTTATTAAATATGGTTGCTTAAAAGATGAAAGTTTCTACGAAAAAGTAAAAGAATGTATATTATTTAAAACTATTAATGATGAATATATAACATTACAAGATTATTTAGAGAAATGTAAGGACAAGCATGAAAATAAAGTATTTTATGTAAGTGACAAGGAACAACAATCACAATACATTAAGTTATTTAAAGAATACGACTTAAATGCTGTTGTATTAAACTCATCAATAGACACTCACTTTATTTCATTTATGGAGTATAAGGAAAATGGTGTTAAGTTTAATAGAATAGATGCAGACCTTTCTGATGTATTAAAAGACAAAAATGAAAACAAAGATAGTGAAGAAAATAAAGAAGAAATAGCAAAAATAGAAGGTTTATTTAAAGAGGCTGTTGGAGAAAGAGTGAAGAATTATTCTGTAGAAGGATTAAAAAATGAAGATACTCCAGCTATGGTATTAGTATCTGAACAATCTATAAGAATGTCAGAAATGCAGTCAAGATTTGCTGGAATGGATTTAGGAATGAACTTTGAGGAAGAAAAGACTCTTGTGATAAATGAGAATAGCCCAATTATTAAAAAATTAGTTTCTCTTAAAGATAATGAAGAAAAGAAAGATAAAGTTGCACTTATATGTAATCAAATAGCAGATTTAGCTTTACTTTCTAATAAAGAATTAAAACCAGATGAATTAGATTCATTTGTTCAAAGAAGTAATAAACTTATGAAGATGTTAATAGAATTATAAGATTAAATATATTAAAGTAAATTTGTAAAAAATATCTAATATTATGAGAAGAGTTATTTTAAGATAATTGAAATTATCTTTGTGTAACTCTTCTTTATTTTTTATCTTTGATTAAAGTTTCAAATATTTAAATAGATTACAATTAAAAATTGTATTTGGTTAAATAGAGTTAACTTGATATAGGATAAAATAATACATATAATTAAGTAAAAGATTGTTTTGTAATTTATGTTTTAATACATAATTACGCTGTGTTGAAAAATAAAATTATTACTAAAGTAGAAATAGGAGGTTTTGGCATGAATTTTAATTATAACTTACCAGTAAACATATTGTTTGGGAGAGGTAGAATCAATGATGTAGGAAAAGAAGTATCTAAATACGGTAAAAAAGTATTGATTGTAACTGGCAAAAATAGTACAAAGAAAACTGGATTACTTGATAAAACAATAGACTTACTAAAAGACTCTAAAATAGAATATGAAGTTTTTGATAAAGTAGAACAAAATCCTCTTATAACTACTATATATTCAGGTGTAGAAATTATAAAAGCAACTGGATGTGATTGTGTCTTAGGTCTTGGTGGAGGAAGCATAATGGATGCTGCTAAGAGTATTGCTTTTTCTTATAAAAATCCAGGAGATTTAAATGAATATATATTTGGAATCAGACAAGGAGAAGAAGCTTTACCTATAATCTTAGTTCCAACTACATCAGGTACAGGTAGCGAAGGAAATTGTTTTGCAGTACTTACAAATTCAGAAACTAAAGACAAAAAATCTATAAAAAAGAATAGTATGTATGCAAGGGCATCAATAATTGACCCAGAACTTATGGTTACAATGCCAAAGCATATAATTGCATCGGTTGGGTTTGATGCACTTGCTCATAATATGGAAGCCTATCTTTCTAATGGAAGAAATCCTCTTGCAGATGTACAGGCTATTTACGGGATTGAACTTATATCAGAAAACCTAGTAAGGGTATATAATAATGTAGATGACTTAGAAGCATGGGAGAAAATAACACTTGCAAGCACTATTGGAGGCATGACAATTGGTACAGCAGGTACAGCCTTGCCACATGGTTAGGGTAATTTAGTACGACAATTACTATAAAAATTTAATGACTAAATTACCATCTTCTTGTACTTCGATTCTATCAATTAGCGATGTCCATAACGCTCTTTTCTCTATGCTACTCATATTTACATAATCATCTTCAAAATTAATTTTTAAAAAATTTTTCATTGTTTGCAAGTCATTAATAACAAGTTTTTCCTCGTTTTCTTTCTTTTCAAGTTCTATTAAATCATCATTTAATTTCTTGTATTTAAATCTGTAATTGTCTTTGCTGATTAAATCATCAAAATATAAATCTTGCAACTTATCTATTTGTTTCTTTAATTTGTTTTTAAGCCTTTCAGTATCAGTTTTATTAGAACCCTTTTTATTATTTGATTCATGTTTTAATATCGTTTTATATAACTCTGTTTTTATATTTTCTAAGAGGAATGTTTCAACTTTCTTTTCTCCTAAACGAGCTGTATTACTACAAAGTTTTGTACCATAAGAAAGCGAACATCTATAGTGGAGATAAAGTTTTCCATATGGATTCAAGTCATATGAACCAGACATTTTCCTACCACAACTACAAATTATCATACCTGCAAAAATATAATCTATATTAAATTTATTTTTAGAAACTCGCTTATTCTTTTTTAAAAGAGATTGAACAAAATAAAATTGCTCCTTGCTTATGATTTGTTCACAATAATCTTCTATTAAAATATTTTTTCTTTCATATATGCCAATATAAATTTTATTACTCAACATTTTCTGCATCCATTTATACATATGTTTCATATTAAATTTATCGTTGATATGTTGGATGGTCTTAGTAAGAGCAGAAAACTTTATATAAGTATCAAAAGATTCTCTTACAATTTTAGCTTCATCTTCTTTAATTACTAGATGCTTATTTTTAATTTCATAACCAAAAGGAGTTTTACCACTTAGAACTTCGCCACGTTTAATTTTATTATTGAAAACAAATTTTATTCTTTCACTAGTTTGTGAAGCTTCATTTTCAGCGACAGATAACATAATGTTTATATGTAATCTACCACTAGCAGTAGAAGAGTCATAATCCTCTAATATTGTTTTCCAATCACATTTATGCTTTTCTAAAATATCTAAAATTTTATAGAAATTCTTAACACCTCTGCTGAATCTATCTAGTTTGGTTAATAGAATTAAATCAATTTTATTTTCTTTTATATCTGCAAGTAGACGTTGTAAACTAGGTCTATTCAAATTAGTAGCAGAATAACCCTCATCAATATATTTATCAATTATAATAAAAGCATTATCTTTTGCATACTGTTCTAAAGCTTCTGTTTGAGTTCTAATGCTATCACCATGTAACGCTTGTTCTTCTGTTGACACTCTTATATAAAGAGCAACACGTTTTATATTGTCCACTATAAAATCACTCCTTGTTAAATGTGTTTAGTGCCTAGTTAAACACACTAGGCACTATGATTAGATTAATTAATATTAAGTTTGTTTTTCAAAGCTTCTTGTAATAATTGAGAAAAATTTATATTATTTTTTTCAGCTTCTTTATTTAACCATGAAGGAATAGATAAAGTTTTCTTAATTGACTTACTATCATATTCTTTTATTGTTTCTTTTAAATTAACTTTTACCAATATAGCAGTTTGATTTTCTTTAGTACTAATATTATTTAATTGCGTAGGTTTTGGAATTTCTAAACCATCTGAATACAAGTCGAACAATTCTAATTTTAAAGCATCTTCTGCCATAAGAAAAGCTTCTTCTAAATTCTCGCCACAAGTTATTATATTTGAAAAATCATAAAAATTAACTTCATAATCATCCTCATCATGTCTTATTACAATTGCTGGAAATATATATTCGTTTTTATACATATTTTCACCACCTTTATAAAATATAAAATTTAAAAATAAGTTAGAGAGAGTAAATTTATAAACTGTTAGGGCTATTTAAGCCCTAACTGCTTGTAAATTGAATGAAGAGTTCCTTTTTTTATGTCGCCAGAATGTTGTGGGATTATGGCAGTTCTATTTGTTTCTCTATGTATCAACTTTATATGAGAAGTACCATTTTGACTTTTTATTTCCCAGCCGTTTTCAAAAGCTATTTTTAAAATCTCTCTTACTCTCAATCTTATTCCCTCCTCTCTCTAACTTTCTATATTTATATTATAACAAATATCTGAATACGTGTCAATACGTATCGTTATATTTTTAGAAAAATATATTCTAATTGGAAAAAATTTGTTATAATTTAATTGTATTGATGTAGAGGGAGATGGTAAAATGGAGAAAATATTTAGAAATAAGAAGTATCTTGTAATTATATTTTTATGTATAGTAGTTTTAGCAGTAATTGTTATTTTTAATGTTTGCAAAAAACCAACATATATATCTGTTGATAGATATGCAATAGGGCAAAAGAAAGATTATGTATATGAAAAAATAACAATATCACTTGAAGATAAAATAGGAGAAAAAGATGCTAATGGAATTATTAAAAAACTAGAGAATAAAGGAATAAGAACAGAAGTTATTTTGAAAGATATGTCAGAAAATAAGATAGGTACTATAAGTGAAAAAGATAATAAAGTAAATGTAAATATAATGAAAAAATATAAGTCATTTTTTAGTCGTGGATTTGATTTAGATATGGAATCTTATAAGGAACTTGTAGTAGGAGCGAGAAAAGACCTTATCAGTCAAGAAATGGAAAATTTAAATGAATCAATGCAGACTATGAACTATATGAAAGACAATTCTATTAATGACTTTGCAGAATCTTTTGAAATTGAAGATTCAGACCTTGATTTATATAAGGAATTTGATAAGGATGATGATAAGTTTAAAAACGCTTTAGAATTGACACAAAATTGTATAAAAATATATAATGATATGATTAAAATATCTTGTGATTACATAGAAAAATTAGATAATGAATTTTATGATAAATTTGAAGAAAAAAGAATCAAATTAAAAACATATTTAGCCATATATCAACAGGGCGTAAATTTTTTAGATGGTAGTTATTAAAAAAAGGTACTTAGTTAACTAAGTACCTTTTTTTCTATATTTCATGTAATTTTTAATAAAGACATTAAACTGTTTTATAACTAAATTATCTAAACCAGTAGTATTATTTTTGCCTTTTTTTAAAGAAACACTTTTTTTAAGAGCAACATTTTTATCCACACCACAAAAATACATAATTTCAGAAATTTCCAAAATTTTACATTCTTCTAATACTACATTAGGGCATAATATATATTTTGTAAAAGTTTCTGCCTCTACTTCAAATAATTTGTTGCTTTTAGAATGAAGTTTTAAAACGTTAGTTTTTGTTGCATGTCCTAAAAAAATGTGTGCCAGTTCATGAATAAGTGTCCAACGAATGGAGTATGAAGGATAATACGTATTGTAACAAATTACAAAAGTATTATCTCTTTTACTCCAAAAAACAAATCCTTGCTTGTCATATTTTTCAATAATAAAATCAATATCTCTTCTTATCAGTTTTGCAAATTCTTCATAGGAATAAACTTTCAAATTATTATTTCTAATAATCTGAAAAGGACAAATAGGGTAATGTCGTAAGTTCTTCTCTTAAAATGAATTCGTAAGCTATTTGTCGTAAAAATTTATGCATTATTTATTTTTAATTTACCTTTCTAAATTGTCATATAAATTTATTGCTTCTTCTATATTTTCAGTATTGCCATTTCGAGCAGCTCCAAGCTGGGCATTTTCTTCGATATATTCACCTCGATAGTCTTGATACAATTCATCATCTTCTAATATTGTATCAACAAGTGAGTATACATATTTTTTTATTGCTTTTCTTTGTTCTCCAGAAAGTTTTAAATAGCTTTCAAGTATTTTTACATCTAAATTATCAAGATTATATTTATTAGATAGTTCTGAAATTATTGTATCATCATTTTCAATAAACATTTCTCCAATACCATGTCTTAACCATTTTTCATTTACATTTAATTCATTACAAATTAGTTTAATATGTTTTTCAGTTACATTACGACTGTTATTTTCGATATTAGAAATACTTGACTTAGTTAATCCTATTGACTCCCCAAAGTCACTTTGACTTAAAACGAGTTTTTCCCTTATTTTTTTCACTCTTTCATTTAATTCAAATAAATTTTTTGATTTATTAGTTACTTTCAAATTTAATCACCTCCATTTAAAATATAATAACATAATTAAGTTCTGTTTGTAAACAAAATAAAAAAAATGTATTGACTTAAGTTGCGTTTGTGTAATATAATGTACTCAAACAGAACAAAAGAGTTTCAAAACAAAATATAAAATGAAAGAGGTGTCGAATATGAATAAAATCATTGAAAATAAAACTCAAAAACTAATTGAAATAAAAGGAAGTTCAGCAAATGAATTTCTTAGTAAAAAAATTGATAGTGATGATTTAATGAGAGAAATTGTAAAAATGCCATATGAACAAAGAGTGAAAATGTTTTATATAATGCAAGGTGCTAATCTTGTGAAAGAGCCAGATACACCAAACATTTAATAATTAAGAGGGGTGATAAAGTTGTTTGTATTAAAAGGTAAAGACTTTGAAAAAGTAACAGAAAAACTAAATGTATCTTACTGGATTACAACTGACGAAGAAACGGAAGGAGAGTTGGTATATGACTCTCTAGGTGCAGAAGAGTTTTGTTTTAGATTGTATGAAGATTATGAAGTTGAAGATTTAAGAGTAGCAAATAGACTGGATTCACATGATAATTCATTATTTGATATAGAAAAAAAGTATGTTGTGATTGATGAACTAGTTATAGTTATTTCTTGTGATTTGACAAAAGAAGAGTATTTTTATGAATGTGAATTAGAAGAAGATAAAAAAAGAAAAAATATAAAATGGAATGAAAATAAAGAGGACAACTATAGAGGTAACTTTACTAAAAAAAGTTTTAAATTTAATAACAGTGATAAAACATTCTGTCTGGATACAATAGTTTCTTATAAGAGTTTAAAACAGTATTTAAAAGAAATAGCTGAACTTATAGGAGCTAATGGGATAACGATGTTAAGTGAAGTGCCAGAAGATTCAATAAGTATTAATTTTCACTATAATGATGATGGAAAGCTTATTTTAAAATTTAGAAGAGAAATTGATGTTGAAGAAGGTTGTAAAAGAAAGTTTGAATATTATGATAAAAGTCTCTTATTCAATAAATAAAAATAGGTAAGATTGGGGGAATACATATGGCAAAGGCATGCAAGGTAACATTTGAAAACAAAATGGACATGGGTTTGTTTTGTAAAGGATATGCAAGAGCTAAAGAAATGATGATAGAACGATTGTTCAATCAAGAAATAGAATATAAAATCACTCATAGAGAAAAGACAAAAGAAGAAATGGAAAAGTTAGAAAAGGAAGTAATTTAAATTGAGATTTGAAAATTATGTAAACAAAAAGTGTCTTATAACTACGAATTATAAGACACTTCACAAAATAACTTTGTTGTCAAAGCTATAAAATCATATCTATTTTTTATTATAGCAGATAAGACAACAGAGTTCAATAAATACGCTAAAATGAAGCGATTAACGAGCTTGTAATAGGTATTAACATTATAACGATAAGTATCTATACAAATATATAACACTAGATACTAATATATAGATGCTAATAAAAGACTGAATGAGGTACTGCTATGAAGAGTTTTATAAGGGAGAAAAAGATATATTGTAATGACTATTTAGAGATAGATATAATACCAAGAACAGATGTACAAACAAAAGGTAAGAGAGGTAAAAGAGAATATGTATCTAAACCAAAACAAAAGAATTTAAATGATAAAAATGCTAAAAGATATTTTACACAATCAGTTAATACAAATTTTACTAAAGAAGATTTAGTTCTTCATGCTACATATTCACCAAAATATTTACCAGAGACATTAGAAGAAGCTGAAAAAGAAGTTAGAAACTACATAAGGAGAATTGATTATAAAAGAAAGAAAGAGGGATTTGAATCTATAAAGTATATGCTTATAACAGAGTTTGGAGAAAGGAAGGATGGAACTAAAAGAGTTCACCATCATATTATTTTAAATGGTGGGTTGGAGAGAGACATAATAGAAGGGCTTTGGATTAGAAAGAAAAGAGGGAAAAAAGAAGGTGAAAAACTTGGATGGATAAATACACATAGATTACAACCGAATGAACTTGGATTAGAAAATTTATGTAAATATCTCATGAAAGACCCTCAAGGTCGCAAAAGATGGAGTTCTTCCCAAAACTTAAAAAAGCCAATTCAACAATGTAATGATAGTAGATATAACAGAAAGAAAATTATGGAAATAGTAAGAAATGATTTAGACAATAGAATATTTTGGGAAAAACAATATAAAGGTTACATATTTACAGAGTGTAAAGCTAGTTTTAATGAGATAACAGGAGTTAGCTTATATATAAAAATGCGAAGATTAAATTAAAATGAGGTGATTATATGTATTTAAGAGTATGCAAGTGTTGCAAGAAAGAATTTGAAACAAATTTGTATTCAAAGACATATTGTTCTTATGTTTGTAAAAACAAGTTTAAGAATGAGAGAAAAAAAGAAAAGAAAGAAGGTAATAAAAATGGATAAAGAAATAGATGCGATATGTGCCAAGGCTGGAGAGTATATTTGTAAAATATGTAAATTTAATAATACTTGTAGAGTTGAAAATAGAAATGGGTGTATGTGTGGTCAATTTGAAGGAAAAAGTAAGATAGAAAAATTACTAGAAAAGAGTAATTTTATAACTTTTATGGATTTTAAATTAAAAAATATAAGTATGAAAGACATTGAATCTTACTGTGAAGAAAATAATAAAAAAATAGAAATTTGTGGATGGGGAAAAGAACAAATAATAATCTTTATAGATAAAAAGAGGGTAAAAACTAATGACTAATAAAGAAAAAATAAAAGGCTTTGTGCTAGTTGATTTATGTCAAGAGGACTATAGTAAACGAAGAGGTAAAAATGCTTATTACACAGGCAAAAAACACACTTTTAATTATGATTTATACCCTGCGATAACAAAGGATATAAATAGAGCAAAAGTATATAGAACTAAAAAAGAAGCTAAGAGAGAGCTTGAAACATTAAATAAAAAGTGTATTCATAATTATTTTGAAATTGTTAGCTTCAAAAAATCTATTAAAAATATGAGTAATAAAGAAATGCTAGAATTTATATCTATGAAAGAAAATAAAGCATATAGAAAGTATTCTAAAGAGATTTGTAATATATGCAAAAGTATAAAATTTAATTGTGAAAGTCTTTATTGTGAAGAAGCCTGCAACGATTGGTTAAATGAAAATGTTATCTGGTAATGTAAAGGAGTGATAAAAAATGATTTACGAGGATAAAAGATTGTTATCAAGATTATTAAAAATAATTTCAAATAAAGAGAGAAAGATACAAATGTTAGAAAAAGAATTAGAAGCTTACAAAGAACTCGCAGCAGAGGGGGAACTTAATTTTTATTTTGCAAAAGAAGATGGTGAATATCATATAGAACTTTATAATCTCAATGAAAATTTTGGGGAGTTTTCAAGAGATGTTATATTAACTAAAAAAGCTTTGCAAAAAGAGTTAGAAAAAGAAACAGATTTCAAAGGAAAAATATTTAAACGAACAAAAGAGTCAACTATATATGACAATATAGATTATATCATAAAAAATAATATGCTTATTAATATGAAAGATTGTTTTTTGGAAGGCATTGATACAGGTATATTAGAAAATAAATGTGGAGCTGATAAAGAATATGAAGTCATAACAACTATAAAAGGGGAGGACTTTATAATTTTTAAAGATAAATATTAAATAAAAATGAAGAGAAGGTGATAAAAATGACTAATGAAGAATTTGAAAAAATAGAAGAAATATATCGTAGATACAAAGAGTTAATTAGTACAAAAGAAGAAGCAAAAGAAATAAAAGAAATTATTGAAAGTAATGATGTTTCAAATTTTAGAATGATAAGCTTTGATTTTGGCTGGGGTGAAAATTTAGAATTTAGTGTTAGCGAAGAAACAAGAAATTATATAAAAAAAGAAGTTATAAATATGCTAGAAAAAGTAATTCAAGATTGCAGTGAAAAAATAGAAGCTATTAAGATACCAAGAAATTAAAAAAAAGATAAAGTAATCTAATTTAATTAATAATTAAGCGATAATTTATAATATAAAATTCCGTGTAGATAAGTAGATAATAAGAAAGGAAAATAAAATATGGATGATAAAAAACTACAACAAAGATATAGAAACAAGGTTGCTAATGCACAAGGTCAACACTTTGAAAATTACATAAATTCAGCTTGTATAATTTATAGAAACGATAATAGAGCTGAAATAGATAAGACACCAGAACCATTTAGAGTATTAAGCAAAGATAAAACAGGGAAATTCACAGGTAGATTTATAGCTAATGCACAGCCAGATTTTAAAGGTGCTTTAAAGACTGGTATGTGTATATGCTTTGAAGCTAAATACACGCTTAAAGATAATATAAAAAGAAGTGTTTTAACTAATACACAGTTAGAAACATTAGACAGATATTACCACATGGGAGCGATAACAGGGGTTTGTATAGGTATACAAGATAGATTTTACTTTATACCTTTTCTTGTATGGAAAAATATGAAAAATTGTTTTGGTAGACAATATGTAAAACAAGAGGATATAAAAAGATTTGAAATAGAATTTTTCAATGGAGCTGTATTGTTTTTAGATTATGTAAGCAAAGACAAAAAAATATTAGATGAAAATTATAATCTATTAAAAAAGGACTTTGAAGATGATACAAAAGTCGATATTTAAAAAAGTGAGGGGATAAAATGTTTTTAAATTTATGTACTAGAAAAGAATTTGAAAAAGAAATAAAAAAATATGAACAAGAAATAAAAAGAATGAAATGGAAAATAATAGCTAGAGAAAATAGAATAAAAAATTTAAATGATGAGTTAAATGCTGTAAAAACAAAAGATGAAGAATTTATTGAAACTATAAAAGAATTACAAGATAAAAATAATGAAATGTTCAATAGTCATATGAGAAAAGAAAAAATAATTTCAAACTTAGAAAATAAAAATGCTGCACTACATACAGAAAAAATGTTTTTAAAAATTAGATATGAAAATGACCAAAATATAAAAAAAGGGATGGAAGCTGGAGCTGGAATTTTAAGAAAAGAAATAGAAAGATTAAAAGAAGAAAATGAGATTTTGAAAAAAACAATAGAAACTTTTAACAATAAAGCCAAAGAAATAGAATTAAAATTTAAAAAGATGCTAAATAGTAAAATAACTAGACTTGAAGCTATAAAAGCAAGAACGAAGAGGTTTAGAATAAAGAAAAAAATAGAAAAAATTATTGAGGAACTAGAATTAAAAAGTTTCTTAGAATAAAAAAAGGTTGATTATTATGTTATTAGCTAATAAAGATAAAATAATACAGCTTGCAAGTAAAATAGTAGAACTATACAATGTTGAAGATTTAGAAGCAACAATAAAAGCTATACAGTACTTAGAAAAGTTGGAAGTAAATGGAGTTATACAAGAAGAAGAATATAACAAGCTTCTAAAATTGATTGAAAAATAATATAAGGAGCTGAAAGTCTATGGAAAAGAAAGTAATAAATTATTTTGTAGATTGTATAAAGAAAAATAAAACTAGGATATTGATAGAAAAAGATAATAAGTACTATATATCAGATGGTGCATGTGTTTTTATAGTAGATAAAAATGAAATGGTATTAAATCCCAAGTTATTTGAAACTAACAGTAAGAAGTCTCAGATAATAATGGATAACATAAAAAAAGATAGCTATAGAGAATTGTTATTAAAATATTATATACCAATAAGAGAGCTTGTTTATCATAAATATATATGTGAAGATTTTGCAATTTACCTTGATGAAAACTATATAAAACTTTTTGGAAAATTTGATAAGGTAGAAGGAATAGACAATAACTCTCTTGTTCGCATATCTATAAAGGGGCATATAATAGGCTACTTATTACCAGTAAGGACAACAGAAAATTTTTAGTACTAAAAATAAAAGAAAGAAGGTAAAGTTATGAAAATCATATCTATTTTAAGTTTTAAAGGTGGCACAGGTAAAACAATAACAAGTGCAAATATGGCAGATATTTTATCTGTAGTACATAAGAAAAAAGTGTTGTTAATTGATGCAGATAAACAAGGTAATTTATCACAATACTTCTCAAAATTTGAGGAAAAAGGAAAAGGTACAGCAGAAATGTTGCTTGAAGATAATGCAAACATACATGAATACATATGTAAGACTAAAAATAAAAATATAGATATTATAACTAGTAATATGTATTTATATCAAGCTGATAGAATGTTATTCGATAGTGAAAAAGATAAATTTAGTATATTAAAGAGATTGCTAGAAAAGGTTAAAAATGAATATGACTTTTGCATAATTGACAATGCACCAAGCACAGACATAATAACAATTAATTCTTTGGTTGCATCTGATGAAGTAATGATAACTGTAAGAGCAGACAATTTTTCTTTTAAGGCAATAAAAGAATTATTAGAACAAATAGAAAATGCTAAACATATAAATGAAAAATTAAAATTTAAAGGGTGTATAGTAACTCATTATCAAAACAATGCTGTAAATAACCAGTTCATGAATTTACTAAAAGGAATATGTAAAGTATTTGAAGTTGTTATAAGGCTCAATAAAAATATATCTGAAAGTACATTTTATCAAAAAACATTAAGAGAATATAATCCAAGATGTGGTGCGACAATAGATTATAAAAAATTAGTAAAAGAGTATTTAAATATAGAATAAAAAATGTGTCCAATTTGGACACATAGAAAGGATTGATAAAAATGAGTGATTTCAATATATTTGAAGCTTTAGAAAATAAAAAAAGTCAAGAAAAAAATGAAAATGATGAAATTAGTAAAAATGATTTTAAGATAAAGCTTATAAGTATTTATGATTTAGAATCATCTAGATACAATTTTTATCCAGTCAAAGATAAAAAAACTCAAGAACTTAAAAATTCAGTGGAAATGTTTGGTATAAAACAAAACTTAGTAGTTAAAAAAGATAAAGATAATAAATATGAAGTTTTAGCAGGACATAGAAGATTATTAGTATCACATCTTTTAGTTGATGAAGGTAAAAAAGAATTTGAGTTAGTACCTTGTATAGTAGAAAAAGAAAAATCAGAAATAACTAAAGTAGATAGATTATTAGATAGATTATTGCTAATCACAACAAATTCAACGATAAGAGGGTATTCAGAATATGCTAAGATGAAAGAATTGGAAGATACAAAAGAAGTGTTAGAAGGATTAAGAGAAGAAGGTTATGGAAAGACTGGCAGAACAAGAGATTTGATAGCTGATATGATTAAAATATCATCATCCAAAGTGGCTAGATTAGAAAGTATTTCTAAAAATCTTACTCCAAAATTTAAAGAAGAGTTCAAAGGAAATGAGATAAATATATCAACAGCTTATGAATTATCAAGGCTGGAAGAAGCTGAACAACAAAGTTTATTTGAAGAATACAAAGACAAAGGAAGTTTAAGCATTAAGGATGTTACAGAAAAAAATAAAGATGAAAAAAGTGAAATAAATGAATCGACAATTTATGAAATTGAAGAGGATGAAAATGAAGTTGAAGAAAATGAAGAAACTGAAAATGTAATTAGTTTCCCAAATGTAATAATAGAAGATAAAAAAGAAGAAGGAAAAGTTTTTAAAACAATTTTTGAAATACTAAAGGATATGAAGATTAGAAAATTCGCAGAGTTTATTTGTTCTCAATGTAATGTAACTGGAACATTTTGTGATTTTGCGATGGAATGTAATGATAAAAACGGAAAAGGGTGTGTTGGTATATGCATAAAATGGTTAAAGATGGAAGCACAAGAAATGGAGTAGATATAAGACATAATAAAAGTGGATACTTGGATAGCACAGCATATGAAGCTATAAAAAAAATTGACAAAGAGAAACAAGAAGTGAATGTGTTGATTGAATTAATTAAAAAAATGGCTAAGGTAGCAGGTTTTGAGATAGTAGGAAGAATAGAACTTAGAAATAAAAAAACAGGCGTTCTATATAAATAAAATATTCGTTGATGGGGGATAAAAATGGATATATGCCAGAAATGTTTTCATTTTAAACATTATAGAGGTATGGAAATTGGAAGATGCAATAAAAAAGAAAGAGTAGTCTATGATAGAGTCAAAAAATGCAAATTTTATAAAAATAGAAATCAAAATATGAGTATAGAGGAGTTATTAAGTGAAATAGAAAGATGGTCAATTAAAAAAATAAATAGTTATGTAATATGCTTTGATGAACATGACAGTATACAGCTTGATATAGTTCAAGATATTAATAGACCTAATAACCCAGAAGATGATACACTTCTCGAACGATATATTGAAGATAACTATGGTTATGTAAAATATGAAGTTATTGATTTAGATACGATAGAAAAAGTTGAATTATAAAAACAGGAGGAGTAATAAAATGGATAAAGATGTTTGGCTATATGGCTGGGATATTGAATGTTTTAAAAATGATGGATATAAAATCAAAGAGGAAGCTATCGAAGCAGCTAAGGAAGAACTTAGAACGTTTGGAGAATTTAAGCGATGGGTTTATGTTGGTAGAAGAAAGGATGTTGTTGTACCTAACATAAATGCAGAAGAAGCATTAGAGCGTGTTCAAGAAAGAATCGACGATGAAATTGGAGAGTGTGGAGAAGATTGGTTTAGAGGTATATGTGTTGAAGATATAATGATACTAGGTGATAGAATAAGTGAAGTATTTAAAAAATGGATAGAAGAGTTTGGATACAATCCAAAGTGGTTTACGGTTGTAGATGTGGAAAAAATAGAATTAAGTGAGGTTATTAATGAAGGTGATAGAAGAAGTAGTGGTGTTGATAATAATTAGAAAGGGATAAAATTATATGGAAACAAATACTATAGAAGATAATGAAAAAAATAATATAAATTTAATAATTGAAAGAGCAGCAAAGTTAGCAGCAGAAAAAGCTATACAAATATACAAAGTAAAATCAAATGAAGAAGCTACGGAGCTATACAATAGAAAAATAAGAAATACTAAATTATTGTTAAAACATTATAGAGAGTTTAAAAAACATATTGATAATTCTGTTTTTAAAGTTTCATGTAAAAGTGGAAATGCTATTGAGGTATTGACTACACTTGCAGATAGATATGTAAGTGAAGATTTATTTGTAGAAAGCATTAGCAAAAGTGTATCTAGGACTAATGTTATAATTGCACATATAGATATAATGTTGAAGATATATAAAGAGTATTGTAATAACTCTAATGATATAGAACAAAGACGATATAGAATAATAGAAGAAAGATTCATAAAAGAAGTAAAACATAAGAAAGATAGATGTAGTATAAACAAGATAGCTAAAAGAGAAAACATAGATACTAGGACTGTATATAAAGATATAGACCAAGCATGTGAAAGACTAGCAGCTCTAATCTTTGGTGTAGATGGAATAAAGAAGTATTGAAAAAGTATATGTGAATGGGCATGTTTTTATATATAGATAGGTTTAAATAAGATACATATTGATATACTATAATATCAGCAATAGCAAGTGGTTAAGCATATAATAATGGAAGTATTAATTCACAAAGATATAAAGAATAAAAGGGCAATAAGTGTTCATATACAAAACAATTACAAAATGATAATATATAAAGTGTAGAATTGTCCTTCTGATATATAAAAGGAAAATCAGAGGGAAAAGAAAATGTTATAATGATAATATGGAAAAACTATATATAACAACTAAATAAAAATATTTGTATTTAAAAGAACCTAGCGAATAGACTTGGTTCTTTTAATTTTATATAGAAGGCTTAGATTAATTTCTGAGTCTTTTTTAATACAAACATTTAATATCCACCATGTTGAGGGGGCGAAAATAAAGGTGTTTAAGTACATCATTTATTAATAAATAATTTAGGAGGTAGTAGTATGTTAAAGGTAATGTACCAGAAAAATGTAAGAATGATATGGTCTAAAGATGGTAATGAAGTCTGGTTTCATGCTGGGGATGTAGGAGAGGAATTAGGAGTAATTCAAATTAACTCTACATTAAGAAATATTGATAAAGAATATAAGAAGAAGTTTAAGAACTCAGACATGCATGAAATGCACATCCGAAATTTTGATAAAGCTTTAAATAATAAAGGGGAAATTTTTATTACAGAGGAAGCAGTATATAATATTTCTTTTAGAAGTAATAAACCAGAAGCAAAATTATTTACAAAGTGGGTTTCTAAAACACTTAAACAAATTAGAATACATGGTTACTATATTGCTACAGAAAAAGACCAAGAGTGGCTGGATATAAGAACAGAATGTAAAAAAGTTAGAAAAGATTTTACAGATGAAATACAAGAGTTTGTATATTATGCAATGCAAAGGGGCAGTAAGAAACCAGAAATGTATTACAAACATTTCACAGAATTAGTTAGAAAGAAATTAAGTATACCAAAAGGTATTAAGAGAGATGAATTGAATCAAGGGGAACTGTTCGACATACAAGCACTAGAAAGAGTTATAACAATGAAGCTGGATAAATTAATAAATGAAGATATGGACTATAAGGATGTATATAAAAAGATAAAAGAATTAATTGATTTAATATAAATAAGAGGTGAAAGTATATGGATGATAATAGAGAAGAAAAGATTAAAATGAGAGATACATTTAGAGACTTAGCAAAATTATTTGATAAAAACATGAAGCTAGAAGATGAAATAAAAAGTTTGACAGAAGAAGAAGCTAAGAAACAAGAAAGGTTAGTAAAAAGATATGAAAAAGTAGTTGAAACTATTTGTGAGAAGCTGGACTATCTAGTAGCACTAGAAGAGGAGTAAACAAATGAGAAGAATAGTATGTGATAAATGTAATAATAAATTTAAAGTAGCTTATAAAGATGTAAGAACAGAAACTATTGGAGATATAGAAATAAAATATTTTATATGTAGAAAGTGTAAAGAAAAGTATATTATATATTATGAAGATGAAACATTAAAAGGACTGAAAGAATTATATAAGGAACTTATTTATGAAGAACAAAATGGATTTACAGATAGAACAACAAAGTCTGAAAGAGAAAAAGTTTTTGCTGAAATGATTGCATATGTAAATACATTAAAAGAAGTGTGTAATAAATATCTTAATAAAACAGAACATGAAATGAAAGACATAGAAAAATACATGGAAGAATTATTAAGAGAAGAACCAAGTGAAGTATATGAAGCTTAAAAAAATATGCAGGTGCGGTAAGACAATAGATTATAGTGAGAAGGCATGTAGTGAGTGTGCTAAAAAATATATTAAAAGCAGAAAACAGAGCAATAAAGTATATAATTCTAAGAATAGAAATAAAGAAAGAGATAAATTCTATAATGGGAAAGAATGGAGAGAAACCAGAGAGTATATATTAGAAAAAAATATATATTTGGATTTGTGGGATTATTATATTAATAAAAAAATAACTACAGCAAATACTGTGCATCATATCATTGAGTTGTCAGAAGATGAAGAACTTTCATTAGAAGAAAATAATCTTGTACCATTATCATCTAAAACACATAAAAAAATACATACATTATATGAGAAAAATGAGATAACAAAGAAAGAAACTCAATCAAAATTAAAAGAGATATTGAGACTTCATAAAATATATAATGAATAAGGCTATCCCCCCTACCTATGAAAAAAAGAAAAGGGGATACAGAGAGCGAGCAGGGGTATATATATACGGAGATTTTCCCTTTTTAAGATTTTTTTGTAAAAAAATATGCAAGATGTCTTGCAAGAAAGTAAACCATTTTTAGAAAATAGCTGATAGCTATTATTTTTTTGCACAAATTTAAAAAGATTGGAGGTGTAAAAATGGGAAGAAAAAAACAAATGACATCTACAACTAAAAAACATTTAACTAAAAAAGAAAAACAGACTCGGCAAAATGTAGAAAAACAAATAAAACTTGATAGAGATGATTTAGTAACAGTTCCAGAACATTTAAATAGTGATATCTTAGCATATAAAGAGTTTTCAAGAGTAGTAGAAGAAGCTGGAAAAATTGACTTGTGGGATAACTTAGACCTACCAATGGTTTTAATATACAGTGATGCATATAGTAATTATATTAAATTGAAAGAGTATATAGAAAAAACAGGTCATGTTGTTTCTGGAAAAGATACAGAAAAAATAAGTCCTTACGTAACCGCAAAATTTAAATATGCTGAATTGATATTAAAATGTTCTACTAAATTAGGCTTAGCAACTACAGACAGATTAAAGTTAGTTGTTCCAGAAAATGAAAAACAAAAAGAAAATAAATTTGCTAAATTCATAAAAGTAGGAACATAATGGCAAAAAGAAAAAAGGATAGAGTAACAGAATATGCAAAAAAAGTAGTTGCTAAAAAAATAATAGCTGGTGAAAGTGTTATTCTAGCATGTAAAAGACATTTAGAAGATTTAAAAAGAAGTAAAACAAAAGAATTTAAATATAAATGGGATGTTGAAGCATCAGAGGAAGCACTTGACCTTTACAACGAACTTACTATTCTGGAAGGTGACGAAGTACAAACTTTAAAAACTAGAGGGTTTCAAGATTTTATTTTAGGAAGTTTGGAAGGCTGGGTTGAAAAAAGAACTGGATATGTAAGATTTAGAGAAGCATATGTCCAGCTTGCTAGACAAAATGGAAAGTCTTTTTTATCTGGAGCTAAAAGTATAAAAACAAGTAATTTTTCTACATATATAAAAGGGAAAATTATTTGTGCAGCTACCAAAAAAGAACAAGCTAGAATTGTTTGGGAAGAAATAGAAAAGTTTATATTGGCAGACGAAGATTTAAGTGAAATGTATAAAATAAAACGTTCTGATTATGAAATAATTGCAGGAATGACAGGTACAACAATAAAACCGATTGGAAGAGATACAAAAAGTTTGGATGGATTCCGTTCGATATTAGCAATACCAGACGAATTGCATGCACATAAAACTAATCAAGTATATAAATTGCTTCTAGGTGGTCAAAGAAGAGTCAATAATGCTCTGATATTAGCTATAACTACAGCAGGTTTTGATTTGAACAGCTATTGTTATGAACATTATACTTTTTGTAAAAAAGTATTATCTGGAGCTATAACTAAAGAAAGTTTATTTATATATATCGCTGAGATGGACGAAGAGGATGATATATGGGATTACCATAATTGGGTAAAGTCAAATCCATTACTACTTTTAAATGAAGATGATAGTATAAACATGTATGAAGTTGCAAAAACGAGTGAAGTCGCAATAGATGCTAAAGAAAAAGGTGGAAGCGAACTCATGGACTTCATGACAAAGTGGTTAAATATTTGGGTTACATATAAGGATGGAAAATATCTTGATGCTAAATGGCTTGAAATATGTGCATGTGACTTAACTCTTGAAGATATGAGAGGTAAAGAATGTTATTTAGGTATAGATTTGTCAAGTGGTGGAGATTTAACTTCTATAGCATTAATATTCCCTCTTGAAAATGAAAGAGTTTATATTTATAGTCATTCGTTTATGCCAGAATTAAGAATTATCGAACATGAACAAACAGATGAAGCACCGTACCGAATGTGGGTTAATGAAAAACTTTTAACATTAACTACAGGAGCTTTTGCTATTAAAACAGACTATAAATTTATAATAAAACATTTAGAAGTTATATTAACAGAATACGAAATAACTGTAATAAAATGTGCTTATGATAATCACAATGCAAGTGCTTTTATATCAGATTTAGACTTCTTAGGTTGCGATTTGATAGATGTACCACAGAGTGCTCGGTCACTAAATGATGCAACAGTAGACTTTAAACTATCTATGAAAGCGGGTCAAGTTTTATATAATAGAAAAAATAAATTATTTATATGGAGTGCTATAAATGCAACTATAACAAAAAATAGTTTTGGAGAAATAAAAGTTGATAAATTAGAACAAGAAAATAGAATAGACCCAATAGATTCGATTATTGATGGTTGGAAAATGTACTTTGAAGATGTAAAACAAAATGCAGACATTGCATATGTACCAGAATAATTAAAAGGAGAATAAGAAAAAGTGGGAATAATGAACTGGTTAAGGAATCTAAGATTCGGAACACCAAGTATAAAAATAGGACAAAAAAATAAAAGTAGCCCATTTTCATTTTGCAATGACACTTTGGCAAGTAATGAAACTATCTTTGCAGCAATTACAATGTTAGCTAATTCAATTGCTAGTGTTCCGATTAGTCTTAGAAATGGTTATGAAAAAGTTAAACCAAGCGAACATTATATTGCTGGTATGCTTAGAGATGGATTTAACAAGAATGATACTATGTTTGAATTTATAAGATTAATGGAAGTGATAAGAAATACAAAAGGCAGTGCTTATGCAATCAAAGAATATGATTATTACGATAACATAACTGATATATGGGTATTGGATTCTGATTTTGTAACACCTATTCTTGATACAGACACAAAAGAACTATGGTATAGAATATCGACAAAAGATGGAGATAACTATTTTCATAATAGTCATATAATAGCTGTTAATCATATAAAAGAAGGTTCAGAACGTGGAATAAGTCCAATTGGTGTCTTAAAAAATACTTTGAATTATGATAGAGAAGTAAAAGAATTAAGCTTAGCACAACTTTCTAATAATATAGATGCTAAATATGCTTTTAAAATCTCTGGTAATTTAAGTAAAGAAAAATTAACTGAATATCATGAAATGATTAAAAGTTATATGGACAAAGGAATTATATATTTAGACAATGGAAAATCACTTGAAGAGTTAAAAAATAAATCTTTTATCGACCCTAAAATTTTTGAAGTTGAAGAAATAACTGTAAGTAGGGTGGCAAGAGTTTTTACCATGCCAGCACACAAGTTATATGCTGGGAAACAAACATATTCAAGTTCTGAACAGGCAGACTTAGAGTACTTAGTTGATACAATATTACCAATTATACGAATGTATGAACAAGAATTTAATAAAAAATGCTTAACTACTATTGATAGAAATAGATATGAAATCAAATTCAATTTAAGCGGATTTGCTAGAGCGGATATGAAAACTCGTGGCGAATTTTACCAAAAAATGGTTAGGTGTGGAGGATTAACACCTAACGAAATACGAGAACTAGAAGATAGACCTCCAAAACAAGATGGTGATGATTTGATGGTAAGTAGAGATTTAATAAAAATTAAAGATTTACATTTGCTATTGTCTAATAAAAATAACTTGAAGGGAGGTGATTAAATGAAAAATAAAATATTAGAATTAAAAAATAAAGATTCACAATCTAATGAGTTAAAGAATGTTGGAAGCATAGAAATAAAAAATCAAGATGAAAATAGTGCAGAGTTGTTTTTTTATGGAGATATTGTTTCTGAAAGTTGGATAAGCGAATATTATGAGGATGATAAATGTCCTAGTGATATTAAAAAGTTTTTGGAAGAGTTAGAAGGAATAAAAAATATAAATGTACATTTAAATTCTGGTGGTGGGTCTGCGTTTGCTGGACTTGCTATCTACAATCAGCTAAAAAGATATAATGCAAATATAACAACTTTTATTGATGGATTAGCGGCAAGCATAGCGAGTGTAATTGCTATGGCTGGTAATCGTATTGTTATGCCAAAAAATGCCTTGTTAATGATACATAAACCTTTGAGTTGGTGTGGAGGTAATGCAGATGATTTTAAAAAAGAAATTGAGGTACTAGACACATGCCAGAAATCAATTTTAAATGTATATATGACAAAAACAAAATCAAATATTAAAGAAGAAGAAATAAATGATTTAATAAATAATGAAACTTGGTTAACTGGAGAAGAAGCAGCTAGATATTTTGAAATAGAATTAGAAGGAACTGTAAATACAGTCGCATGTTCTTCTGACTATTTTAATGAGTACAGAAATATACCGAATCAAATAAATGAGATTAATAATAATTCAATGTTACCAGTCATGAGTAAAGAAACTAAATTATTAATAGAAAGAATAAAAAATAAAACAAAATAAGGAGTGATTTTATAATGGAAATGAATAGATTTAAGTTACAACAGATGGAAGAAGGGGTAAAAGCACAATTAAAAACTGAAAGTGACAAATTAACAAATATGTATGTGGATGTAAAAACAACAGCACAAGAAAGAAAGGAACAAGAAACTACAGTAAGAGATTTGGAAGAAAGATTCGAAGGTATAAAAAATAAAATAAAAGAAATGGATGAAAAAGAAGCTCAAAAAATTGCTGTTCAAAATAAAAATAAAAATCTTGGTAACAATGAAAAAGACAAGAAAATAAAAGCAAAAGCAGAGTTGATAAGAAATGTAATGGCTGGCAAAGAAGTAACAAAAGAGATAAAAAATGTACTTGGGGATGGGGAAGCACTTGGAGGAGGTAATAAAATATTACCTACTACAATGACAAACGAATTGTTATATGAACCAATGTCAAAGAATCCATTGAGAGAAATTTCAACAATGACAAATATAACTAATTTAGAAATACCAAAAATAATATTCTCTTTAGATGATGATGATTTTTTAGATTCAGATTCGGCATCAGCGAAAGAATTAAAAGCAGATGGAGCTAATGTATCTTTTGATAGAAATAAATTTAAGGTTTTTTGTGATATAACAGAAACAGTTTTAAAAGGTACAGAAACAAATTTAGTACAAGTTGTAGACGCAGGTTTACAAAGTGGTTTAGCTAAAAAAGAAAAAAAGGTAGCGTTTGAATCGAACAATCCAACAGAAATGTCTTTTTATAAAAAATCGACAGAAAGTGGCAATCCATTTTTAATAAAAGCAATAGAGGGAGATACATTGTTTGAAGCAATAATAAATTGTCTTGCAGACTTAGAGGATGATTATTCAGAAAATGCTAGTATTGTTATGAGAAAAGTTGATTATTTTAAAATAATAAAGACTTTAGCTAATGGAAATGCAAGTTTATATACAGCTCAACCAGAACAAGTGTTAGGAGCATCAGTGATTTATTGCGATTTAGCTACAATACCAGTTGTAGGGGATTTTAGATATTCACATTTTAATTATGATTTAGATATGCTCTATGATAGAGATAAAAATGTTAAAACTGGTATAGAAAGCTTTGTTTTAACTGCATATTTAGACCACAAAATCAAAATGAAATCTGCTTTTAGACTAGCGACAGTAAAAAGCAATACACCCTAGACCAGACCTTCCAGAAGGAGAAGGTCAGCCAGAAGTTACTAAGATGTTAAAAGCTAGAAGCATGAAAAAAACACAAGAAGTAAAGTAGGTGGGCATGTTGGAAGAAAGTGAAATACTAGATTCTATAAAATTATATTGTAGGCTAGATGATTGTTCAGAACAGGAAATAAGAGAATTGAAAGAAGCTTGCGAAGAATATTTGAAAAATGCAGGAGTTAGAAAAGATTATGAAAATAAATTATATTTTTTAGCTATAAAGAAACTAGTTTTACATTTTTATGATAATAGAGGTATAGTAAGTAATAAAAATTCAGAAATTGTATATGGTATAACCCCTATAATAAATCAATTGCAATTAGAAAAGAGAGTAGAAGAAAATGTTAGATTGTAGAATAACTATAGAAAAAATTTCTGAGAATGATACAGATGAAATGGGATTCCCACTTGAAGATTGGCAAGTGTATTACAACTGTTGGTCAGATTTTAAAGCTATAAGTGGTAAAGAATATATATCTGCAAAAGCTACATCTAGCGAAAATATAGTAACTTTTACTATAAGATATTCAGAAAAAGTAAAATTCATAATAGAAGATGTAGAAAGTACTAAAAAATATAGAATTAAATATAAAAATAAAAATTATGATATAATTTATATTTCTGATTTTGAAAATAAACATACGTTTGTTGACTTTAAATGTAAACTTGTATCTTAGTAGGATGTGAATAAAATGAGTATGGAATGAAACGGTTTTTCAACATTACAACAGAAATTAGAAAACTTAGAGAAAAAAGTAAGTAATGAAGTAGTGGACAAAGCATTAGATGGAGGTTCAGAGGTGCTTCTAAATGGTCAGAAAGAGACTGTACCTATTTTAACAGGAAATCTATTGCAATCCCTAGGTGTTTTTGATAAAAGAGGTTCTGGAGCTGATAAAAAAGTAGATATAGGAATAGCACATAATAAAGACAGGTCAGCTACATATGGGTATTATCAAAATTATGGCACTGAAAAGATGGCAGGAAATGGATGGATACAAAAAGCTTGGAAAATGAAAATAGGAGAAGCAAGTACAAAAATAAAAGAAATACTTAAAGAATCATTAAAAGGTTAAATGTGGAGTAAAAAATGATAAATGAATTAATCCATAAAATAATGAAAAGCTTAAATATAAATTGTTATTATTTGGAAGCTAATTGCAAGAAAGATAAGTATGTTATTTTTTCTATTTACAATGAAAATAGACTTGAACAAAATTTGTATGATGATGATTATATAGCTACTACATATAATATACAATTATCTTTTTGGTACAAAAATCCTAGTGATATTGATTTATATGAAGATATAAAAAATAAAATGAAAGAAAATGGTTTTTATCTTAAATCAGTAGTAGATAGAAAAGAAGGCGAGTTTTATGGTAAAACATTCGACTTCTTATATGAAAAAGATGAATAATAATAAAATTGTTGAGGTGTCCAAATTGGACACATTTTTTATGCAAAAATAAAAAAAGGAAGAAGGTAATAGGATATGCCAAATGCAGAAAAAAATTATAAAAGTAAAATAATATCTGGTCTTAAAAACATACATGTTGCAAAAGTAAATGATGATGGAACTTTTGCTGTTCCAGTGCCTATACTAGGAGGGAAAAAAGTAGAATCATCATATGAGATAAGCGAAGATATAACTTATGCAGATGATATGGCGGTTGATAACGATATGACTGTCTCAAATGGTTCTGGGAAAGTGACAGTTTTAGGATTATTAATGGATGAAAAAGCACTAATTTATGGTGGAGATAATATGTCTGGAGGTTGGGGACTATCTACTAATATGCAAGTACCTAACCTAGCAATTTTATTTGAACAGCAAAAAAGAGATGGTGGGAAAATATTAAGTGTAATATATAATGCACAATTTAAACCAGCTGGAATTAATGCAACTACAGTAGAAGAAAAGAAAGAAAAAGAAACTGTTGAATTAGAATTTACTTCATTGCCAGCTATAACGAGTGTTGATGATAAGAACTATTTTTATTACACAGTAGACACAAAGGATAAAAATGTAAGTCAAGAAATGATTGAAAATTGGTATAAAACAGTTCAAGTTCCAAAAAAAACAGTAGAGAATACTCCAGAATCATAAAAAAATAATATAGAGGGTTTCTAAGCCCTCTATATTTAATTAAAGGTGAAAAAATGAGTTATAAAGAAAAAATTATACATGGTTTTGATAATATACATTTATGTAAAATAAACGAAAATTCTGTTCCTGTAAAAATATTAGGTGGAATATCTGTAAGCATAGAATTAAAGCAACCTTATAAAATTATGAAATCTAATGGAAATGAAAATATAATTTTTTATGGAAAAGTAAGTGGAACAGGAAAATTGAATTTATTAGGATTAACAGCAGATGAAGAAGAATTAATCTGGAATTTTAAAAGATATAAAAATGGAATAGTTGTTGAAGATAGTATAAAACCTAACGATTTAAGACTGCTATTTACAAGAAAAAGACGTGATGGAGCAATAATTTATTATTGTATATATAATGTGATTTTTGATATAGATAATATTTTAGCCGAAACAGATGCAGCGAAAAGAAGTAGTAGTAAAAGAGAATTAAATTTTAATGTATTTGCTGATAAAAAATTAAAACTAACATTTTTTTCCATGGATACAAAAAGTGGCGAAAAAGAAATATTAGAGAATTGGTTTAAAGAAATACAAATTCCAGAAAAGGAAAATTAGAGAATATGATAGATGATAAGATAACAATTAAGTTAAATGAAGAAAGTGTTGTGTATGATGCGAGACTAGATATGGGAGCAATAGCAGAAACACAACATTTTTTTAAGCTAAGAAATGATTTTATGACAGTACCAGAAATTTTGAAATGGATTGGTAAAGGCGATTTTATGGTGGTAAATGAATTAATTATACAGTCTATATTAAGGTGTCACAAACAATTGAATAGAGAAGATATAATAACAAATTTAAAGTTTAGAGAAATGCCAAAAATACATGAATATTTAAATTTGTTACTTGAGAAAGCTATGCCAGCAAAAGAAAAAAATAATGGTGAAGATGAAATTGAGGATATAGAAGAAAAACAAGATGATTGAGACTTTGAGTACTTAGAATATTTGTGGACTACAGTATTAAAAAGACCGGTTCGAGATTTTTTAAAAACTACACCAAAAAAATTATTTTCACAACTTGATGCACATGGAAAATTCAAAGGTGTAGATAAAGAAAAAAAGAATGTTGAGATTGTTAATTCTACAGAATTTATGTAAAAAAGGTGGTGGTTAAATGTCAGAGGAGATAGAGAAACTGTCGGTCACGTTAGCATTAGAAGCAAATAACTTTACTAAACAAATCAGTGCAATAAATAAAGAAATAGGTAATTTAGATAGAGAATTTAAAACAGCAGCACAAGGTAATAAACAATTTGAAAATAGTTTTGTTGGTCTTGGTGCTAAGATGCAAAAGCTTACAAAACAGATTGATTTGTATAATAAAAAGTTAGAGAGTCAAAAAAATCAGTATAAAAGTTTGCAATCTACTTTAACCACACAAAAAGCCAAGCTGGATAGTTTAGAAAGTACACTAGGTAAAAATTCTAATGAATGGAAAAAACAAGCTCAACTTGTACAAAAAAACGCTGAAAAGTTAAGTAGATTAGGAAGTAATATAAACCAAACTAAAAGTACGATTAGTAGACTTAGAACAGAATTAACACAAACAGGTCAAAAATTTCAAGAACTTGGAAATAAAACATTAACTATTGACCAAAAATTGAGTAGATTGAATAGTCAAGCGAGATTAACAGAATCAGAGTTCGGTAGACTTGGGGCAGAGCTTGCACAAAGTGGGTCATATTTTCAAAGACTTGGAAATGAAATGAATCAGCTGGGAAGTAAAATACAATCAAATAAAGCTAGATTAGCAATATATCAAGCTGAATTTAACAAATTAAATAATGAGTTAAATCAAAATAAACAAAAACATGCACAACTTGGTGCTGAGATTAGGAAAACTGAAAGTATTTTAAGCCAAGTAGCAGCGTATTATGGTAAAAATTCACATGAAGCACAACAACTCACACAAGAATTATATAGATTAAAAGATGCTTATAATAAACAAGAAATAGAAATAAAACAAGCTGAAACTGCTTTGAATGGTTATCAAGCAGAACTCAATCAGACTAGTGCAAATATAACAAGATTATCAGCACAACTTAGACAAATGCCTTTCACAACGTTAAGCCGTTCGTTACTAACGGCTGGACAAAACTTGAAAAGCGTTGGAATGAGTTTAGGTATGTATGTATCAATGCCACTCGGGATGCTTGGAATAGCAGCAGCGAAAGCAGGAGTTAATTTTGATACTTCTATGAGTAAGTTACAAGCAACAGCAGGAATTGCAGACAAAAGTAGTGTGTCATTTCAAAAACTACAGGATAAGGCACAAGACCTTGGAGCTAGAACTTCATTTTCAGCAGCACAAGCAGCAGATGGTTTAACATATTTGGCACTTGCAGGATGGGATGTAGAAACATCTTTATCAAGAATAGAGCCAGTTTTACGTGCAGCAGAAGCAGGAGGAATGGACTTAGCTTTATGCTCAGACTTGGTTACAGATAGTATGTCATCAGCAGGAATTGCAAGTCAAGATTTTACTAAATATTTAGATATAACAGCACAAGCACAAAGAAAATCTAATACTAATATGCAACAAATGCTAGAAGCATATGTAACAGCAGGAGGAATGTTTAAAAACTTAAATATGCCACTTGAACAATCGGGGGCATTAATTGGTATATTAGCGAATAGAGGAACAAAAGCAAGTGAAGCTGGAAATGCATTAATAAGTGTTTTTAGCAATATAATTGGTGAAAATGGAAGAGCAGGAAAAGCGTTAGATGCATTAAATATATCACTGTTTGATTCACAAGGAAAACAGAAGGATACTGTTGCAGTTTTGAAAGAAATGAGTAACGCATTAGGTGTAACTTCTGATTCTACAACAAAGTTAACAGAAGAAGAGCGAGCAAGATTTGCAACAATGATTGGTGGGAAAACGCAATATGATACATTGATGAAGTTGCTGGCAGGTGTAAATGATGAATATGACGATTTAGAAAAAAGTTTGAAAAATTCTAAAGGTGCATTGATGGAAGTTGCTACAACCATGAAAGACAATTTAGGTGGTTCAATTATAAATATGAAATCAGCTTTAGAAGGTGCTGGAATAAAAGCATTTAAAGCAATGGAACCCGTTCTTGCAAGTCTTATACAAAAAATTACTGAGCTAGCTAATTGGTTTACTAATCTTGGAGAATCTTCGCAACAAAACATAGTCAAAATGGCAGCTATAGCTGTAGCACTTGCACCTGTTTTAATGATTTTTGGTCAACTTATAATTGTTAGTAGTCATTTAACTAATCTGATGGGGAACATTAAGGCAGCTACAACAGTGTTAGGAGCTAGTGGTTTTGGGAAATTAGCAGCAAAGGTTGGAGCTTTAATTCCAAAATTATTTACGCTACAAGGTGCTTTTGCACTGTTAGCAGCAGGTGGTATTGTGTTAGCTACAAAAGCCTTACATGACTATAGTGTTGCAGATGCTAAAGCATATGAACAAAGAAAAAAGAATATTGAAACATTAGATAGAGAAAAGAAAAGCTATGAAGAATCACGACAAAAAATTGGATATATAGCTCAAGAGTATGACAAGTTAAAAGGCAAATCGAAATTAAGTTCAGAAGAAGCTGAAAGGTTAAAAACATTAACTAAAGAAATTGCTGAGATAATGCCAGAATTAGTATCTGGATATGATGAGGAAGGCAATCCGATTTTAAAAATGAAGGGTTCAGCTACAGAGTTATGTTCTGAACTAGATAGAGCAATAGAGAAAAAAGAACGTCTTATAAATTTTGATAAAATGGATAATGCAGAAATTGCTGTCGATAAGCAGTCTGGTAAAAGAGACAAGGATGGTAATAAACTTACAGGGAAGGCAGCAGATTCATACCAAACAGATAGCGAAAAAATTATAACTACACAAAAAAAGTACAATGATGATATTGCAAAGTTAGAAAAAGATGGTGTAATTTTACGTGGTAAAATAAGAAATTCAGAAGGCAAAGACAGAGAAAAATATATACAAAAATATAATGAACATTTAAGAAAAAGAGAAAAATTAACACAAGATGCACAAAAAGAGAATGAAAGAAGTTTAGAAGAAGCTAAGAAAGTAGCACAAGAAGTTGGAGAAGGTGTATTTGCTACTGTAAAGTCTAGTAGTAGTTTTAAGTCTAGCGAAAATAATGATGCTAAAAAACAGTTTGATGACCTAAAAGGTATTTTAGATTTTAGTGGAATAAAGACACAAGAACAATTATCTAATGCAGAAAATGCTATGAATAAATTATTTAAATCAGCATCAGCTGGGAAAATAAATTTATCTGATGTTAAAAAAGAAATTGAAGGAGCTAATAATGCATTAGCTAAAGATGGAAATTTAAATTCTTATAATAAAAAAATGCAAGATTTGGCTAAAACTATTGCTGATAAAACAGGAACACAATCTAGTGATTGGGTAAGTTTGCTAACAACTTTAGATAAAGAGTTTTTAAAAACTAGTGATTCAACAGATGTTTTTCTTAAAAAGTTCAATAGAACCAGACAGCAATTAGAAGCTGGTGACAGTTTGGCTGTTGCAGTGCAACAACAATATGAAGCATTAAATGCTGCTCTTGAAGGTCTACAGATAACAGGAAAAGAAGAGGTAGACATACAGACTGTTATTGATTTTACTAATGACCAAAACATACCAGAAGATGTTAGAAATTTTGTAAGTGGTTTAATAAGAAAAGATGCAAATGGAAATATAACTAATTCGGAAGAAGTTATAAAATTTACAGCGGATTTATTGTTTGAACTACAACAAGAAAATCCTAATTTTGATAATTTGCAAGCAGAAGCTGATAAACTGTTTGGAAAAAATAAAGTAAAAGTAACAGAAGATTTAGAAATCACAGAAGGTGAAATTGACACATCTAATGTAAAAACAGATGATGTGGAACAAAAAATAAAAGATAAATTTGCACAAGATAAAGTATCGGCTAAAATTAATGTTGCAATTGAAAATGGAGATATAAATTCTGATAAAGTTAAACTAGTTGAAGAAATATTTGATAAAATACCAGAAGATGTTAGAACGAAATTTATATTAGATAATACAGAAGCGATTAATAAAGCAAAAAATTATGATGATATAATTAAATATTTAAAAGAAAATCCAGAAATTGCACAAAAATATAATATTAATGTAGAAGGATTAGAGAAAACCAAAGAAATTAATGAAGAAACTGATAAAATTAATAAAAAGAAAGCTGAACCAGAAGTAAAAGTAAAAAATGCAGGTGAAAGCAAAAAGGAATTAGAAGATGTAGAAAAAGAAGCTGATAAGGTTGACAAGAAAAAACCAGAACCAGAGGTAAAAGTAAAAAATGCAGGTGAAAGCAAAAAGGAATTAGAAGATGTAGGAAAAGAAACTGATAAAATTGATAAAAAGAAAGCTGAACCAGAAATAACTACAAAAGGGGTCGAAGGTACAGCTGAACAACTGAATCAATTAGCGACTAAAGCAAAAGAAGTAGGGAACGGTAAATATGAAATAAGTATAACAGCCAAGACAGCACAAGCAGCTAAAAATGTAAGTGGGTTAATAACAAAGATAAATCAATTTAGTAAAGTAAATGTTAAACAATTAGTATTTAAAACAGAAACAGCACAAGCAGCTAAAAATGTAACTGGTTTAGATAAAAAAGTAGCTAGTTACAAAAGTAAATATGGTGGAAAAACTATAACAACAACATTTAGAGCAGAAACAGCACAAGCAGCTAAAAATATTTCTGGATTAATGCGTAAGATAGATTCGTATAAGGCGAATTATGCAAGGTCATTTACAACATCAATGACAGCAAATGTACAAGTTAATAAGAATGTTACAACAACAGAAAAAACAGAAAAAACTGAGGCTGGAAAACCGGCATCATTACCAATAGAAAAAGCGATACCTGCACCTGCATTATTAAATGATTCGCCAATGCCAGCTACAAGAGAAAATATAATACCTCAATTGAGGGGATTTACTAATTCAACAATTGCAATAACTGGGAAAGATATAGCAGAAGCATTAAAATATGATGTTAATTTATTGCAAGAATTAGAAAATAGACTACAAAAAATAAATAATGAATTAACTAGACTAGATAAGTTAGCAGAAAATGCAACGGATGCAGATAAAATAAAATATCTACAAAAACAAAATGAATTGTACAAAGAGCAGGCAGAGGTACAAAAAGATTTAGAAGATAAATTAATAAGACAAAAAAATTATTATAAATCTGCACTTGAACAAAAAGGACTAAAATTTAATAGTGACGGAAATTCAACAAATTATGAAGAGGAAATATTAAAGAAAAAGAAAATAGTTGCAGACTTAGAAGAAAAAGCTGAAAAAGCAAAAGATAAGAATAGTGATTCATTGCAAAAAAAAGCTGAAAAAGAAAAGAATAGTCTGGAAGAAATACAAAAACTTTATGATGAATATATAAAAGTTACTTTAACTAGTTTACCAGAATGTACGGAAAAATGGAATGAACTTAATCAAAAGATTAAAGAGAATGAACAAAGTATAAAAAATGTAAAAAGAGAGCAAGAAAAATTATTCATGGAATCGACATGGACATCTATGTACAAAGATGTTCAGCAAGTGAAAAATGAATTAGATATGTTAGATGTAAAATTAAAAAATGCATCTACAGAAGAAAAAGAAGAAATAATTAAGAAAAAAATAGAGTTACAAAAAAAGTATAATAAAGAATTAACTGAAACAACTGAGTATATGAAACAAGTCCAGAATCAGCTTAAAGGTAAATTGCAAAAATTAGGATTTGAATTTAGGGATAATGGAGATATTTCTAATTATATACAACAATTACAAAAGTTGAAAGAAGAAAACAAAGATTTTGAAGAAGCGGAAGAACTTGCAAAAGGATATTTAGATTTATTATTAGAAAAAATACCATCTGCACAACGAGAGCTTGAAGGAATAACTGGAGCAATAGCAGATTTAAAAGAAGAACAAAAAAAGCTATATGAAGAACAATTAAACACTATCACAGATGTAGAAAAAGAAATAACAGACATATATAAAAAGCAGGTTGAAGAAAGAAAAAAATTAATTGATGAAGAATTAAAGAAAAGAACAGATGCTCTTAATAAAGAGAAAAAAGCTTATAATGATGCAAGAGAAGAAATGAATTATAAGAATGATGAAAAAGAGCAAAAAGATGCTATTGCAAAAATAGAAAAAGACTTAGAAAAAGCTAGAAAAGATACAAGTTTGTCTGGTCAAAAAAGAGTACAAGATTTAGAAAAAAAATTGCAAGAAGAGCAGAAAAAGCTAGAAAAATTAGTGCAAGATAATCTTGATAAACAAGTAAATAATATGTTTGACAAAGAAAGTGAAAGATTAGAAAATGAAGCAGAAGAAACAGTCAAAAATCTTGAAGAAAAATTTTCTGATACAAAGCTTGCGGAGATAGTAAAAAAGGTATTGGATAGTGGAATTTTTACGGATATAGATGGTAATGTAAAAGATTTACAGGATACCATGATTGAATTTATAAACAAATACCAAGATGGTCTAACTATCGCAGGTGATAAAATAAAAACTGAATGGCTAGACAAACTGGATGAAGCTCTTGAAAAAATGGAAAATATAGCAGAAATAAATGAAAAATTAGGAGTAAAAGAATTTAATACAAATTTAAAATCTTTAGACTATAATTCTCAAAGATATAGTCAACCGACTAGTCGCATGCTAAACAATAATACTACTAATAATAATCAAATTATTTTTAATCCTAGTAAACCGCTGATTGTGATAGAAAATGCTACAAAAGATTCCATACCAGATTTACAAAAAATTATTGATAAAACTGTAAAGGAAGCACTAAATGATTTTGCAAAAGAAATTGTTAAATAAAAAAGGAGATAAAAATTGTTTATTTCAGAAAAATTTATTTTAAATAAAAGAACTAGTGATTCAATGAGTGTAATTTTGATTACAGAATCAAATAATGACATATTCAGTGATTATGGATTTGTGTACTCTGAAACAATAGAAAAAGTAAAAAGTTATAATGATAATCCAACTTTTTTTAAAGGGGAAAAAGATACTAATGAAATAGTATTAAAAATATGTTTAGTAGATGGAAATTATGTTCCCAAAAGGTGGTCTGATTATGATATAGAAGAAATCTACACATGGATTAAAACAGATGATTTTGTAGAATTTATCAGTGAAGATAATGTTGAACTTACTTATTATGTAAGAGTAACTAAAATAACAAAGAAATTTACTGATAATATGGAAGGTTATCTTGAAGTTACATTCCAGCCATTTACAAATTTTGCTTATAAATCAGATGTTAAATCAATTACAATAAAAGAAAATATTGAAAGAAAAATAATTATAAATAATAAAAGTAATATGCAAGAAGATTATATGCCTATATTTGAAATAACTAATCTAGGGGATGAATCTACTGTAAATATAATAAAAAATACTAGTATAGAAGATGGACAATTTGAAATTGCAGGGATAGAAAAAAATGAAAAAGTAACAATAGATAATTTATATTGTACAGTAATTAATACAGAAGGTAAAAGTAGATTTGAAAAATGTAATAGAAATTGGTTAAGATTAAAAATAGGAGAAAATAAATTAAAAATTATAGGTAATTGTAAACTAACAATAAAGTCAAAATATCCTGTTTTAACTTAATCAATAATGAGGTGATACTTATTTTAAGAGAGAAAATTAATTTAAAAGAAATTAAAAAAGATTATAATATAACACTACATAAAGTTAATAAAAATATAATTGGACAAATACCAAGATATTGTTTAAATTCTCTGACTAGGAAAATTGATGGTATTGACGAGTTAGAATTTACAATATCAAAATATGTTTTTGATAGAGATACATTGAAAAGAAAAATAAATATTATATATGATATGACTAAAAACGAAAGATTTATATGTATTAATAATAAAGAGTATTTTGTTATAAAAGAAATAAAAGAAGATAATTATAAAAGTAAAGTAGTTAAAGCATATTCAAGAGAAATTAAATTATCAAAAGTAGATATAAACATAGAAAATATAAATATACAGCTATTTACAGCAGAGGAAGAAAACGAAATATTTTCATTGAATGATTACATGAAAAATGAAACAGGATGGCAGCTAGGTCATGTAGATGAAGATATAGCATATGATGTATTAGAAGGTGGAAGTAAACAAGAAAAAATCAGATGGCAAGAAAGTGTAAGCACGAATTGGTATGACTTTATTACAAAAAATATAAAAGAAGAATTTAATTGTGTTATTGAATTTGATACCTTCAATAAACTAGTTAATTTATATAATATAGATAGTTTTGGAGATGAAGTAAAAATAACATTAACAGAAGATAATTACATAAAATCTATTGAAAAAACTTTGAATACAAATGATATAGTAACAAGATTGAAACTTGAAGGAAATGAAGAAATGGACATAATAGATGCTACTGAAACAGGGTATCCCTACATTGAAAATTATTCTTACTTTATAGAAAATGGAGAAATGAGTTCAGAACTAATGGAAGCAATAAATGTATATGAAGAAATGGTAAAAAAAAGAAAAGTACAATGGAGAGAATTAGCAGATTTAAAAAGTAGTAAAAGCAATGAATTGACAGATAAAAAAAATGAATTACAACTTGTTTATGCATTTATAACAGGTTTACAAGGTGAAAAGAGAGCATATGAAGCATCAAAAGATGATATTAATTTAGCTAGAATTATAGCAGAGATAACTAAAAAAAATGATGAAAAAGTAATACTAGAAGTTGCTGTAAGAAATTTAGAAGAAGAAATTGAAAATCTAAGAAAAAGTATAGATAATGTAAATTTACTTTGTAAGCGTGAAACTGCAACAGATGAAGATGGGAAATTAATATTTAATGATGAATTATTAGAAGAGCTGAAAGAGTTTGTGTATTATGATACATATACTAATTCAGCTTTTATTAAAGTTGAAGATTTAATAAAAGCTGGTGAAAGAATTTTAGAATTAAAATGTAAGCCAACAAGTGAATGGTCGATAGATATAATAAATTTTTTAGAAAGAATTTTAGATAATGGCAGGCAACATTGGGATGGCATATTAGGACTTGGTGATGTAATAGAACTTTATAGTTATAAAGAGAGTATAAAAAAACTAATATATTTTGTGGGATATTCACAAAAATTTAATCCTAGCAGTTTAACAATAGAATTATCAAATAAAAAATTGAAAAATGATGATATAAAAACTATCTCAGACTATTTGAAAATGGCAAAAGAGTCACTTCAAGTTTTAGAGTCTAAAAAATACTTATTGATACAACAGAAATATAATAAAATAAGAAAAAATAGAAATATCTAAAAAGGGGTGAAAATTATTGGCTGTATTAGATAATAGCCCTACTTTTTCATATATTCGTGCAACTGGGATAATAGTACATTACTATGATGAAGTTTACAATGTTACAGAAAAATATTCTTGCATGAAATACATCTACTGGAATAGAAAGAACCCTTATCAATTAGAAGATTCAAATATTTTATTTGATAATTCGGATGAAAAATTTCTTGTAATAACTAATACAAATGGTATGCATAATATAGTTCCACAAAGTGAAGATTCAAATTTCAGTATATCTTTTGATGGGGATTCTATAAAGTCTATTGAAAAACACATTTATGGATTATATGAAAAAAATGAGGAAAATGACAAAAGATTTGTTTCTATAGAAACGGATATAACAGGAGTAAAAACGACAATAGGAGATTTAAAAGAAGAAGATACAAAGATAAAAGAAAATATAACAAAATTAGAGTTAAAATCTGATGAAATAGACGCTAGTGTTAAAAGTGTTAGAAAAGATTTTACAGATAATAAAGAAATAAATGAACTAAGAGAAAATGTTAATAAAAATATCATAGAATTAAATGCAGCAATTGGCTTGTATAGCTCTAAGATAACAGAATATTTCAAGGATGATAAAGTAACTAATGAAGAAAAAACAGAAATAAATATTCAAAATACTATTATTGATGATAAGAAAAAATTGCTATACGTGCAAATTGAAAAAGTAATTTTAATATGTGATAAAAATGTTGATACAACTGGAAAATTAAATATAAATAATGCTAAAAATGCTTTAAATGAAGCTCATGATAATTTGAAAACTGCAATAAATTCAGCGATAGCAGATGGTGTCGCAACTCCTAGTGATAAGGTTTTAGTTATAAATGCTTTTTCTAAATATAATGTAAAAATAAATGAATTAAAAAATGTTATTGATAATATAATTTTACTTGGTGCAGGTGGAAGTATATCAGAAGAATTAGCGAATTTTAATATGAAATCTAATCAAATTACTATGAGTGTACAAGAAACAGAAAAAAATATAAAATCTGAAATCAAAATATTGTCTGATGAAATAGCATTAAAAGTTAGTAAAGGAGAATTTAGTTCTTTAATAGAACAAAAATATGATAGCGTAAGAATAGCTTTTAATAAAATAAGTTCAGCTTCTGTAACAATTGATTACAGTGGAATAACAATTTTGAATGGCTCTATAGCATGTGACTGCTTAACAACTCCAAGAGGTCATGACCCTATTATTCGTCTGTTTGAAGATAGCAGTGCAACTATATGTTTAGATGCACAAGAAAGCAATGGGGCTGTAAAAGGAAGTGCAGTAAGATTAAAATATAATGAAAACTATTTATTTATAAACAGATATGGAGCAAACATATTTGTTGATGGAGAGGTAAGGTTACAAGTAAAACAAGATGATGCTTTTATAAAAACTGGAAATGCAAGATTTTGTTTTACTAATGACCCATATTCATTCTTCCCAGACCAAAGCCGAACCGATTTAGGGCAAAGCTATAACACATGGAGAAATGTTTACTGCGATACATTAAGGTGTGATGATGTTAGAAGTACATCGGATAACAGGTTCAAGGAAAATATTAATTATATAAGTATGACAAAAAGAAGGTCTTTCTCAATGAATATAGAAACACCTTTTTTAAATTTTTTAACAGATGATTTAAAAATAGCTACATTTAATTATAAAAATTTTAGTGAAGAAGAAAATAATCAGCAAATCGGATTTATAGCAAATGATATAAAAGATACAGAAGTTGGAAAAATGTTTGTTTATGATTATAACGATGAAGGGCTAAAATTTAGTGTATCTGGATATACAACTATTATAGCAGCAGCGTTAAAAGAAGAAGTGTTGAAAAGAGAAGAATTAGAAAATAAAATAAAAGAATTAGAAAAAAATATAGGATTACAAAGTAAAGGAGAATAAAAAATGGATGTAGATTTTAAAATTCTGTATGAGAATGTACAAGAAGAATTGAATAAGAGTATGTCTAATATGTTGCTCTATAAGAGTATAGCAATGCAAAAAGATATAGAAATAAAAGACAAAGATAAAAAAATAAAAGAATTAGAAGAAAATATTATATCGCTTAAAAAACTATCTGAAAATGTAGAGGGTGTTGAACAATGCGAAACAGAGACTATGAAGTAAAACAATATTTTTTAGAAATAGATTTTTCAGAGTACGAAAATAGAAAAAATGTAGTGAAAAAAATGATATACAGTGAAAATGACATTAATACAGCATTTATTAATGTACAGCTAAAAAACAATGGAAAAATTATGGATTTAAGTAACTATGATGTTATAGCAAATATTTGGAAGAATACAGGTAATAAGGTAGATGCTCAATGTAATATATTAAATGCAAAAGATGGAGAAGTAGAAGTTCCACTTACCAGAGAAGCTTTAAAGGGTGCAGGTATAAACCCGTTCACAATTATGGCTATAAATAGTGAGGGGTCTTTAGAATCTCCAAGATTTTATTATAGAGTAGAAGAAGGGCTTGTAAATGATGATGATATTGAAAATGCAGATGAATTTGGTGTTTTAGTATTATTAATAAGTCAAGTCAAAGAAGTCTTAAAAGACAATGATATTCTAGTTACTAGAGTTGAAAATTTAGAAAATTTGATAGAAGAACAGGAAGAAATAAGAGAAGCTAATGAACTGGTAAGAAAAGAAAATGAAGAAGTAAGAAAAACAAGCGAAGAAACAAGAGAAGCTAATGAACTAGTAAGAAAAGAAAATGAAGAAGTAAGAAAAACACAAGAAATAGATAGGCAAGATTCTATAAAAAGAATGGAAAAAGAATTAATTGATAAAACTGATGAAAAATTTAATGAGGTTGATATAACGCTAGATAATAAATTAAAAGAACAACAAAAACAAATTGATGATAAAATAGTTGAAACTAATAATAAGATAAATGAAGTAGATACTAAAATAGCTGAAGTTGACAACAAGATTGTTGAAGTGAATACTGCTAAAACAGATATGACGACAACTGTATCTAATAAATTAACTGAATTTGAACAAAGATTTGAAGAGTTGGAAAGTACAAATACAACAGGAGAAATAATACAAACAAGAGAAGCTTACGATGGAACTCAAAAAAATACATTGCAAGAAAGATTTACATATGATTTTGATAAAGTATATGAAAAAATAGCTGAAATGAGTTCGGCTGCAACTAATATAGCTTTTAGTAAATCTTATTCTGAATCTGATTGGATTGCTGATGAAGAATACTTTAAACTTATAGTTAATCATAACTTAGTCACAGAAAATATATATGTAGCAATACTTAATGAAGCAATTAAAAAGAGTATGACTAATTCTTATACTATCATAGATAATAATACAATAGAAATATTTAATGAATTAGCCATAAATGTAAAAGTGACTGTTGTAAATGGTAATACCAATAAAGAAGTCACACCATTTACAATAAATGATAATATAACAACACTAAATAGTGCGTATTCTAGTGTTAAAACAGATGCAAAAATTGATGATAAGGCATCTGAAAGTTTAGAAAAAATAAACGAAAATAAAGCAAATATAGCTTCTAATTTAGAAAAGATAAACTTGATACAAACTAAAATAGGTTCAAGTGAGTTAAATACAGTATCTAAAAATATATCTGATGCAGTAAATGAATTAGATGCTAGTGTAAAAATTTTACAAGAGGGTGGAAATGTAAAAGAGCAAATAGACTCTTTAAAATCTAAATATGATACTTTGTCTAATAAAGTTTTAGATATAGCTATTTATTTAGAGCTTGAGTCTGGGAGTAGTGCGGACGAAGTTGGTCATTGGTTTGATAGTTTATCTGATGATAAAGGAATTTTATCTATTGATGAAAGCTTAAAGTTAGATACTAAAAATAGAAAAATTCAAGGGGATGCTGGTAGCGTTACATTCAAGAGAATAGCTATCCCTTTTCAGTGTAACAAATTAAGATATATACACGAATTAAATGATAATTATATAGAAACTATATGTGAAAATAAAATAGCTATTGGAATGACCACAATAGATTTAGATAAGTATTCATATGAAATTAAATAAATAGAGGTGAAACAATATTGAAAGAAAATAAATTAATACAACGAGGCAGATACTTTGATACTAACTATAATGTTGAGGATTTTGAACCAGAAATTGATAAATATGACTTTGAAAAAATATTTATTTCAAACTTAATTGAATGTACTTATGGAATAAAGACTGATAAATCAGTATGGGTTACAGGCAATAATCAAATAGTTGGAAAATATCAACCTTCTAACAATAATATTTCTCGTAGGGTTGATACATTACAAAAATTGAGGGGATATCAGATGTAAAACATGTTGCTATTGGAGTTGACCATACCGTAATTTTAAAGAATGATGGAACAATGTTAGGTGTTGGTCGAAATTCAAGTGGAGCATTAGGTCTTGGAGATGATGTTGTAGTAGCAACAACTTTTACTAAATTACCTATAGAAGATGTTGCAAAGGTTGTTGTTGGAAATGGATTTACTATAGCATTAAAATCTAATGGAGAACTGTACTTTACTGGTTATAATGGTAATCAAAAATTTGATAACTTAGAGAACTCAAAAATTTTTGTTAAATCATCAATAACAGATGTAAAAGACATAGATTGTGGTAATAGTTTTACTTTTATATTAAAAAATAATGGAGAATTATATTCACATGGAAACAATACATATGGGCAGTTAGGTCTAGGTGATAATACTCCAAGAACTACCTTTACTAAAGTTAATATAGATAATGTTAAGGAAATATACTGTAATGCATTAAATTCATTTATAATAAAAAATGATAATTCTTTATATGGATGTGGATATAACAGTTCTGGACAATTAGGGCTGGGTGATGTTTCAGAAAGAAATGTATTTACCAACATGGCTTCCAATGTAAAGAAAGTTGTATATGGAATAAATACCACTATCGTTTTGAAAAATGATGATTCTTTATATGGATGCGGTTTAAATTCACAGGGGCAATTAGGTTTAGGAAGTGTACCTAATCCAAGAACATTAATTAAAATTAGTGTAAATAATATAAAAGATATAGCTTGTGGAAATGACCATACTATTATAATTAGAAATGATAACAAGCTTTTATTTTGCGGAACTAATAGAGACTCACAAATTGGAAATCCAAATGTTCTAAGTTATCCTGTAGATGTATTTACAGAATATAAAAGTGCTGAGGTATTAGGATACAATAAATCTATAACTATGAATAATAAAAATTATCTTATAAAGGAAAATGGAGATTATATTTGTTATGGAAATGTAAAAAAAATTATATCTAATGAGGGTTCAACTTATGCATTGCTAGAAAGTGGTGAACTATGGGTATCTGGAAATAATGGAAATGGGCAATTAGGTTTGAATCATAGTACAAGTCAAAATTACTTTACTAAAGTCCCAATAGATAATGTAAGAGATATTATATGTGGTTGGGCGTGTGCTTTTGTAATAAAAAATGATGACACTGTATGGGCTACAGGACTTAATAATTATGGGCAATTAGGAACTGGTAATACTATTTCTCCAAATAAATTTATAAAGATTCCTATAGACAATGTAAAAAAAATTGCATGTGGTTATTCCCATGTATTGATATTAAGAAACGATAACAGTTTATGGGGGGCAGGAAGAGCAATGTATTTGGGAATAGGCAATACTAGTGCTAACCCTATATTGTCTTTTACAAGAGTTCCTGTGGAAGATGTAAAAGATATAGCATGTGGACATGAACATTCTATAATATTGAAAAATGATAATAATTTATTGGGGGCAGGGGCAAATCACAATGGTCAATTAGGTAAAATCTCGAATAGTAATATAGAGAAAGATTTTGCAGAGTTGTCTATAAATAAAATGGTAAAGATAAAAGAAATTTATTGTGGTATGGGTCATACAATAGTATTAACAAATAATGGGGAATTATATGGATGTGGATATAATGGAAATGGTCAATTAGGAAGAAGTGCTTCTACAGATAAATTAGAACAATTCACATTAATAAATACTAACACTTCTCACATTTGTAACAATCATTATAATTCAAACAGTACACTTATAATAGATTCTATTGGAAGATTAGTAGCCACTGGTATAAATAGTCACAACCAATTAGGTATAGAAAATAATAAAACTTCACCTATAACAAGTTTTACCACTACAAATAGTATTCTTGGACAAGGTAACAATAGATATATTGCTGCTGGTGGTGATTGTACATTTTTAGTAAAAACTGATGGGAAAGTATATGCAATAGGAAATAGAGCAGCTGGAAGATTCGGTATAGGTTCAGACAGTGTACCAGCACCTACTTTTACAAGAATTGGTTTTGAATTTAATAGTACCGAGATAGATTATAGTAATGACTTTAAGATAGCAACTACTAATGCAAATGATTACATGAGTGTTTTCCTAAAAAAAAGTAATGGAGAATTGTATGGTGTAGGGAATAATACAAAGGGTCAATTAGGCATAGGGAACGTTTCTGACTGTTATTATTTTTATCCGATAAATGTAAGAAATATAAAAGATATAATATGTGGGGTTAATTATACATTAATACTAAAAAAAGATGGAGAATTATTAGTAAGTGGAGATATTACAAATCAAAAAGCATTAACTAACCAAACTAGATTAACTAGTGAGCCACATACATTTAATCTAGTAAATTCTATAACAAATGTAGAAAAAGTTGTATGTGGTTCAATGTTTATCTTTTTTTTGACCAATGGTGGAAAATGGTATGTGACTGGGGCTAATACATATGGTCAACTAGGACTAGGTGATGAAGTTGCTAGAGATAGTTTTTCAATAGTTAATATGGATAATATAAAAGAAATTGCTTGTGGTGCAACTCATACATTAGCATTAACAAATAATGGAGAATTATATGCCACAGGAAATAATGCAGAGGGGCAATTAGGTCTAGGTGACACAACTAATAGAAATACCTTTGCTAAAATTGATATAAATAATATAAAGAAAGTAATATGTGGAACTTATCACACATTAGCATTAACAAATGATGGAGAATTATATGCTACTGGAAGAAATAAGGAGGGACAATTAGGATTAGGTGACACAACTAATAGAAATACCTTTACTAAAGTTAATGTAGACAATGTAAAGGAAATATCTTGTGGTCTTGACCATAACTTAATATTAACAAAAGATGGAGAATTATATGGATGTGGAAATAATGGACAGGGGCAATTAGGATTAGGTGATAATACTCTAAGAAATACGTTTATTAAAGTTAATATAGATAATGTTAAAGGTATTAATGCAGGTGGTCGTTCATCATATATTTATAAAAATGATGGAAGTGTTTTTTCTACTGGACAAAATACATATGGATTATTAGGTTTAGGTGATGCAACTAATAGAAATACCTTTACTAAGGTTAATATTAAAATTTTTGATTTTGAAAAAATAACAGATTGTGTAGTTAATAATAATTTTAATTTAGTAAATAATAAATTTTTAATCCCTGCAAAAGATACTAAATATCAGCACTATGAAGCTACAGAGGATGATTTTAATTATAAAGAAATACTTGGTTCTCAATATCCTGTTTCTCCTTATGCAAATAATGTTTTAGAGCTACCTTTTAATAATATAAAAGAATTTTGGATGTCTAAAACACATTCTTTAATTATTAATACTGCTGGAGAACTTTATGGATGTGGTAAAAATACTTATGGTCAATTGCTAAATCCTTTAACAACAACTTCTCTATCAGAATTTACAAAATTAGATTTTGAAAATATAAAACAAGCTTCATGTGGAAATGGATTTTCATATTTTGTTAGAAATGATGGATTTTTATTTTCTTGTGGGTTAAATGCTAATTACCAACTAGGTTTAGGTCATAATGATGTTGTTTCTGAGCCTCAAATGGTTACAACTATATCTAATGTTAAGAAAGTAATGTGTGATAATAATTTTACCTTAGCATTATTAAATAATAATGAATTATATGCACAAGGGTATAATAGATTTGGAAATTTTGGGCTAGGTGAAGATAAGAAAGATGCTATAATCCCTTTATTTACTAAAATAGCAACAAATATAGAAGATGTAGAAATAGGCAGTAATTATATTTTACTAAGAAAACTTGATAAGAGTGTTTATATAAGTGGTAGAATAAGAGATTGTTATAATATAGAAGGAAATAATACATGTATATTTAATAAAATTCAAACACAAAGTAGTATCTATGATGAAAATTTAGTATGGATTAATCCTATAAATGATGAATCTGTATCTTTAATTTATAAGGTAAACTCTGAAAATTCTACTATAGAAATTACTGAAAAAACAATATCTGGATTTAAAGTAAAAATAAATGATGAAGGTAATGAAATTATAAAAATAGAAATGTATATAAACAATGAACTAATTACAACTATGACAGAATTTACAAATAAATATTCTCAGTTCACAATTCCAGTAGATAAGTTAGTTCTTGGTAAAAATAACATTATATTTAAAGGATATGATAAATTTAATGGGAATGTATATACTTCTGCAATAATAAATAAAGAAACTAATGCCATGTCTGTATCCGAAAATTCAAGTTTACTAATAAATGGAAAAAGATATACTGTTAAATCTTTTTCTGAATCTAATGGAAAAATAACAGTAAATTTAGATAGGGAATTAGAAGGAGATATAAATATAGGAGATATAATATATCAATTAATTAATAATTTGAAAGTTCAAATAAAAACTAATAACACTGGTATGCATAAAGATGCTAAATTATTAGAAATGAAAAAAGTTGATACAGGTTATCAAGAAATATATGAATTCGCAGAAAATGGTATGAAAGAAGTAGAGCCTAAAATTATTGTAGATGGTAATGAAAATACAGTATTAAAAAGACCATCAATATTATTTTCTATAGATGAAGAAACACTTTAAGAGGTGATTAAATTAATGAATGTAAATGTAAATGAAGATAAAATTATGAAGTTAAAAGAAAAAAAGAAAATAAATACAAGTCAAACAATGCAAAATGATGACATAACAGATTTAATGTTAGCGACTGCTGAAATATGCGAAATGGTATTAAATAGCCAACAAACATCTACTATGTCATTAAAAAATATAAAATTTGAAGGAGGAAGTAGTATGGCAGCAATTTATACAGGATTAATAGAAAGAGGTTTAAAAACAATTGACCAAGTACCTGTAAAATACAGAGAAGAAGTTAGAAAAATGTGTGAAGCACTAGAGATTCCATTATCATAGAACTTTAAGAGTTCTTTTTTTATGTTCAAAATAGAGAGTTACATTAGTAGCTCTCTAAATAAAAAGAGGTGATAAATTGTTAAATGAAGATGTAGTAAAAAAATTAAAAAATGTACCTAGCAACACAAATAATGAGATTGAAAAAGTTAATACAAATATAGGAGATACAACACTACTTGAAACAACAGATAAAACAAATATAGTTAGTGCAATTAATGAGGTAAAAACTAGTGTAGATAGTATAGAAACAACAGCAGATAAAACAAGTATAAAAGATACAGATAACTTATTTGAAAGTGATAATGTTGAGGGAGCATTAAAAGAAGTGATGCAAGAAGTAAAAGGTAATAGAAGTAGTATTATATCTAGTATAAATAGCAATCTAATACCAATGTAGAAAGAGAGGTGACAAAGTGAGATATTATGAAAGAACAACAGAAATGAAAAAGAGAAGGGGAATATATTCTGAAACTGATTTGTATGCATATCAACAATCGTTTAGATACACTAATGATGATTGGAATTATGTAGGAACATTTGAACGAAGCAATGCAAAAGATATTTTTATAGAAAAAAACGTTAGTAAATATTTATTAACAAGAAATGTTTATAGAACTAGTTATTCTGATAATAGAAAAGAAACCGTAACAGATTTAGAAATGAAACAAATACTTGATATTACATTTATAAAAGACCCCATAATTAACTTAACTTTAAGTAATATTAGTAAAGGTTGTACTATAGATTATAACATTGTGGACAATGAACCTGCGGAAAAATTTATTGTGACAGAAAAATTAAATAATAAAGTTATAGCAACAAAACCCAATTCTACTGGTGGTAACTATAGCATTGTTTTGACTGATGAACAAATATTAGCACTACAAGTAAACTCTCGAAATAATATCACTATAGAAATTAGTACAGAGAAGGGAGGGCTAGTTACAAGTAAAACATCAACATTTACAAGAACAAATAATAAACCAGTTATTAAAGTTAATTCATATAATTCTAATACTGCAAAATTTATAGCATCTGACTTAGATAATAACTTATCTAAAATAGAATGGTATCTTGATGATGTACTAAAAGATACATTTACTACAGATTTATATCTAGAAAAAACAATAAACTATGAACTTACAGATAATGCAATACACACACTTAAAATAGTAGCTACAGATGCAGAAAATGCAATTGTTGAGAAGGTTTTGAGTATAAGTAAAGAAATAATGCCACTTCAAACTGATGCAACTTTACAAGATATATCATCTAAATTAGTAGAAATTGGAGAAGGATTTAGAAATGGGAAAACAAGTATCATAAATGTATTGGCATTAAAGAATATTGAATCAAGTTTAAATAATACCTTAGTTGAATTGTCAGAGAAAATCAAGGTAGGTTTTGATAGCGGAGACGCTAGTTTACAAGATTTGATGAATCAATTAACACAAGCTAATAATACTATAACACAGTTAAATACTAAGTATAAAGTTGCTAGTGGAATTACTTATCAACTCAATAAACCAAGTTTATCTGCTACTTTTTATAATGGTGGTTATATTACTACCCAAGATTATTGGATTAATGTTAGCAATCTCGGTTTTGTTCCTCATATTTTTATAGCTGAGTGCGATTTTACAAGGAATAGTTATTTAACTAAGAGTTTAGTTTTTGCTAGTTATGGTGTTTTTAGTAAAGATTATGTAATTTCTTCGTATTTTAGACGTCAAACAGATTCAACTTTTTCCTCACATGGTAGCATTTATAATCTTAATGAAAAAGATGTTTATGTTGATGGCAGGGGTGTTCAACTTCCTGCTTTTAATAATTACGATTTTGCATATAAATGGTATGCTATAAAATTTATATAAAAGAGGTGATAAAATGAATAGAGCAAATAGAATAATCTATGACCAAACAGGTAAAATATTG
>NZ_AVHW01000023.1 GCF_000449425.2 Clostridioides difficile CD160
CTAAGTTAGTAGAGATTGGAGAAGGGTTTAAGAATGGGAAAACAAGTATTATAAATACTTTAGCACTTAAAAATATAGATGCAAGTTTAAATAATACACTTGTTGAGTTATCAGAGAAAATAAAGACTTCTTTTGATAGTTCAGATGCTAGTGTTGAGGAGTTGCAAAATAGGATAACAGAATTGACTAATCAATTAAGTCAAAGGATTAAATATGCGACAGGTACTTATACTCCGCCAGATGGTTCTCAAAATTCCTTAGTTGTTCCAACTAATTTAAATTTTGTTCCAAAAACTATTTTAATCATGAGTTTTGGTTTAAGTGATGGTTCAAATCCAGCTAAATTTCTTAGTTGTGGTATTAGTATCAATTCTGCAGGTACAAATATTAAATATAACAATGGTTCATATACTCGAATTATTGGTAGTGCTAGTATTAGAGATATTACTGCTGATAGTTTTAAGATTGAAATTGGTAAGGGTGATATGAATGCTGGCGTTGATTTTCCTTTTAAATTTAATAAATTTTCTTTTAGGTGGTATGCGTTAGATATAGAGTTTTTATATAATTAATATAATATGAGGTGATAGAATGAATAGAGGAAATAGAATAATTTACGACCAAACAGGTAATGTATGGATACAAACAGGTGAAGCAGCAGGAGATATATTAGAGCATGATACAATAACAGAATTAAATTATATCGATATTGAATTTGGAAGTATAGACTATGGTAAACAGTATATAGAGTCTATAAATCCAATCACAAAAGAGCCTGTTTTAAAAAATATAGAAGTCATTTTGACAGATGAACAAAAGAGATTAAAAGTATTAGAAGAAGAATTAAGTATGTTAAAAGAAGAAAATAAGAATAGAGATAGTGAGATAGTAAACACAGCATTTGAAGTAGTAAATATGAAATTAAATAACAATATTTAGGAGGAATCAACATGTATAACTTATTAAAATTAATGATAGAACAAAAGAACTATAGTGCTAAAGAGGATTTACAACATAAGATTGATGTATTCTATGCAGTAAACAGGATTTCAGAAGAACAATATTTAGAGTTAACAGCTTTATTAAATAAAGAAGAAACACCAGTAGAACCAACAGTATAGAAGGTTCTTTTTTTATTCCTAAAAATATATAAATTCATTTACATTTTGCCTACACTTCATCTACACTTTGTAGATTTTTATAGTTTTAAAATTAGGTACAATAAAACCATAAATTAAGAAAGGAGTATTGTAAATTACATTTTAATGATTTAGTAAGAAATATAAATAAGATATTAAAAGAAGTAATGTAAGAAGTAAAAGGTAATAGAAATGGTCTAAAAGATATGTTACCTATATAAAAAAGAAAGGAAGTGATATGTATGAGTGTACATTTTCCAAGATTATATGTGCCTTCGCTTATAACAGTACAGAAACCTGCTACTAAAATCGCCATAAAGCCATGGGATTATTGCGATAAAAACAAGGTTGCCGATTTAAATGGTGCGTATGATATGATGAATTGCGTATTGCCGAATGGTGATTCCGTTGGTTGGGATAAAAGTGGAAGTTTTGACGCATACCCAGGCAATCGCTATAAATTAACCTACAGCTATTTTTTCTCACCACAAAATTCGAGCGAATGGACTAGATATTATGAAGATTGTTACTTTGATTGCCAATATAAATCCACAACACCAAGCATAAGTGGAACAGATGGTTCGCTTGGTTCTAAGAGTAGAGGGTTTGGTATAGATTATACAATAACAAATGAAGATAGTTACACATACACAGTAAAAACATATCTAAATGATGTTTTATTTGATACAAAGCAAGCCGTAAAAGATACAAAGTATACTATAAATGTACCTGATTCACTTGTTTTGTCTCTTCAACTAAACTCTAACAATAAGATTAAAATAGAAGTTACAGGAGGTTATGGGGTAGGTGCTATCTATAGAAATTATACATTTACAAAATCTAATAGTATACCAACAATAAGTGGAGTAAATGAAAATATAGGAGATAAAAGTAAGGGATTTACTTTAAAATACACAGTAAATGACCTAGACTACAGAGATACTATAAATGTTGTTACTAAACTTAATTCTACTATTTTAGAAAATATCACAAATATAGAGAAAAATAGAGAAAAGGAAATTGTGTTAACAGATGAAAGAATATTAGCACTTGGAATAGGTTCTAGTAATACAATAAGTATTGTTGCAACAGACAACAATAATGCTAGCACAACAAGAACATATACATTTACTAGGAGTAATAATTTACCTCAAATAGTAATAAATGAATTTAATAGCACACAAGTAAAATTCATAGTATCAGACTTAGATAATAATTTAAATAAGATAGAGATATTTCTAGATGATACTTTAAAAGAAACTATAACTACAGATTTATACTTAGAAAAGATATTTAATTATACATTAAATGATAATGCAATACACACAGTTAAAATTAAAGCTACAGATACGCATGGATTAAGCGAAAAGTTAATAAGTGTATCAAAAGAGATACAACCACCACAGGATGATTCTTCCTTACAAGAAATTGAAAGTACAGTATCTACAATGAAAAATACCTTTATAAATAGTAAAACACATATCATTAATAAACTAGCGTTAAAAAATATAAATGCTACATTAAATAATACGTTGATAGAAATGGGAGAGATGATAGGCACAGCATTCAGTTCAGCAGATGCTAGTGTGCAAGATTTGCAAAGTCAACTTACAGAGAAAAATAATACTATCACCCAGTTAAATGGTACTATAAGTAATTTGCAAGAAGAGGTAAATAGTCGATTAAAAATTTACACATTTTCAGGATATATTGAAACCGGTGATTCTAATAATTTTGGCGGATATGGTAATAGCAGAGGACATTGGTATTTTCCTTTACCTTTTAAACCTAAATTTTTTCTTGTTACTGGTGTTCCTGGTACTTTGCCAGGTAACAGTTATAAACCTGCTAAAGTTGAAGGTGCATATAATTCTTTAACAGAAATGAGATATGCATATATAAACAATTCAGACTCTAGTGTTTATTTTAGTTCTTTGGTTAGCGACCAAGCTATTAGCCTTGGTCAAAATATTTTCCATGCTTATATTTCTACTAAGACTATATATACTTATTATACTACTATTACTGTTTATGCTATTGGATAATATAAATATATAATTAATTATTCATTATATTTAAAAATATAATGAATCTTTTACAATTAAACATTAAATAAAAGAGACTTAGTTTGAATCTAAGTCTTTTTTAATATAAAAGGAGGTTATTATGGAAGAGCTAGTAACACAATTAAGTAGCCTAGGAGCAATAGGCATATTATGTGCTCTACTATTTAAAAATACAATGCAAGAGAAAAAAGAGGATAGAGACATGTATAAAAAAACTGTAGAAAACTTTATTGAATTATCCACTCAACAACAGGAAATAAATAAAAATTTACTTATGGAAATGGGTGTAATGAAAACAGATGTAGAAGAAATAAAAGAAGATGTAACAGATATAAAGGTTATGCTACAAAAAGAAGGTGATAAATAATGAAAATAGCAATAGTCCCAGGGCATACCCTAACAGGAAAAGGAACAGGAGCAGTTGGATATATAGATGAAGGTAAAGAAAATAGAATACTAACAGACCTAATAGTAAAATGGCTAAAATATGGCAACGCAACTGTTTACACTGGTAAAGTTGATAAATCCAATAATTATCTTTCTGAACAATGTCAAATAGCCAATAAACAAGACATAGACTTAGCAGTACAAATCCACTTTAACGCAAATAGTACAACCTTAAATCCCATGGGAACAGAAACACTATATAAAACAAATAATGGGAAAGTATATGCTGAAAGAGTTAATTCAAAGTTATCAACCATATTTAAAAATAGAGGAGCTAAAATAGATGTAAGGGATCTCTATTGGCTTAAACGTACCAAAGCACCAGCAATATTAATCGAAGTATGTTTTGTAGATAGCAAAACTGATACAGACTATTATATTAGGCATAAAGATATAGTTGCGAAATTAATAGCAGAAGGTATATTAAATAAAGACATAAATGCTAAAGGTGAAAATAAAATGTATAAACATACAGTCATTTATGATGGAGAAGTTGATAAAATATCAGCAACAGTAATTTCTTGGAATTATAAAAAAGAAGAATGTTTAGTTTGTGATATAAAAGATTACAAACCATATCAAACTGAAAATTTATATGTTGTTGGAACTGGGGCATGTAATAAGATAGGCTCATTGAGCAAAGAAAAATATACATCTCTAAAAGGTGTTGATAGATTTGATACTCTTCATGCAGCCTTAAATTTTATAAATAAATAGATTAATTTGCTTAATATACAATGTATAAACTATTTTAATTTATACATTGTATATTAAATTATATAACAATTTATTTTTATACTTATTTATCAATTTTATATTTAATGTAAATTATAAATTATTATTTAAATTATAATTTACTTACTTTTAAATTTAAATAATAACTTATTTTCTAGGTCCTTTATTTTTATTTCTTTTATCGTATTCCTTTGAGATTTTATCTATGTTTAATTCTTCTGGTAAATGCTCTTTGGTCGCCCTTACATTAGCCCTAATAAACTCATTTATTACTTTATTTAATGTAGTCTTTTTAAGGTGTGCTATAGTCTTTAATACTTTCAGATCCTCATCATCAATATATAATGTAACTTGTCCTTTTTTAGTCTTTTTATTTTCTTTTAAATCTAATAAGTTTATCCCTGGAAGTTCTGTATGTTCATTAAATTTATTTTCAATTTCCTTATTGATTTCATTTTTATAGTCTTTTCTAGGTATAGATATTTCTTCCTCTTCTAATTCAAATTTACTCATTATAATACCCCCTTATTAGTAAGTTCTTCTATTAAATCATTTAATTCTTCTCTAACTTTATGAGCCTTTTTTATCTTCCTACAATAGTCATCTATACTTAATTTATTTAGCACACAATTTTTTACTATAGTGCTTTCACTTATTTTTACATCTGATAAATCTTTTTTTATACTATCAAACCTGTCAAGATAATCCATAAATATATCACCAGAAGTTAACTTCCTTGAAGTAAAAGAATTTATTACAACAGCTCTTTTTGCTTCATTAGTTTCGCCCATATCTTCTAGATCTTCATTATATTTTTGATAGAACAATTCACAACCTCTTATACTTGCTATATCTTGAAATTCAAGAGGCGTAATAATACTGTCTGAGATAAATAGAAAATTTCTAGCAATCAAGTCATATGAAGGAGACAAATCTATTAGAATATAATCATAATTTTTAAGAGTAGAAATATTTTTCTTAAACCACTTAAAAGCGACTTTTTCTCTACTAGTTTTTATAGTTAAATACTCTGATAAAACAGATAAAGATAAATCGCTTGGTATTAAGTCTACATTTGGATAATCTTTTAATGGAGATTTTATTATTAATTCTTCTGCACTTATATCATCTTTAAATGCATCTAGAATTGTTTTTTTATTATGAACTATTTTATATATGAATTGTGTAAAGTTTGCTTGGGTATCTCCATCAAGTATAAGTATTTTTTTGTCTTTTTTTGATAAATTAAGAGCCATTAGATATGCTAATGTCGTTTTCCCAACCCCACCTTTTACATTAAATAAACTTACTATTTTCATTTTAATCCTCCTGTGAGTTCTATTGATATATGATATTATATCACACTTCCGCCTACATTCGGGATTTTTATAAAAAAATTATCTAAAACTTATAAATAAATTATTATATACTTTATATAATAATTTATTTATAAGTTTTATGCAATCATCCAAAGATAGCACAAATATAAAAGGAATAGATATTCTCTATTCCTTTTATATTTGTGCTATATGTAAAATTACCCTAAGTTTACTACTTTTTAAAAATATCAATTACAAGTATAAATATTATTATTAATAATAGAAAATTAGCAGACTGAATTAATATAATTGGCCATTCAAAATATATTATTTATATTCACCTCATCTTCTGTATGCAATATTTTTTAATATCTTTTTTCACTACTTATTATATTTTTTCTTTCCTCTCCACAGAACTTCTTATGGTTGCGATTCCAGTAAAAATAGTTAATGTATAGCTGCTAAATTTTATATAACTCATTCTTTCCATGGAATCATCTATGTACTTTATAGACGAATATTGTTCAATATTCTCATATTACAATTCATTAACAAATGTAGGTATCACAGATGTAAATAAACATGCGAATGTACATATGCCACTTACAATTACTTTTTTAAAACCATAAAATCACCTCTTTATTTGTCATATATTATATAACGAATAAAAAGATGATTTCTGGACACTAAAAAATTATTTTATACTTTTTCCCATTTTTATTAATTCATTTTTGTATTTTTCCAAAAGATCTTCTTTATAGCAATCTGTGCTCAATAAATATATGCTTTTCTTATCATTCCAAAATAATTGAATATAAGTTTCTTTTTCTATATACATGGCTTTATTACCATTTATTAATATATTTTCGATCTTCGCGTCTTCTGTATCTAATATAATAGAATTTGCACTTATTTCACAAAACATATAGTTTATTTCAATGTTATTTTTATTCTTATAAGTAATAATAAAGTTATCCACCCTCTCTACTTCTTTGAAATCATTTGGAATATATTTAGGCTCTATAATCTTAAGATTTAAACTTTCTTCTCCATCATTAGTTGAAAAAACAAAAGAAGTTAAATCTTTATATACACTTATTACCAATTCATATAAACGTGTACGCAATGCCTCGCTACTCATAGTAACAGTAAATAAACTAGCCAGAACTATTAAGAATACAATAGCTGTTCGTTTTGAATAAAAAATAATCTTATTTGTAAGACTACTTCTTCTTTGCTGCTTAATTATTTTTTTCATCTTTCGTTCAAAACCTTTTGAAAAAACATGCTTTAATTCATCATCTGAAGGAAGGCCATCAAGAATAATTTTTGTCGCGATTGGGATACTTTCTTGAAGCATATCATCTGTAATATCAAAATCATCTTTTTTATTACTCAATATTTCCAACCTCCATTTCTTGTAATATCTCTTTTAATTTTTTCCTAGCACGTTGAATCCTCTTGTATACATTCTCCTCCCCTAAATTTAACACCTTTGCTATTTCTTTATTTGAAAAACCATATTGGAATTTTAAAGAAAGTACTTGAAAGTAACTTTCATTAAGTTTTGCAACTGCTATAGCTAAATTACTTTCACATACTTTATCTTCTATAGAAAAATTTATTTCCCTGTTTTTATACTCTTCTTCAATATCAGATACCTTTTCTCTTTTTCTCTTTCTGTAAAAGTCTATAGCAATCCTTTCTACTATTATAACGATAAAAGCCTTCGTTCTTGGACTATCCACTTCATCAATCTTATCTATATTTTTAATTATTCTTAAAAAAGCATTATGTACAGCATCTTCTGCTAAATGATCATCCTTTAATATTTTATTGGCCACATAAAACATTATCTGTCTATATTTTTCATATATCTTTTCAAACTTGATTTTATCTTCTTCAAACTCAAGTATTGATAAATAAATTAACATTTATAATTCCCCCAAATTAAATATCTCAAATCAATATTTTAGATTTTAATTATAACATATATGCATCTATAATTCTGTTTAAATAGAGTATCGTTATACCTGTATTTATAAAGAATATTAAACCTTTTAAATTATATATTAACTTGTAAATTAAGTTATTTTTTATATTATTTTATAAATTATATTATTCTATTAAAAAATAAATGTTTATTTTTTTACATAAGCTATAGATTGAATTTAATTTTTTAGGCGAAATTCCTCTTCCTCACCGTAGGAGGTGGAGGATGTAAGCCTAACCGATAGGTTATTTTTTTACTTTATTTTCATAAAAATATATTGTATTATTAATTCAGTAGTAAAAACTGAAAGGAAGCAATTATAATGAAATTAGATAATAATAATCATTCAGTATTCTCATTGCATTATCATTTAGTTATGTGTATCAAATATAGAAAAAAAGTAATAAATGATTCTATATCAGATAGACTAAAAGATATATTTGTAGATATAGCATCAAATTATGGTGTAGAGTTGATAGAATGGAATCATGATATTGACCATGTACACTTATTATTCAAAGCAAAGCCAAATACAGAAATATCAAAACTACTAAATGCTTATAAATCTGCATCAAGCAGAAGAATAAAGAATGAATTTCCAAGTATTCGTGAACATCTATGGAAAGAATGTTTTTGGAGTAAAAGTTATTGCCTAGTAACAACTGGCGGTGCTCCGTTAGAAATCATAAAGCAATACATAGAAAATCAAGGAAAGCAGGGATAATATGCTAAGAGCCTATAAGTATAGGCTATATCCAAATAATGAACAAAAAGAATACTTTGCTAAAACCTTTGGATGTAGCAGATTCATCTATAATCTAATGTTAGCTGATAGGATAAAAGCCTATGAAGAGAACAAGGATTTAGATATTAAAAAAATAAAATATACTACGCCAGCACAGTATAAAAAGGAATATGAGTTCCTGAAAGAAGTTGATAGCTTAGCATTAGCTAATGAGCAAATGAATTTAGATAAAGCCTATAAGAATTTCTTTAGAGATAAATCAGTAGGTTTTCCTAAGTTCAAATCTAAGAAAATAAATTATCATAGTTATACTACTAATAATCAAAAAGGTACTGTGTATATAGAAAATGGATATATAAAAGTTCCTAAACTAAAATCAATGATTAGGATAAGACAGCATAGACAATTTGAAGGAACTATAAAGAGTTGTACTATATCTAAAGCACCAAGTAATAGATATTATGTCTCTATATTGGTAGAAACTGAAATAGAGCAACTAGAAACAATTGATAGGAAAATAGGTATAGATGTAGGACTAAAAGAGTTCGCAATATGTTCTGACGATTTTAGAGTAGATAATCCTAAACACTTTAGAAAATCAGAAAAAAGATTAGCTAAACTACAAAAGGATTTATCAAGAAAACAAAAAGGAAGTAATAACAGATATAAAGCGAGATTAAAGGTAGCGAGGTTGCATCAAAAGATAGCAGACCAAAGAGCTGATTTTCTAAACAAGTTATCAACTAAACTAATACACGAAAACCAAGTTATAGTTATTGAAGACTTAAAGGTAAAGAATATGGTGAAAAATCATAAGTTAGCGAAAGCTATAAGTGAAGCAAGTTGGTCGGAGTTTAGAAGAATGTTAGAATATAAAGCCGAATGGTATGGTAGAAAAATTATAGTAGCAGATAAGAATTTTGCATCTAGTCAATTATGTAGTGTATGTGGATACAAAAATCCATTAGTAAAGAACTTAGCACTTAGAAAGTGGATTTGTCCAAAATGTAATACAGAACATGATAGAGATATAAATGCAAGTATAAATTTACTAAACTTAGCCATATAAAATGGTAATAATAAGGGTTAGGAACTAACCTATTAGCTTGGAGATACTGATAACAGTAGTTGTCTTGACCAAGAAGCCACCACTTCAAACGTTACCGTAGGTAGTTAAGTGGATGGTAGTTCACAGGAGAATCTATATGTTGGAAGTTATAAAGAATAGACGTTCAATAAGAACCTATATAGGTAAAAAAGTAGAAGAAAGCAAAGTAACTGAAATACTAAAATCAGCTATGCAAGCACCATCATCAAAGAATGCTCAACCATGGGAATTTATTGTAGTAGATGATAAATACCTCTTAAAAGAACTATCAAAGTCACAACATAGAGCAAAGCATATAGAATTCGCACCACTATGTATAGTAGTACTTGGAAATAGAGATAGATTCTTGAAGCCTGGTAAATGGATACAAGATTTAGGTGCTTGTACACAGAATTTATTGTTAGAAGTTACTAATCAAGGATTAGCTGCTTGTTGGACAGGTGTTTTTCCTAAAAACAAAGTGGTAGGTAAGGTTAGACAAACTCTAGACTTGCCAGTAAAACTAGTACCTTATGCACTAGTATCTATAGGATATAGCGAAGAAAAAAATGAATTTATAGATAGATTTGATAAAGATAAAATACATAGAAATGTATATAAAGATAGATAACATTTAGTAATATAAATGAAAATACATAGTAAAAAGGGGGCTTTTATGAAGAAAATACTTTCTATAATATTACCAAGCATGATAATAATTGCAATAACTCTATGGGGTAGAGTTGAAAAAAATATATTACTTGGATTATTTTTACTGTTTCCAATCATCTTTGTTATACAAGGGATAATGTATTCAGATTTCAAAAATGAATTGCTTCTAGGATTCATTTTATCATCTATAGCATTTATAGTACCTGTAAATTTAATGTATAACATGGGAGATTGTATAGATTTATTAATAGTTTATAATATGCTGGGTATTGGAAGTTTCTTAGCTAAAAAGAAAATATCTTCTAGGCATAATTAATCCTTTTTAAATTGATTCTTGCTAATTTTAACAATAATCTTTCATACATAAATTTCACTTTTATAGATTATATTTTTTATCTTATCTATAAAATTAATTCTAATATAGTTCAGTTCTTAATTGACTTCATACAAAAATAGAATATAACTTATCATATAAGTTATATTCTATTTTCTATACTAATTTAAAAATAATTTTAATTATAAATTCTTTTTAAATTTATAATATCTTTTTTCATCACATTCAATTACTATTTTTTCTTTAAATTTATAGTTTCTTCATTTCCATTCCAAGATATAATTACTTTATAACTAGATTCTCTATTTGAATAAAGACCTGGTCTTTGTATTTTTATTGCCTTTTCTCGACCTGCTTCTAAAACTTCTCCATTTACAATTACAACTGCATCTTTACCATCTATAAACTCATATGAATAATCGAATTTTTGGTCAAATGCTTTTTTACTATCTTTATATTTTATTTCTAATTCTGATCGTTCTTCAGTAGTTACAAACTTAGCTCTCCAATGCTTAGACTCTCCTGTAAAAATATTTTCATCACTTGTTTTATTAAATATAAGAATTGCAAAAAATGCTAAAACTATTAAAATACATAAAAAAAAGATTTTTTTCATACCAACTCCTCCTTCATATATAAGTATTTATATGTATTATAACAACAAAATGATTTAATTCGACCGTCTTTTTAAATTTTCTAAATATTTTAACTTTTTCTATTCTATTACGATAGAATGTGTGATATACTTATAAAAAAGGAGGGATTGATATGAATTCTAAGTTTAAAAAAGTAATAACAAGTATTTTATCTGTACTTACAATGGCTATACTATTGCCAACAAATGTAAATGCCGAAGTAAAAGATTCTTCTGACATGAAAGTTACTTATTCAGAAAAACAAATAACAGATATGAACAAGTTATATGACATGGCTAAAAATGGAATTAGTGACGTTGAAACCTCTAACGAAAAAGGTATAATTACAAGTGATAAAACAGGAGAATCTATGGATGTTGATGCTATATCAACAACACAATTATTAGAAGTTAAACAATCTAAAGATGTTGTATCTAAAACATACGTTAAAACAATTTTCCTAGATACTGATACAATAAAGAATAATAGCCTTAGAAGAGATAATAAAACAGAAAGTGGCTGGGACAAAACTGGTGGAGTTAAAGCTACTGCAACTGTTGTCTATACAACAAATTCTTATGGTACTTATAATACGTATATAAAAGTTAGCTCTGCTTCCGGAAAATGGACTATTTCAGATGGTCAAATACTTATATCTAATAGAAAAGTAGTTTTAAATCAAAGCGGAACTAGACCTAATGGAGGAATGGGAATTGTTCAAGCTCAAAATAAAACTCCAACTTCAAATTCATTTTCATATAATTTTCCTTCTAGCTGGTATCCAGTAGCAAGAGAATTGGCTGGATATGTATGTGGTCCTGGTATGAGCTGTACATTAAAAAGAGGTGGAAGTTCTTGGTCATTTAGTTATCTTCTTCAACCTTAAGATATTTTAATTAAAAATTTCTAAAAATACATATATAAAATTAAACCTATGATAGCATTTTAAAATAATGATAAAAGAAAAATAGATAAATTCCATATGAGTTTATCTATTTTTTTATTTAGAAATAAAGTAAATTTGTATCATTTTTAAAGTTTTGTGATATAATAAAAGCAAGAAGAACTACAATCTATTTTGCGTTAGAGTGGAGTTCATCATAAACATCGTTTATTTTTTGAATTTAAACATAAATTTAAATTCAACTCGTAAGTCACTCTTTGCTCGAGAGTGGCTTTTTGCTTTTTTGAATAGTTTACTAATTAAGTAAACTACCACGCTAGCAGTTAAACTAGCTAAAACGTTAAACAAAAAGTTATCCATGAACTCACCTCCCCTCAAATCGTTGGGAGGATAATCTTTTGTACATGAACTCCACTCTATAGATTGTATATTACCTCTTCTTGCTAGATTTAATTATACCATATTTTGTAATACCAGTTAAGAATTTGCACTGCAATATTCAGAAAGTTTGTCCCACTCACAATCAATATCAATTATTTTAAGGATGTCATTAACTTGACTATTTAAATCTTCAATGTTTTCTTCAGACATCAAAGGATCTTTTATGATTTCATTTAAAAAAATGCTATCAATAACTAAACATACATTTTTTGATAAATATTCACGTTTTACTGAGATTACTGTTCCAACTGCACTTTCTTTTAGTGTCTTATATGCTACACTCAATATACATGGCTCTAAATCAATTCCTTCTAGTGTTGTTTCAAAAGAATATTTTATTTTTATATTTTCATTTCCAATAAATATTTCCTCATTGCTGCTTATCTTCTTTAATTTTCTCATTATACGTAACATCTTAGCATTTACTTCATAGTTTATTCCATATCTCTTTGATGCCAAACTTGACATCAAGTCTCTTTCTGAATAAATTACCCATTGACCATTATAGGAAAATGATGTTTTAGCAATATCCATTTCTCCTTTTCCAGCAATATTAAATTTAGGCTCTAATTTATTTATTAAGTAGATCTCATAAAAATCCATAGTATATTTATTATCTAATTCCATATACTCAAGTCTTAAATTCTTATTACACCAATTTTCTGTTTTATTACTTAAATGACTAGCATGCCTATCGCAGATATTTTCTGTTTTACCAACATATAAACATTCTTCTGTATCTGGATTAATGTATTTATAAACATAATGCATCTTCATTTTCTCCAATCCTTAATTATCATATTTACATCCCTTATATATTTCAAATAATTCTTGCCATGTATATCCAACTTCTAATATGTGAAAAATATCCTCTATTTCTTGGAAAATCTCAGCAATTTTATATTCAAATGTTGGCATTAATTCAATTAAATTAGCAAAAGATCTAATCCTAATCTCTAATGTTATATCTATAAGCATTTTTTTATTTGTTGATGTATATTCTTTCCATCTAGGATAAATTGAAATTAAAGAACAACTTCCAAAGCTTTCTAATGTTTCAAAATCATATGATATTAAATTAATATCTAATTCATTCTCACAAAATTCTATATCCATATTTTCAAAGTTATATAGTACACTTAAAATATTATTTTCATATAACATTTCAACCTTGGCATCTAACTTTTCAATTCTCTTTAAAAAATTAATAGATTTTTTACTTACTTCATATTTCATATCTATATTTCTTTCTCTGAACCTTCTTTTTCCCTTCATCTTTTCCTTAAAATCTTCTTCTGAATATGTAATCCAATCTTCTTCCTTGTAATCAAAAAAGATGTGTTCAGTATCCATATCGCCTTTACTTAATTTATTAAATATTGGATTTAGTTCATTTATTAAATAAACTTCAAAAAAATCCATATTATATCTACGTGGAAGTTCAATATATTTTAGTATTAATTCTTTATTACACCAACTTTCTTCTTTATTACTCAAATGAGATAAATGCCTTACATATATATCTTCTGTTTTACCAACATATAAACATTCTTCTGTATCTGAATTAATATATTTATAAACACAATACATTTTTTATTTTCTCCCATTCTTATTTATAGTAATATCCTTCTTCATTTACTAGACCTTGATCAAACAAATTTCTCCTAACAGTTTCAAGTCTGACAGGATCTTTGCTATAATCAATTTCTCTTTCTTCTTTTTTAACATCTTCATCATCCCAATATTTGTTTAATTCTTCTTTAAACTTTAAATCATCTTTTTGATGAATTATAACTTCACTTATTTTATTTGAAAGTGTTGATTTGAAAAAATCATAATTCTTTGTATTTATAATGTCAGTATTATCTCTTTCAAGTGCTATGGCAATAGATTTATTAAAAGCATTCAGATAAACATCACTCTTGAAATCAAACTCTTTAAAATCTTCTCTAAATAGTTTAATTGTTCCTGTTGTAAAAATATTTTCATTTGGTATATAAAAACCAAAAGATACTTCATTATCCTGTTTCTTTTTAGGTATATAATCTTCAACCAATATATCTTTATCAAAATATTTTCTAGGTTCATAATCTATCACAGAAAAAATTATCTCATCTATTTTTCTATTTTTTCTTTTTTCTTCTTTTATTGAAACAACCATGTTGCCTTTTTTATTTATCTCATTCATTGCCCTTTTTAGAACATTTTGCTTAAAATATTTATACTCTGGATATACATTATCTTTTAATTTCAAATAAAATCTTAATTCATCTAATTTATATTTTATCTCCACTTCCTTATTTTCTCTGCTCCATAGCCTAAATAAAGTGTATAATCTCTGAGTATATGCACCTCTAAAATTAAATAAAACTGATAAATTAATAGCTGTATATCCATTTTTCTTTTTCTGCATTTTTACAAAATCAGTTATATGATTGTATAGAACTTCATGCATCATAATTGTATAGATTTGGTCTGTATGATCCAATTCATATGTATTAATTAAACCACTTCCAAAAGTTTTTAACTTGCCAGTTGTCTCTTCTATGTAATCAAATTCCAGGACACTCTGTTGAAACATGTTCAAAATTTCTTTTATATTTTTATGCTCATAATCATTATTATTTTTCATAAATACTTTTAGTTCTTCTTTTGATATAGTTGTAACATAAGAGGAATTTTGTTGTTTCTGAGCATTAAAAAGTATTTTGTAAAATAATTTATTTTCCACATTTGTAAAATCATATTTACTTTTTATTAAATTATTTGGTTGCATTAAAATTTCTTTTTTTTCCAAAATTTATCACCTCATATAAATTATAAAACTTAATTTAACAAAAGGTCAACTATTTTTAAAATACACTCACTTTCGACCCTTAAAATGATGACCTTTGACCCTTAAAATGATGACCTTTGACCCTTAAAATGATGACCTTTCGACCCTTAAAATGATGACCTTTGACCCTTAAAATGATGACCTTTGACCCTTAAAATGATGACCTTTCGTCTCTGAAACCTAGATATACCAATCATTATAGCTTGTCTAAAAACTATTAAAGACTTTAAAAACTGTTTTAAAAACTATTAAAGACTAGAAAAGATGTCTGAACTATTCTTTTTTTTAATGTAAAAAACTTTATTAACTATTTTTCTAATATACTTACTAAATGCTATTGAATTTAATTTTACTTAAAAAGATTGGAGATAATGAACTTGCAATTTTGATGATTGGGAAAAAATAAACTGATAAAAATAAAGTTGATTAAATATAGTTTTAAGACATTTAAAGGCTTGTATGACCTATTTTAATTGCAAACTTGATGTTATTTACCTAAAAAGATGAAAATTTGCTTAAAAATGGAAATAGAAGGCCAAATATAAAATATCCAGCCTTCTATCTCTTTAATTATTTTTTCATACGAGATACTTATAAATTAAGAAAGAAGTACATATATAAGTTATAAAATAAATTAAATAATAAGTTTTATAAAATGCATATATAAATTTAAATAATTTTAGTTTTCTATACTCAGTTCATTTAATAAACGAAAATTTTTATTAAATAAATTATGATATAATAAATATATAAATAAACGTTGTAATGATTGTAAACATGAGTTTAAACGTATTTTTGAAAAATATCAAAAAGCAATACTTGTGTCTCACTGCAAATTTTAATATTTAATGTGTCTGAACGTATTGAAAATATCGATTCATTTCAAGATTTTATATTAACTAAGTGGTATGTAAATTGTATAAGGTTATTGTGCTTTACAAGACTATTGTAGGTTTTATATTAACTAAGTGGTAAACAGGATAATTTTAATTATTAGATCTTTATAATTAAGATTTAAAAATAAATTATAAATAAAGTGTATATGTAAATTATAAAATAACTTATCAATAAAATTATCAATAATATTAAAAAAAGTTGTTTTCTATGAGTAATTTAATCAGTTAACTAAAATTCTCATTAGATAAATTATGATAATATATATATGCAATGAGCTATACTTTGAATATAAACACTGTAAAGATTGTAAATACTAAGTTATAAGTAATACTTTTTGAATTTATTTTGAGCTTTTACATTAATAACTAAGTGAAATGTAAATAAGATAATAAGAGGAGTGATTTTCAATGCTGATAAATTATTTCGATAGAGGTTATTTTAAACAAATTTATATTACAAGCATTCTTGTGATAATATTTTCGATAATATGTGCATTCAAAGTAACTTTTCTATTCTTGTTACTTGCAGGTTTTTATCTTGAACAAACATATAAATTTTTAATAAAGTATAAAAATAAACTTTATATTTCAATTACTGATAATGATGTTTTGATTGATAACAAGTATATTTTTAGAGGCAAAAATACTAAAAATCATATCAAATTTAAAGACATAGTAGGTATAGATAAACAAGATAATATTATTGAAATTTTTACAAATGAAAAATCTTATTGTATATATCTAAAAGCTTTAAGCATTGAGAGCGAAGAATATATAATAAGGATATTAAAGTCATTTTTTTGATTGTATATATTTTATAAGTAGAAAACAGAGTAGTTAAAACTACTCTGTTTTTGCAATTGAACTAACATCTATTTAATTACCTACAGTAATGTTTGAAGTGGTGGATGTTTAGTCAAGATAACTACAATTATCAGTATTATCAAGTGAATAGGGTAGTTAATACCCCTTGTATTTACCATTCATATGATTAAGTTTACTAGATTGATACTTGCATTTATATTTCTCTACCATACCATTTGGTTTTATATTCTAACTTTCTTCTAAACTTTAACCAACTTGTGTTACTTATAGCTTTTACTTATTAGTTTAGAAGATAACTTATTTAGGAAATTGACCCTTTGGAGTACTATTTTTTGGTGTAGTTTTGATACTTTCGAGTATATGTATTTGGTGGATTATTAATCAAAGGTAGTGTTGAAGATATTGCTGAAAATTCTAGAAAGACTCATGAAATAATTAAAAAATATAAGAGAAGTTTAAAGTTGAAACTGTTACATGAACAATTATAAATATATAAGGAGATGTTTATAACTGATTTAAATTATATTTGTCTGACTCAATATTTGTTATTTATTCCGCTAAATAGGTTATCTGTTCCAAATTATTGAATTTAAGTAATAAATTTAATAAAATTTAGAAAAAACAAGTAGGATACTTTCTATAACAGATTTGAATTTAAGAAAAACTGATTTAATTGATAACAAGGCATCAGAGGCTTTTGAATTTAATGAAGTGTATCTTACTGCGAAGTTTAAAGAAAATGTAAGCACTACTACTTTGATGTCTTTAACTGATGATTCACTGACTCAAAAACTTATATCTTTGGAAGACAAGAGACATCAACCAGATATTGCGATTATAAAGCATACCAAGATGATGTTGAAAGACTGTTTTGGAAGTAACGTGAGTAAGACAAATTTGTTAATTCAAGTTGTCTCTTAGCAAAAAAAGTACAGATTTATTAGGAGAAATGTATGAATAAGAAAAGAGTAAAGCCTTTGCAGAAGAAATGAAAAAGTGGATTAGATGAGAATCTAGTTTCACAGTATACTTTCTAGAGTTAGAAATAAAATTATAATATTGAATTCGATAGAGGACGTTCAAGTTAAATAATGTTAAAATATTCCAGTAAGAACAAAGATTTTTCCATGAAAATCTAAAGACATTTTATTGCCAAAAAAATGATGAGTCACATTTATTGTAAGTTTCAAGACAGAAAAAATATTTAAATCATTTGCAAAAAAATCTAATCTACAGCAAAATAGTAATTACAATATTTAATCGGAAGGAGTGTGCCTAATGAAACTAGTAATGGAAAATGTGGTGGAATACACCGAATATATGCTTCGTGAATATTATCACCTCAACATAGATCCATTCTTTTCTGTATTAGATACTGATATCATGTGGATTGGTCCAGGCAATTTGTTTGTATTTGGTGAGATGGCAGTAAAAAGCTACTTTAAAGATGGGTTTATCATGCCGAATATAGAGATGGAGAATACTGAATTTTATGAGCTACAGCCCGAAAAAGACAGCAGTATCGTAGTCGGGCGTTTTTCCTGTCACACCGAACAGGACGCTGATAAAGTGGCAGCGGCCAATCAAAGAGTGACGATTCATTTTAGACAGTACAGCGAAAAAAAGAGTGTAAAAATAACACATATGCATGTATCAAACGAGTGGAACGAGTTGGTGGATGACGAGGTCTTTCCTTTCAAGGTCAGCGTACAAACGTATCGCTATGTACAAAAGCTGGTGACGGAAAGTGGTGTGAAAAAGTGGTACAAAAAAATAGAACTGCGCAACGACATGGGTCTACAGTATATTGATCCAAATATGGTAGTATATGCGGAAGCGATTGGTAAGTATACAGTCGTTCATTTTGTGGACAAGATAGTAACGATTAAACGGCTTATAGGCGATGTAGCGCTATTATTCCCAGAAATCTTTTGTAGGCCACACAGGGGGTATCTGGTTAACTGTGAATTTATTGTCTCTGTGGAACGCTATAGAATTACCATGGTTACAGGCACTATGATTCCCATCCCAGAAAAAAGATATTTTAAGGTACGGGAGGAAATTGCTGCGATTATGCGAAAGGTATGACACTTTAAAGAGGAGCATTTGGAATAAAAAATAACATATAAAAATCCAAAAAGGAGTTGAATTTAAAATTTAATTAGAAAAAAATTAATTTTAAGGCAACCCCTTTATTATTTATGATTTTTTTATTTGAAATGTAGATAAATTCAGCAATGCAACTAATAAAAGTTTTATATTAACTAAGTGGAAAACAGAGTGGTTTCGGACATCTCTGTTTTTTTATCTAAATTAAAATTTGAAATATAACTTAAATAAAAATGTATAAATAATTTATAAAATAACTTATATAATAATTTTGATAAAAATGTATATATAAATTTAAATGATTTTAGTTTTCTATATTCAGTTTATATAACAAATCGAAATTTTTATCGGATAATTTATGCTATAATAAATATATAAATATGCAGTGTGCGATATTTCGAAAATAAATGTTGTAATGATTGTAAACACTGAGTTGTAATGTGTTTTTGAAAAATATCAAAAAGCACTACTTGTGGCTCACTGCAATTTTTAATATTTAGTCTTGCTGAAAGTATTGAAAATGACAGATTTATTTTGGGGTTTTATATTAACTAAGTGGTATGTAAATAAAAATGAAACACGTGATACAAAGAAAGTTATTTTAAGTTTTATATTAACTAAGTGGTATGTAAATCTAATTGTTCATAAAGAGATATAAAATAATTAGACAAGTTTTATATTAACTAAGTGGTATGTAAATACTTTTTGGGATGCGTTAACAGCATCTTGTTTTTTCGAGTTTTATATTAACTAAGTGGTATGTAAATGAGTGCCAAGAGCAAGTACTACTTTCAATAAGAGCAAGTTTTATATTAACTAAGTGGTATGTAAATTAAATTTAGCTCCAGAAGTTATAGGCGTAGTTTCATAGTTTTATATTAACTAAGTGGTATGTAAATGATGTATTTGAACTCATGTATGAAATTTTAAAAAGAGGTTTTATATTAACTAAGTGGTAAACAGAGTAGTTCTAACTACTCTGTTTTTTATTTGTAAATTTAATAAAATTAAATAAATGGTAAAAATTGGAAGTTGATTATTGCAAAAATAGGTACTATACTTGTAGTATAAAGAAGATATATATCGAAATAATACATATAAACTACGTACGTAAAACAATTTTAAAATAATCATAATCTTTAATTTCAAATTCATCTTAGAATATGACATGCACAAGTAAAAAATATAGATTATATTAGTTTCAAGAAACTTTAAATTGGGGGGAAGGAAGTAGTCTATTGTTTTTCAGAAATAAGGAAGTTGTAAAAAAATCAGAATATTTTGAATATAGGGGTGATTCTTATGGAAAATTTGAAACTTGAATCAAAAGTGAATTACACTAAGAATAAGAAAAGAGTTGCTATGTCTATCAATCAAATGAAAGAAATTTCTAAAAAAGATTATGCATTTTTAACAAATTGTATAGAAACATTTTATATGAAAATAAAAGAGGTTTGATAAATTTTCAAACCTCTTTTTATTGCTATTTGTTTTTCTTTTGCAATAGTTCTATCATTTTTAAGATAGCATCCCTGTCTTCTTGTTCTAATTCATAAAGCTTGTTAGTTATTTCTTTTACATCATCATCAATTTCTAAGTCAGCTAAACAATCTTTATAAATTTCACCTTTTCCACTTCTTAGCCACTCCTCATTTACTTCAAATTCTCTGCATATGTCGTTAATACTTCTTTCTGTCAAAACTCTTTTCCCTTTCTCCAATAAAGAAATTTGATCTTGTGATAAGAAAATTCTTTCTCCAAACGCTCTTTGCGAAAGTCTTTCAAGAGTTCTTAACTCATTTAATCTTTTTCCAACTTCTTTAACTTTTAATTCTTTTGAAACTTCTGCCATTTTTAAAATCCTCCTCTGTCATTACTATACTATAAGTGCACGACTTTGTCATTGAAAAAATAATTATAACGACAAAATCATAATAAAAATAAAAAATATATTGATTTTTAACGACAAAGTAGTTATAATTAAAATAAGTTGAACGACAAAGTAAGTGAGGGAGGGTGAAAAATGATTTGTTCAAACAAAGAGAAAGTAGAAACAGCTTTGATGATAGATTATTTAAAAAAAAACGAACCAAGCGAATGGAGAACTATAGAAACAATAATCTCTAGTACATACGCATTGAGTAATTTCAAAAAGGAAAATAAAGACATTATGAATCAGAAATAACAACAGTAAATACTTAAAGGGAGTGGTAAGTTTGAAAATTTCAGATTTTAATAAAGAACATATAAATAAAGCAGTTCAATTACACGATACAAGGTTTGATACAAAGGTTAATTGCATCATTACGAAAGTAGAAAAGAATGAAATACTAGTCATTTATTATGAAAAAGAGACAGATGAAATAACATATAAAACTTTGACTAAAGAAGATCTAATACTTGATGACTATAAACTTAAGTTATTATCTTAAAATGTAATTTGTGAAAGGAGGTGAAAAATTTGAGATTTAATGTACATGGATTTGACCAAAAAATGGCTATTGAATTTGGTTTATCTAATGATGAACTTTTAATTTTAAGGCACTTTGAGGATTTTGTTTACAGTGGAAAAATGGACCATTTTTATGAAGATGGGTACATATTTTATTGGGTGAATTACGAAAAGTTTCTTAATGATTTACCCATTTTAAATATTAATAAAAAAAGGCTAGGAGAAATTATGATTCATAATCTAGGAGAACGCCCTTTTGATTTGGATGAAAGAATAGAAACTTTTTCAGAAAAGACAAAAATTAAATTTGCAAAACGGAAATATTTAGGAATCCTAAAAAGCAAAACATTAAAAAATTCAGATATAGGAGTTAGGAGTTACTTTTCGTTTACAAAGAAATTTTATGAACTTAAATTAGATATAACTGATTCTGATTTGGATATAAACAACCATGTAGTAAAAATACCACTAGGTTGTGGTAAAAATACTACAACCCCTGTGGTAAAAATACCGCAACCCTTGGAGTATTTTTACTACAACAAAGATTATTCTATTAAAGATTATTCTATTAATGATATTAATACATATAGTCTTGTAGAACAAACAGAAGGCAAAGAAATACATAAAAGAATTATTGATTACTTAAATGAAAAAGCAGATAAATCCTTTAAGAGTACGACTAAAAAAACAAGAGACTTAATTAATGCGAGACTCAAAGAAGGGTTTGTTGAAGAAGATTTCTACAAAGCAATAGATAATAAAGTGCATGCATGGTTAGAATATGCCAAAATGAACGTCTATTTACGCCCTGAGACGCTCTTTGGTAACAAGTTTGAGTCTTACTTAAATGAAGTGCCACGAATGGCTAAAAATGGAAATGAGAGTGTCAAACAAAATAAAGAAGTGAGTAAAAATAAATTTGCTAATTTTGAACAAACATTTACTCAATATAGTAACAAAGAGTTAGATGAAATTATAAAGAAAAGTCAAAAGGCGAAGTTTGAAAAATGAGAGGTGCATTAAATGAATGAGAAAATAGAACTTACTGAAAAAGATTTACACTGCATTGCGAGACATTTACAAAATGAAGTGATGCAAATAGCGTTTCGAGGAAATAGAGAAGCCGCTACATCTTGCGAAGTTTGTGATTACTTGCAAGAATGTAAGGACCATTTCACCCATATAGATACTTTTAACAAGTTAAGTGGAATGACAGGTGTGAAAATTTTTACAATTGGATATTGGTGTCCAGATGAAAATAAGTGTAGAAAATAGGAAATTTTATAAAATAATAAATTTGAACAAAATTCAATATTGAAGAATATAGAAATTCAATATTGAAAAAAATCATTTTTCAATATTGAAAATAGGATTTTGAAAAAGTATTGAATTTCAATACTGAAAAAAGTCTAAGAATATAGTATTTTCAAGGCTTGTATAAATTGATTTCCTGACAATGTACACACAGGTTTAGATATGCTAGCAAAAAAACTTAAAAAGAATGTAAGGATAAAAAGGTTATATGCATTTAGAAAAAGCTTTAAAAGTATTATTAAATTATAGCCAAAGTTTATTAATTAATTTCCTCGTAGAAAAATATTATTTCAAATAAATATCAAATAAATAAAGGAGTGATTTTATGATAGCATTAGAAAAATTTGCAGGTGGAGTTCTAAAAGAAAAGTTTAATACAGAGTTGCAAAAAGTTTTAGATAATATTGCAGATCCAAATACAGATTTTAAAAAAACAAGAAAGATTAGTTTAGAAATAGTGTTTAAAGCAAATGAAGATAGAGATCTTGCAGAAGTAGATATAAAATCCAAGGCGACTATAGTAGAGGCAAAAGCAACGACAACTAAAGTTCTAATAGGAAAAGACTTAGAAACAGGAAGAGTTGAGGCATCTGAATTTAAAAATCAACTAGCTGGTCAGTTGTCTCTGGATGTTTCAGACAGTAATGAAACTGAAGAAACAGAAGAAAATAGTGCTGGCGTAATTGATTTTAGAAATGCAAGTTCAAAGTAGATTAAGAGAAGTAATAAAATATAAATTTAAATAAAAAGGAGAATAAAAAATGATAAAAAATGCAATGGAATATTTAGTTAAGTTAGGAAAAAGAGAAACAGTATGCGTAGATGGATTTAACTACACAACAGATAGATTAGAAATAATAGAAGAGCAAGGGCTAATGATTTAGAAATAGCTACATTAAGTGGTTTAGTAGATTATATAAAAAGCGGTATAGATCATAAGGAAGATAAATTGCTATTAATACAAATTGTAAGTCCCAAAAGAGTACTTTTAAAATCTGCTTTAAGAAAAAATAGAGATAGAGAAACATACATTGAGTGTGATGCATGGCTCCCAGATGTAAGATTTGATAGAACTTTAGATTTAGAACCATTTAACATAATGCTACAATCAGCATTTATAAAGAATAATGATAGAGATATTCTTTTAAGAATAGCGGGGAATGTACAAGAATCAACAGTAAAAACAGTTATTGATGATGGGGTATCTCAAGTTGTAAGCATGAAAACAGGAATAGCAACTGTATCTGATGTTATAATTCCAAATACTGTGAAATTGAAGCCTTTCCGTACTTTTTCAGAAGTCGAGCAACCAGAAAGTGAGTTTGTATTTAGGCTAATACAAGGCGAAATGAAGGCGATGTTGTGTGAAGCAGATGGTGGAGCATGGAAAAATCAAGCAATGTTAAATATTAAGTCATACTTACAAGAAGAATTAAAAGATTTTAAAAATGTAAATATAATTGCTTAATTGAAAGTCTAAGAGGGTTTATTGTAAGCCCTCTTAGTAAACAAGGAGGAGATTAGATGGAAAGGATTTGTCATATGAGTATTTTAGAAAGGGCTGAATTTACAGATAAAATAGCTAATGCAATCATGTCCTCAAATAAAGAAATTAAAAAAGGTGATGCCTTTATTGAGGCAGTTGAGGTTGTAAAGCAAATGGAAAATAGGGAAGAAATTATGTATCAAGAAGGAGAGGTTGCAATATGAACATTGTAGTTTTAGTTGGAAGGTTAACAAGAGATCCAGAACTAAGATATATTCCAGGTTATGGTACTCCAGTGGCTACTTTTTCGTTAGCCATTGATAGAGATTATGTAAAGAAAGATGGTACTAAAGAAGTAGATTTTATACCAGTAGAAGTTATGGGAGGATCAGCAGAATTTTGTGCTAATTATCTTTCAAAAGGAAGATTGATTTCACTTCAAGGCCGAATAAAAGTAGAAAAATATGAAGAAAATGGAGAGAAAAAAACCTTCACAAAAGTTAGAACTAAAACTGTTAATTCGCTCGATTATAAGTCAAAGGAAGAAAATAACAAAGATAAGGAGATTGGTTTTCAAGTATTAAATGACGAAGATATACCATTTTAATAAGTAATTATATGATAGGTTTGAAGGTAAAATGAAGATTAAAATAGTTAGTGGTAGGGAAAATGAGTGCCCTACGGAATAGTTTGGCAATGTAAAGACTGTGGTTGTATGTATCAAGACTTTGAATGTAAGAAAAATTAAAGGAGGAATTTAAGATGGAAGAAAATATGAAAAGCCTTATTGAACATAGTGAAAATATAAAGAATTTGAAGGAAAGCATGGAAAGTACAATAGATGAGTTAATTAATCTAAATGTTGGTAGTAGTGGAATTGATGTATATAGAAAAATTATGCAAGAAGAAATACATGAAGAAACTATAAATGTTTGTAAAGATAGTAAAGAAATAATTAGTATCAAGAAAAGAGAAGAAGAACAAATGCTAAAAGATATAGAAAAAAATGAAAGTAAAATTGAAGATTTTTTTAAGAAAATAGGCTTTGGTAATAAGTAAAATTCAAAAAAGAAAGAGGAGCATTACTTCACGCTCCCGCTTGTCAAAATTCTAAAGTTGTCATCACAAAATCATTATAACATAAATGGGAGTGTGAAGTAATATTGGCCGATAAAAAAGATATTTTGTTCAGTAGCGCAGAGGGCAAGTTATATAGCTATAAAAAAGCAAAAGCAGAAATTGAGAAGATAGGTATTGATATAGAGATAATAAAGAATGGTTATAGAGGATGTAGTAGTATTGAAATTAGAGAAAAATCAAGTAGAACATATGACACTAAAAGTGTAGTTGAGATAGAAATTGAAGAGAAAGAAAGGAAAATATCATTAAAAGAAAAAGAGAAAAGACATAAGGAATTATTAGTTGAAAAAATAGATAATGCAATGAAGATATTAAGTGAAGAAGAAAAGAAAATAGTCCAATATAAGTATTTTTCAAATAACAGAACATCATGGGAATATGTTGGTAGAATGATTGGTTTTTCAACAAGTAAGTGTAAACAAATGAGAATAGAGATTATAGATAAGATAAAAGGATTGCTTTGAAATTTTACATTTATGAGAAAACTAAAATCAACTTGATTTTTTATTAAATTAGATTATAAAACAATCAATATATAATTAGTTAGATACAATAAACTTATAGATAACTTATAGTTATCTATAAGTTTATTGTTGACTTATGCTATGAAACTTGATATTATGTGAATAGATAATAATATTAAGGGGGATATAAATATGAAAAGGGCATGGTTATTTAGAGCATTACCAAATAATATTGATAGAATGAAAGAATTTAAAGCAAACAATTTGATAGGAGTTGGTTGGGATTATGTAGAGGACTTATCAGGTAAAGACATAAATGATATAGGAGAAATACTTAATAAACGTAATTATAAAAGCCCTAGATCAATGTCTAGTGATAAATCAACATTAGATATAATAGCGAATAGAATGAATATTGGAGATATTGTAGTTGTTCCACATGTGGATCTTGTGTATATAGGTGAAATATCAACAGACTATAGATATGATGAAACTAAAGCTACTGGTGAAGGATATCCTCATCAAAGAGGTGTTAACTGGATTGGAGAACCACTTTTAAGAAATAATTTAACCTTAGATTTAAGAAGTTCACTAAAAGTACCAAAAACTTGTGCAGATTTAACTCATAGATATAAAGATATCCAAATAGCACTTGGAGAAGTTACTGAAGATAAATTAGATGAAAAAGAGTTTATAATTGTAGAGTACCCAATAAGACCAGATGTAAATGTAAAAATAGAAATACCTAAAGATTTAAAGAAATCAGAGTCTGTAAGAATCGGAGAATTTATAAAAACTATATTTTTTGATGATGTTGAGGACTAAATTACACTGAAAATACTGTAGGCTAATTTGTGTTTTCATGAAAGAGTGCGTTAAAGGAACTTTTAAATGTCTAAGTCAGTATAAGATAAATTAAATTATGGTCTAAAATTTGAAATTTTAGACCATAATCTTATGTTTTTAGATAGGCCTAAAATATTTAGATTAGAAAATAATCAATTTTAAGACATCCCTATTTTATTTATAATTATGTACATTTTACACTATCAGTTAATTAGAATTATTTTTATTCATATTTAAACTATTCAAATTGTTTTCCCAGTTTTTTATCTCCTTCTTAATGTCTTCACTTAAAGTATCACTTGAAGACACTTTCTTTAATTTATCATTCAAGGATTTCTTTTGTTCTTCTGAAAGATCTGTTTTTATTGTAGGATCAATAATATCTATTACATCTTTTATATCAAAGTCAACAAATTTGCATAATTCTTCTAAATGATCAATTAGAAAATCTAGACCTTCATATGACCAAATCTTATAACTTTTACCGTTTTTTAACATAAACTCATCAACTTGGTAACTTTGATTTGCTAATTCAAAGAATAAACCTGAAGGATCCATTATGTCATTTATAGAGTTTTCATAGTTAACAATATTAATTTGTCTTATTAATTTCTCTTTTTCTGTTAAGTTACTATAATTCTTGTTAACAAAAGCGACTAATCCAAATTCAAAATTTAAAATTGAATCTTTACGCTGTTTTACTGAATCTTCTCCAAATTCTCTAAGACCTTCTAAATTTTTATCAATAGCCTTATCTCTAATTTCTGTTAATTGTTCTATACTTAAATCTTCTAAGTTTTTAGGCACTATTTCTTCATTATTTTTAGTAATTTCTTTTGATTTATCATTTGTATTTCTATTATTGAAAATAAATATAACAGTTAATAAACTTAAAATTATTACTAAAATAATTAAACTTATATTTTTCTTATTTAGCATATTAATCCTCCTTTATGGTGATGTATATATAATTATAACGAAGAATGAATTGATTTTTAGACACATTTATAGAATCTTTAAAAATTTTATATATTAAGTAGGGTTTAATTGCAATTAACAGAAATAAAACTATAGCTCATAAAATAAACAATCAAAAATAGTGTAAAAACTAATACTTTTTGTTAATATTAATAGATAAAGATAAACTAAGGTGGTGATTAAACTGACAATAGAAGAATACAAAAATAAATACTCTACTGGAGATAAAATTATACTTTCCTTAAAGAGTTTTGATAATAAAGAACTATACTATCATGAAACTTATAACATATTAAATTCAATAGATGAAATAGATAGATTAACATCAAGTAAGATATTTAAAATAATAGAAGATAAAAATGATTTAGCCTTAGAGTCTTATTATTCTAGTGTAATAGAAGGTGCCTTTTCAACTAGAAAGATTGCAAAATCTATAATTAGAGGAAAGATGAAACCAAGTAATAAAAGTGAGTATATGATTTACAATAATCATAGAGCCTTAGAATATGGATTAGATAATTTAGATAAGTTATATAGTCACAAATTTATATATAATTTACATCATATATTAGGTGAAAACTGCTTAGATTCAGAAGAATATGAATACAGAACTGAAAAAGTATATGTATGTGATTCAAAAGGTGAGATTATACATACAGGACTTGATCCTTTGAAAATATATGACTTTATGGATGAATTAATAGATTTTATGGAAAATAGCAAAGTTAGTGATTTAGTAAAGAGTACAATAATTCATTTCTACTTTGTATATGTTCATCCTTTTAGTGATGGTAATGGAAGAACATCAAGAGCTTTATCTTATCTGTATTTAATTAATAAGGGATATGATACTTTTAAAGAGTTTTCAATATCATATATGATATCTAAAAACAGAACTAAGTATTATAAGGCTATACTAGATGTGGAGAATAAGGGATATAATTTAACTGTATTTATAGAGTTCATGTTAAAGTCCATAATACAGTCTATAAATGAAATGAGAGACATGCATGATAGAAAGTCTTTAGAGAGTGTATTGAAAGAAGAGTTATTTGAAAATGATATTACTCTGTCAGTAACAGAAGAACATATATTAAAATATATCTGTAGTAAAGATAACTATTCTATGACATTGGAAAACTATATTAAAAAGAATAAAAGTAGATACTTAAAGGCTGGAATAAAGGAAATTGAATTAGTTGACCAGTTGATGGAAGTGTTTAATAATCTTGAAGAGATAGAACTTTTATCAAGAGAAAAGGACGTATATAAAGTTAATGAGAAGTACTTAAAAATGCTTGATATAAATTAAAAATTTATCATAAAATATTTTAATAAAGAAATGAATCCCATTATAAGGATTCATTTCTTTATGCTATTTACAACAGATTTATAGGAACATATCTATAATAATATATAGTTTCTTTTCCAATAACTTCAGAACCAAGTTCTTCCCAATGGCCTCCATAGGTATATATTATTTGATGAATATCTGACTCTGTTGATTTAACAATCAAACCAGACTGAGATTTAAATATGCCCTTTTTCTTATTAACATCTCCAAATTTCAACATACCATTGTTTAGTAGTAATAAATTTCCGTTTTCGTGGTGTGGCATTGTGCTAATTCCATTAACAATTTCTGGAATAGAGGAATCAATAAATATATAATCATTGAAGTTATTTTGTAATCTTAAATTTCCACCTCCATTGTCTGCTTTTATTATATAGTCATAGGCATCTATGTTACATTTCAATGTAGAATTTGGTATTTGAAGAATTTCAAATACATAAACTTTATGTTTATATTCTAACCCATCATCCCAATTATCCTTATTATCACTAATTAAATCAACATGGCAATTAGTAAAATAATTTCCGGCAAGTAAAGAAAATGCTTTTTCTTTTTTATCTTTTATCTTTAAATAAGTATCATAATCAGTATTATAATAACGTTGCCCACACCTTCTTATAATTCCAGATATATAAGTATCTCTTATTAAATTAAATAAAAAGCCACAATGACCACATTGATCGATTGTAATATTATTGATTTTATAAGAACCATATCCTTCAAGGTTCTCAATTTGACTACTTTCTAGACCAACTTCTTGTATTTTTTCAATCTTTATATTATTTATGCTAGTACCAGTTCTCATTCTCATTCCGTTTTTACATTTGGATATTCTACTATTGGAAATAATTACATCAGTACCTGTATCAATACCTAATCCACAAGATGAAACTGTAATGTCATTTGAAATTGCGTAATATGGTATCTGAATTCCTATATCTGAAAAACCAGTTATATAAAGATTTTCATAATGACCTAGACCTCTACGGGTATCACCTATATTATCAGTTGCAATCGCTGATACACCATCTAGTTTAACATCAATCTCATAATGATACTGTGGCTTACCTTTTGTTGGAGGCTCGTCATTAACGAGTACCTCACAACTATCAGAATAAAAACTTATATTTTTAATACATTGTTTTCTTCCTATTAATGTAATAATACTCATATTAGGAATTCCACTTGTTATAAATTGTGTAGCAGATGTTGATGAATCAGAATCTCCAAGTAATGAAATTTCTTTACCAATCGTAATACCAGTTTCAAACAAGTATTTGCCTTTTGGGAAATATAAAACACAAAAATCCACTTCATTAATAATCTTCTGTATAAGAGGCCCTACATCCTCCGAACCATCGTTTTTAATATCAGGCTCTCTTTCTAATACATTAATCCATTTTTTATTCTTAATTTCTTCCATAATATTATTTATTCCTTTCTTATTTAATACTAGAATATTATTTGCTTATTTCTCTATCATTTTATGATATCGTACCATCGTTCCAAACTCTACTTTTTCGCCAACCTTCTCCCATTTTCCACCGTAATAGTAAGCGACTGTATCACTTGTATCATTTCCTGTTGTCAGGATGTCATTTATCTGTGGACTATACATTTTCATATTACCATTTATATACATTTCGCCTTTTTTTATCTTGATTTTATCACCATACTCTTCTCCAGATATATTAATCCCATTGATACTACTAAGTTTACTATCATGGAATATAACTGTTTGTCCTTTGTTATTGTATATCAAATTTCCTTTTTCTGATTCAAGAACCATATCAGTAGCATCTATAGTGCATCTTAATAATACATTTTTGGTTTCAAATGCCTTTATAAGATATATCTTATGTTCCTTAAACTTGGTATTACCATTTTCATCTTTATCATCCCCACCATCTTCCCAATAATCTGTGTTATTATTTGTTATTGTTATATTACTTGATTCTATTGATTTTCCATATAATAAAGAATATGCTTCCTCGACCTTTTCATCTAACTTTAAATAATCTTCATAGCTGAAATTAAAATAATATTGTCCACACCTTGAGATATTTCCTGATATTTGGGTATTAGATATTGAATCAAATTTGAACCCACAATAGCCACATTGGTCAATTGTAATATTTGTTATAAAGTTTGAGCCATTACCAATACTGTCAATAGCAACTTTACCAACCTCTTCTACTCTCATACCGTTTATAAATGTTCCAGTAGAAATTTTCATTCCATAAGTACATCCCCAAGACTTTCCATTAGTAATTATTGAATTTTCTCCTGCACTAATCCCACGAGTACATGTAAAAACAGTAATATCATTTGCTGTAGAATTATTAGGCATCTCAAGTGCAATTTCAGCAAAACCACCAAAGTCTAGATTCTCATAATGGCCAGATCCTTCTGATACATTATCACACACAATTGCTGATATATGTTTTCCTTCATATCTTAAATTTATTTTATGATGAAGTCCTGGTTCTCCATTTGCAGGGGGCTTATGACTATTATTGTTCTCGTCATCGACAGGTCTATAGCAACTATCTGATTGGAAAGAAATACTTTTAATGCAATGCTTTACACCCTTTACTGTTATCACAGTAAAACTTTTCATTGTATTATTTTCTATCTCTTTTTTATCAAATTTACAAGAAAATTGTGTCGCTCCCGAATAAAAATATTCATTATCTGGATTATTTGACCTAAAATAGGCATCTCCACATAGTGTTAATCGTTTGTTAATCTCTATACCACTTGTAAATAAATACTTCCCTCTTGGAAAATATATAATAGAATCTTCTGGTGCAGCATTAATAATTTCTTGTACCCTATAACTTACATTTTCTTTTTCATTATTACAAACTCCATAATCTAAAACATTAATCCATCCATCTGTTTCTTTAATTATTATAGGTTCTCCCATAATTCACTACCTCCTAATTTTGAAACTAATCATTTATTTTTTTATAATAGTACATAGGATTACCAGCAAGTGTTTTTACACCTATTTGTTCCCATGTCCCACTATGCAATTTACTTATTTCTTCTTCAGAATCTAACATTGACGATATAACAGAATTCTTTTTCAGTTTAGGAACTACTAAATCGCTTCCATTATTATCTACATAAAGCGTATTGTCACTTATCTTAAGCAAATCACCTTGATTTGTATCAGAAACCTGAACTCCACCTACAGAACAAATCTCTCCATCATAAAACTTATAAGTATTTCTACCATTTTCTAATAATAAGTTACCTTTTGCACATTGTATAAAACTATCAGCTTCAGCATCACATTCTAGAGTTACATTTTTAGTTTCATTTGCTTTGATTACATGTATCTTACGCTCTAAACCATTTTCTAGAGTATCAACATTATTATTTACCAATACAAGATTACAGTTGTCTAAAGTGTCTCCATAAAATATAGAATAAGCTTCTTCTTTTTTATCAGGAATATTCCTATAAGTATCATAGTCAACGTTTTTATAATATTGACTACAGTTAGTAAATCTTGCAGTTATTTGGCTATGAGACATTTTTTCAAACATAAATCCGCAGTATCCACATTTATTAACTGCAAGATTCATAATGAGATTGAAACCAAGTCCTTTATTATTAATCCCTACTTCTTGAATGTCTTCTATTTTTATATTATTTAAGCTGACACCAGTTGTAATTTCCATTCCATTTTCACATCTGTAAATCTTACTGCTAGAAAGCATCGATTTTTCTCCAAGTTTTATACCAGTACCACATGAAGTAACAGTAATATCATTACCAGTTGCATAAAGTGGAACTTCAACTCCTGTTCCTGAAAAACCAGAAATATATAGATGTTCAAAATGAGATAGACCTTGTACCCCTTCACCTTCTGTTATAGTAGATATTTTTATAGCAGATACATCTTTAGGTAATTTATTTTTTTCACGATTATCATAGTAAAAGTTAATATTCTTTATAGTTTGACTTTCCTCTGCTAATGTAACAATATTCATATTAGAAACATCTTTAGTTATAAAATTCGTTGCTCCTATAAATGGTTTTTTATCTCTTTCATCTTCATTTAGTTCTGGAACATCACCTCCATAATAAGAATTTCCTTGAAGTGTTATTTGTTGGCTAATTTTAATACCTTTTTCAAATAAATAGTCACCATTTGGAAAATATATAACGGAATCTTTTAGTGATTCATCAGAAACAATCTCTTGTATCATATCACTAACATCTTCTTTTCCAGTAATGTCTATCTTTTCGTTTAGTTCCAGCACATTGACCCAGTCTGGAGTTTTAGTTTCAATTGCCATGATTAATTCCTCCTTTTAAAATTTAAATTATTTGTATTTACAGGAATAAGTGTATTTTTACTATAACTAGAGCAAGTAAGTGTATTTTTATGATATTTGAGATAATTGTCATAATAAGATATCTTGAATTTTAATAATTAAGATATTAGTTAAACAGATTAAACATTGCATTCATAAATAAGTTAATAGGTTTTCTCTTTTTGTAACAATACAATTCCTGATATCTTATATTACTATGAGAAAACCTCTTAAAAATAGTTAATTTGTTTATAAAATGATTATAAATTGTTTATAAAACGATTATAAATAATTTAGGAATAAATCGTACATTACGAATCTTATATGAGAAAAATGTAAGAATGCTATAGGCAAAAGAAAGTTATGAGGTTTGATTTATATTAAGTGATGTAAATGAGTTAAACTAGAAATTTTATCAAGAGAAAAGAATGTATATAAAGTTAATGATAAGTACTTAAAAATGCTTGAAATAAGTTAAATTGATAGTATATAAAAATAGAAAATGTACATGGATATATAAGAATAAGCCCTCTAAGAATGAGTTTTTTTAGAGGGTTTTATTTTTTACTCTTAAAATAAAAAAGATTTTTATTTTGTCCAAAATTCATTTTATTATGCGTTGTATATACTGAAAGAGTAGGAGATGGTATAAAACTAGCAAATAACTAGGAGGAAATATATAAATAATAAGAAAAAAGCATTCTTGATTTCTGGCGCTGTAAACGTAATTTTATTAATCATTGTTTTTGCATTGTTTAGTTATAACACTATAGAAAATAATACAAGAAATATGATAATAACTGTAATCTTAATTTTTATTTTTGAAATGATAAAAATAAAAATCATAGAGAAATATTATAACCTATAAATAAGAAATATCTTTCCTAAGAGCATATTGTAAAGTATGCTCTTAATTTAGTTATATAGATTTAAATTGTAATAATGTCTTTTTTGTAGACGATTTATGTACGATTTATGACCGATTTGTGTACGATTTATGTCTTTTAATCATGATAATATTGTATTATGAAAAAATATATTTAATAAAAAATGGCTTGGAATATATATTATAGGTCTTTTTTTATATAAAAATTCAATCATTAGATTAGGAGGGCGTAGTATGTTGAAAGTTTTGCAAGAGAAAAATATAAGGATGATATGGTCAAAGGATGGTAGTGAGGTTTGGTTTAATGCAAATGATGTAGGAGAAGAATTAGGCATAGTAAATATTCGTGATACTTTAAGAAATATAGATAGAGAATATAAAAAGAAATTTAATGAGTCTACTGTCGGAGATTCCGACACTAGAAATTTTAAAAGTAAATTGCCAAACTTTGGTACCATATTCATTACAGAAGAAGCAGTATATAACTGGAAAGAGTTATATCTATGAAGTTACCTAAGTTAATAGATAAAGATATGAACTATAAAGAGATATATATGAAAATTAAAGAATTAATAGGTATAATTTAATGCTATCTAAATAGATGGTATTTTTTTATGCAATAAAACAAGTATTTTTAAAAGAGGTGTTTGAAATTAAACAAGATATAACAGAGGAAATTTTAAGTGCTGCATATATACCAGACAATCTAAAGTATTATGACAATGTAATGAAAGAAACTCCTGGCATGTATGGAAGAGAATGTTCTTTAGATTTTATAAAGAAAAAGCAAGAAAAACTCTTGAAACTAAAAAAGAAGGTTAAGAAAAACTATGATTCTAAGATTGATAAGTTAGACTTATATCTAAAAGTTTTAGAAGAAAGTATAATTGATGAATCTGATCATGTTGAGTTAGTTACATTTAAGTTATATTTACAACTAGAAAATGTAATAAAAGTAACTAGAACTGTAAATGACTTAGGATTTAGAATAAAGACCAGTACCTATTCAAAAGAGAGAAGATACACTACAAATGATATAACCTCTATAATTACAGACTCTTTTGCTAATGTAGACGAAGATTTAAAAATGTTAGTTCAAGAGAGACAAAGAAAAAATTACTATGGGAATAAGGAGTGTTTTTAATGAATGGAAGCACATAAAGGACAAAAAGTTAATCCTATAAAAGATATTGAAGATGTATTTAGACTTTTAAATTTTTTAGAGGACTGGAATGAAAGAAATTACTTATTAGCTCTATTTGGAATGTGCACTGGACTTAGAATAGGGGATATATTAGCACTTAAAGTTGCAGATGTAACAGATGTGAAGTTAGATAAAAAAAGGAAGAAGATAAGAGTATCTAAGGATTGGATTAGAGTTATAGAGGAAAAAAGAGACTATGATAGAGAAGTTTTCTTATCTGATGTAATAAAGGGCGCTATAGAAAACTATACTCAAGATAAACCTGGAGAAGAATTTTTATTTAAAAGTAATAAGAGACAGAAATTTAATAGACCTATTCAAACAAGGCAAGCAGGAAGAATAATAAAAGGAGCAGCAGAAAAGGTAGGGATTAAAGAAAATGTTGCAACACACTCTTTAAGAAAGACATTTGCAAGGCATATTTATGATGAGGAAGAAAATAAGACTTATGCTTTAGAACTTATAAGAAAAATATTAGGTCATAAGACTATAGAAATGACAAGGAAATATATTGGAATAGATAAAGAAGAAGAAGTTAAAGCGATAACTAAATTTACTAATAAATTGAAGAAGAGGAAAAGAGTTTAGAAATATCCTATATTATATCTAATATTTAGGATGTTACGTTTTTCAACAATAGGACATTATATAAATTTAAATAGCCTTAATGGTAGAATTTGCAAAGAACAGGATAGTTTTATTAATAAGTCTGAAAAACACTATTAAAGGACATTTATACGAGGAATTTAAGATAATGTATAAACATAAAAAATGAAGCAAAGGAGTGATTGTTTGAATGACAAAGATGTTGAAATAGTTAATGATAGCTATAAGAGGTTAAGAGAATTATCAGAAGATGAGTCTAATGCAGTATATCTATTGATTTCAGGGCTGACAGTAACAGAGGTTGCTAAAGCAATTGGTGTTACTAGGCAAACTATTTATAACTGGATGAACAGAGAGCATATTAGGAAAGAAATTGACAGACGTAAACAAGAGCTAACAAACCAAGGAAACTTATTGATATTAAAGGATTTAGAAACTTATATCAATAACATCAAGGAATTAGCTAGTGATAAGAGTGATAAGAGGGTTATGCTAGCAGCTAATCAGTATCTTATAAATCGTATCTATGGTACTCCTACAAATACAATTATACAAGCAGAAGATGATAGTGGTGGTATGGGTATGGATACAACAGAAATAGAAGCAGCCATAGCTAAGATAAGAATAAGAACAAAAAAGTAATACTTAATACTCATTAATTTTAATTAAAAAAACTACCATTTTATAGATATTTGATGTAAAAATAAAGCATAGTGTAAATTTACATTTGAAAAGAACTTACTTTTGCAAAAATAGAATTCAAAAACGGATTAATTTACAAAAAGCATGATAAATGTTTGATTCTATTTTTACAAACGTGATATACTTTATTTATAAATAAAATATATTGGGGGAATTGCCAAATGGTAGTAGGTTATATAAGAGTTTCAACAATAGAACAAAATGAAGATAGACAAATAGTCACAATGAAAAATCATAGAGCAGAAAAAGTTTATCAAGAAAAAATAAGTGCCAAGGATATTAATAGACCACAGTTAAAGGCTATGCTAGATTTCGTAAGAGAAGGCGACACAATAGTTGTACATGATTTTAGCAGACTTGCTAGGAGTACTAAAGACTTATTGGATATAGTTGAACTTCTAGAAAAAAAGCATGTAAAATTAATAAGTGCTAAAGAAAACTTAGATACTAATACATCTGCAGGAAAGTTGATGCTTACAATGCTTGGTGCAATATATGAATTTGAAAGAGAAAACATGCTAGAAAGACAAAGAGAAGGTATCGCAATAGCTAAGGAACAAGGTAAATATAAGGGTCGTAAAGAGGTTAAAATAGATAATTTTGGTAGTTATTATGATAGATATAAGACTAGACAACTTAATAAAACTCAATTAGCAAATGAACTGGGAATAAGTAGGCCAACCTTAGATAGATTAATAAAAAGTTATGAAAGTAACTAGGCGGAAATATGAATAGTTATAATCTAAGTGATTTATTAAAATATATAGAATTGTTGGATGAAGGTAAATATAGTATACATGAAGTATTAACTAATGTTCCCACCATAGCAAATGAAATTGAACTAAAAGAGCTTGTTAAGTTCATAAAACAGAATGAATTTATATCTAAGGCAATAGATAAGTATATAGTATTTGCAAACTCAAAGCTATGTTTATATAAATACAGTGAGATGAAAAAAACTAAAGAAGCAAAAAAAATACAGGTCACATATGAAGAGCTTAGGCAAGAATTTACAAAGAAAAGCTTTAGAACAGAATTAAAATTAAAACTTGGCAGTGCTTGTAGTAATTGTGGCAGAATTGAAAACATAGAATATCACCATATAGTTCCTCTTATAAATGGTGGAACTAATAAACTTAGTAACATAGTTCCTTTGTGTGTAGAGTGCCATGAGAAATCACATGACAAGGAAGGATTTAAAAGTAGAGGAGGAGGTAGACCTAGAGCAACGACTATTGATGAAGCAGAGCCAATATTAAAAAAATATTTCAATTTGGAAATAGGAGCTAGAGAATGTAAAAAATTAATAGGAATATCAGTAAATAATAAAAGTACATGGTTTAAATTAACAAAACAATATAGGGAAAAACATAATATAGACAAAAGTTTTAAAAATAATATAGATTTATTGAAGTCTCAAAAAAATAGACTTGAAACTTTGAATCAAGGCAGGGCAAGTTCATAGAACTATGCCCTTATTTAGTCCAAATTTTAATAGGGGGTATCCTTCTATTTCATAAAAAGTATTTTTTATAGAAAATGAGTTCTAGAAATTTTCTAGCAAAATTTAAAAACCAGAGATGTATTTCAAAGAGGATGATTTTATTAGAAAAAAATTTGCATTGTTTATTTTATTAATTGCATTACTCACTGAACCTAAAAAAATAGAAGAAGTAAGAGGAAGTAAATACGAGTGGATAATTTAGAAAGAAATATACAATTAATATTTAGTTATTTAGCAAAGACCTTTATAAGAAATGGAGCAACTATAAAAGACGCTGAAAAAGAAGCTAATGAGATTATAAAAGCTAATTCAAACAATCTTTGGGGAGTTAATGGTCTTGCCTATCAACTTGGGAAAATAAATTTAGAATTTTTCTGTATGTACTTTATGCAAGATACCTATCTACCAAAGGAAGATAATGCTGCTGCACCTATAGCTAAAGTTCATCATGAGTTATGGGAAGATATACAAGAATCTATAATTGGAGATGGCTCACAACAATTGGGAAGAATTTATCCAAGAGGTACAGGTAAAAGTGCATTTGGAGATTTGGCAACAACTGTATGGTCACACTGTTATAAACATAAGATGTACACATTAATTTGTTCAGATATAGGTTCTACAGCAGAAAAATTTGTAAAAGATATAAAGAATGCTTTACTTGAAAATGAGTATATCAAAAAAGCATTTGGAGTACTTTTAAATTACAATGATAGAAAATACATTTGTAATAGTACTCAATTAGAATTAACTAATAAAACCTTTATTGAAGCAATATCATCTTCATCACCAATGAGAGGAAGAAAATACAATAATAATCGTCCTGATCTTATCATACTTGATGACTATCAGTCAGAGGAAAATGTTAGAACAGAAGATGCTAGAGAAAAAAAGTTTAAAAGATTTTCTGATGACGTAAAATATGCTGCACAAAAACCAGTTATAAGAAATGGTAAAACTATAAAAAGAGGAACAACTTTTATAGCACTGGGTACTTTACAACACAAAGAATGTTTCTATAGTAGGCTAAAGAATTTGCCAACATGGAAGTTTAAATGCGAAAAAGGAGTTTTAGTTGATAATGTAGATGAATTATTTAACTCTGGATTATGGCTAAAATTCAAAGAACTATTATTTGATTTTAAAAATACAAATCATCTTGAAGATGCTAAAGAGTTTTACTGGGATAATGAAAAAGAAATGAAATTTCCTATATTGTGGCCAAGTTTTTGGGATTGTTTAGATATGGCTTTAAGTTATTATGAAAACCCAACCTCTTTTAAACAGGAAGTACAAAATGATGTAAATTCAATAGGTGAAAAATGGTTTAAAACAGTAAGAACTGAATCTAGGGAATGTATTGAAACACATAACTTCAAAAAGACAATGCTATTATGTGATCCAGCATCTGCTGGTGGGTCTAAACATGACTATAGTGCTTTTCTTGTTGGGAGTGAGTCAGATAATGGTTTACTATATGGGAGATTAGCAGAACTAGCTAAAATAAATGCTAGAACTGACTTTGATAAGTATATAGGACATATGATTTATTTATTAAAAATATATCCAGATATAACACATGTTTATATAGAGAAAAATACATTTAATGGTGCAGATGCAAATCAATTAGAGTTAAAAATAAAAAATGATGATGTCCTTTACTACAGAAATATAGAAATCATTAATGAGCATCAGAAGAAAAACAAGGATGATAAGATATCTACTTTAATTCCAGTTTTAAACAAAGGTCAAATGATTTTCGCTGAAGAAGATAAGGAATTTATACAACAAATACTTGATTTTACAGGTCAGAAGTATTCTTTACATGATGATGCTCCAGACATATCAGCAGAATTTATAAATAGAATTTTTAATATTAAAGTAAATGAAAGTATAAAGTTACTAGATAGAAGAAGTTTGGGATTTTGATAGTAAGGAGGTGGGAAATATTAGATGGAAATAAACTTAAACTTATTAAAAGAGATATATAATGACTGGAACTCTAAAAAGCATGAATATAAAACTATGCATAAGTATTATAAAGGTGAAACAGATGCTATTAGCAATTATAAAATGGTTACTAAGAGGTCTAATAATAAGATAAATACTAACTTTTTAAAAAAGTTTATTAATGAAGAAGTTGCTTATTCATTAGCAAACAAAATTACCTATACAAGTAAAACTGGTGATGAGAAGATTATAAATGATTTAGAATATTATACTTGTCACTGGAGTAAAAAGCATGATTCAGAATTATTAAGATATACACTACTATTTGGATTATGCTATGAACTTTATTATGTAAAAAACAATGAAATGAATGTAAGAATAATAAAACCATCAGATGGATGCCATTATGAGAATGAAGATGGAGAACTTATTTACTTTTTAAGAGAATTCAAAAAAGATTTCAAAGATGATATTTATATAGATGTATATGATAAAGAATACATATATCATTTTGATTCAAATTTTAAAGAAGTAAAAAAGCCTACAGTAAATAATATATTTAATGGTAATATTCCAATATCAATATGTAAAAGAAGTGAAGAACTAGATAAAAATACAATATTTAATGATATAAAAGGGTTACAGGATGCTTATGAAACTAATTTAAGTGATATTAGTAATGAAATAAGTGATTTCAGAAATGCTTATCTAACTTTTTCTGGTTGCAATATTAAAGAAGAGGATTTACCAAGAATGAAGGAACTTGGAATACTTCAAGTTAATGGAGAAGGTAAAATAGAGTGGCTTATTAAAGATATGAATGATACATTTGTTCAAAATACATTATCTTCAATAAAAGAAAATATGTATGAAATTACATCTCATATAAATCATAATGAGAAAATGCAAAGTAATACATCAAGCCTAGCAGTTATAGCAAGATTAATAAGTACCGAATGGATTTGTAGTCAAAATAATGATAGTATTGCAGATACTTTATCTAATAGACATAAACTATTATGTATTTGGCTTAATAAGAAATATGGTTTTAAGTATGATTACAAAGATATTAAAGCTAAATTTACACCTAAAATACCACGTGATGATTTAGTTGTAGCAAATATATTAAGTCAACTTGGAGATAAATTATCTACTGAAACCGGATTATCTCAACTAAGTTTTATTGATAATCCTCACGCAGAAATGGAAAAGGCTAAAAAAGAACAGGAAATAGTTTCAGAGGGAGAGATATTATTAGATGAATCAAAAGATTATAACTAAATTGACTGAAGATATATATAAATCTGCTGAAAATAGAACAAAATCATTTTATAAGTATCAAAGAGAAAATAGAGATAAACTTTTAATAGAAGTGGCTAAGATACTGCTTTCACATGATATTTTCAATGAATATCTAGATATTAGCATTAAAGATAAGAAAAGATTAAGAGCAAAACTTAATAAAATTATAAATGAGTATTCAAATAATTATGATGAAGAAATAAAAGATATAGAAAGCATTTTATCTGATTCATCTAGAAATAAGTATTCAAATCTAGTAATTTTATTAGGAGTAATAGTAAAAATTAGAGATACGAATAATCTTAACAGTAAAATTATAAATAAAATAGTAAACAACAAAGTTGATAGTAAGCATTGGAGTGATAGGATTTGGAATAATAAAAAAGGTATAGAAGAATCTCTTAAAAAAGAAATAAAGGGGTTTTTAAATGGAAAAACTTCTGTAAATAAAATAGAGAAAATAATAAGAGATAAATATTCAACTGGAGCAAGTCAAACAAGAAGATTAGTAGAATCTGAAGTATCTAGATGTCAAAATGAAGTGAATGAGTACTTCTTTAAAACCCAAGGCATTATAAAAGTAATGTACTGCGCTGATTTAGATTCTAGAACATGTAATGATTGTAGTATGTATAATGGCCTAACCTTTTATGTAAATGAATCAAGACCTTCATTACCACAGCATTGTTATTGTAGATGTGAATATATACCTATTCTTTAGCACATATTGATTTGATATGTGTATTTGTTATGTTTAAATTTATAAAAAGGAGAAAATTATGAAGAAAAAAGAAATGATAGAACTACTGCAAAATATAGAAGAGGAATCAGAAATAGATTCATTATTGGAAAATGTAGATTTATTTAAATTAAAAGATAAAAAAGAACTTACATTAGATGATTTTAAGGCTTTGATTTTAAATGATACTAATTTTAAATCTTTTATGGATAGCGAAAAAAATAAATATCATAGTGAAGCACTTGAAAACTTTAAGAAAAAAGATATGCAAACACTTATAAATGCTGAAGTTCTAAAAAGGACTTCTACAAATGAAACAGAGGAACAAAAGGCTATAAGGGAACTAAATGAAAAATTGGATAGATTAGAAAAAGAAAAAAGACATACAGAAATGATTTCTAAATATAAGGATATTCTAGTTGAAAAGAAAATACCTACAAACTTAATTGAATATCTACTATCTGATGATGATGAAAAAACAAATGCAAATATAGATATCTTTGAAAACTCAATGAAAAAATATATTCAATCTAGAGTAGATGAAAGGATTAAAGATGGTTCATATACACCACCTGGAAAAGAAGGCGATAATGAACTATCAGAGGTTAGAAAGCAGATAAAACAAGGTTTAAATAGTTTCTAAAAAAGAGGAGGATTTTATAAATGGCTAATGTATTACAATATGTAACGCTTTTTCAACAAGAATTAGATTCACAAATAGTGGTAGGTTCAACTACTGGATGGATGGAAAGAAACTCTGGTCAAGTTATATATGATGGAGGTAGAGAAGTAAAGATTCCTAAGGTATCTATGGATGGTTTAGGAGATTATGATAGATCTAAAGGATATGCTCCAGGAGCAATAACACTTGAGTATGAAACTAGAAGAATGGAAATGGATAGAAGTAGAGAGTTTATGCTTGATTCAATGGATGTAAATGAAACAAACTTTGTTGTAAATGCCTCTTCTGTAATGGGATTATTTCAAAAGCAACATGTTATACCAGAAATAGATGCATATAGATACTCAAAGATATTTTCAGAAGTTTCTAAGGTTGATGAACGTGTAAAATATTCTTATGAAGTATCTGCTGCGAGTATTTTAAGTGAATTAAAATATCAGATAGCATCAATTCAAGATTCAACTGGTGATATACCTCTTATTATTAGTATGTCTAGTATAGTGGCAAGTATCTTAGAACAGTCTACTCAACTTGATGATATTGAATTTGGTGATGGAGATATAAAAAGAATTGTAAAATCTATAGATAATGTACCTATAATAAAAGTTCCATCAAAAAGAATGAAAACAGAATATATATTCATGGATGGGAAAACATCTGGTCAGACAGCAGGAGGTTTTAAGGAAGGACCAAAAGCACTAGATATAAACTGGTTAATAACTCCATCATCTGCTCCAATTGCAATATCTAAGACAGATAAACCAAGAATATTCACTCCAGATCAAAATCAATCAGCTGATGCCTATAAAATAGATTATAGAAAGTATCATGATTTATGGCTATTAGATGAACCAATAAAACTTTGTAGAGCATGTGTAAAACAAGCAAAGGCTACTCAAGAGTAGAGGTGAAATAAATGTTTGTATTAAAAAAAGATAACGTTATTAGACTTGCTAATAATGAATATGAAAGTAATAATTTAGTATTAAAGGGATTTAAAATATATTTAGAAGAAATGACTAAAGAGAATATTGATAAAAAAGAGGAAAAAATCGAAAAAGTTAAATCAATCTCTAATGATTTATTTAATCTATCTAAACCAGAACTTATGGAAATTGCTAAAGGTAAAAATATAAAGGGATATTCAACTAAAACTAAAGAAGAATTAATCCAATTACTAGATGAGTACAATGCTTGATAGTATTAAGTTAATTTTAGGAATAGAAAATGATAGATATGATAAATTAATAATCCTTTATATAAATAAAATAAGTGAAATGGTTTTAGAATATTGTTCTAGACAGGAATTAAGTATAGCACTAGAAGGGTTTGTGGAAGAAAAAGTAATATCAATATTATCTTCAAGATTTGAGGAACTTAAGAAAAACAGTGGGCTTGATAATCTAGAAAAAAACTTAAAAGCTATAACTAGAGGTGATACAAAAATAGAATATAATACTTTAACATTGCAAACTGCTGAAAATAGTATGAGTTCATCATCTTTTTTAACTGATGCTGATAAAAAATTTCTAAGTCCATTTTGTGTTGTTAATATGTACTAAGGGGTGATTAAGTGACAGAAGCAGATATATTAGAAATGACCTATCTTGATAAAATGACTATTATCAGAAAGTCAAAAGGTTGGAATCAAGAAACATGTTCTAATGATTTTAGTAATATTATTATAGCTGAAGATATCCCATGTGCAATTTCAAGAAAAGAAGAAGCTATTGTAAATGGTGATATTGGAGCTATAGTCATAAATAGAAAGTTATTTTGCAGACCAGAAGTGGATATAAAAACAGGCGACACTATAAATGCAACTTATAGTCATGGAGAAGAAGCTATATTTAAGGTTTCTAAGGCAAATATATATCCAAGCCATATGGAAATACCTATTACAGAAGCGGAGAGAATATAATGGGAATAGATAATTTAGGAGTTTTTGAAGCATTAGCCTTAGATTTAAAGTTAAATGCATCAAATTTCAATAGAAAAATCAAGAAGTTTACAAAAGAAACTGGGCAAGAACTAGCAGAAAATATAAGAGATGAAACTCCTGTAAAGACTGAAAAGTTAAAAAATGGATGGGAAGAAAATCAGCCTGAATATGATACTTATATTGTTGAAGATAAGGTTGAATATGCCACACTCGTAAATGATGGCCATGCAACTAAAAATGGTGGAGTTGTTCCTGGTGTATTCATGGTTGAAAAGGGAATTGAAAAAACAAAAGAAAATATGACAAGCGCAAAAGCAAATTTATTTGATTGATAGGTGATTAGTTGCTTACAAACAGAGATATTATAATAGCAGTTAATGAAAGAATAGAAAATGAGTTTAGAGATACAGATATTTTTATTAATGAGGATAATATACAAGGCTTTGAGGAGGCTTGTTTTTTTGTGCAACTTTTACCTGTTTCTAATAATATTGCAAATAAAGTTTTAGATACTAAAAAGATATTCATAGATGTTGAATATTATCAAAAGGCTAGAAAAAATAAATTAAATTTATATGACATACAAAGTAGATTAGAAAAAATATTTAATAGAAGCATTAGAGTTAAAGATAGGAGTTTAACTATAGAGAATATATCTCCATCAATTGTAAAAGATTCTGTAGGTTATAAATTAACTTTCCTAATTACTGTATCTTATTTTGAAGAGATTTACTTTAGTAAAGAAACATATGAAACTATGGAAAGTGTAGATTTAAAGATAGGAAGTGATTAAATGGGTTTACCAGAAATTAATATATCCTTTATTCAAGCTGGAAAAACTTTTGTTAAACGTTCTGGTGGTATTGTAGCACTTATTTTAAAAGATACAAAGAATACAGGATTGATTGAAATACAGGAAATAGAAGATATTCCAAATGGCTATTCTGCTGACAATTTAAACTATATAAAGATGGCAATGAGAGGAAATATATATCCTCCAAATAAGATATTAGTCTACGCATTAGATGTAGATAAATCAATAGATGATGCTCTAGACTTTCTTGAAACTTGTGAATTTAATTACCTTTGTATGCCAGAGGAGACAGAGCAAGAATTGCCTAAAATCAAAGCATGGATTAATAAGATGAGAGAAGATAATAAAATAAAGGTTAAGGCTATAACTGCAAATAATATAGCAGATTATGAAGGTATAATAAACTTTACAACAACTGATATTGAAATTGATGGTAAGAAATATACTTCAAATGAATTTCTGCCAAGAATAGCAGGTTTTATTGCAGGAACTCCATCAACTCAATCTGTAACATATGCAGAAATACCAGAAGTTACTAATATACCTAAGTTAACAAGAACTGAAGCAAATACAAGGATAAATAATGGAGAGCTAATTTTAATAAAAGAAAGTGGAGCTATAGTGATCGCTAGAGGAGTTACATCTTTTACAACAATTACTGATTCAAAAGGTGATATATTCAAAAAGATTAAGTTGGTTGATACACTAGATCAAATTCATAACGATATTAAAAAAATAATTGTAAAAAATTATATAGGAAAAACACCAAACACTTATGATAATAAGTGTTTACTTATTGTTGCAATACAATTATATCTTCAAGAATTAGAAAAAGATGGTTTAATTGACCCAGGTTCAACAATAGAAATTAATTTAGATGCTCAGAGAGCATGGTTAAAAGAAAATCATATTGATGTATCTAATATGGAGGAACAACAAATAAAAGAATGTAACACTGATACAATTGTATTTTTAAAAGCAAAAATTAAATTAATAGATGCTATGGAAGATGTGTATTTAGACATCTCTATGTAGTTTGGAGGTTAAAATTTGAAAGCTAAAATAGACCCAAGTAGAATAATATCTGGTACATTTGGAGAATGTTGGCTAGATGGGAGACAATTAACATCTGTAAAAGGGTTAGAAGCAAAAGTTGAATTAGAAAAAGAAGAAATTAAAGTTTGTGGGCAGTTAATGGTTGGACAAAAACTTATTGGAGCATCTGGAAAGGGCTCTATAACCTTATTTAAAGTGAGCTCTTTATTTGGAGAATATGTTGAAAGTATGCTAAACGAAGGAAAAGCATTCAAATTTACTGTAATAAGTAAGTTACAAGATCCAGATTCCTATGGAGCTGAAAGAGTTGCACTTTATGGTTGCATGCTTGATGATTTAACTTTAGCAGACTGGGAAGCAGGAAAACCAGGAGAAATAGAAGTTCCATTTACTTTTGAAGGCTTTAAATACTTAGATAAAATTACAGAAAAATAGGAGGATTTTTATTATATGAACACAGTTGAAAAATTATTAAATATGGATGCAGGTAAATTAAAACTGCCATCTAGTATATATGAGCTATATTGCAAAAAATTAGATGATACCTTAGAGATTGAATGTAATGCTATTGATCCAGAACGTTTTGATGAGATAAGAATGAATTCATTGGACGTAGATAGTGGTAATTTAGAAAATGTTAATGTCTATGAACTTAAAGTTAACACAATACTTGAGGCATGTCCTATTTTTAGAAATATGGAAGTTGTAGAAAATATGGGCTTGGCAACCCCTAAGGATCTTATAAAAAAATTACTCTTAGCTGGAGAAATTGATAATCTATATGAGGAAGTTAATAAAGTAAATGGCATAGATGCTGAGGGAGATAAAAAAAGACAGAAGGAAAAAAATAAAGAAATAAAAAACTAATTAAAACGGATGGAGAAGTTAACTTAATGTACTTATTATTTAAGTATAAAGGTATAATGCCATCCGTTTCTTATCGTATGCTAAAAGGTGAAAAAGAAATTGTTAGTGTTTTTATAGATCAAGAGTTGGATGAAAAAAGAGAAGAAATAAAATCTGGTGCTGGGAGGTTGTTTTAATCTATGAGTTCTAGTACAAAAGTTTTACAAGCAGTAATAAAAATGAGAGATGAAGCAAGTTCAACTTTAAGAAGAGTAGCGGCTAATACTAGGGCTTTACATGATTCATCCTCTCAAGCATCAAGAGCATTAAATAATGTCCAGAACAATTTAAAAAGTGTTGGTACAAGTGCATTAAAAGCAGGAGGACTTATAACTGCTGGAGTTGGTGGAGCATTTGCTGCTGCAACAAAAGTTGGAACAGAATTTGAAAGTGCCATGTCTCAAGTTAAGGCTACATTTGGAAATTCTTTAAAACCAGGTGATTTTGAAGCTATGTCAAAGGCTGCTAGAGATGCTGGGAAAGCTACAACTAAAACTGCTGCTGATTCTGCCAATGCACTTCAATATATGGGGCTTGCTGGATGGGATGTTCAAAAGTCAATGCATGCTTTAATGCCAGTACTTAATTTATCAGAGGCAGCCTCTATGGACCTTGGTTTAGCATCTGATTTAGTAACTGATAGTATGAGTTCTATGTGTTTAGAAGTTGATAAAGTAAGTAAAAGTGGCAAAGTACTAGCTGGTGCTGGATTAAGTGAGTACTTAGATAAGGTTGCAAATGCATCTACTAAATCAAATACAAACATACAACAGTTAATGGAAGCATTTAATGTTGCAGGTGGTACATTTAGTAACTTAAAAGTTCCATTATCTGAAGCAACTGCTATTATGGGAATACTTGCAAATAGAGGCGTTAAAGGTACAGATGCAGGCCATGCTTTAAACTCAATCATGATAAACCTTACAACAGGTGCAGGCCAAGCAGGTAAGGCAATGAAAAAACTTGGAGTAAGTGCATTTGATAATCAGGGTAAATTTAAAGGTATGTCAAATGTACTTAAAGAAGTTGCAAATAAAACAAAAGATATGACTGATAAACAGAAAAATTATTACTTGGCCGCTATAGGTGGAAAAACTCAATTAAAAACGTTACAAAAGTTACTTGATGGAGTTGGAAATGAGTATGATAGTTTAAAGAAAAAGATAGATAACTCAAAAGGTGCCTTAAAAACAATGTCTGATGTAATGAAGGACAATACTAAGGGTGGAATTGCAACCTTAAAGTCAGCCCTCGAAGAAACCGGAATTACTATTTACTATCAACTAAAACCAGCAATAGCATCTGTAGTTGATAATTTAACTAAAATGACGGTTTGGTTCAATAACTTAAGTGAACCAATAAAAAGAGTTATAACCAATGTAATGCTTTCAGTTGGAGCATTTGGTGTACTTTTATTAACTATAGGAGCAGTATCTTTAATTGTTTCAAAGGCTATAGGAGTATTTAGTTTCTTTGTTCCAATAATACTAAAAGCAAAAGTTGCTTTCAGAGCTTTTGTAATCGGGATGAAGCCATTAAGTGCAGTATTTTTGGCTATAATGGGTCCTATAGGATGGACTATAACAGCTATAATTGCATTGTCAGTAGCATTTACTGTTGCTTATGCTAAGTCTGAAGTCTTTAGAAATAAAGTTAATTCATTAGTAAAATCATTTGTAGAATTCGCAAAACCTATAGTAAGTTTTTGTATGCCTGCACTTAAACAATTAGGTGAAAAATTTAAAGAATTATTATCTTCACTTGGACCATTATTTGCATCTATATTAAATTTAGGTAGTGTGATAATGAAGGTGTTAGGGCCTATCTTAATTGGTGTAATAGGGTTTCATATAGCAAAATTAGTTTTAATTTTATCTACTTTGGCAACGGCATTTAGAGCTGTTGTAGATACTATAACTAATGTATTAAATGGTCTAGCATCTATTTTAAGTGGTATTTTTGATTTAATTATAGGTATTGTCACAGGTGATAGTAAAAAAATGATGGATGGAGTTAAGCGAATATTTGATGGTGGAACTAAAATTATAAAATCAATTTGGAAAGGTTTCATAGATTTTATAACTGCTCCAATAGAAGCAGTGGCTGATATTGTAGATAGTTTATTTAAGGATAAAGCGAAATGGCTTACAGATAAATGGAGAGATTTAAGAACCTTCTTAGAAAATCCAATTGAAGCAACCGCAAAAATATCTACTAAAACAAATGTGAATATACCTGGAAGTAAAGCAGCAGATGCAGCTGGAAAATCTGCACCAAATACAGGTGGATTAAAACAAACAATGGCAAATTTAAAAGGTTCATTTAGTGATTTTAAAACTTTTATTAAACCTATGACAGATTCTATAAGTCAAGGAGTTGAATCTGGAAAAACTAAATTTACAGAACTACAAAATAAGATATTAAATGATGTTAAACCTGCACTAAAGGTTCTAGAGGATTCTGGAGTAAGTTTTAAGAATAAATTCAAAGAATCAATAACTTCAATAAAAGATAAATTTAATGAGTTAAAGGATATATTAGTAGGAAATATCAAGACAAATATAGATAATCTAGTAAAAGCATTTGAACCTTTAAAGCCACACTTAGATAATTTAAAAGAATGTTTTGATAAGGTTAAACAAGCGATTACTGATTTTTTTACTCCAGCTAAACAAGTTGGAGATACAGTAGACCAGGTAAGCCAACCAATGGACAATATGAAAAAGTCTACTGATGGCATAAAATTAGCATTTCAAAACTTAGGTCAAGCACTTGCACCTGTTAAAGCTTGGTTTCAAGGATTTTTGCCTTTCCTATCACAAATAGGGCAACAATTATTACCAGCTATAGGAATAGCAATAGCTGGTGTTGTTGGTGGCATAATTTTAGCATTTATATGGTTTTTAAATACATTAACAGCAATAATTACAACTGTTTCTGGAATTATAAACGGAATTATATCTTTTATATCTGGAATTATAAATGTTGTAATGGGACTTATAACAGGAAATGCTGACCAGACAATGGATGGTCTTAAACAAATATTTGATGGCGGAGTAGGTATAGTTAAATCTATATGGAATGGTTTGGTCGATTTAGTTAGCGGAATACTGGAACCTGTAATAGATCTTGCTGATTCATTTTTTAAAGATAAAGTTAAAGGAGTAAAGGAAACTTGGAATAAGCTTAAAGATTTCTTTAAACATCCAATTAAAGGAACTATAGAAATATTTAAAAAAGGTCCTAGTCTACAAGTTGGAAAAGGAGCAGATGCTGCTGGAACTAACACAAGAGGAGCATTTGGTATAAATAGAATTCCTAGAAATGATTATCTAATTAGAGCACATGAAGGAGAAAAACTTTTAACTAAACAAGAGGCCAATCAATATAAGAGAAATAGCTCAAATGGAAGTTTATTTCTTGATAAGTTAGCAGATACAATAATTGTAAGAGAAGAAGCAGACATAGATAAAATTGTAAAAAAACTAAACAAAAAAATATGTCTTGCAAATGCTGGAGGAGTTCTTTAGGAGGTATCTAATGGAAATATGGTTAAGACAAGCAGATAATGCATTTAGATTCCCTATTCTACCACCTTCTTTTGAAATAAATGGAAATGCAACAATAAATACATCCAATATATTAGGAGTTGGAGATATTGCAGTATTTGGAGGATTAGGACTTAAAACTATAGAACTATCATCTTTTTTCCCTAATCAAGAATATAGTTTCTGTAATTATAATGGATTCCCAAAACCTTATGACTGCGTAAATTTAATACAAGGCTGGATGAAAGAGGGATTTATATTGAGATTTATAATTACAGAAACTAATGTAAACTTTGAATGTATCATAGCAGATTTTAATTACAAAGAACAAGATTGTTCAAGAGATGTTTATTTTACCTTAAGTTTAAAAGAATATAAAAGAATAAAAATATCTAAGGTCAATGCTAAGGATGACGATTTATCTTCTAGTATTGACCTACCCATTACAAAAGGATTTGAGACTAAGCAAAAAACTCACAAGGTCATTGAAGGAGATACTCTTTTTAAGATAGCTAAGAAATATTATGGAAATGGTGACCTTTGGCAGAAAATTTACAAAGCCAATAAGGATAAAATTAAAAACCCAAACATAATACAAAATGGATGGATTTTAATAATTCCATAAAAGGATGGTGATTTATAATTAATAAAATCAAAATACAAGTTCATATAAAAAACGGAAATATATATAATATAACTGATTTAGTAGACAAATGTACCTGGTCTGGAGATTATAGATCGCCATCAAGAACACTTGAATTTTCTATAATTCAATCAGCATCTGATATTAATTTTAGGCAAATAAATATTCCAGTAGCAAGTACAATTTGTTTCTATGTAGATGATAAAGAGATATTTAGAGGCATGATAATAGACAGATCTCTCGATTCAAGTAATAACAGTATTGATTTTACTGCAAAAGATATGGGTTTTTTACTTTTACAAAGTGAAGTTTCATATAATTTTAAAGATAAATTGGTTGAAGATATTGCAAAACAGGTTTTTGTAGATAATAAACTCCCACTAGGTAATTTGCCTAGAACCAATGTTAAATATACAAAAATGTTTATTGGTGTAACTGGCTATGATACTATAATGAGTGTTTACACAGAAGCAAGCAAAACAACAAAGAAAAAATACATGATAGAAGCCAATCTTGATAAATTTAATGTAATTGAAAAAGGAATTGTTACTCTAGATATTACCTTTGAAGAAGGTTTTAATCTTATTAATACAACCTTTTCAGAAAGCATGGAGAACGTGAAAAATAAAGTACTGGTTGTTGATCAGTATGGTAACAAGATTAATGAAAAAATAAATGACTCTATATTTAAAAATGTTGGAGTAATTATGCAAAAGGTAATACAACAACAAGAAAATGACACTGTAGATATAGATAATGAGTTTAAAGACATAGAAAGAACTTGCTCTTTAAAAGGATATGGTGATATAAGCTGTATAACTGGTAGAGGTGTAAAAGTAAAAGATTCATATACAAAATTAATAGGACTTTTTTATATAGATACAGATAAACATATTTGGCAAAATGGAGATTATCAGATTGAACTTGAACTTAACTTTCAAAATATTATGGATGAAAAATCTGCTGGGCAAGATGAACAAAAAGAAGATGGCAGTTCAGAGTATACTGGAGGAACAGAGTTTCCTGCTGAATTTACTGCATATTGTCCTAGAAAATCTGAAGGTGGAGATACAGATTGTAGAAAGAAAAAATTAGACCCTTCTAAAAAAACATGTGCCGCCCCTATGGTTGGTGCTTTCAAACAATCTTACTATACAAAAGATTTCTTAGATAAACATCCATTATTAAAATATGGTGATGAAATACAGTTAGTTACAGGAGTTTCAAATCGAGATGGAACTTACAAAGTAAATGATGTCGGCTCTGCAATAATCATAGAAAAGGATGGAACATATCATTAGATATTTTATTTGGAAATGTAGAAGATATGATGGCTTTTGGAAGAAGAAAAGGAAAAATAATAATAGGTGGTTATGCTGGAAACATGACAGAAAGAGCAAAAACAGTAATAGCAGAGGCAAAAAAACATCTAGGCAAACCATACAAATGGGGTGGTAATGGACCAAGTAACTTTGACTGTTCTGGGCTTATGGTATATTGCTTTAAAAAAGTTAATGTTAATTTACCAAGAACATCTAACCAACAATCTAAAGTTGGTAAAAAAGTAGAGCAAAGTAATTTGCAAGTAGGAGACTTAGTATTTTTCCATAATCCAGTTAGTCATGTTGGTTTATATATAGGTAATGGAGAATTTCTACATGCCCCACAAACAGGTGATGTAGTTAAAATAAGCAAAACAAGCAGTAGTTATTATACTAAAAACTTTGCTACAGCTCGAAGAGTTTTATAAAAAGAGGTGATAGAATGGCAGATCCAATTAATGAATTTATAGGAATAATGAGAAAAGAAGGTAAATATCATAATCAACCTTCTTTTTTTATTGGTAAAGTTAAAAATAAATTGCCAGATTTAAAGATAGAGATAAATAATCTTTTATTGGAAAAAGAAAATCTTTTGATAGATAGTTGGATACTTAATAGTCAGATAGAAACATTTGAAACAGAAATAAATCAAGAACACAAACATAATATAAAAAACCCTTTTATTAATAATCTTGAATCTGGAGATATGGTAATAATGTTTAAAATAGGCGATAAGTTTGCTGTTGTAAGTAAGTTGGTGAGTTTATAATGAGTACAATCTTCCCTTTCATGGGTGTTCCAGAGGATTATTCTTCTCCATCCAATAAAGAATTACCTATTTTCAAGGAATTTGCTTGGAATTTTGAAAAAGATGAAAAGCTAATTGAAAACGGAGACTTTAAAGTAGTTGAAAGAAATGAAGCAATCAAGGTATGGATTTATAAAACAATAAGGACAGATAAGTATGTTCATTTAATATATGAGTGGGATTATGGAACAGATATAAAAAATCTGATTGGCCAAAAATATACTAAAGGCCTCACTGAAAGTGAAGCAAAGAGATATATACAAGAAGCACTCCTAATTAATCCATATATATTAGAAGTTAATGTAACAAGTACAGAATTTAAGGATGATAATTTATCTATAAGTTTAAATGTAAAAACAATTTATGGAGAGGAGGAGATTACGTTTGTATAATGGCCAATCATTTAGTGCCTTAAATAATAGAACTTTAAATAACATAAATTTGCCTCTTTATAAAGGTCAAGGATCTTCTCTTTATAATATAGTTTCACCTGTTAATTCAGAACTGGCACAGTTATATATAGAACTTTCTTATATACATAAGAGAGTTTTTATTCAAGATAATTTTGACGATTTCCTTGATAGAAGAGTCAATGAATTTGGTGTGTATAGAAAGTTAGGTACAGAAGCAATAGGCGAAGTAACATTTGAAGGCAAAATAGGAACTCAAATACCAAATGGAACAATAGTATCTCACAGTGATTTACTATTTATAGTTATTAAAGATATTACAATAGATGAAGATAGTAAGTTAAATGTAAGCCCTATACAGGCTTTAGAGGTTGGTATTAAGTATAATTTATCAGCTAACACAGAATTTAAACTTATAGAAGAAATAAATGGAGTAACTAAAATTTATAATGAACTGGACCTAAAGGGTGGAGCAGAAATAGAAACAGATGAAGAGTTAAAAGAAAGATTTTATAAAATACAGAAAAATCAAGCCACAAGTGGCAATAAAGCTCATTATGAGGCTTGGGCTTTAGAAGTTGAAGGAGTTTATAATGCTAAAGTAATTCCTAGATGGGATGGTCCAGGTACAATCAAGATTTTACTTTATGGTCAAAATAATCAATCTGTAGATAATGAAATTTTACAAAGATGTACTGAACATATAGAAGAAGAAAAACCAATTGGACCTATTGTTACAGTTGTTACACCAAGTATTTTTGATGTTAGCATTAGTGCAACCTTAACACTTGAAAATGGATATGATATTGAATCTATAAAGGTTATGTTTTTAGATATTATAAATTCTTATTTAATAGAAAATTCAAGAGAGATTATTTATATAAAAGTAATGAGTTTATTAGCAAGCATAGAAGGAGTGCATGATATAAAAAATCTACTTATCAATGAAGATATTAAAAACATAATAGTTGATGAAGAAAAAGTTCCTGCTGTTTCAAATGTTACATTTAATATCGAGGTGAGTTAAATTGAAGTTAATTGATTACCTACCAAGTTTTGCAAACAATGAAATTGACATACAAATTCAAGATGCACTTGAAAATGAACTTTTAACATTACTTGATGAAAAGAATGATTTATTAGATCAGTTTTTTATAGATACAGCAACTTGGGGACTTGATGACTGGGAAGATCTATTAAAAATAAAAACAAATTCTAAGTTGGATTTTGATACTAGAAGAAGTAATATAAAAGCTAAAATGCGTGGCAAAGGTACAACTACAATAGAAGTAATAAAAGCCATATCAGAAGCTTATACAAAGACTAATGTTGATATAGAAGTATTTAGTAATCTATTTAGTTTTACGCTTAGTTTTATAACAAATAATTGTAGTTATAACACTATCTTGGAGTTAGATAAGAAAATAGAAGAGATAAAACCAGCACATTTAGAGCATAAATTTAAGAGAGTTTTATTTGATAAAAGTGGACTTTATACAGGTGCGACGATTAGTGCAGGAGAAACAGTTACAATATACCCTTATGTACCTAGAAATTTAGAGAGTTTTGGAGAAATAGCTATTTGTAGTGGAAATGATAGAGCGTTAGAAAAAGTAACATTGTATCCTAAAAAATAGAAATGAGGTGATAAAGTTGGCAGAACAACAATATTTTACTTTAGTGACTGACATTGGCAAGGCAGCAATAGCAAATGCAAGTATCACAGGTGAGAAAGTAGATTTTGCAAAAATAAAAGTTGGAGATGGTGGGGGGACTTCTTATACTCTAACAGAGAGTCAAACAGCTCTAAAAAATGTAGTTTGGGAAAGTACGCTTGAACATGCACAATCAGATAAAGACAATCCGAACTGGGTAGTAATACAAAAATTCATACCAGGGGATGTTGGAGGATTTGAAATAAGGGAAGTTGGATTATTTGATTCTAAAAATCAATTATTAGCTATTTCTAGTTATCCGGCGACATACAAACCTAAAGCAGATTCGGGGACTGTAAAAGAACTATTAATAAAAGTAATATTAGTTGTATCCAATGTGGCTAACATTAATCTAAAAGTAGACCCAACTGTTATACTAGCAACACTCAAAGATATACAAGAGTTAGACACTAAAATTGATACAACTAAAACAGAGTTAACAAGCAACATAGAAACTACTAAGACAGAGTTAAACAATAAAATAGGAGATACAACACTACTTGAAACAACAGATAAAACAAATATAGTTAGTGCATTGAATGAGGTAAAAACTAGTGTAGATAGTATAGAAACAACAGCAGAGAAAACAACTATAAAAGATACAGATAACTTATTTGAAAGTGATAATGTTGAAGGAGCATTAAAAGAAGTAATGCAAGAGATAAAAGGGAATAAAACTAGCATTATATCTAGTATAAACAGTAACTTGATACCAATGTAGAAAGGAAGGTGATTAAATGACTACTTATGATGTTAATAGGACTATTAGGAGAAGAAAAGGTACCTATTCTCAGTTTGATATTCATGCTGAGAAGGTTGATGTTGATTCTGGCAGTACTTATCATACTATTTATTGGGGAAGTTATAAATTAAGTAAATCAAAGTCTATGAATATAACTGAAACTAAGGTTTATAAGATTGCTTCATATGAAGTTTATCGTTATATAGGTGCTGAGAAAATTATATATGAAGATGATATTATTTACCAGAATACTACTGTTCAAGTTGTGTCAAATCCTAACATTTCTATAGATAATGATTTAAGTGTAATTGGAGATGCTTGCAGTATAAAATATAATATTTATGATAGCAATCCTGATGTTAGTTTTAAAATAACTGTAAAATTAAATGATGTTGTAATAAGTGAAAAAAATAATACAGTAGATTCTAATTACACTATAGATTTAACTGATGAACATTTATCTAATTTAGTATTTAATTCTGTAAATAATATAACTATTGAGCTTGGTACTGTTGCTGGTGGTAAAATGTTAGATAAAACTGTTACATTCACAAAAGGCAACACTAAACCAAAATTAAATATATCCTCTTATAATTCAACTACTGCAATATTTACAGCAA